>CAZHLD010000012.1:0-17729 GCA_964533185.1 uncultured Acidobacteriaceae bacterium | reverse complement strand
GGCCGCGACCGCGGTCGCCGCGGGGGCGCGGGCAGACACCGGCAAGGCCGCGACCTCCCTCCCTCGAAATACGCATCGCAGCGCCCGCCCGAACCGCGGGGGTTCCAGCCACGGTCGTTCGAACCGACAGAGCCAATTGGCGAGCCGATTTTTCTCCCCGGGGAATCACTGGCCAAATATAGAGACCGCATGGCCAGCGCACCTTCTTCCGCGGTACCGGAGACGCCGACTCCCTCGTCGGTGTTTCCTGATTCGCCAATCTTTCAAGAACACTCCTCCATGCAGACCGAGCCAACTCCAGCCGGCTGGCTTTCCGCACCCCTGGCAGGCCCCCCAAGTGAGCCAGCCCCTGTCGAAACTCCCATCGAGGCCGAGTTCTCCTCTTCCATCGAGCCAGCGGTGTGGTGTAAGAGTGAGCCGGAAGCGGAGTCGCCAATCCTTCCGCTCGAATCTTTCGCCAACGAGCATGGCGAGCCCCCTGCGGTGCCATTTGGAAGGGCGGAGGCCGAGGCCGCTGTTCGTGCTTCCGATGCTGATCTGAGCGACGAGGAGGTCACCTCTCTGGCCGAACAGTTGGCTGAAGCCAAGCACGAAGAGGCGCAAGACGAGGTCAGCGAAGCCCAAATGCAAGGTGAGGATGATGGTCCGGCCGCAGATGCGCTTGCAGAAGCCTATGAGCTTGCTGAGTCAACCGACGAGCCCCAACCCCACTCTTCATTGGTGGAACCTGCCTCGGAAGCTGCCATAGACGCGCCGGCCGGACTAGAAACCGGTGAGACGCGCGTCGAGGAGCCACAGCGCTTTGAAGCGCGCATGCAGCGCGACTCCCGGCCGCGCTTCCAGCGGCCGATGCGCCGCGGTGGTCGTCCTCAACGCGGAGGGCGGCCCCTGCGGCGTCACGAGCGGCATGGCCCGCCGCAGCGGCCGCAGCTCATTTCCGAGCTGCTCAAAGCTGGTCAGGAGATCATCGTCCAAATCGCCAAGGAGCCGCTAGGCAAGAAAGGCGCGCGAATTACCAGTCACGTTGCCTTACCCGGCCGCTTCCTCGTCTACATGCCCACGGTGGACCACATCGGCGTCTCTCGGAAAATCGCCTCAGCCGAGGAGCGTTCGCGTCTGCGCCGCATCGTGGCCGACGCAAAGGTGCCCTTCCCGGGCGGCTTCATCGTGCGAACCGCCGCCGAGGGAGCCACCGAAGAAGATGTCCGCAGCGACGTCGAGTTCCTGGGACGCCAGTGGTCGGATATCAAGACCCGCGCCGAGCAGCGCAAGGCGCCTGCGCTGATGCACCGCGACCTCAACTTGGTCGAGCGCATCCTCCGCGACTACGTCGGCAGCGATTACAGCTCCATCTGGATCGACAACGAAGAGGAATACAGCAAGGTCGTCGACTTCGTCAGCCGCTTCCAGCCGAGGTTGGTGAACCGCGTGAAGCTGTACACCAAAGAAACCCCGATGTTCGAGGAGTTCGGCATCCAACAGGAGCTGGACAAGGCCCTGCGGCCCAAGGTCTGGCTCAAGTCCGGCGGCTACATTGTCATCAACCATACCGAGGCTCTGGTGGCCATCGACGTCAACACCGGCAAGTATGTTGGGCGTGGCTCCACACGCCTCGAAGATACGATTGTCAAAACCAATGTCGAGGCGGTGAAGGAAATTGTCCGCCAGATCCGCCTGCGCGACCTGGGCGGGATCATCGTCGTGGACTTCATTGACATGGAAGAGCGCCGCAACCGCGAAAAAGTGATGATCGCACTCGACGATGCCCTGCGCAGCGACCGCGCACCTTCGAAGGTACTCTCCTTCAACGAGTTCGGCCTGCTGGCCATCACCCGCAAGCGCACCAAGCAGGCGCTCGAGCGCGTCCTGTGCCAGCCCTGCCCTTACTGCACCGGCTCTGGCATGGTGAAGTCCATCCCGACTATCTGCTACGAGATTCAGGCCGAAGCGCGAAAAATGGCCGGCGAGCTCGAATCGCAAAGCCTGACGCTCCGCGTCCATCCCGAAATCGCCAAGGCGCTAAAGACCCGCGAATCTGCGCTTGTCGAGGAGCTCGAGCACCTCACCCATCGCAGCGTGATCATCCAGTCCGACCCCACCCTGCACTGGGAGCAGTACGACATTTACTAGAAGTGAGAGGTCAGGGTCGGAGATTGAAGTCCAACCGAGACTGAGACGCCCCGTAGCCCGAGGCTAGCGGGGCGTTTTTCCTTTGATTTCCTATGGGAGGAATGCTAGGGGCAGTCGTAGCGCCGCTCGGCCCTTTCGTGCCCTATGATAAGATGCGTGAGCGAACGGCTCAGTTCACCCCATCCGGAGGCCTCTTGACGGCACGCATCCTGAACGGCAACGCCATCCGCGACCAGATCTATGGTGAGCTCCAGAGTCAAATCCAAGAACTGACCGGCGCGGGCGTCCGACCAGGTTTGGCCACGGTCCTGGTGGGCGATAACCCTGCGTCCAAGATTTATGTAAATAGCAAGATCGCTGCCTGCGAGCAGCTCGGCCTGGCGAGTTCGCGCTTCACATCTCCGTCCACCGTCACCACCGAGGAACTTCTCGAGCTCGTCCGAGAGCTCAATGCGCGCGATGACGTGGACGGTATCTTGGTGCAATTGCCCCTGCCCCCGCAGGTGGACTCGAAAAAAGTGTTGGAGGCGGTAGACCCGGCGAAGGACGTAGACGGTTTTCATCCTGTCAGCCTCGGACATCTTGTCACAGGCCGGCCCGGCCTGGCCGCCTGTACGCCACTTGGAGTGATGGAGATTCTCCGTCGCAGCGGCGTCACGCTTGAAGGTGCCAATGCAGTGGTCGTAGGCCGGAGCGACATCGTCGGCAAGCCGATGGCGCTGCTGTTAATGCACGCCCACGCCACGGTCACCATTTGCCATTCAAAAACGCGCGACTTGGCCGGCGTCGTTCGCCGCGGCGAGATCGTCGTGGCTGCCATCGGGCGCGCTGGCATGGTTCTTCCCGACTGGATTCAGCCCGGCGCCACGGTCATTGATGTGGGCACCAACCGCGTCACCGATGCCGCCGAGGCCGAGCGCCTGTTTGTACACTTCCCCGAGCGGCTGGCCAAGTTCCGCGAGAGAGGCTCGGCGCTGGTCGGCGATGTCCACCCCGACGCCGTCCAGGTAGCCGGTGCCCTCACCCCCGTGCCGGGTGGCGTTGGCCCGCTGACCATCGCCATGCTGATGAGCAACACCGTCAAGGCCGCGCGACTGCGGCGCATGAACTCGGTGATGCAACCCGCTGCCGCAAGAAAACCTTGATGCTGCGCGTTGGGCTGACTGGTGGAATCGCTTGCGGCAAGAGCACGGTCGCAGCCCGGATGCGGGAGCTAGGCTGCCACGTGTTAGATGCCGACAAGCTCGCGCACCAGTTGATCGAGCCGGGCCAGCCGGCTTACGAACAAGTTGTCCGCGAGTTTGGCACGGAAATTCTCTTTAGCGACAAACGGGTTGACCGTGCTCGCCTAGCTGCAATTGTCTTTGCCGACCGCGCGAAACTCGAGAAGTTGAATGCGATTGTCCACCCGTGCGTCATTGCCGAGCAGGAGCGCGAGCTTGCCGCACTTGAAAGCGATGAACCCGGTGCGGTCGCTGTAGTCGAAGCTGCGCTACTGATCGAAGCCGGTTACCACAAACGCCTCGATCGTCTGGTCGTGGTCTGGTGCCGGCCCGAGCAGCAGCTGGAGCGTCTCCTGGCTCGTGGCATGTCTCGCACCGAGGCCGACCAGCGCATCGCTGCGCAGTTACCACTCGATCGAAAACGCGTGCTGGCCGACGACTTGATCGACTGCTCGGGCACGCTTGACCACACCCGGCTTCAGGTCGAAGAATTGGTCAGAAGACTCAAGAAGCTCGCCGCCACACAGGGCTGACCTGAGGGAACGCACCATGCCGCTCGGTTGGAACTCCTCGAACGCCGTCCGACTTATTGCTCTCGCCGCCGTGCTCGTCCTCGGGGCCTACTGGGCAGGCTCGCGTTGGGGCACACGCCCGCCCGTCAATGTTGCGGCGCAATCCGCTGCCTCGCAGACGCCGGCCACCTCCGATCTGACGCCTGAGGAGGCCAACAACGTCAAGATCTATCACGAGGCCGCGCCCGCCGTGGCCAACATAGTGACGCGCGCCGTGGAGTACGATTTTTTCTTCAACGTCGTTCCCGTGGAAGGAGCCGGCTCAGGTTTCGTCATTGACCCGCGGGGCTACATCCTCACCAACGCGCACGTGCTGCAAGGTGCCCAAAGCATCGAAGTGACTTTGGGCGACCAGAGCCGCTATCCGGCCAAGCTCGTAGGCGCTGACCCCCGCAATGACATCGCTCTGTTGAAGATCGACCCGCGTGGCAAGAACCTGGTCGCCCTGCCGCTCGCCGATTCACGGGCCTTGCGCGTCGGGCAGCGAGTTCTGGCCATTGGCAACCCGTTCGGTTTCCAGACGACGCTCACGACCGGGGTAGTGAGTGCTGTGGGTCGCACCGTGCAGACGGATGAACAGACCTTTATCGACGAGGCCATCCAGACTGACGCCGCGATTAACCGCGGCAACTCTGGCGGACCACTGCTCGATTCGCACGGCCGCGTTGTCGGTATCAATACAGCGATTTTTGCTCCGACCGGAACCACGGCCGGCATCGGCTTTGCCATTCCCATCCATGCGGCCAAACAAATCGCCGACGACCTGATCCGCGAAGGCCGCGTCCGTCGCGCCTACCTTGGCGTGGATGCTACGGCGCTTTTCCCCGGCTTGGCCGAAGCTTTGGAGCTGCCGGTTGAAGAAGGCTTACTCATCGAACGCGTTGTTTCCGGCAGTCCGGCTGCTCAAGCCGGACTGCGCGGCGGGAGCCGTGCAGTGATTGCCGGTATGCGGCGCATCCTGGTGGTGGCGACCTGCTGATCGCTCTGGATGGGCAGCCGGTTGCCAACCAGCTCGATATGAACCGCCTGCTGAATCGCAAGCGGCCGGGGTGAGCGCGTGCGCCTGACGATCTATCGCGGTCGGCAGAAGACCGACGTCGAAGTAACGCTCGGCGAACGGTGAAGCACGAGGAGATAGATTCTCCCTTTCCTTATTCTCGACGTCACAAAGCAAACAGGGAGGACACCATGAAAAAAGCCAAACGAATCCTGGTGGGCTTGAAAGATGCAGCGCATGCGGTTGAGTTGACGGATCTGGCCTGCCGCGTGGGCGCGCGTGGCGCCTCGCTGCACCTGGTTCACGTGATCGAGTTGCCGGACATCACGCCGCTCGATGCGGATGTGCCGGATCTGGAGGCACAGGCCCGGAAGATCCTGCGGACGGGGGAACGGGTGGCCAAGCGCAGCCGAATGAAAGTCACCACGGTGGAGCTGCGGGCACATTCAGCCGGGGATGCCATCCTGGACGAGCTGAAGACGTACAAATTCGACCTGGCCGTGCTGGGTTATCACCACGGACGGACGCTGGGAGAAATCTTGCTGGGCACGACGGCGAAAAAGGTATCGTTGCACTCGCCGTGTCAGGTGCTGCTGAGTATCCCGCCGAAGAAATAGCGGCAGCGGCCGCGCACGGCCGCTCCTGCAATCCCCTTGGTTAGGCGTTCCACCGTGCGCGGTGGCGATTGCGCTCCTCTTCGGTAAGCCCATACCAGGACTCGGTCAAGTGGCGGGCCCGCTCGAGCGAAGCCTGAAGTTCGGCGTGCTTGCGCTCGCGCAGTTCGCGGTCAGCATCAGCAGGGACTTCAATCGGCGCATCAAACGCAATCACCGCGCGCGAGCAAGGGTAGGGCATCTGGAACAGGTCCCAGGTATTCTCAAACGTGTGCGCCCGCTCCATCCCAACGTGGAATGCAATCATCGGGCAGCC
This sequence comes from uncultured Acidobacteriaceae bacterium, assembly GCA_964533185.1. Taxonomy (GTDB): domain Bacteria; phylum Acidobacteriota; class Terriglobia; order Acidiferrales; family UBA7541; genus CAZHLD01. The sequence continues at coordinate 11,877 of CAZHLD010000012.1, read as the reverse complement.
GGTGCGGCGGGCGAGCATGGCCGGCCCGGGCTTGGCCACAAAACGCGGGCCACGGGGGCCATCGATCGTAAAGGCCGCGTCCAGTCCTTGCTCCAGACGCTGTGCCATCACTGCTAGGCCCCGCAGGCCGCCGCGAGTCGAGCTGCCCTGCGCCGTGCCGTAGCCTAGCCGCTCAATGACGCGCCGCGTCCATTGCCCGTCGAAGTTCGTGCTGTTCATCACCACGATGCCGCGGTTGCGCGTCCACCACAGTATGGGAATGATTCCGCGGTGCCAGAACGCGAAGATCACGCGCCGCCCCGACGCGTACACGCGCCCTTCGTGTTGCTGGCCTAGCGCCTCGATGCGCAGCGTTGGGCAAAGCGTCCGGATCAGCCAGTATCCTGCCCAGGCGATTACCGGGATCTGCATGCGCCGCCAGCGGGAAAGCTCCGGCAGGCGGGTATCGTAGTGCTGCAAGAGGCGTTGCTCTTCTCGCCCCTCGGTGGGTGTCAATGGGTCAGACATCGCGGTATAGTATAGAGGAACCGCAGCGCTCCATGATGGCCGCCAGCAAGCAGCAACGGCTTACCAATTCCCGAAATTCTATCCGGCGTTTCTGTCTGCTCTTCTTGGGTGCCATGCTCGTAGGCTCGCTGCTGTTATGGGCACAAGCGCCCCCGGAGACGGTGGGACGCATCTATGGCGAAGACATACAGGTCCATGGGCCGTCGAGTGTGGAAGTCGTAGGCGGCTTCAGCGTCACCGTGCTCGCAAGCGGCAGCAACGTGACAGTGCGTTCGGGCCAGGCCCGGCTGTTGCTTGCCGAAGGCGGCGAGGTGGGCATCTGCGGCCCGGCTCATTTTTCTGTGCTCAAGTCCGGCGGAGCAATCACGCTTGCAATTGACTACGGCCGGGTGCACGCAAAGCTCGAAAACGCAAGCCCCCTCACCTTCTACACTCCGCTTATCGTGGCTTCGCCGGTGGCAATTGCCAGTGGCCCCCGCGATGTGACTGTAGGTCTAGACCAGAGCGGAGCCATGTGCGTGCTTGCGGCGCGGGGCGCAGTGCGCATTGAACAACAGTTGACTGGCCACCGCGTGCTGCTGCCGCAGGGCGGCGAGCTCTCCCTGGCCGGCGAACAAATCGAATCCATGCGCGGCGCTTCTGGCAGCTGCCAATGCGAAGTCCTCGTGGCACGATCGCAGCCTTTGGAGCAGGTGCAGCCGCCGCAGCTCAGCTTGCTTGCTTCGGCCGCCAGCGCGCGACTTTATCCTCCGGCTGCCGAGTACCAGACTGCCCCGCAGGACACACAGAAACCTCCAACGATCGAAGAGCCCGTATATCAGGTCGTGATGCCGCCGCTGACGTTTGACGCCGCCTCTCCTGCCCCTCCGCCCCAGCCAAGCCCGGAGACGATCCTGCTCCTCCGGCAGGCACGCGTTCGGCCGGTGAAAGTCTTTCGGGGACGCGTTGAGGAACCTCCGGCGCCTCCGGCCCCATTGGTCGCAGTGCAGAAAGCAGAAGTGATTCCCCTCCTCGAGCAGAGACCTGCGAAGAAAGAAGCCAGTATGCTGGCTCGCATCCGGAATTTCTTCCGCCGGCTGACGTCCCGCGGGCCATGTGCCGGCGCGGGTTGCGGGTAGCCAAGAGGTTTTTTCTTGCAGGTGTTTTAGGGGCGGCCCGGCACCCGCCCCGACCTTGTCGGGGTGGCCGGCCTTCTTCTTGCTACATCCCCTCGTAGTTAGGTCCACCTCCGCCCTCGGGAGGAACCCAATTGATAATCTGATAGGGGTCGGCGATATCGCAGGTCTTGCAGTGGACGCAGTTCGAAGCGTTTATCTTCAGCCGCAGGTCGCCCTTTTCCTTCACCATCTCGTAAACGGCCGCCGGGCAAAAGTATTGGCAAGGGTTGCCGTACTCGCGCACGCACCGGTCGGCACAAATGCTCGTGTCGGCCACCACCAGATGGCAGGGCTGGTCTTCCTCGTGCCTAGTCCCCGAGTGATAGACGTCCGTCAGCCGGTCGAAGGTTAACGTGCCGTCACCTTTGAATCGTTCCGGGGCGGCACGACCATCGATCCTCTGATACGCCTCATAGCCCGGCTTCGTCCGCATTGGATCAATCAGCCCGCGGCCGCCACTGACGAATTGTAGCGCGGTGTGGAACAGTCCGGCGTAGAGCCCGTGCGCATACCCCTGGTGGAAGTTGCGCACCTCCCAAAGCTCTTTCTTAATCCAACTGGCCTCGACCTTCTTCGGGAAGGCCGAGAGCGCCTTCGCCGATACATCGCCCGAGCACAGGGCTTCGAAGATCGTCTCAGCGGCGAGCATTCCGCTCTTGATGGCAATATGGATGCCCTTCAGCCGCTGCGAGTTCAGGAAGCTGGCCGAATCGCCGATGATCAGCCCGCCGTCCACGTACGTGCGCGGCATCGAATACCAGCCGCCATAGGGGACGGTCTTTGCGCCGTAGCGCACCAGCTTGCCGCCCTCGAGGATCCGCTTCACGTAGGGATGTGTCTTGTACTTCTGAAATGCCTCGTGCGGATCAAACAGCGGGTTGTGGTACTCGAGGCTCACCACCATGCCAAGCGACACGCGGTTCTCGCGCAGCCCGTAGACCCAGCCGCCGCCGTACATGCTCGAATCTAGCGGCCACCCGAGCGTGTGCGCGGTGAAGCCGGGCTGCATGCGGCCGGCAGGCACTTCCCACAGCTCCTTGATGCCCATGCCGTAAACTTGGGGATTCAGGTTGTCGAGCTTCCGCCGGCTAACCAGATCCTTCGTGAGCGAACCGCGCGGACCCTCGGCTAGGACCGTAACCTTCGCGCGCAACTCGTAGCCGGGCGTGAAGTTATCTTTCGGCTTGCCGTCCTTATCGAGGCCCTTGTCCTCGGTGATGACGCCGGCGATTCCCTCGCCCTCATAAATCAAGTTCGCACCGGCAAACTGCGTGAACAGATTGATGCCTTCCTGTTCCACCAGCCCGCCCAACCACTTCACCAGCTTGTTCAGTGAGACAACGTAGTTGCCGTGGTTCCGCAACGGCGGCGGCGTAATGGGGAATTTCCATGCTCTACGCTCGGTGAAGAAGTACGCAGCGTCGTCGGTGACCGGCGTATCGAGCGTGCCGGGCGGCGCTGATTTCTTGAAGTCCGGGATCAGCTCGGCCAAGCCGCGCGGGTCCATCACCGCGCCGGAGAGCTGATGTGCGCCGATTTCGCGTCCCTTTTCAAGGACGTAGATGTTCTCAGCGGAGAGTGCAGGTTTGCCGCCTGCCGCGTTGTGCTGTTTGATCAGCCGCGCCAGATGAAGCGCACAGGCCAGTCCCGCCGGCCCGGCGCCAACAATCAGTACATCCGCTTCCAATTGTTCGCGTTGAATCGTCACGGATTCATTCTAACAAATCAGAGGCGTAACACGGGGAAGTAGCGGCGACTCCACGTCACCATTTCTATTTTGCTTTTTCAAGCTCTTCGGTCAGGGCCGGAATAATCTCGAAAATATCGGCCACAATGCCGAAATCGGCGACTTCGAATATGGGCGCGTTCTGGTCCTTGTTGATGGCGACGATCGTTCGCGAGCCTTTCATCCCCACCACGTGCTGGATCGCGCCGCTGATACCCAGCGCCAGGTAGAGCTTCGGCGCAACGGTCTGGCCCGAGCTGCCAATCTGCCGTTCCATCGGCAGCCACCCTTCATCGCAAATCGGACGCGAGGCGGCGATTTCGCCTCCCAGCAGCTTGGCCAGCTTTTCGGCCATGGGGATGTTTTCCGGCGCCTTGATGCCGCGGCCGATGGCGATGATGATCGGTGCCTGGGTCAGGTCCACAGCCTGCTTTGCCTCGCGGAAAAGTTCCAGCGGCTTCGTCCGAATCTGCTCCGCCTTCAACTCCACGCCAACCGCATTGACCGGCGCTTTTGCAACACCCTTCGCCACCAAGTCCGCTCGAAAAGCGCCCGCTTGGAACGACACAAACCACGGCGCACTGCCTTGCAGCGAGACGTCTGCGGCCGTCTTCCCCTGGAACATCTGGCGGACGAAAAGCAGCTTGCCGCCTTCGTTCTTGTAGCCGATACAGTCGGCCACCATACCTTTACCGAGTGAAGCGGCGAGCTTGGGTGCGTAGTCACGCACCTGATAGGTATGTGGCAGCAGGACGAGGTCAGCCTTCACCTGCTCGATCACTTGCTTGAGCGCCAGCGAATATCCATCCGGCGTGTACTTCTCGAGCAGGTCGTGTTCGACCCGCAGCACCTCATCGAGCTTGTTCGCGGCCAGCTCGTCGGCCAGCGCCAAAACGCCTTTGCCAATGACCACGGCTCGCAGGCCGCCCTTCTGCTCGGCGGCGAGCTGCTGCGCTGCGGCCAGCGTTTCAAAGCTGGTCTTATTCCATTTCCCTTCGCGCTGCTCGGTGATCAGCAGTATGTTCATCAGATCACCCTCGCTTCGAACTTCAGTTTCTCCACCAGTTTGGCCGCAGCTTCCTTGGGCGTACCGGTGAGGAACTCCGTTTTCTTGGTCTTCTGCGGCACATAAATGCGCTCCACGCGCTGGGTCAGCTCGCTCGCAACGCCCAGCGATTCGCGCGAAATCGTGGTGATCTCTTTGTTCTTCGCCGCCATGATGCCCTTCAGCGTGGCGTAGCGGACCTTGTTGATGCCCGACTGGATGCTGAGCACGGCGGGCAGGGGCAGCTCGACCCACTGGAACCAGCCGGCCTCCAGTTCGCGCTTAAGCTTCATGCGGCCGTCGGCGACTTCGATCTGCATGATGATCGTGGCGTGCGGCAGCCCGAGTAACTCGGCCAGCAGGACGCCTGTCTGGCCGAAGCCGTGGTCGTCGCTCTGCAAGCCGGTGAGGACCAGGTCGAACTTTTCTTTTGCGATGGCCGCAGCCAGCGACCTTGCCGCCGCCAGGGGGTCGAGCTGGAAGAACTTGTCATCGGCGACGTGGATGCCGCGGTCTGCGCCTTTGGCAAGTGCCTCTTTGATCGTGGACTTCACGCGCTCCGGGCCCATTGAGATCGCCACCACCTCGCCACCGTGCTTTTCCTTGAGGCGCAGAGCTTCTTCGAGAGCGAAACGGTCCGGCTCGTTCATCTCAAAGCCGATATCGGCCTCGCGGATCCACGCGCTGCCTTCGGCAATAGCCAGAGGTGCGTCTTTGGCAGGAACCTGCTTGATGCAGACCGCGACGTTCAAGGATTCCTCCTACGAGTGCGAGAGCCGGTGGTTGGCGGGGTAAGCCCGCCGCTACTCTTCCCAGCGCTTGAAGAGCAGGGCGGCATTTGTGCCGCCAAAGCCGAACGAATTCGATAGCGCGTAGCGCACCGTGGCCTTGCGCGCCTGGTTGGGCACGTAGTCCAGGTCGCAGGCCGGATCGGGGTTCTCGTAGTTGATCGTCGGCGGCAAGACCTGGTCGCGCAGGGCCAGGATGCAAATGCCGGCTTCAAGCCCGCCGGCTCCGCCCAGCAGGTGCCCGGTCATGGACTTGGTCGAGCTGACCGGCACTTTCTTCGCGCGGTCGCCGAAAAAGCGCTTGACTGCGGTGGTTTCGATGGCGTCGCCGATGGGCGTCGAGGTGCCGTGAGCGTTGACGTAGTCCACCACTTCGGGACCGAGCCCGGCATCGCGCAGCGTAGCACGCATCACGCGGTAGGCGCCGGCGCCTTCTTCGGCGGGCTGGGTAATGTGGTAGGCGTCGCCGGACATTCCGTAGCCGACGATCTCGGCGAGGATCTTCGCGCCGCGTTGCCGGGCCGAATCGAGTGATTCGAGAATCAGGATTCCGGCGCCTTCGCCGACCACAAAGCCATCGCGCTGGGCGTCAAAGGGCCGACTGGCGCGTTCGGGCTCGTCGTTGCGCGTGGAGAGCGCTTTCATGGCTGCGAAGCCGCCCACGCCCATGGGCGTGATGGCAGCTTCGGCGCCGCCACAGATCATCGCGTCGGCATCGCCGCGCTGGATAATCTTGTACGAATCGCCGATGGCGTGGGCTGAGGCAGAACAGGCAGTGGCTGTGGCGGAGTTGGGACCCTGCGCGCCGTAGCGGATCGAGACGTGGCCGGACGCCAGGTTGACAATGGCGGCCGGTATGAAGAAGGGTGAGATCTTGCCGGGACCACCTTGCATGAGCTTTGTGTGTTCGCGCTCGATGATGTCGAAACCGCCGATGCCGGACGAAATATAGACGCCGGTCTGCTCGGCGTTAGCTGGCGTTACCTCCAGGTCGGACATCTTCATTGCGAAGTCCGCAGCGGCCAGAGCCAGTTGGATGAAGCGTCCCGTCTTCTTCAGCTCTTTTTTCTCGAGCCAGTTCAGCGGGTCGAAGCCGCGGACTTCGCCGGCGATGCGGCAATCGAAGCCTGTGGCATCAAATTGCGTGATGGGGCCGATGCCGCTCCGCCCGGTCTGCAGATTGGCCCAAGCTTCCTCGGTGCCAATCCCGCAGCCACAAACCAGACCGACACCCGTTACCACGACCCGGCGACTCAAGGCGACGACTCTCCTCGGAGAAACGCTCCGGCCGGCGGCTTACTTCTTGGCCTGAGCGTGTTTTTCGATGTACGCGATGGCGTCTTTGACCGTGGCGATTTTTTCGGCGTCTTCGTCGGGGATTTCAATGCCGAAGGCCTCTTCGAACGCCATCACCAGCTCGACGGTATCGAGCGAATCGGCGCCCAGGTCGTCCACGAAGGAAGCGGTGGCGGTTACTTCGCCCTCGTCCACCCCCAGCTGCTCCACAATGATTTGCTTCACGCGTTCTTCCACGCTGGCCATGCTCGGTCTCCCTCCGGACTTCGCGTTGTGCAGATCGGCGGCCAACCATGCCGCCCGGTCGTCCTTATCGGCTTCCGAATAACCCGCCCATTCTAGTCAGCGACTGCGGCAAGGTCAACCGCAGCGCTTCATCCAACCGTAGGGGCAGGCATCTGTGCATGCCCAACGGGGGTGGACACGGAGGGCCGGCCCTACGCCATATACATCCCGCCGTTCACGTCCAGCACATGCCCCGTGATGTAACCGGCCTCTTCGCTGGCCAGGAAGACGATGGCGGCGGCAACGTCGCCATCGGAGCCCAGGCGTCCAAGCGGGATGCGGGCAGCCAGGTCGTCTTTGACCTTCTGCGGCAGCGGGTCGGTCATCGGCGAAATGATGAAGCCCGGCGCGACTGCATTCACCGTGATGTTGCGCGAAGCGACCTCGGTGGCGATGGCCTTGGTCAGTCCGATCAGGCCGGCCTTGGCGGCAACGTAGTTGGCCTGGCCGGCGTTGCCCATACGGGCGACTACCGACGTAACGTTGATGATTCGTCCGTAGCGCTGCCGCACCATCGAAGCCAGCGCCTGCTGGATGCACAAGTGCGCGCCGGTCAGGTTGGTGCGCAGAACGGCTTCCCAGTCGTCGGGTTTCATTCGCAGGGCCAGGCCATCGCGGGTGATGGCGGCGTTGTTCACCAGGATGTCGAGCTTGCCCCAGCGCTCGATCACACTTGCGAAGCCGGCTTTTATCTGCGCGCCATCGGCAACATCCATCGGGACGGCCAGGGCTTCGCCGCCAGCGGCAGTGATTTCGGCGACGACGCTGGCCAGCTTTTCGGCGTTGCGGGCTGCAGCGGCAACTTTGCCGCCGGCACGGGCCAGAGCCAGGGCCGTGGCCCGGCCGATGCCCTGCGATGCGCCGGTTACGAGTGCGCTGCGATTGCTCAGTTCAAACATAAGAAATCGAAACTCGAGATTCCGTCTTAGCCTTTCGTAGGGGTATGGGCATACGCCCCGACGGACCGACAAGAACCGGCCGGAGGCCGGCGTTATGCCTCCGAGGTCTCTGCGCGGGCCTGTGCCAATTTGTCGAGCGTGGCGAGCATGCTCTTTTCGTCCTCCACGTTGAAGCCGTGCACCGACCGCTCGATCTGCCGCAGCAGGCCGTTCAGGACCCGGCCAGGGCCGACTTCGACAAAGGTGCTGACGCCGGCATCAACCAGCACACGCACTGACTCCTCCCAGCGCACTGGCAGCGACACCTGGCGGATCAGCGCCTCGCATGCCTCTTCGCCGTTGGTGATGATTTCGGCGTCCACATTGGTGACCAGCGGAACGCGCAGCGCGGCAAACTCGGTAGCACGTAGTTCGGGCTCGAGCCTCTGCTGCGCGGGCAGCATCAGCTCGCTGTGGAACGGGGCCGAGACGGCCAGCACAACGGCGCGCTTGGCGCCACTGGCCGAGGCCAGTTGGACAGCGCGCTTCACCGCTGCGGCCGAGCCGGAGATGACCGTCTGGTCGGGCGTATTCAGGTTGGCTGGGGCGACCGCTTCGCCCTCGGCGGCATGCTTGCAGATGTCGGCAACTTGCGCCGGGGCCAGGCCCAGGATGGCGGCCATGGCCCCCTGTCCGGCGGGGACGGCTTCTTGCATGTAGGTGCCGCGGTGGCGGACCAGGCGGACGGCCTCGGCAAAGCTAAGGCTGCCGGCTGCAACCAGCGCAGAGTATTCGCCCAGGCTGTGGCCGGCGACGTAGTCCGGAGTGATGCCCTTCTCAGCCAGAACGCGGAAGGCGGCCACGCTCACGGTCAGGATGGCGGGCTGGGTGTTGGCGGTGAGCTTCAGGTCATCTTCTGAGCCGCTAAAGCAGAGTTGCGAGACGGAAATTTCCAGCGTGCGGTCGGCCTCGTCGAAGACGGCGCGAGCCGCAGGGTACTTGTCGGCCAGGTCCTTGCCCATGCCCGGGTACTGCGAAGCCTGGCCGGGAAACAGGAATGCGAGTTTGCCCATATTCGAAACCGCAATGATCGTGTCTTGACGCCGCCGCTACACGGCGACGGTGGAGAGCTCCTGCTCGATCTTTTCGTTTATCTTTGAGCGGGCCAGCTCTGCGGCCACGCGGACGGCGTTCTTGATGGCGTTGGCGTCAGACCGGCCGTGGCCAATCACGGTAACACCCCGCACGCCGAGCAACGGTGCACCGCCATACTCGGCATAGTCAATCTTTTTTTTGAAGTCCTGAAAGGCGCGGCGAGCGATCAGGGAGCCTACCTGGGCCGCGAGGGTGCTGTTGAGCGCGCCTTTGAGCATGGTGACGATCAATTGCGCCACCCCTTCGCTGATTTTCAGAGCGACGTTGCCGATAAAGCCGTCGCAGACGATCACGTCCACGTTGCCGGCGAAGACGTCGCGGCCCTCGACGTTGCCCACAAAGTGCAGCGGCAATCGCTTGAACCGCGGGTGGGCTTCGCGGGTCAGCTCGTTGCCCTTCATTTCTTCCTTGCCGATCGAGAGCAGGCCGACTCGCGGACGCCGGGTGCCGAAGATGGCGCGGTAGTAGATCTCGCCCATCACCGCGAACTGCTCGAGGTGCTCGACCTTCGAATCCACGTTGGCGCCGACGTCGAGCAGCACCGAGACGCCGCCCTTCAGCGTCGGAAACGGAGCGGCCAGAGCGACCCGGTCCACACCGCCAAGAGTGCCCAGCGTAAAGCGCGTCACGGCCATCACTGCGCCGGTGTTGCCGGCGCTGACCAGTCCTTCGGCGTGGCCATCTCGCACCAGCCGCGCAGCAACATGCACCGAACTGTCCTTCTTCCGCCGGAAGGCCTGCATCGGCGAGTCCTGCATGGTGATGACTTCGCCGGCAGGCACGACCTCCACCGGCAGGCCGCGATGCTTATGGCGGGCCAGCTCGCGTCTAATCGCGGCGGGCTGGCCGGCCAACAGGATGCGCACGCCAATGCTGCGCGCGGCCTCGAGTGCGCCTTCGACCTCAGGGCGCGGGGCGTGGTCCCCTCCCATGGCGTCAACGGCGATTGTGATCATCGGATGTCTAGGTACCGGCGGGTTTATCCCGCCACGGTCGTAGCGGCGGACCGATCCCGCCACAGAGTGGCGACGTCAAGTCGCCTCTACGCCGAGGTGTCCACCACTTCCCGCCCTTTATAGTGGCCGCAGTGGGGGCAGGCGCGGTGGGGCAGCTTGCGCTCATGGCAATTGGGACATTCGGCAAGCGTCGGTGCGGTGAGGTGGTCGTGCGCTCGCCGCTTATTCTTGCGGGCTTTGGAATGGCGTCGCTTCGGATTGGGCATACCAACTCCTCGTCTTGGCCCCCTCTGTGTGGGGGCATTGTATGAGTTTCAACGGCTGCGTGCTATTGCTTTTTGAACCAGTCCTGCTTGAGGCGCGCCAGCGGGGCCATCCGCGGGTCGGCGGAATGGGATTCGCAGCGGCACTCTTCGTTGTTGAGGCTGGCGCCGCAGTGCGGGCACAGGCCGCGGCAGTCGCTGCGGCAGATCACCTTCATGGGCAGGGCCAGGTGGACCTGTTCGGCCAGCACGTCGGCCAGAAAGAGGCCCTCGCCTTTGAAGAAGGCAATCTCGGTGTCTTCGTCCTTCAGGTGGACTTCCTCTTCGCGGGTGATGTCCGACATCGGCCGGTGGTAGAGGTCAAACTCGCGGCTGATCTCCTCGCCCACTGGCTCAAGACACCGCGCACAGACCATCTCCAGCCGCGTGTGCAGCGTGCCCCAGACGCGGATCTGGCCCTCGACCAACTCGGCCGAGGCGCGCACCTCCAGCGGTTCGAGCTGACGGAAGTCCCCCGAACGCAGGTCCAGCGCACCGGGCGTGTAGCTTTTGCGGATGCGGATCTTGCGAACCGCTAGTTCTTTGATGTCGAGAAACACTCTGTTTTCCGCGACTCATGCGACCCGGTAGGTTCCCTGAACGCTCTCCCCCGCGGAAAGCCCATTATAGTTAGCTGGCCGTCGTTGTCAAGAATACCGCTTGTCAAGAGGGCCAGACCGATGCGAATCCGGCAACAGTCTAACGGTACAGGAGTTACAGAACACGTTTGAGTGAAGAGGCTGCCCCACTCTCGGTCGATCCGGAATCAGAGTTTGAAGATACAGCGAACGCCGTTACGCTTCGCGGAGGATCACTTCGCCCTGACCAATGAGCTGGTCGTTAAGCCACAGGCGGTACCGGTAGGAACCGGGCTTCGACCCCGGGCGCGCAGTGCCGCTCAGCAGGCGCATCCCGGCCGGCGCCTGAAACACGTTCGAGCTGAACGGGCAGCGCTTGGGGTCGAATTCGATCTTCAGGTTGCCGGCGTCGGAGAGCCACGCCACCTGGTCTTCGGGACCAATGACCATCACTTCCGGGATGAAGCCCACCAGGATGAGTTTTTCGGCCATCGGTTCGGAGCCCGATGTAGCGGCGGGTTTACCCCGCCACCGGTTGTGACGCAACACCAATTGGCGACGTAAAGTCGCTGTTACAACGCAGCGCGACGATAACACACCGCACGCGTTCCACCAACCGCCGCGCCTTCATGGAACCGCGCTTCGGAGCCGTCTGTAAGATTCTCTGTTGAAAGTTGGGTGGAAAAGGAAAAGGGTGTCTCCGAATCTTTGGCCCCTGGCGGGGGGCAAAAGAAGAGACACCCAACATGCTATCCCTACCTGAGAGACGAACATTGCGGGATTTGGTCGAGCAAGGATGGAAGCAGGTGCAGCAGGAGGTTCTGCAGCAGTTGCGGCGCACCATCGAGGGGCTGCTCACGGCGGAGCGGGACCGGCGGGTGGCCGAGGCGCGCAAGCGCGGGGAGAAGGTGTATCGCTGGGGGTACACGGTGCGCAAGTGTTGGACGACGTTGTGGGGCACGCTGCATCAGATTCGCGTGCCGCGGCTGCGGCGGGCGGGCGCGGCGGAGATCGGGCTGCTGGAGAAATATCAGCGGCACGCGCTGGGCGAAGTGCTGTTTGCCTTGACCGTGGGCGGACTGAGCCAGCGCAAAGTGGTGGACTGGATGCAACGCTTCGTAGGCGGGTGTTGCTGGTGGCGGCGGGCGTGCGCCGCGACGGGAGCTTTGCGGTGTTGGACTGGTGGGCGGCTCCCGCCGAAACC
>CAZHLD010000011.1:0-57611 GCA_964533185.1 uncultured Acidobacteriaceae bacterium | reverse complement strand
GGGGCGAGAGCCGCTACTCCCTTTTTCAGGTTTCAACTAAAGGCGGGACATGCTCCGGCCAGGTGGACTCAGATCAGGCGTTCGAACTCACCCTGGCAGAGGCCTGGCGTGCGCCTTCGTACCCGCGGGGGAACTGCTGCTTCCACCGCCAGGCAGACTCGAGAATGTTCGGTAGTTCAGAGTGCCGCGGCGACCAGCCCAAATCACGGCGGAGTTTTTCCGAGCTGGCAACCAGCGTGGCCGGGTCGCCGGGACGCCGGGGGGTCTCGACTGCCGGGATCAACCGCCCGGAGATGCGGCGCGCGGCTTGGAGCACCTCGCGGACGGAATAGCCACGGTTGTTGCCGACGTTGAAGGCCTGCCCGGAAACCCGCTGGATCTGTTCGAGGGCCAGGAGGTGCGCTTCGGCGATGTCCAGGATGTGTACGTAATCACGGACACAGGTGCCGTCGGGGGTGGGGTAATCGGTGCCGTTCAGCGGGAAGTGCTCGCGCTGTCCGAGCGCCACTTCGATCAAGCGGGGAATGAGGTGCGATTCCTTGCGGTGGTCTTCGCCGCGCTCGGCAGATGCGCCGGCTGCGTTGAAATAGCGCAATGCGACGTAGCGCAATCCGGTGTCGCGCCGGTAGTCGTCCAGAATTTGTTCGAAGAGGAGCTTGGTGCGGCCGTAGGGATTGATGGGCCGCCGGGGATGATCTTCAGGGATGGGCAGCGTTTCCGGCTCGCCATAAACAGCCGCCGTGGAAGAAAAAATGAAGTCCTTTACGCCATGTCGGATCATGGCGTCGAGGAGATTGACTCCGCAGGCTACGTTAGCTGCGTAAAACGTGCTGGGCTCGCGGACTGATTTTTCCACGAGCGCCTCACCGGCGAAGTGCATGACGGCGTCGATGCGGTGGGAGGAGAACACCTGGTCGAGCTGCGGCCGGTCGGCTAGGTCGCACTCCGCAAAAAGCGCTTGCTCCGGGACCGCCTGCCGGTGGCCTTCTGCAAGATTGTCCAGCGCGACGACGCGCAGGTCGCGTTCGATCAGCACCTGCGCGCATACGCTGCCCACATAACCCGCTGCGCCCGTCACCAGGATGTTCACGTGAATCACTCTCCCCCGACCGGAAGACCCCAGTCAAACTCAATACTCGCTGAAACTTTATGTGCGTGCCGCGCGACGCTGGTAGCACAGCAGGATCAGGTCCGCGCGCCGGCGCACACCAAACTTGTTCAGCAGATTGGAGACATGGAACTTGACCGTGCGCTCAGAGATGTTCAGCTTGCTGGCGATTTCTTTGTTGGCCAGATTTTCGAGCAACGGGTCGAGCACTTCCTGTTCGCGCCGGCTCAGGCCCGTGCCCGCTTCCATCTTCAGCATCCGGCGTCCGCGTACGTTGCGGAGGATGGAGTCGACGAAACTCGCCAAGATCGCCCGCGGCACCCAGAAACCTCCGCGCATAACCAGCGGCAGGGCTGCGGGGAGATACTCGCTGGCCTCAGCGTAAGTCAGCAGCCCTTTGACGCCCATGCGCAAGAGCGAAAACGTCCCGGCCTCATTGAACTTCTGGGCCACCACCAGCACGCGTGCCGAAGCAACGCGCTCCAGAATATTGGAGATGAGCGCGCCGGTCGCCGGGCCCGCTGCCGGGGCATCGACCACGTAAACTAAGGCTCGCGGAATCGAGAGCCGCATCAGGTCGGGAGCCAGGGTGGATTCCAACTGGCGCTGCGTGATCTGAAACCCGGTCCGCGAGAGCACCCGTTCGAATTCGCTCAAAACCAGCGGGTGGGGCGAGAGGAGGCAAACTGTCAGCCGGCGAGAACGAGCTATCTTGGACACAGTTTGCAGCGTAGCGGAATTATCCGCGGCGGGCAAGCCTCGGCCGCGCCTCGATTACCTAAGTAGGAACGGGCTGGCCGGGCAGGTAAAGGTCGAAGCGGTGTCAGGAAGCACTCCTCCGACAAGGCCCTGTGCCCAGGACAGTCGCAGGTCTGGGCTGCGGGCACCTCGAGAATCACGGGTGCATGTGCAAAGGCCCATCGGGCCAACTCACTTTGCAGCTGTTCGCGTCCGGGCAGAGCGGTACACCAGACCAACGGAGGAGTGTCGGATATGTTTCTTGCCTTCTCTTGTGTGGCACTATTAGGCGGTGACAGCTCGCCTGCGGCCGTTTGCTGCGCTGTGGCTAGCGCTGAACTCTTCGGGAGTTTGAGGCAAATGACGACTCCGAAAATCTCGGTGATTATTCCCACCTACAATCGCGTCGCCATGATCGGCCGTGCCGTCCGGAGTGCGTTGAAGCAAATCCGGGAAGGTGACGAAATCATTGTCGTTGACGACGGCTCGACCGACGGGACCCAGCAAGCACTCGCTGAATTCCGCGATTGTATCACCTACGTGACGGTTCCCAACGGCGGTGCGGGAAAGGCTAGGAACAAAGGCCTGGCCTTAGCCTGCAATCCGCTGGTGGCGTTCCTGGATTCCGATGGCGAGTGGCAGCCGCACAAGCTCGACCTGCGGCGCGCGTGATACGGGCCGAGACCCGAAAGCACGTGCCCGCTCCCCCGGAGGATGGCAGAATGAGTGACTGTGCGGAAGTCCGAAAAGAGATCGCTCAGTTGTTCACCGAGCAGCTGAGCATCGAGATGCCCACCGAGGATACCGACCTGCTCGATGGCGGTATCCTCGATTCGCTGAAGTTCGTCGAGCTGCTGGTACAGCTGGAGCAGCGGTTCGGCACGCGGGTGAACCTGAACGAATTTGAACCGGAGAACTTCCGGTCGATTGATCGGATTGCCCAATTCGTCGTGCAGCAAGCCAGCGCTCAGGCAGCGGATTGATGCCGATTGCCAGCATGAACGCACAAGCCAAGAAGAAAGCGCTCCGCATGTTCAGTAACGGGATGTACGTGCTGACATCGCGGAGCGGCGATTGCTACGGCGCGGCCACGGTCACCTGGGTCTCCCAGGCTTCGTTCAAGCCGCCTTTGCTGATGACCGCTGTGCGCCGCGATAGCAACGTCTATCGCTGCCTGGCTGAGAGCCGCGTTGCCGCCATCCACGTCCTCGCTGCTGACCAGAAGGAAATTGCCCAGAAGTTCTTCGCGCCCACCACCGCTTCCGCCGGTATGATCAATGGAGAACCGTTCGTGGACGGGAAGACCACGGCCCCGGTGCTGCGCAACACGCCGGCCTACGTGGAGTGTCGCGTCCAGCAGATTTTCGACGACCTGGGTGATCATTCGATTGTCATCTTGGAAGTGGTCGAAGCCGAGTTCCGCCGCGAGGCGCGCCCACTGACGATTGGAGACTCTCCGTGGGAATACGGGGGCTAGCACCCGTGCACTCCTCGATGAGTGCGATCCGGCCCTTCGCGGAGTCGGACCTCTCCGCCGTGGCCGGCCTGCACCGTCGTCTCTATCCCGGCAATCCCTTCCCGGAGGAAGAGCTCCAGTCCTATTTCCGCCGGATTTTTTTCGAGAACCCGTGGTACGACCCAGAGTTCCCGTCGCTGGTTTCGGAGGATTCGGCCGGCCGCGCGAAATTGCGCCGCGGCTCACGGACGACCAGCGCCGCGAGCTTCGCCCGCTCACCCGCGAAGAGCTGCGGCAGCTCGACCCGCGCGTGGTCACCCTCGGCGCCCACAGCCACAACCACTGCATCCTCCGAAACGAGACTCCCGAGCGCCGCCGTCAGGAAATCGAAACCTCGCTCGACCGCGTGGCGGAATGGAGCGGTCGGCCGACGCGCCTCTTCAGCTATCCCAACGGGCAGCCGGGCGACTTCGGGGAAATAGATAAGGACGTGCTGCGCGCGCGCGGCGTGGTCGCCGCCGTTTCGACCATCTCCGGCGCAAACGCTCCCGACCAGGACCCGCTCGAGCTCAAGCGCTATCCCGTGGGCCTCTACCACGACCGCAATGCCTTTCGGGCTGAGGTCAGCGGCTTCCGTGCACTGGTGCGGCGCGTGGCTGGCTCATGAGGCTGGAATGAACACGACCGTACTCACTCGCGTCGAGGAACTGGAAGCCATCCGCACGGAATGGGACGCGCTCGCCCGGATGGATGCGCGCGACGGCTTCTTCCGCACCTCCGTCTGGTACCTGGCCTGGCGGCGCTGCGTGCGGCCCGACGCGCAGCCATTTGTCGTCACCACTCGCACGGCGGGCGGCTGTTTGATCGGGCTTGCTCCCTTGTGTCTGTATTCGTATCAGGACCTGGGCTTCCGACTGGACACAGTGGGTTTTGCCGGAGCAGAAATCGTCTCGGGTGATTTCCTCGACGTGCTGGCCGTGCCCGCAGAGCGCGCTGGAGTACTTGACGCCACGCTGAACGCCCTTCACGAGGAGCGATCGCGCTGGGGCCTGTTGCAGTTGGGCGAGGTGCTCGTCAGCAGCGACCTGCACGCCGCCGTCAAATCGCGAGCAGGCGACATGGGGCTGGCCTTGCGCGAGGAACAAGAGAACATCTGTCCCTTCATCGCGCTGCCGACAAGCTTCGATGAGTACCTGAAAGGACTGAGCAAGTCCGTCCGGTACGACATCCGTCGCCGGACCAAGGTCATCCTGGAAGAGAAGGGCGGCAGCATCGACGTCTGCACCGGGCCCGACCGCGCCACCGAAGGAATTGACGCCCTGGTCCAGCTCCATCATGCCCGCTGGAAGAGCCGCAATGACCCGGGGACGCTCGGCCGGCCGGGACTCGCGAACTTTCTCCGCGATATGTGTGCGAATCCGCCCGAGGGCTCCAGCTACCGCCTCTACCTTTTGAAGTGCGGAGGCAAGCCGGTGGGTGCCTTCTTCGTTTTTTATTACGGCGAATCGGTACTCTACTACCAGGCCGGGTGGGACCCGAATTCACCGCTTGAACGCTATAGCCCCGGGATGGTCCTGATGGCTCGCAGCATCCAGGACGCCATCAAAGCGGGCCTGCACTACTACGATTTCCTGCGCGGCGACGAGTCCTACAAGTTTCGCTGGACCAAGAGTACGCGCCGCACGATCACTCTGCTGGCTGCGAGGTCCACGGCCGCACGGACCTATCTGCGCACGGCCCAGGCCAAGGATTTGGTCAAGAGACTCCTCGGCAGAGGATCCACACCGCCTGCTTCCTCGCCCGAAGCGGTTGAGGAAGCGGCGGAGCAGCGGCAAAACTAGTGGGCGTCGCCGTGGCCAGCGCTCACAAGCCACCAGGAGAACCTGAGGAACCAGAGCAGACCATGCAGAAATCCCTGGAACTGTCCCCGGAGAATGCGCCACCCGCGCGGAAGCAGCCTCGCATCGCCCACAACGTGCTCTCCAACTGGGGGGCCTTTGCCTTCGGCGTGGTGGTCAATTTCTTTCTGTCACCCTTTGTGGTGCATCACCTGGGCAATACGGCTTTCGGCGTCTGGGTGCTGATCGTTTCGCTGACCGGCTACCTGGGCTTCATGGACCTGGGAGTGCGCAACGCCACCACGCGTTTCGTCGCCAAGTTCCACGCCCAGGGAGACCACGATTCGGCCAGCCGCACGGTCTCTTCCGCGCTGGCGATTTTCTCCTCGAGCGGCGCCCTCGCCATTGTGCTGGCCATTCTGGCGGCGCTCTTTGCCGTGCCGTTCTTCAAAATCCCCGCTGATTTTCAGTCCGTGGCGCGCATCGCGTTTTTCCTAGGCGGCCTGAACATCGCCGTGTGGCTGGTGAACGGCGTCTTCTCCGGAGTTATTGTCGGCCTGCAGCGGTTCGACCTGTTGAACAAGGCGGGAGTCGCCATCGGCGCACTGCGAGCGGTAGTCGTCGTGATCGCGCTGGGCTCGGGCGGAGGGTTGATCACACTGGCACTGATCGAGCTGGCCTCGATTCTGACACGCTGCCTGACCAGCGTCTGGTGGACCTATCGTCTCTACCCCGAGCTGCGCCTGCGCCTGAGTTTCGGCGGCCGGCAGTACGTCGGCATGATTTTCTCGTTCAGCCTGTTTTCGTTCCTGCTGGATGTCGCCACTGACCTCATTTACTACAGCGACGCGGTGGTGATCGGCGCTTTCCTGCCGGTGGCGATGATCACCTTCTTCTCGATTGCCGCGAACATGCGCAACTACGCCCGCGGCCTTGTGGCCGGTCTGGCTAACACGCTGACCCCTGCCGCCAGCAAGCTCGACGCCGAAGCGCGCCACGACAAACTCCAGCAACTGCTCCTGGGCGGTGTGCGCTATGCCAGCCTGATCATGCTGCCGATTGCGCTGACCTTCATCCTGCGCGGGAAGACCTTCATCGGCCTGTGGATGGGGCAGGAGTACGCCGACCCTTCCGGCCACGTGTTGTGGATCCTCTCGCTGGCTCTGGTGTTCAGCGCGTGCAACCAGTCGGCGCAGGCGGTGGTGCTCGGCGTAAGCAAACACAAGCTGGTGGTTCCCGCCGTCGTGGTCGAAGGGCTCGCGAACCTGGGATTGAGCATCGCCCTGGTCCGGACAATGGGTATTGTGGGCGTGGCCTGGGCCGCGGCCATTCCCAGCATCGCCGTGAGCCTGCTGTTCTGGCCGCTCTACTTGCGGCGATACCTGGATGTTCCGGTGCGGGATTACGTGCTTGCTGCCTGGCTGCGGCCGGGGCTTGCCGTTCTTCCGTTCGGACTGGCCAGCCTGGCCATCGAACGCTTTTGGCTTGCGCCAAGTCTCTTCTTCTTTTTCCTTCAGGTAGGGTTGGTTCTGCCGCTGGCCGCTGGGGGGATGTGGTTCTTCTGCCTTAGCACTTCTGAGCGCAGCGACTACTCCGCGCGCATTCGCAACAACCTGCCGCTCGCTTTCCGCCGTACGTAATGTGCATGCGCCCGAACCTCACCACTCACCGGGCCACTCGAACCCTTCACCATGTAGGGAAACGTTCTATCGCGCGAGGGTGACTTCGCAGGGCAGGAGTTTCTGGTCGGGGATCAGCTCGCCCATCGGGACGAACTCGAAATCGCGCAGCATCCGGCGGAGTTTCTTCTGCACGCCGCGCAGGCCGATGTAATGACGGATGCGCGCCGTCAGCCGCCCCTGCATCTTGGGCTGCTCGGGGTCAAGCTCCCACGGATGCAGGTACACGCACACGGGCCGCTGCTCGCTGCGGTTCAGGTAGCGCATCGCCCAGCGCGTGTACCAGTAGGGCAGCAACCGCAGGTAAGCGCCGCCGCCGATCGGCGAACGTCGCCCGGCCAGTTCGAGTGTCGGCATCGGAAACTCCACGATCGGCCCGAAGGGCGTGTCCACGCGGAAGGGCGTGCGCGGCGCCGCCGGCATCCCGTAGTTCGGATGGCGCACGGGGAAAATGCTCGAGTCGTAGGTGAATCCCAGCTCGGCAAGCACGTTGAACGCCCAGAGCGAATTCTCTGTCAGCGAAAAGCTCGGCGCACGATACCCGCGCACAAGCTGGTTGCCAGCCTGCTCAAGCACATTTTTCGCGCGGTAAGTGTCTTCGAGGAATTCCTGCGGCGTCATCTGGTAAATCAATCGGTGGCGGTGGCTGTGACAGGCAATCTCATGGCTGGCGTCGGCGATCTGGCGAATGAGCTGCGGATACTTTTCCGCCACCCAGCCGAGGGTGAAAAACGTCGCGCGCTGCCCCGAGTCGGCCAGCAGTTCGAGCACATCGTTGGTGTTGCGCTCCACCCGGCTGGCGAAGTTCTGCCATTCCTCTGCGCTGATCTGCTCGGCAAAGGCACTGACGTGGTAATAGTCTTCTAGGTCGAAGCTGAGCGCGTTCTTCATCTTTCCCGTTTCATCCAGGCAATCCGCTTGCCAGCTTTCCGTTGCTAAGCCTGCAACGCGTGCGGATTCACCTGAAAACAGAATAGATTGATTTCACTTTCGCGGCAAGCTGCGGAATCGCGCGCGGTGACCGGGAACAAACCTGCATTTGAGGACCTTTTGATGAAAACGTTTTCACCGGAGTCGTGTTTGACCAACCTGTAGCAGGCCGCGCACAGCCGGACTTTTCCCGCAGGACGCCTCACCGTTTTCTGGTGCAAAATGCAGTGGCGCGACAACGCCGGCTCGCTCAAGGAGCTGCGTGGCCTGATCCGCATGAGAATCCTCACCTTCACCAGCCTCTTCCCGAACAAAGCGCAGGCGACGCTGGGAATATTCATCTACCAGCAGGTAGCACACCTGGCGCGCCGCCCGGGCATTCACGTTGAGGTGGTCGCGCCCGTGCCCTACTCGTCTTCCTGGCTGCCCGGCGAGCACTGGCGCACGTTCAGCCAGGTGCCGCGCGAAGAACAGATCGGCGGCCTGCGCGTCCACCATCCTTCTTACTTGCTGCTTCCGAAAATCAGCATGCCCTTGCACGGCCGGCTGATGTACACCGGCAGCCTCGGGTTGGTGAGGAAGTTGCACCAGCAGGAGCCGTTCGATTGCATTGACGCGCACTACGTCTATCCCGATGGATATGCGGCCGTGCAGCTGGGCCGCGTCCTGGGGATTCCCGTGGTCGTTTCCGCGCGCGGGACAGACATCAACCTCTTCCCGTCGTTTCGCCTGATCCGGCCAAAGATCCGCTGGACGCTGCGCGAGGCGGCCGGAGCCGTCGCCGTCTCCGCGGCCCTCAAGAATTCCATGGTCGCGCTGGGAACTCCCCCAGAAAAGATCCGCGTGATCCCCAACGGCATTGATACCGGCCGCTTCCGGCCGATCGAACGCCGCGCCGCCCGCGAAAAGCTCGGCCTGCCCGCCGAGGGGCCATGCGTTGTCGCAGTGGGCAATTTGCTCTCGATCAAGGGCCAGGAGCTTCTCATTGCTGCGCTGGCGAAGCTGACTCCACAGCACCCGGCGCTCAAGCTTTACCTAGTGGGCGATGGCCCACAAAGAGCGGCTCTCGAGGAGCTGGCGAAATCTGTGGGGCTCGGCGAACGCGTGGTGCTCGCCGGTGCGCGGCCGCATGATGAACTGCCGCTGTGGTTCAACGCCGCGGACCTCTCCTGCCTGGCCAGCCGGCGGGAAGGCCTGCCCAACGTCGTGCTCGAATCACTGGCCTGCGGCACGCCGGTGGTGGCCACGCGCGTCGGCGGCACCCCACAGGTGCTCAGCTCGCCGGACCTGGGCATCCTGGTTGAGCCGGATGCGGCCAGCATCGCCGCGGCAATGGAAGCAGCACTCTCTCGCGCGTGGGACCGCGATCTTCTCGCTCGCCACGTGCAGTCGCGCACCTGGGAGGGCGTGGCGGAGGAAGTGGAACAGTTCCTGACCGAGTGCTGCATGCGCCGTCGCTAATGCGTCCCGCGAGCGCCCCCCAGTGCGTTCCGCAGCTTCCGGACCAAAACCAGTCCAAGATACAGCGGAATCTTCAGCCACTCCGCCAGTACCGAGGCCGGCAACGAATCTGCGTGCCGTGATCCGGCTCCCTGCTGCGGTTGGCTCCCGTCCGGCACGCCGAGGAAGCGCAGTTGCAATTGTTCGGGCAGAAGCGCGCGGCAACACATGCGCACGCGACGCAGATGAGCGCCGTCACTGACAATCAGCAGGGAACGGATCTCTGGCCGCGGTGCGAGCCAGCAGGCCAGGGCGCGCAGCTCGTTCCACGTGCCGAAGCGGCGCCGCCGAACCGGCTCCACGTGCGCGCCGGCGCCATCGAACAACACAAAGAAATGCCGCTGCGGGGCGGGGATTGCCTTTGCCGCCGCGACGAGGTCCACCGGCGCGGGCAGATCAAGCTCCCCTGCCCGGCGCAGCTCAAACCGCCCGAAGCTCAACAGTAGCCGCGGTGCGTATCCTGCGCGGAAGAGCTCGAGTGCATGCACCTTGCGCTGCGGCCTCCCGGCAATCGCAAAGATGAGATCGGCTGGGGCAAGCGACGGGAGTGGCAAGGGCATTGCTTCGATATTGTAGTCAATCCCGGCCTCCCCCGCGCGATCCTGCCTCGTCACCAGCGCCGCAGACCTTTGTACCTTCGTTCACAGCACTGCGCCACGGCTCTTGCTTTCCTGCGATGCGCCGGTTAGCGTAGGTGTTTCGTCCGGGAGACGCCAATCTCGATGCCTTCCTCCATCAGCGTTTTCGGTTTGGGTTACGTCGGTTCGGTGACCGCCGCCTGCCTCGCGCATCAGGGCCACCGCGTGCTGGGCGTGGACCTAAACCCCTGGAAAGTGGAGATGCTCGGTTCGGGTCGCCCGCCCATCCCGGAAAAAGGCTTGAATGAGCTGACGGAGGAGACCCATCGCACCGGCCGCCTGAAAGCCACGACGGACACGGCGGCGGCCATCAAGGAAACCGACATCTCGTTTATCTGCGTCGGCACGCCCAGCCAGCGCACCGGCAAACTCGACTTGCGCGCCGTTGAGCACGTCTCCAAAGAAATCGGCCAGGCGCTGTGCAAGAAGAACACCGTCCACTGGATCATCCTGCGCAGCACCGTGCTGCCCGGAACCACTGAGAACATCGTTATCCCCGCGCTCGAAGCGGCCAGCGGGAAAAAAGCCGGTACGCATTTCGCCGTCTGCTTCAACCCGGAGTTCCTGCGCGAGGGCACAGCCGTTGAGGATTTCTTTGAGCCGCCCTGCACCGTGCTCGGTACGCGCCACACCGACCACCTCGGCACGCTCCGCAAGCTGTATGCCTGGGCACCTACCACGATCTTTGAGACTACACCGCCCTCGGCCGAGCTGGTGAACTACCTCTGCAACGCCTTCCACGCGCTAAAGGTCGGCTTTGCCAACGAATTCGGCACGCTGGCTCGCGAACTCGGCGTGGACACGCAAATCGTCACCAAGATTTTCACCTCAGACACGCGGCTGAATATCTCCCCGGCCTACCTGAAGCCGGGCTTCGCCTTCGGCGGCTCGTGCCTGCCCAAGGACCTCCGCGCGCTCACCTATCGCGCCAAGGAGCTTGACCTGAAGCTGCCGCTGCTCGAATCCATCCTGCCCAGCAACGACGCGCACATCCACCGCGCCGCGGACATGATCCTGCGAACTGGCAAGCGCAAGGTGGGCATGGTTGGCCTGAGCTTCAAGTCCGGCACAGACGACCTGCGCGAGAGCCCGCTGGTGCATCTGGTGAAGCGGCTGCTCGGTGAAGGCTGCCAGCTTCAGGTGTGGGACGAAAGCGTCTCGCTCGGACGGCTGATCGGTTCCAACCGCCAGTTCATCGAAGACGAGATCCCGCACATCGGCGTGCTGCTTACCGAAAACCTGCAAGACGTGTTAAAAAACGCCGAGGTCGTCGTCCTCGGCGCGAATACGAAATGCAATCAGGAGCTGTACTCCGCCATTCGTCCCGACCACATCGTGATTGACTTGGTTCACCTGGACAGGGACCGCCGCCCGGGCGGTCTGAAGAACTACACGGGGATCTGCTGGTAGGCAGCGCAGCAGGCGAGCCGGGTCTTTCCTGCGATCTTTCTTGAAACGCGTTGGCCGGCTCGCCCGTCGGCTGTTAACACGAGGCGCTTACTCGTTGTCCTTCTTCTGCGCTGCGGTGGATTGCGCCGCCGCCACGGGCCGCCCGATGGCGATCCGCAACGATTTGTCCACTCCATCCTGAAATGCCAGATAGAGCGCACCGGTGGAGTCCTTGGTGAATGAACTGTACCGGAACGGCGTCGTGCCGCCCGCCGCGATCAGTTGCACCCGCCACTTCTCGCCGTCCCAATAGGCGTGCTTGAGGGCGCCAGCGTCCTCGTAGGCGATGTGCGGGTTGCCTTGGTTGTCGAGCAGCAGCGTGCTGCGGAAGCCGGAGAAGTCGCTCCACGCGCTCTCGGAAATAGTGTCCACATTGTGGATCACCCAGGCGCCGTTGTCCCTGCGAGCGTACTTCAGGGTGAGTTCGTCGAAGTAGCTGACGTTGGGGTTGCCCTTTCCATCGAGGACCATGGAGTTGCCCATCCCGCGCGGCGCTTCCCGCGTGCCGAGGCCGGTGCGGTCGATCGGAGTCATGGTCCAAGCCTTTCCGTCTGAGACGGCGTAGCGGGCCTGATGCTTATCCCAGGCGGTGTACACGATGTGCGCGTGGCCCTGCTCATCCACCTGGATCGTGCTCCACTTGCCGGTGCCCTCGTCCTGATCGAGCGTGCGCACCAGCCACTGTCCATCTTTCAGCACGGCATAGCGCAAGCGGATGTAGTTGGTGTTGTCGGGCAGGCGCTCATGGTACCAGGCCAAGTGCGGCGTGCCGTCCGGCGCAATCCCCATCGCGCAGTTATAGGAGATGGTGCCCGAGTTCGGCGCGACCTGCTGGATGATCCACTTGCTGCCGTCGAGCCACGCGTATCGGAGCTCGCCATAGGCGATGTAGCAGATGTGCGGGTTGCCCTCGCGGTCGAGCCGCAAGGTGGTGTTGCCGAGACCGCGGTCCACCTTCATCGTGAACCACCGCGACGACCCCACCGGCCGGAAGCCGTACCGCATCTCTTCCGGGTCGGTGACATAGCTGATGTGAAGGTTTCCCTCCTGGTCAGCCGCTAGGGAGATGAACTTGGCGGACTTGGTGTCCACCTTCTCGCTCTTCCACGTCCAGGTCTGCGCGCTGGCCCACAAGGGCAGAGCCAGCAACGCGATCAGAAGAACCGCGGCGAACCGGGTCCTCCGTCCCAGGGTGTGCTTGTAAATCAGGCTGTTGTCAAACATACGTGCTCCTCGACTGCTTAGGATTGCGAAACTGACTGCACTTCCAAACTCTCCGTTGCACAGTGCCGAATGCCAGCCTCAGGTGGCCGCCACCGGCACCTCCATCTCAACCGACGACTCTGCCCGTTCCTGCTCCTCGGCCGCGCGCTGGCGCTCCTTGCCGTAGAGGATCTTCAGGACCACGCAGCAGGCCACAAGCTGGAACCAGAGGTCGAAGTACGCCCTGCCGAGGAAGGCTCCGCCGACGAGGAACGCGTAGAGTCCGACCTCGAAGGCATGGGTGTAAGGGACCAGTTGCTCAGCGCCGGGAATATCTCCTGCGCGCCGCCGCAGCCGCCGCAGCGAATAAATCGTGCTGCCGAGCAGCACCACAAAGAGAGTCAACCCGACGAACCCCTGCTCGGCCAGCACCTGGAAGTAAATGCTGTGCGGGCCGTGGAAGTCCAGCGGGTCGGGCGCGTAGCGGTGGAACAGATCCGGGGTGAATGTGCCGAATCCGCCGCCCGTCAGCGGATAGTCCTTTGCCAGATTGAAGGAGAATTGCCACGCGTTAATGCGCCCCTGAGCGGAAGTGTCCAGCGTTCCGCCCATGAACGTCTCCATGCGCGTCATCCATTTTGCCGGCGCGTAGGTCATCAGCACGAAAGCGGTGGCAACTAGGCAGGCCGTCGCCAGCAGCTTTCGTTTCGCCTTGATGGCAAGGATGCCCAGCACGGTTGCGAGCCCGAGCAACCCGCCTCGGGAGTAGGTCAGGATCACCGCTAAGATACTGGCCAGGAAGGAGAACCACAGAACGAAGCGCAGGATCCGGTTCTTTTCTTCGCGCGCAAGAAAGAAGAGGATCGGCAGAGACATGTTAATCGCCAGCGCCAGGTCGTTGTTGTCTGAGACAAACGACGAGGGTGGACCCCACACGAGGCCTTCCCCGCCGGTGCGGATACCGAACAACGCGCCCTTGATGCCCAGCGCGCCGAAGCTCATCCCGATGACCAGCGCCAGATACTTCAGGCGCTTCGCCGAGGTGACCAGAATCATCGTCACCATGGTCATCAGCAGGATTTTGCTGACCCGTTCGAGTTGCGCCTGGCCAGCCACGACGTGGTCGGCAAACAGCGGGGTCTGCTTGGCCACCAGGAAGGTGATGATGAACCACATCCACATACTCAGCAGAAGGAAGGTTTCCCGTTTGAAGATTCTCCGGTTGGAATCGCCGGCGAAGATCAGGCCGGCCAGAGTCGGCACGGCGATGACCTCGGCCACCGGGAAGCCATAGGCCACGCCCCAGGCAAACCGGTGCGGGTTGAAGTAGGAGATCCAGGTCCACACTAGCAGCCCGTAGTACGGGCTGAAGAAGCAGATCGGGGCGGACCCCAGAATGATGATCATCACAATCAAGTCACGCATGTCGGTTCCTCACCGGAGAACTGGTCGCGCTCTCGGCCACCGCCGGCCAGTCGCTTGCGGCGACTAGTTCGGCGCAGCCCGGCTCAGAGTCCTCCATCAAGCAAAATGCCAGGCTCAAATTCAGGGCAAAAACAGGCAATGACTGTGCATCTTGGAGCGAAATCCGCCGCAGCGCGTACGGGTTGGCGCCGGGTGTGTTCAGCCCGTAGGACGTGGTCACTGCTGAACGGTAACCAAAGCCCGCCAGTTGCGCCGCAGCCTGTGGTCCGCAATCGGCCGGCTTGCCGAACGGGAATGCGAAGTCCGGGGCCGGGCTGCCCAGTTGCTGCTCGAGGATCTGACGGGAAACGAGCAGCTCTTCTTCCGCGCCCGCAGCGTTCAGCCGGCTGACGGCCGGGTGCGTCAGTGTGTGCGAGCCAAAGGCAATCCCGGCGAGGTGCATCTCGCGTACCTGGTCCCAGTTCATCATGCGGCCGGCCAGCGCCGCCTGTGGCAGCGGGAAACGCTGCTCAAAAGCCGCACAGAACTCACGGCGCCGTCCATCCGGGACGGTGCGCAGCCAGTTGTTGATCTCCATCGCGGCGCGCATCCGGGCAACGGGGGAGTCCAGCGCGAACCGCCGGATCCGGTCCAACTCGATCTCCAGCGTTGTGCCCGGAAAAACCTTCAGCGCCAGGAACGTCTTGTCGTACCAGGCCACCTGGCCCGATTCGATCGAGCCGACGATCACAAATACGGTCGCGGGTATTTCGTGTTTCTTCAGAATCGGAAAGGCGTTGTGGTACGTGTCCGCGTAGCCATCGTCAATGGTTACCGCCACAGCCTGGCCGCGCGCCGTCGGGTCCTGCAGCTCGGCGCAAAGCTGCTCGAGCGACACCAGTCGGTAGTGACGACGCAGGAAACGCATCTGCGCTTCGAAGACTTCCGGTGGCAATATGGAGTACAGCGGCACGCCTTCCGTTCCCACGCGGTGGTAGCAGAGGATTGCGTACCGCGGACCGCCCACGCGGCGTAGTCGTTTGCCCCGGCGCGATTCCACTTCGAACGACCGCGAGAGACCGCGAACTACGCCTAGCGCGCCTGTATGGTAAAGGACGTCAGCCAGCCGCCGTTTCCACACTGGGTCTACCGGCTGCGGCACGTAGGATTGTATGTTCCTAGGTTGCACTGACGCGCTCCCGTATGTGGTCGTAATGGTTCCGGTGCCAAAGCTCGAGGATCACCAGCGACCATACAAATTCCCCGTAGAACTTCGCATGGTCGGTGCGGTGCAATTCGAGCAGCTTGTCGTAGAACTTCGGCTGCAGGTAGCCCCGCTGGCGGCTGCGCCGGTCGGAGAGCAGCTCGCGCGTCATTTCGTTCAACTTGGGGTCACGGAGTAGCCACAGTGAAACGGGGACGCCGAAGCCATGCTTCGGCTTGTGCAGCACCACCTCGGGCAGGATGCCTTCCATCGCCTTCTTGAAGATGTAGCGGAGCCGCGTGCCCTTCAGCTTCAGCGACGTCGGGATGCGGCTGGAAAGCTCGGCCAGATGGTGGTCCAGCAGCGGGAAGCGCGCGCGCACGCCGGCCAGCTCGGCCGTGCCCACCACCTTGCGCAGGTCGTTATCGCCGATGGTCACCTTCACATCCATGTACAGGTGGCGGTTCAATTCCGACGTGGCCCGCGCGTTGCGGAAGTGCGATTCGTAAATCTCCAGCCAGCGCTCGGGCGGCACCTCCGACAGCAAGCCCGGATCGAAAATCCCCTGTACAGGGTTGCTAAAGAAGACGCTGTAGGAAAAGCCCCGGCGCGGGTTCGGAATGTTGGCCCGGCGGACATACTTGCGCGGCAGGCTCAGAGGGCCGTCACCCTCGGGCAACAGGCCGACCAGCGGCTCGATCACCCCGCGACGAAGCCAGCCCGGCACCTGTTGATAAATCTGGAAGCGTTTGTCAGTGGCGTAGCGCTGGTTCCCAGCAAAGAGCTCGTCGCCGCCGTCGCCTGCAAACAGAGTATCCACGCCCTTTTCGCGTGCCAAGCGCGCGCACCAGTAGGCGCCGATGGAAGAGGAGTTGGCAAACGGCTCGTCGTAGTACTCGGCAATCTTCGGGATCGCCTCGGCGGCGTGCTGCACGCCCAAGCACGCCTCGTTGTGGCGCGTCTGGAATCGCTCGGTTGTGGCCCGCGTGTAACCAATCTCGTTCCACGCGGCCTCGGCAAAATAAATCGAGAACGTGTTCACCGGCGAGAGGCGCTCGTTGAGGAACGCCACCACGCTGCTGCTGTCGGTCCCGCCGCTCAGGTAGGCGCCCGTCCGCTCCGGTGATTCGTCCGCCGCGTAACGATGCACGGCCTCGCGCAGGCCCTGCTGGACGTCGCGGGCCCAGCGCCGTTCGTCATGATCGTCGCTTTCGACGTACTCGATGTCCCAGTACGTCCGCTGGCGCACGGCCCCGCGGTCGAAGACCAGTAGGTGGCCCGGCCGCAGGCGCTCGATGCCGCGGTAGACCGAAAGCGGTGCGGGGATGGCCGCAGCAAGGATGAATTGCATCACCGCTTGCGGGTTGATTTCTGCCGGCTGCTCCTGCGCGTCGCGCACCGCGCCCACGCGCGAAGCAAAGAGCAGCCGCGGGCCATCCTGCCGCCAGTAGAGTGTCTTCACCGCCATGCGATCAATCGCCAGCAGCAACCGCTGCTCTCGCTCATCCCACAATGCCAGGGCAAACTCACCGCTGAGGGCGTCAAGGAAGCTCTCACCCTTGAGGATGTAGAGCCACGCCAGCACTTCGGCTATTGTCATCCGGCTGACGTCCTGGCCCTTCTGCGAGATCACCCGCTTCAGGTCGGCGAAGTTGGTCAGGTCCGCATCCACGGCAATGCACACACCGGGCACAGCCGCCACCTGTTGGAACGCCCAGCGCGGCGATATGCCCAGCGCCACCGGGCCGCCGGCCAGCGCTTGCGCGGGACGCTCGCCTTCGAGCGCCAGCCCGGCGAACATCGCGTCGAGGCTCGAGCGCTTCAACTCAGCGCCGGTTTCGCAGATTCCGCAGATGCCGCTCATTTCGAGTCCTCAGGCTCCAAACATCTGTTTCCACTTGCGAAAGATGAAGACCAGCCAGAGATGCCCCGTCCGGTCGTACAGACCCTTCTGGTGTTGGTCCCAGAGCTTGCGCAGATACTTCGGCTCCAGATAGCCGTCCGGCGATGAAAAAATCGTCTCGTAGGCCATTTCCTTGAGTTCGCCGCGCAGCCAGTGCTCCAGCGGGATGGCGAAGCCCTGCTTGCTGCGGTACAGAATGTCGCGCGGCAGGACTTTCTCAAGCGCCTTCTTAAAGATGTACTTCCCCGTCGCGTTGCGCAGCTTCAGGTGCGACGGCATGGTGGCCACGCGCTCCATAAACTTGTGGTCCAGCAGCGGCGCGCGCACTTCGAGCGAGACCGCCATGCTGGCGCGGTCCACCTTGGTCAGGATGTCGTCGGGCAGATAGGTTTTGATGTCCAGGTACTGCACGCGCGAGAGCAGGTCGTCGCTGCCCGAGCGGTGGTAGTGGTAGCGCATCACTTCCATCGGGTCGTAGCCGGCCAGTTCGCGGCGAAAATCACCGGTAAACGCGAGCTTGCGCTGCTCCGAACGGAACGCGGAGACGGAGTTGACGTAACCCTCCAGCGGGTCGCGGGAAAGGCTCTGCAGGGTCGCCTTGGCGCGGAAGACGCGGGGCGCCCAGGCCAGCCCCGGGTACCAGCGGCCGAGCGGCCCGAAGACCGTCCTGCGCATCCACGGCGGAACGAACCGGCGGAACTGGTTCTCAAAGTAGTCGAACTTGTAGCGCCGATAGCCAGCCAGGCTCTCGTCGCCCCCGTCGCCGCCCAGCGCCACGGTGACGTGCTCGCGAGCGGCCTTGGAGACGTAATAGGTCGGAATCGCCGAGGAGTCGGCAAACGGCTCGTCGTAATGCCACACCAGCTTGTCAATGATCGAAGCAGCGTCGGCGCGGACAGTCTGCTCATGGTGGTCGGTGTTGAAGAGCTTTGCAATCTTCCGCGCATACTCCACCTCGTCGTACGCCTCGTGGCCGAAGCCGATCGAGCAGGTGGTTACCGGCCGCTTCTGCAGGTGGCTCATCATGGCCACCACCGAGGAGGAGTCCACGCCGCCGCTCAGGAAGGCGCCCAGCGGCACTTCGCTCATCAGCCGGACGCGCGTGGCCTCGCACAGTTCGTGGCGGAGAATCTCGCACCACTCTTCTTCGGTGCGCTCTTCGGTGTGTGCAAAGGAGATGTCCCAGTACTGCGTTTCTTTGACCTCGCGCGCCGAAGCCACTACGTAGTGACCGGGCTGAACTTTGCGCACGGCCTTGTAAATCGTCTTCGGCGCCGGCACGTAGCCATAGGCGAGGTAGTCGCTCAGCGCCTGCGGATCAATCGTTCGCGGGATGTCGTCGGCCGCGAGCAGCGCCTTCAGCTCCGAACCGAACAGTACGCGCCCGCCGTTGGCGGCGTAGAAGAGCGGCTTCTTGCCCACGCGGTCGCGCCCGAGCACCACCTTGCGCTGCCGGGAATCCCAGATGGCGATCGCAAACATGCCGCGGAGGCGGGAGAATAATTCCTCGCCCACGTCCTCGTACATATGCACGATGGCTTCGGTGTCCGAGCGGGTGACGAACTGGTGGCCACGCCCGAGCAGCTCCTGGCGCAGCTCCGTGTAGTTGTAGATCTCGCCGTTCAGCAGCACCCAGATGGTGCCATCTTCGTTGGACATCGGCTGATGCCCGCCGGCGACGTCGATGATGCTCAGCCGGCGATGCCCCAGCCCGATCCCCGGACCCGTGAAAATCCCTTCGTCATCGGGGCCGCGGTGTTTCTGGGCCTCGTTCATCCCGTGGACGAACTCCCGCGACATCTCCTCCCGCCGTTCCCATTCGAAGATTCCGGCAATTCCGCACATAAGGGTCTTGTCAGCGTCCTGCGCGCAATCCGCGCCGACCGGCGGCCTCCAGATAGAGGTTGCGGTAGCTTTCGATCATCGTCCTCAAGCTGAACTGTTTGACCACGCGTTCGCGCGCCGTGCGCCCGAGCCGTGCCCGCAGCTCGCCATCCTTGATCAGGCAGTCCAGGTGCTCAGCCAGCGCCGCTGCATCGCGGGGCATAAAGAGCAGGCTGGAACGCCCGTCCTCGACAACTTCCGGGTTGCCGCCCACCCGCGTGACGACCACCGGCAGACCTGAGGCCATCGCTTCGAGCAGTGTGTTGGAGAGTCCCTCGCCGAGCGAGGGGAGCACAAACGCATCCATCGCGTTCAGAAGCTGCGGCACGTCATCTGTGGCCCCCGTGAAAGTCACACGGCCCCGGAGCTCACGAGTCTGCGGAATTTCTTCCAGGAACTTCTTGAGCAGGAAGCCCTCGCCGACGGTGACCACGTGCAGATTCCGGCCGCGTCGAAGCAGTTCCTTCGCGGCGTCGAACAGCGTGGGAATGTCTTTGCCGAGTTCAATTCGGCCGATATAACCGACAATAAACGCCCCGGCGGGCAAGCCGTGCCTGGCGCGAGCGGCCTGCTGCAATTCCGGACGTGGGGCGAAGCGGTCCAAATCCACGCCGTTGTAAATCACCCGGATGCGCTCTGCAGCCACCCAGGCCGCGCGTGCGTGGAAGTCGCGCAGCTCCTGGCTGACGGTGAACACCGCGTCGGACATGGCATAGAGGCACCGGCGCATGATCCGGCGCCGCAGCGGCATGTCGAGTGTCGTATCGGCGTTGTGGCCGTGCTCGCTGTGGATCACCACCGGCACTCCGGTCAGGCGCGCCGCCACGATCGCTTCGACGGTGCTCCAGTTGCGCGTGTGCACGATGTGCGGTCTGTGCTGCCGCATGATACCGATCAACTTGTGCAGGTGATGCCGGCTGAGCTTGCGCCGCTGCCAGTCGGAATGCCCGGCCACCGAAACTTTGCCTTCGAGGCCATGCAGTTCCAAAAAATCCTGGTCGTAGCCCCACATCGTACACAGGCGATGATCGAAGCGCTGGTCGGAAAGGCCCTGAGTGACCTTCAGCACGCCCATCTCGGTCCCGGCGCGGCGCACCGCATTAAAAACGTGCAGGATGCACAGCGGCTCTTGCACCGTTTGCGCGCGCGGGCGGACATGCTCATCCATTTGGGCCTGCGCGGCCGACCCCACTGGTTCCCGCTCCACCGGCAGTTGTGCAGTCACGGTCATTGCGTTCTTAGCGGCGGGCTTCATGGGAACCACCGCACGACGCGCGGCCCGGCCCAGCAGGTGAGCCACAAGGGCAGCTTCTGCCAGACGCGCGTGGCCAGCTCGAATTTGGGGTTGACCGGCGAAAAGCTGGGCACCGTCGTCCGCTTCACCAGGCGGACCTGGTAGTTCAGCGGCTCGGGCTGCATATTCCACTGCTGCTTGAACGCATAAGAGCCGGTGCCCGACTTGCTTCGTCCGAAATCAAACTGGCGCAGGCCCATCTGTACCGAATCCTTCATCAATTCGAAGTAAAGGAAATTGGCCGCCGCCAGGGCGGACGCCTCCGGACTGACGCCGGCGTAGTAGGGCAGCATCGTGTCGCGGAAGATGAAGGAGAAGACGCCGATGACCGGCTGGTCGTTGTTGAAGGCCATCAGCAAATCGGTCTGCCGCGGAAACTCTTGCGCAAAGTTCTCGAACAGAGCGCGGGGAAAGACCGGCGTTCCGTGGCGCTTCATGTTCTGCGCGAACAGGCGGTAGAAGGTGCCGATCTGCTCCATCCCGCGGCGCAGCTCCAGGGCATTTTTCTGCCCCTTGCGAATCATGTAGCGGGTGTCCTTCGGCAGTGATTTGGGGACCAGGTCCGCGCTCGCTGGCAGCGGGCCGCTGAAGGTGGCATAGAGCGCGTTGGGATGATAGCCCGCGTAGCGGTTCCCATTGCGATTGCGCAGCTCGAGGTAGTCCACGCCTTCGCGCGCGGCCATCTCTTCCGCTGCCTCGCGCAAAGCGTTTTCCGAAACTTCCTCCTCAGCACAGATCCCGCCATAGACCCCTAGCGGAACGGAGATTAGCGCGCGGCCCACGATCCAGTTGGAGATGAGAAAAAGAGGCAGGACGCCGGTGATGCGCCCTTCACGCTCGGCGCAGAGGTAGCGGGAGTCATACTGAAACGTTTTTTCGAGGACGCGCTTCCAGCCGGTCAGTTGAAAAAAACTGCCGCTCGGCTGGGCAAACACAAAACGATCCCAGGCAATTTCCCCTTCCCCAGCAAGCGGTCGAATGCGCACCGGCCCGGATTCGGTCCGGGCCGCAGTGTTCGCTAAAGGAAGTGTCCTAAGTTCAGGATTGGCCGTCTTTCCTTTCTTGCGGAGCTTCCACAGCCGGCGGGCCCGCGCTCTGGGCCGGCCGTCCCCCTTCGTACTTCTGGAACAGCCACGCCGGGTCCGCGTTCAGGTAGGTGGCCAGCTTGGCCCGCTCCGCCTCAGATGGTTCTCGGTAGCCGTGAATGATCTTGCTCAGAATCGTCTCGCCAATTCCGACCTCGCGGGCCAGATGGTTCTGGTGGATCCCAAGTTTGAAGATTTCCAGCTTTAGATTCGGATACATTACTTCCTCCTCATCAGAAATAAGGGCCTCAGTCTTCCCCGACGAAAATTGTTTCGATCGAACGGCCACAAACGGTTCTGCCCGAAAGAATCTCTCCTGCTTCTGAAAAGTGTACGGCGAGCGAAGAGCTGCTCGGTCCGGGCGCCGGTGGGCGGGACCGGGCCAGTGTTCAGTAGAAGTAGTATTGCCCGCCGTCACCC
Source organism: uncultured Acidobacteriaceae bacterium (assembly GCA_964533185.1). Taxonomy (GTDB): domain Bacteria; phylum Acidobacteriota; class Terriglobia; order Acidiferrales; family UBA7541; genus CAZHLD01. The sequence continues at coordinate 35,878 of CAZHLD010000011.1, read as the reverse complement.
TCGTTCGAGTTGAACACCACACCCAGCATTTTCTTGGCGTCGACGTGACGCGCGGCCTCCTGAAGCGTGTCTCGCTGCGTGCGTGCCGGTGAACTGCTGCGCGCGCACCTGGAGGTTTTCCTCGATGAAGATAGCAGCCAGGCGGTTGCAAACCCGCGCTGTCATCACCGGGTCGCGCCCGTGGAAGGCGATGCGGAACGCGCTCAGGCGGCGGTCGCTCGGCGAAACCACCTCAATCGCCGTCGCGCCCTGCATAAGATGGATGATGTTTTCGGTGGTCTTCTGACCGCGGAGCTCCGCGTAGAGACCCATTGCGTCGATGATGCGCTGCAGCCGCGAGGGAGACATCACCTGCTGCTGCATGGTCGAGAGCCGGTCAGCGATCGAGCTGGACACGGTCGAGGCCACGTAGCTGTCCGGCACCTTCAGCAGGTCCACCAGGATCACCGTCTCCGCCCGGTAGGTGTTAGGCAACTGGAGGGCGAGCACCAGCGCGCTTAGAAAGACGGCCAGGGTGGTCAATCCAATCCACCACTTCCGCCGCTTGGCCATCCGCAAGTAGTCGCGAATCTGTGCATCTCCAAAGAGACGCTCGGTCTTGTGAACCGATGAAATATGGTCCGGCAAAGGGTCTTCCCGCTGGGCGCAAAACCAGCAAAAATATTTGTTCATAAGGAGAGCACGGTGCTTGCCAAAGGGGAGTTCTTTTGGCCCCGCGTGTTCATTTTATCTGTTTTATTTTCAGTGCCTTGAAAGGCTGTTCCAGGGAGGGAATCGACTCCAGTGGTCGGACGGCTGGACTAGGGAAATCACTTTCCGACGAATACCCTTTACTTCCCTTTGCCTCCGGTACCCGCACCCCTGCCGGGCCCGCGTCTGGACCTGCAGGAACTCTCTGTTGAGGAAGGAACCGGCGAAGGAGCGAGCGACATACAGCCACCAGGCACAAGAAGAATGTGCCGGTGAGGAGCAGCAAGAGGGGCTCGCGTGAAAGGGAACTGGGTTGTTCCATCTGTCGAGCGATAAATTGCCTAGTACTGATCGCTCGCCGAGGCGCTAGTCCATCGCACGCCGGTGATGAAGTAATTCCGTCGCTCGGCTGGGACCTGGACGCTGTTGCCGGCTTGCTGCCGATAGGTGTACATGGCGAACCAGCTCGCCTTGCCCGCCGCATCGCGCGCGACGGTAGTGATCGAATGGCTGCCGTTTGAAACTCCACTGGTGTTCCATGAAACCGAATAAGGCGCCGTGGAGTCTTCGGCGCCTGTGTTCGTGCCGTCCACTTTGAACTGCACTCCTGTCACGCCGACGTTATCGGATGCCGCGGCCGTGATTGAGACACTGCCGGAGACGGTCGAGCCGCCAGCCGGTGCGAAAATCGAAGCGGATGGCGCGGTCGTGTCCGGTGTCGAGTTGCTTACATTGACTGTGACGACAGGGCGGAGGGTGGTAGCGAAGGTCGAGTTTCACGCCGGGGAGCTATTTCTCCGCGTGGGCTTCATCGTCACCAACCTGGAGCTCCCGAGCCGGGCGGTCGTGCGGTTCTACAACAAGCGGGGCACGGCGGAGCAGTGGATCAAGGAAGGCAAGCAGGCGGTGAATTGGACCCGGCTCTCTTGTCATCGTTTCCGGGGGAATGAAGTGCGTTTGTGGTTGAGCGTGATCGCCTATAACTTGGGGAATCTCTGGCGACGGCTTGCATTGCCGTGGGGGTGAAGATCCAGGGTTTTCTTAAACCGTGGAAGATAAAGATTCTTGTTGGTCGCGAAGCTTCATTGCTAGAAGCTCAGGCGAGATCAACCCCATCGCTTCAAGAACTTCACCCAATTTCTTCCCGCTGTGCTTTTGCTCGTTGAGGGCCTGCGCAAGCTGTTCGGAAGTAATCATGCCCGATCGTAGCAAGAGCTCGCCGAGCCTAGGGCGACGCCCAGTTCCTCTGTAGGCCCGGTCAATCACATCAAGCAAGTTCTCTTGCCCGGCCAGCACCATTCGGTAGGGATGTGGGAAGTTGCGGTTCAACCATTGCTTTAACGCGTTGCTTGCGGGGTCGGCGGTCGCGATAACCAGGGAGTAGTCTTCTGCGCATACCACGAGCATCAGGTGCTCGCGAGCTGCGCTCTCCGGAATGAGCCTTAGTAACGAAGGGCTGATGTCCTGATGGTCGATGCGCTGCGCCTCGATGCGAAGCTGCGCACTGAGGACTGGTAGAAGCTCATCCTCGCGAATATAGCCCAGTCGCGTCAGCACAGCACCCAACCTTTCACCCGTCCCTTTTTGCACCTTGAGGGCGTGCCCGAGATGCGCTAGAGAAAGCAGGCGATTTTCGAGCAACAGATCGCCCAGTTTGCGCCTGAACTCCACCAATTGGGTCTCTGTGGGAAACGCGTGAGCCGTTTTGGTCCAACTGACTTTCTCCCCCAGCAGGCTGTAGCGGAAAAACTGACGCGCCGCCGACCAAACGGCACAGAAATTGATGATATTGCCCCAAACCAGCCGGGGAATGGAAAGCAGAGCCTGTTTCCAATTCGACACCCGCAAGACGGCAATCATCCGCTGCACCATTCGGTGCAGCATCAGGATTGTGTCCACGACGATCACCGTCCACAACCAGCTTTCGCGGGAGACCAGGTCCGGCACCGTCCCGTGGCCTCGCCCTGTTTCAATAAACGCGACGAGATACGTGCCTAGGTAACACAGAATGAGCAAGTAACCCACGATATTGATGAGGTTAGACACCAGCGCCTTGCGGTCGCGCCACAGCATATAGCGCATCCCGGCGCCCCCCACCCAGCCGATCTGCGCCCAGCCCTGGAACACGATCCCGTACACCCACCGCGACTTCTGGCGTACTGCATCGGGAAAGCGCACGGGAAAGAATTCCCGCGTGGCGACCAGCTCGCGCACCTTTTTCAGTTTCTCTCGCTTGCGGAACCAACCGGCCTGGACAACCTGCGTGCGCTCAACAGAAAAGTGGAGAAGAATCGATTTCTTGTTCAGCTCCTTGACGCGGAAGCCGAAGTCGTAATCCTCAGTAAGGGTCTGCACGTTAAAAAGTTGGTTCCGCTTGTTCTTTGCCAACTCGTCGATGACTTCGCGGCTGAACCCTGTGCCGACACCGGCCGACGGGATCATGCAAGCCACACGTTCCCGCACCAACAGATCCTTGGTATGGAACTCAGCAAATTCGTCCAGATAGGTTCCCGCGGTCAGGTTGTGCAAGGGCATCTCAAGTGGCATCACAGGCAACTGGACCATGCCAATACGGGGGGTCAGATAATCCATCAGCTTAAGGGCTAACGGATGAATGATGTCCTCGGAGTCATGGATCACAAAAATTGCAAATTTCAAGCCGCTCTGCTTCTCGTGCAGGCGAATGCCCTCAAATACCCAGTTAAGGCAATCGGCCTTATTGGTAGGGCCGTTGTGGGGGCACACGATTCGGTGTATGCGGGGATCACGTTCTTGGACCGCGGCTACCGCCATCATTGTGCGTTCATCGTTGGGATAGACTCCGACGAAAATTTGGTAGTTGCTGTAATCAACCCAGCGCAGTGTGTGCTCCAGCATTTGGCCGATGACCGCATGTTCGTCCCAGGCGGGGATCATGATGGCGATAGGCTTTTGGGGAATTGTTCGCAGGTCCTTCTCGTTCAATCTGGGATAACGATTCGTAATAAAGAGGCGCCGGTAGAGCCGCCGAACGTAGTAGTACAAATCTACAAATAGGTCGTCTAGGCCGCTGATGAGGAGTCCCACGGCCGCCACGATTAAAAACCATCGCAAGATTTCAATCCAGATGTGCATGGACCTACCTTCAGAACCGATGGCCGACAAACAAGGTGAGCCGAAAGTCGTTATAGCTGGGCCGGAAGGGGTTGGGATCGCGGCCTTCGATCCCGTAATAGATCCCGCGCAGGTATGCAGCCCGCAGACTCAAATTCAGATTTCGATTCGGGCGGAATTCCAAGCCCGCGCCAACCTCACCTACGTTGTTGTAAAAATCGCGATTGGTATCTTTGGCCAGATTGAGAACCATGTATCCCGCGAGGCTCGATGCGCCAAAATTCGCCAATCGCAATCCCTCCCGCAGCTGGAGGTACCCAATGACGTTGTCCCGATAGCGGCTGTAGTAGCCCAAACTGGTATCGAGATCGGTGAACAGCCGTTCACCGCGGAGACGCTCGAACGTCAGTGCCCCAATGGGGCCCCATAGCCGTGAGTCCCAACGGCGGTAATAGCTCAGGACCGCCCGGTAATCGGGCCGCACGTCGCGGTTCGGACCACCAGACTGAGTCAGATTGAACGCCAGGTTCGCCTCCGCCTGGAAGTTCAGGTTCCAGCCGCGCGGGCGGACGCTGATACCCGCCCCGAGCAGGGCCGCGTTATCAGAGAAAATCGCCGGCAAGTTCCCACCGCGTGAGCGCGAATCGCGCGTGATACGCGTCCCCAGATAGAGGGTCACTGGGCCGTCGGGTCGGGGGCGCCAGTGGAGTTGGGCCCAAAAGTTAGCGATGCCGTTTGAGAACCGTGTCGCGTACAGCGGGCCAGCAAAGACGTCCAGATACACCCGGCTCAGGCTGACGCCCGGGAGATTTTTCAGGGCGCCTTGAGCGGCACGGAGCGTTTTGGGGTCGGGACTAGCCAGTGCTGCACGGAAAGCCGCCTCCGCCTTCGCGCTTTGGTGCAGGCGGTCATAAATAAACCCTAGCTGGAGCGCCGCGGCGTAATCCTGTGGCGCAAGCTGCCAGGCAGATTCAAACTTTTCCGCCGCCAACTGCAGGTTCCCTTCCGCGAGCGCAAGATACCCAATTTGCTTCAGGATGGTGACGTTAGTGGGATCTTCGGCCAAGGCCCGCTCGAACGCTTGCCGAGCGGCCGCGCGGTTTCCTTCCCGAAGCCAGTTATAACCCTGATTGAGTAAGCGATCCTGCTGGGCCTGTCGCGCGGCCTGCGCCCGGGCAGCCTGCGCTGCCTGTAAACTGCGGACGTTGTCGAGCGCGGACTGGGCCTCAGACCGAAGTTCTACCGACCCTTCGGACACGGCCTTGAATTCCTGCACCGCCCGATCAAGCTCGCCCAGGTTCTGAAGCGCGTACCCCAGATCGAGGCGCAGTTTCAAATTTTCGGGTTCCTGGTGGCTGACCAGTTCGAGGTACTGAATCGCCTCTCTCCAGCGTCCCAGACGCCCATTTAGGTAGCCTAGTTCGAGGCGTACCGTGCGGTTTTCCGGGTTGCTCTCCAAGACACGCTTGAACACGGCCACAGCTTCCTCGAGCTTGCCCATGCCCAGGAGCGCATACGCTTGGTTCAGAGCGGCCTGAGACTGCGCGTCCTGCGAGCCCTGGTCAACGGACGCGGTGGCCGGAGGGAGGCTCTGCGCCAGCGCATTGTAGGCAGTGAGGGAGACGATACACACAACCAGCGTAAGCACCCGTGTGTGGCACGTAATACCTTGGCGAATCTGTGAGGCTCTCGTCATGCCGAATTGGCGGGGCTTCCTCGCGGGGATAGTCTTAACCTCAGACGTTAGTCCACCAAATGGCTAGCACGGTGCTTGCCAATCTCTCGAACGGCAAACCGATGATTCAAAAAGGAGTTGGTTGCGGAGGCCAATTCGTGACCCGGAGCAGCGGAACCCTAACTTCCCGATAAACGAAAACCAGTTCACTCGGTTTCTTCCACCGCCTGAGGAAGTCCCAAAGACGTTTCAAGGCGGAACATCAAGCGACCCGTGCGGGGACACCCTGCCCCCGCACGGGTCACACTGGCTGATGCCTGCTGAGGGCCAAGACCTACTTGGCCGTCCGGAAGCTGAACACCGGGGAGACAGCCTGCTGTCCGGCGGAGTTCCGCGACATGGCCTGGCACTGATAGGTCGTATCCGGGTCCAGAAAGTTCAGCGTATGCGCGTGGTTGACGGTCGGCGTGAGGTCGAGCGGCGACCGGATCCCATCCGGAGCGAACACGCCGCAGGCAACCTGTCCATCGGTCCACATGCTCGTTGACCAGACCACAGTGACCGAGCTCGCGGTGATGTTCACCGCCGCCAGTCCGGAGATGACAACCTCACCGGCCTGAGCGCTGTCGCCAATTTGGCTTTGCGTATGCGTGATCTCTCCGCACGTGACGATGCAAGCACTTCGGTGGAACTACACGCCGGACCTTGCGGCGATGAATTCACAGAGCTGGCCCGGCGGGTGAGCGCGGGCTACGGCGTTTGCCTGTTTCGCTCGGCGGAATATCTGAACTGGCGCTTCCATGCCAATCCGCTGGCGCCGTGCGAAATCCTGACCGCGCGCCGCGAAGGCAAGTTGGTCGGCTTTGCGGTAACCGCGCTACACGAAGAAAATGGCAGCATGCTCGGCCTGTTCGGCGAGATCGACGAGCGGATGGTTGGCAGCCTCGTTCAGCGAATCACCGACCGGATGCGCGACCGGGGCGCGATGACGCTCAGCGTGCCGATGACGCCGGCGCACCCATTTTTCCCGATACTCGGCGGCCTGGGATTTCATCCGCGGGAGTCGTGTCCGGTCGTTGTAGCAACCGACCGGAAAGAGCTTGCAGGCGCGCACTGGTCACTTATGGCCGGCGATCGTGACCTCTAACGGTTAACTGCTAGGGAGTGGACATGCCCGAGACAATCCAGTTGCGTGAGCAGATTCGCGGCTTCATTCTGGAAAAGTACCCGCGCGCGCGGACAGACGGCCTCACCGACCGCTCGCCGCTGCTCGAGAGCGGGCTGATCGACTCGCTGGGCATCCTGGATCTGGTGGGCTTCCTCGAGGAACAGTTCGCCATTCAGGTGACCGACGAGGAGCTCGTGCCGGAAAACTTCCAGACCGTCGGCCAACTGGCCGTCTTCGTCGCTCAGAAGAAAAATGGCGCTCGAGAGAGCTTGGCCTGAGCGCAGCACCGCCAGCGAATTGCCAGAACGATGTCATCAACGTCCCCAAGTCGATATGCCCTGAAGGTCAAGACATTCTCCAGCTTCGCAGCCCTGCCACCGGCCTGCGCGCGGCTGTTTGACCCGAGCGCCACGCAGGACGTCTTCGAGAGCCTGCCGTGGTTCCTGAACTTCGAAAAACACGCCCTCAACCCGGGCGACCAGGTCCGTATCTACACCGTGTCGCGCGGGAAAGAAGAGGCCCCTCTCACGGCACTGGCCATGCGCGCGGCTGCGGGTTCGAGGAGCTGGCTGCGCGCGCGAGAGCTCTCCAGCCTCAGCAACTTTTACACTTCGCGCTTTGCCCCGGCCTGCGTCTGCACCGGCATAGAACGCAGCGAAGCCCTGGCGGTCCTGGCCGACGCAATCCGCGCCGACTCTCCGCGCTGGGACGCGGTCCACCTGCGCCCGCTCGATGCCGGCTCAGAGCTTTTCGAGCAAATGGCGCAGGCCTTCCGCCGCGCCGGCCTGGTCGTGCATCCCTACTTCTGTTTCGGCAACTGGTACCTACCGGTCGGCGGCCGCAGTTTCGAGCAGTATCTTGAGTCTCTGCCGGGCAAGGCCCGCAACACACTCGAGCGGAAACGCAAGAAGCTGGAGAAGTCCGGTCTCGCCCGGATTGAGATTGTCACCGAAACGAAGGACCTCGAGCCGGGGATCGAGGCTTATCAAAAGGTTTACAACGCGAGCTGGAAAGTGCCCGAGCCGTACCCGGAGTTTGTCCCCGGCCTGATCCGCACCTGCGCTGAGAACGGCTGGCTGCGCCTGGGCCTGGTGTACATCGAAGGCGAACCGGCAGCGGCGCAGATCTGGATTGTCCACGGAGGCACAGCGTCAATCTACAAGCTGGCCTACGACGAGCGCTTCGCGCAGCATTCAGTCGGCACCATCCTCACCGCGCGTCTGATGCAACACGCACTCGACGTCGACCGGGTGAACGAAGTGGATTACCTGACCGGCGACGACCCGTACAAAAAAGACTGGATGTCGCATCGCCGCGAGCTCTGGGGCCTGCTGGCCTTCAACCCGGTAACCGTCCGCGGCCTGGTGGAAATTGCGCGGCACATGGGCGGCCGTGCTGCGAAGAGTTTATTGCGCCGTCTGGCCGGACGCCCCGCCCAGGCCCCGGCGGCTGCGCAAACAGTCTGATCGAGGACGATTGAGCATGGACTTCCTGATTCATCAAATGCTGCAAGCAAGCGCCCAGCGCCTGCCCGAAAAAGAAGCTCTGGTGCACAGCAGCCAGCGCCTCACCTACGCGCATGTCGCGCGCCGCGTGGCGGGACTGGCCACCGGCCTGCGTCAGGCCGGGCTACAGCCCACCGACAGGGTCGGCATTTATCTCGAGCCGTCGGTCCCGCAGGTGGTTTCCATCTTCGGCGTCTCGCAGGCCAGCGGCGCCTACGTGCCCATTAACCACCAGCTCTTTCCCGAGCAGGTGGGCCACATCATGAAAGACTGCTCAATGACGGCGCTGATCACCACGCGCACCCGGCTGGCTTCGCTTGCCCCTCTGCTGGCCGAGGTGCCGTCGCTGAAGTTTCTTGTCGTAGTGGCCGATAGCGAGCCGGCCGCGGCCTCGCTTCCGGCGCACGACTTCGATCAGATATGCGCGCTCGAGCCGCCAGCGAAGTGGCCGGAGCCCAGCATCTCGAAAGACCTCGCCGCCATCCTCTACACCTCCGGCTCCACCGGCAAGCCGAAGGGCGTGATGCTGAGCCACGCCAACGTGATGGCCGGCGCGACGATTGTCTCCACTTATCTCGAAATCACCGAGCGCGAGCGCATCCTGGCCATCCTGCCGTTCAGCTTTGACGCCGGCATGAACCAGCTCACCACCGCTTTCCAGCAGGGCGCCACGCTCGTGCTGATGACCTTCACCTTTGCGCGCGAGATCGTCCAGATGCTGCTCAAGGAGCGCATCACCGGCCTGGCCGGCGTGCCCACGCTGTGGAACCTGCTGGCGCAGCCCAACTCCACACTTTCAAAGCAGCTGTTCCCCGACCTTCGATACATCACCAACACCGGCGGCGCCATGCCGCAGACCACGCTGGCGGCACTGCGCAAGGCGCTTCACACCACGAAGGTTGTTCTGATGTACGGACTCACCGAGGCCTTCCGCTCCACGTATCTGCCGCCCTCGGAGCTCGACCGGCGCCCCACGTCAATGGGCAAGGCCATCCCGGACACCGAAATTCTCGTGCTCAATGAAGAAGGCAAGCCCTGCAAGCCGGGCGAAGTGGGCGAGCTGGTCCACCGCGGGCCGACGGTTTCGATGGGGTACTGGGGCCGTCCGGAAGACACTGCTCGCGCGCTGCGGCCGAACCCGCTGCTGCCGCCGGAGCTGGGCGACTGCGAGCGTGTCTGCTACTCGGGCGATCTGGTGAAGATGGACGAAGATGGGTTCCTCTACTACGTCGGTCGCCGCGACACGATGATCAAGTCCTCCGGCTTCCGCATCAGTCCGACCGAAGTGGAAGAGGTGCTCTACAAGAGCGGCCGGGTGCGCGGTGCGGCGGTGATCGGCATCCCCGACGAGGTGCTAGGCCAGTCCATCAAGGCGTTCGTCGTTCTGAGCAATGGCAACAGGCTCGACACCGAAGCGCTGCTGGCCTACTGCGCCGAGCACATGCCGCGGTACATGGTGCCAAAAGTTGTGGAAGTGATCGATGAAATGCCCAAGACCTCTAGCGGCAAGGTGGACTATCCGGCCCTGCGGCGGCGCGAAGGACTCTGACGGATGGACGCAGTCTCCAATCTGATTGCTCGCTACTTCGCCCAGCGCGGCGGCGAGCTCCTCATCGGCGGCGTTCCGGTTACGCGTCTGGCCGCCCGTCATGCCACACCCGTCTTCGTCTACGACCGCGCCGTGCTCGACCTCAAGCTGAGCGCGCTCCGCGAGGCGCTTCCCGCGGGCTTTTCCGTTTGCTACTCAGTCAAGGCCAACCCCAACCGCGCCCTGCTCGAGCATTTCCTCTCACGCGGCTGTGGATTGGAGCTGGCCTCGGCGGGAGAGTTCCACCAAGCGCTCGCGGCGGGTGCAAGGCCGGCCGATGTGATCTTCGCCGGCCCGGGAAAGACCGAAGCCGAGCTCGAGCTGGTCCTGAAGCACGGCATCGGCGAGATCCACGCGGAATCCGAGCTTGAAATCCAGCGCATTGGCGCCATCTGCCGGCGCCTGGGCTGCCGCGCCCGCGTGGCCATTCGAGTTAACCCCAGCGGTGAAGCGCAGGGCGGCGCAATGCGCATGGGCGGCAAGCCGCTGCCGTTTGGCGTGGACGAAGAACGGCTGGATTCGGTGCTCGATTTGATTCTTGCCGACCGCTCGATTGACTACCGCGGCATTCATCTCTTCGCTGGCACGCAGATCCTCGAAGCCGAGGTTTTGGCCGCGCAATACCGCAAGGGACTGGAGATTGCCGCACACATCGTTGACCGGATCGGTAGCCCGCTTCACACCATCGACTTCGGCGGCGGGCTGGGCATCCCCTACTTCGCCAACGAGCAGCCGCTGGATCTTGAGAAGCTGTGCGATCTTCTTTCGAGTCTATTTGCAGAGGTTGCCGGCGACCGGCGCTTTGCAGGTACGAAGTTTGTCGTTGAGCCCGGCCGCTTCCTGGTCGGCGAAGCCGGTGTGTACCTCTGCTGCGTGAACGACATCAAAGTTTCGCGCGGCAAGAAATTCCTGATCGTTGACGGCGGCATGCACCACCACCTAGCCGCTTCCGGCAACCTCGGCCAGACGATCAAGCGCAATTATCCGGTCGGCCTGGTGAACAAACTCAACCCGCCCTCCGACGAAACTGTGGACGTGGTCGGGCCGTTGTGTACACCGCTCGACGTGCTGGCGCGCAACGTCCAGCTCCCGCGTGCCGAGGTGGGCGACCTGTTCGGCATCTTTCAGTCCGGCGCCTACGCCCGCGCGGCCAGCCCATTGAATTTCTTGAGCCACCCCGCGCCGCCTGAAGTGCTGGCCGATGCGGGCGAAGACCGCCTGATCCGCGTGCGCGGCGAGTACGCCGACTATCTGGTGGATCAGACATCTACCGTGGTGCCAAGATGATTGCTCAACCGACCCATCGCAATGTGTGCGAGCAGGCTTCAACGCTGAAGGAGGCCCTATGTGCGGCATCTACGGCATCCTGACGCGCGACCAGAGTTCTTCACCGAATCCTTTCCTGCTCTCCCGCATGGGCGGTGTGATCACGCACCGCGGCCCGGACGACGAAGGCCGCTACATCGGGCGCGGCGTCGGCCTGGGCATGCGTCGGCTCTCGATCATTGACCTTTCGGGCGGCCACCAGCCCATGTCGAACGAGGACGAGGCCGTTTGGGTGGTTTGCAACGGCGAGATATACAACTTCCAGGAGATTCGCGTGCGACTCGAGCAGAAGGGCCATCGCTTCCGCACCAAGTCGGACACCGAGGTCCTCGTCCATCTCTACGAAGAGGAAGGGCTGGACTTCGTCCGCCGGCTGCGCGGCATGTTTGCCATCGCACTGTGGGATGTGAACCGTTCGCGGCTGGTGCTGGTGCGCGATCGTCTGGGCAAGAAGCCGCTGTACATCCGGGAAGAGCCCAACCGGCTGCTTTTCGGCTCCGAAATTAAATCGCTGCTCGAGGCCGAAGATGTCCCGCGCCGTGTGAACCTGGAAGCGCTGGGCGAATACATGGCGCTGGGCTATGTCTCTGCGCCGCACACGATGTTTGAAGGAATTCGCAAGTTGTTGCCTGGCCACCTGCTCGTCGCCGAAAAAGGCCGCATCACCGAGCGCGAATACTGGGACGTCCGCTTCGATAGCCAGGAAAAACAGTCCGAGCAGGAATGGATCGAGCGCGTGCGGGTGAAGTTCCTCGAAGCGGTGCGCATCCGGCTGGTCAGCGACGTTCCGCTGGGCGCCTTCCTGAGCGGCGGAATTGATTCGAGCGCCGTGGTCGCCGCTATGGCCCAGTCCAGCGATCGCCCGGTGAAGACCTACTCGATCGGCTTTGAAGGCGAGGACCACTTCTACAACGAGCTGCCCTACGCTTCCATCATCGCCAAGGAGTTTGCCACCGAGCACCATGAAATCATCGTGCGGCCGAAGGTCAGCAGCCTATTGCCGCGTTTGATCTGGCACCTGGACGAACCGATTGCCGATTCCGCCTTCATCACCACGTATCTCGTATCGCGCCTGGCCCGCGAGAGCGTCACGGTGATCCTCTCCGGTGTCGGCGGTGACGAGCTTTTCGGCGGCTACCACCGTTATCTGGGCAACACCCTGATGCGCTACTACCGACTGTTGCCCGGACCTCTGCGCAACACCGCGATCCCTGCGCTGCTGGCGCACTTGCCGCAGGACCGCAATTCGGGCTGGAAGAATACCGTTCGCTACGCCGCGGCCTTTGTAAAGGCGGCCGGGCTGGACCCGGTCTCGCGGTACCTGAGCTACGTCCAGGTCTTCTCGCCGGAGGTTCGCGCTCAACTGCTCAAGGGCAACAGTGCGCGCGCCTCGGCGGACGATTCGGCCTCGCGCGCCTTGCGTCAGTGCTTCGATCGCTGTACCGACGCCGACAGCCTCAGCCAGATCATTTATGCGGACATCAAGACGTCGCTTGCTGACGACCTGCTCGCGCTCACGGACAAGATGAGTATGGCCGCCTCGATTGAGTGCCGCGCGCCGTTCATGGACCACGAGCTGGTGGAGCTCACTGCGCGCATGCCCTCTGCGCTCAAGGTGCGCGGCCTGACCATGAAGTACCTGCTCAAGAAGGTGATCGAGCCCTGGCTGCCCCGCGAAATCATCCACCGCAAGAAGCGCGGCTTCGGCGCCCCGGTGGGTTCCTGGCTGCGTGGCGACCTGGAGAGCCTGGTGGACGAGACGCTTTCGGAATCCCAGGTCCGGCGTCGCGGCTTCTTCCAGTGGGAGGCGGTGCAGGCGGTGATTGCAACCCATCGCCGGCAACAGACCGATTACACCGATGGGCTGCTAGCCTTGATCTGCTTGGAGCTGTGGTGCCGCATCTTCCTGGACGGCAACGACTGGCAGCAAACTACCGAAGCGCTGCACGCCCAGGTGGGATCGCGCTGAGATGTACGCAAAGTCAGGAACGGTGTGAAGAAGTTCTTGTGAAACTGTCGGGCAAAATTTGGCTGGTGATCGTACTCCTTCTCGTCGGAGTTCAGGGGGTCGCCCTGGCCGGTTACTGGCGGGACAGGAGGAATCTGGAGGCGTTGTTCGACCGCATCGCCAGTCCTTCGCTGCCCCCCAGCGAGCAGGCCAAGCTCATCGCCAACTATCTGGAAATGAAAAGCGCCGATACGAATAATTCGTATTTCCTGCTTCCTCTGCTCCGCTTCCTTCGCGCCACAGCCTGGCAGGCGGCAAAGGAGGGCGGTGACTGCGCCGACCGCTCGCGCCTGATGGTCGCCCTGCTCCAATTGCGCGGGATTCAGGCTTCCAAGTGGGCCCTGTATGCTCCGAATGGGTCTCCGGTCCATGCCGTCATCGAGCTGGAAAGCGAACAGGGCAAGATGGTGGTGGATCCACTATTTGACATGTGGTTTCCCCGGCCCGGTGGCGGTTACTACGCGATCCAGGACCTCGAGCAGAATCCGGAGATCCTCCGACAGCGTGTCTTGGGCTTGCGAGCAAGTGGCGAAGAGCCCATCGGATGGGCCGTAAATGGTTATCCACTGAACCGATACGTTTACGATCGCGTCCGCACGATTAACTGGGATAAATCGACCCACATGCGTGTCATCTACCGAGTCTTTTACCGATTCATGGGAGAAGGAGCTGACCGGATCAGCCGACCTTTCTTTGTCGAGTGGCCCTCGCTCATGTCTGTATTTGGAATCGGAGGACTTGAGGCACTGCTGCTGCTGGTATGGCTGAGCCTGCGCTGGAGGGCGCGGCGCCGGCGAGCGACTGAGGGTCCTCTCTTCGTCACGCCTGCATCGCAACGCGCTGCGACCCCTCTGGGCGCTCTCTCGGGCCGCGCGCTCTCGAAGGATTGCAGCACGCGCCAGAGCTCAAAGTGAGCATTCCCCTGCACTCAGAGGTCTGATCCCGCTCATGCGCATTCTCTTCGTCTGCCATCGCCTCCCGTACCCGCCCAATCGCGGCGGAAAGATCCGCCCGTTCAATTTCATCTGCCACCTCCACCAGCAACACGAAGTCGTGGTGGCCAGCCTGGCCCACACCGAGCTGGAACGCAGCGAAGGCGCGCCTCTGAAAGACCATTGCAGCGAAGTGATTGCCGAGGTCGTGCCGGAGGCCGACCGCTGGCGTCGCGCCATCCTCGCATTGCCCACCACGAAACCTTCGTCGGTGGCCTACTTCTGGTCGCCGCGCCTGGCCCGGCGGATCCGCCAGGCTGCCGCGCAAAAACCGTTCGACGCCATCTTCGTCCACTGCGCGTTTATGGGTCCCTACGTCAAGGACCTGCTGGCAGGCCTGCGCGTACTCGATTTCGGAGACCTCGATTCGGGCAAGTGGTTCGACTATTCCCGCCACCGCTCTTTCCCATTTTCGTGGGGATATGGGCTGGAGGCCCGCAAGCTCCGCCGGTACGAGAAGCATCTCGCACGGATCTTCGACCGCTACACTGTGACTACGCAAGGCGAGCTCGAGGAGTACAAGACGCTCGGCGGTCCTCACCCGGCCACGGTGATTCCCAACGGCGTCGAGACTTCCTACTTTCACCGCCGCGCCGCTGACCACCCGGATTCGGCGGTGCTGGTCTTTCTTGGGCGCATGGATTACTACCCGAACGCCGAAGGCGTGCTGTATTTCGCCCGTGAAGTCTTCCCGCTGGTGCGTCAGGCCATGCCGGAAGCGCAGTTGCGCATCGTCGGCTCCAACCCGTCCGAGCCGATCAAGAGCCTGGGCCGCACGCCCGGCATCCCCGTCACCGGCCATGTGCCCGACGTCCGCAGCCACGTCGAGGCCACCGCTGTATCCATCGTTCCCTTGCGAATTGCCCGCGGCACGCAGAACAAGATCCTGGAATGCATGGCCATGGGCATTCCGGTGGTCTCGTCTTCGCAAGCCGCCAGGGGGATACAGGCCACGCCCGGGCAGCATTTGCTGGTCGCTGATGGACCGCAGGAATTCGCCGACCGCGTCTTGGACTTGCTCCGCAACCCCGCTCTTCGCAAACAGCTCGCCGATGCAGCGCACCAGCAGGTGCAGTCTGCCCACGCCTGGCCCAGCTCCCTCCGCATCCTCGACACCGTGCTCGACCCCTCGAGCAACGGCCAGCCTCACTAGTGTCGCGTTTCCGAAGTAAGTGACACATGGCCGATCTCGCAAATCCTGTAGGGGCAGGCCTTTAAGTCGCCCTCCGATCTGGGTTCATGTGTCACCTTTTTGTGTTACGCGACACTAGCCGATTCCACATCGAGCTTTCACCGTTGATCCGCTGGAGAAACCGGTTCGCTCGGAGGCTCTGAGCCCTCTGCTTGAAGATCTCCGCCGAGAGACTGAGGAGAGTGGTGGGTGAATCTTATTTCGGGCGAGCAGAAGTGGAAGGGTCAGCTGGTGGCGGGGTGAGGCGCAACGTATAGGCGTACTGGTTTGCGGCATTCACCAACGCGAACACGCCCAGGCCGGGGAAGTACCGCCAGCGCCCGTATGTGCCCAGAGAATTCGCGGGGCCGGGCCCGCCGGGGAAGGTGACAGGTGTGCACGTTCGCGTGTCAGGGTTGAACAGATACGCCGTGTCGCCGCCGGCCCAGCCGACAATGCGGTCCTGCACCGGGTCGTAGGCCAGCCCGGGCACCACCGCATTGATCAGAGCACCGCAGCCAGTCACTTGCGAGGTCAGGTTCGTCCGAGGGTAGCTGCCGTTGGCCCGGATGTCGTAGGAGTGGAAAACTCCCTCGCCCACCACAAAGAAGAGTTTGCGCTTCGGGTCAATCACCCCGGCGGCGTCAAGTTGACTGGAGACGTTTTCGCGCACCTTGATATAGGTGTTGGTGGCGAAGTCGTAAGTCCACAGGTTTTTCCGGTCGTGCAGGACCACTTTCTGCGTATTCGGGTCGTAATCGGCCAGCATGTTGAAGAGGAACGAGCTGCTCGGCTGGCTGCCATTCGCCGGGTCCATGCGCTGCCATTCGAGGTTGCCTAGGTTCAGCGTCCAGGTATCGTCCGCCGCATTTCCCTTGTCGCACGCCAAACTGCCGCTGAAGTCATACATCCGGTCGGCATGCGCGAGGTAAGCCAGGCCGCTGTACGTATGCCGCGAATTCGGCTTGCCATCGCCGAGCGCTGCGACGCAAGCCGGGGTCGTATTGATGGGGCTGGGATCGTTCAAGCGCACCATCGTCAGATCAGACAGGTTGAGTGCGTAGAGTTCGTTGCCCGAATAATCTTTGTGGCCCCCGCCCCAAATGATCATGCGGTTCCGGGGCACATCCGCGATGGCGCCTCCCCAGGCGTCCACCACGTTGTGGCAGAAGTCGGCGAATTCATATTGCGGCGTGTTCGGCGGGCAGACATTGATGAGTTTGCTGTTCGGGATCTGGAACCACCCGAGCATGGCCCGAATCGCCGGCGGCTGGCTGAGCGTCTGGAAAGTCAGATCCGGACTGGTGGCCAGGTTGCCGTTCAGGTCGCGCGACTTCACCCGCAAGTGGTAGGTGGTGGCAAGCGAAAGGCCGGTCAGCGTCACGTGATGCGAGGTTTCCAGCAGGGAACTGAGCGGCGAGCTCTGCCTGTACGCCGCGGTCGTGCCGTACTCCACCTGTGTATCTGCCAGCTCCTTGGTGGCCCAGCTGATCACCGCGGAGGTGGCCGCCGGGCCGGCCGTAATCGCATTGAGCGCAGGCGGCGTCACGTCCGGCGCATTGCTTACGATCACGTTGACCGTGGCGCTCCCTGCACTGTTGCCCGCGGCATCCCGGGCCACCGCCGTGAGCGCTCGCGTGCCATTGAGCACGGTGGCGGTGTCCCAGATGGTCACAAACGGCGCGTTGCGCAACTCGGTCTCGATATTTGCACCATCCACTTTGAATTGCAGGCCGGTGACGTGGACGTTGTCCGAGGAGGCGACAGTCAGCGTGACCAAGCCGCTCACCGATTGCCCGCCCGAGGGCGCGAGAATCGAAACTATCGGAGCGGCGGTGTCCGGCGCAAGCAGTGGATCTCCCTTGAAGCTCGCCTGCACTTGCCAGCCCGGGTTTGCGGCCAGACCTTCGGATTTGTATGCGCCGACGTCAAGAGGAGCCGTCCGCGGCGTGCCATTGAAGTCCTGCGACGGCGCCTGCGCGGCAAACGCCGTCCCACGCAGCACGGAACCCACCGCCGGCCAGAAGTTGCGGGTCGAAGCGCTCACGAACGCGGCCGAGTCGCTGCCGCCGTTGTAGAAAGCCGCATTGTCGATGCTGGCGCCGTTTATCGTACCGGCCACATAGTTGTTCCGCACGGTGATCCCGCCTCGGCTCAACCCCGAAGCATTCACCGCCGTGCTTCCCGAGCAGTAGAACGCGTTATTGGCCAGGGTCATGTTCGTGGCCGTGTCCCAATCGACCGAGATGCATTCGGGGTGGCCAAAGACGGTGTTGTTGACGATGGTGACGTCCTTCATCGTCGCTACCTGGGTGTGCGGGCCTGCGGTGATGCCAGTGATCGTTGAGCTCAGGATCAGATTGTTGCGGATGATCGCGTCCGAAACCACCTGGATGGCCTCGCCGCAGTTCCACATCACGTTACCTTCGACGATATTCGGCTGGGCACCGCCATAGACGAAAATGCAGGGGAACTCCTGCCCGGTGATCGTGTCGTGGATCACGTTGTTGCGGATGGTGTTGCCGCCCGAGCCAACTTTGATCTCGATCCCGTCGTTGCCGCCGCTCGACGTGCCACGTGTGTGGTGGATGTAGTTGTTCTCAATCAAGCTGTTGGTCACCCGGCAGGTGTTGTTGTTGCAGCCCAGGTACATCCCCTCGCCTTCGGTGTCGTCCGTGCTCAGCCCGGTGTCGTGGATGTGGTTGTGCCGCAGAGTCAGCGCATCGGAATTGCCGGAATTGGACGCGAACGCATTGGCGCCGACCTCATAGATTTCATTGTCTTCAAACGTGAGGTTGTTCGACGTGCCCATCAGGCGGACGCCGATGCTACCCCCACGGAACTTCAGCCCGCGGATCACCAAGTGCGAGGAATTAACGATTTCGATGTTGTTCTGCGTAGCGACGTTATCGAGCGGCCGGGAGAGGATCGGTGTCTCGCCGGTGGCCGCCCGGATCGTGAGCGGGCTGGCCGCGGTACCGTTCGCGGTGATGGCCCGGCGACAGTTCTGGCTGTAGGTGCCGCCGCGCAGGATCAGCGTATCGCCCGGCTGCAGCGTGTTGGCGACGTTCTCAAATTGCTCGTCGCAGGTTGCGTCGGCATTGGAGGGCGAAATTGTGATTGTCCGACCGGGAGCAACATTATTCACCGTCACGTTGACCGGTGCGCTGGGGGTGGTGTTCCCCGCCGCGTCGCGGGCCACGGCAGTTAGCGTGTGGTTTCCATTTGGAAGGGCAGTGGAGTCCCACGCAAAGGAGAAGGGCGGAAGAGCGATTTCGGCGCCGGCGTTCGCGCCGTCAATTTTGAACTGCACGCCGGCCACGGCCACGTTGTCCGACGTCGTGACGGTGACCGTCACCATCCCCGCAACTGTGGCTTCCGGAGCGGGTGCAGAGATGGCGATGGTCGGAGGGGTCGTATCCCCGGCGCCACCGCTTCCGCCGCCGGGCGGCGGTGCACTGCCGCCACCGCCTCCGCCACATCCGAAGGCGGCCTGCGCCAGCAGCATACAAAGTACCAGCAAGAGAATCCCTCGGCTCTGGCTGGAGCCCGCGCGCTCGAGCCTGGTCCCACCTTGCAATGTCAGTCTCCCAAGTGGCCCTCACCCGCCCGGGGGCCGCTGAGAACACGAACGGTGCTGAGAGGATTGCTAGAAATCCATCAAAACTCGAATCCGGCTGGGCCCGCTGAGTGGCCGCCCGCACCGGCCTTTTACTCTCGTGCGGAATGCCGCGAATGGGGCGCGGAAGCGCAGGGGAGAAGTTGATCCAATCTTTAATCCTGTGCGGCAGACTCCGTGGCGAGCGGCGCCGGACGAGCAACCTGCTTCCGCCCGCCCTTGCTCGGCAGTCCAGCCTGGCGGATCTTGTAAATCAGTGCCCGGTAGCTAATCTTCAACACTTCGGCTGTGCGCCGCCGATTCCAGCGGTTGGCCTGCAGCACTTTCAGGATCACGGTGCGCTCCACCTCGAGTGCCGCCTCTTTGGTTAGCCGCTTCAGCGGGATCGACCCGTCGGGAGAAACTTCCAGCGGCACACTAAACGAGCTGCGTTCAAACGGCGCGGCGATTGGCGCCTCCTCGGTTCCCAGTAGAACGTACCGCGCAATCCAGTTCTCCAACTCGCGGATATTGCCGGGCCAGTCGTATTCCTGGAGCAGCCGCATCGTGGCCCGTGCCGGAGCGACGGTCGCCCGGCCAAACCGGCGATCGAACTCGGCCAGCAGGTATCCCATCAGCACCGGGATATCTTCAAGGCGGTCGCGCAGCCGCGGCATCAGCATGTGGATTACGTTGATCCGGTAGAACAGGTCCTGGCGGAAGCGGCCGGCCGCGATTTCCTGCTCGATGTTCCGGTTGGTGGCGCAGATCACACGCGCCTCAATCTTGCGGTCTCCCTGGCCTCCGATCCGGCAGAACTGCCCGTCCTGCAGGACCTGGAGCAATTTCGCTTGCAGGCTGGAATCAAGCTCCGCCACTTCGTCCAGGAAGAGCGTACCGCGGTGCGCCATCTCGACGCGGCCCGGCTTGGTGGTGTATGCGCCGCTGAACGCGCCTTTCTGGTAGCCAAACAGCTCGCTCTCAAGCAGCGTGCCGGGAATGGCTGCGCAGCTTACCTTTACAAAGGGACCAGTCTGAAGCAGCGAGCGATTGTGGATGAACTTAGCGAGGATCTCTTTGCCTGTTCCGCTTTCACCTTCGATCAGGACCGGCACGGTGGCCCCGGCGACCTTGGAAGCACGCTGCCGCACGGCAGCCATGACGCTCGAACAGCCGAAGATGACTTCCTCGGGGGGAAGCTCAAGCGGACGATTCTCGCCCGTCTGCTTCGGTTCACCGTTTGTGCTGTTGCCTGCGTTTGCGTTCATCGAAATAACAGCGCGATCCGCCAGACCACGAACTGCATTGTTTCTAGCACTCCATCAGCCAGTGCCCGGCCGCATTTATGAACTGTTGAGGTGGTGCCTCCGCGGCGCCGGATATTCATGCAAGTTCTTTTTCCTAAACAGCTTACGATAGGTTCGCCCACCCTGATGATAGCTTCTTCGGACAGGTTTGCGGGCGCCGTATACACACGCACAAGTGGAAAATGGTTTCACTAGCAGGAAAAGGGTTTCCAGAGTTTATGAACGCCGAGAAATAATTTTTTGCGAGGATTTCCTTCCCAAGCACCTTCGCCAACGACCGCTCTTGTCCGCGAGTAAACGAGCAGCTACGCTTATCGCGAATCGCTCTGGCGCGATTCGGTTCCCCAGGCGGGCCCATCGATCGAGGCAGGTGGCTCTGTGACTCAGGCAATGGAAAGGCGGTCGAGCAAAGCGCGTCGCTACGAGCGCATCGCGCTGCCCAGGGGCATGCTGATCGCCTGGCAATCCAGCGGCGAGCGCACCGTCTCGCGCATTGGCACACTGGGCCTGGGCGGCCTGTTCATCTACACCGAGGAACCTCCCCCGCGCGGTGAGATCATCAAGCTCTTCTTCGAGGTCCCCAGCGGCGATGTCCGGGCGCGGGCCGTGGTGCGCGATTCGCAACCGGGCAAGGGGATGGGCGTGGAATTCACCGCCATGGGCGCGGAAGAACGCGCCCGGCTCAACCGCCTTTTGAAGCGTCTCATCCGCTAACTTCACGCGCAATGCAATTGGTCGCCGCCCGGGCACACCAGGGTCGGCATCCTGACAGGTACTGTCTTCGGTTTAATGCTGGGGAAAGATGAACGCTTCCAGCATGTCGGCGCGGGCCTTTTGGTCAGAGGCGATCAAGCGCAGCAGGTCGGTGACCGAGATCATCCCGCGGAAGGTGTACTGCGCATCCACCACCAGTAGGTGGTAGATGCTGTGCTTCTCCATCTGGCGTAGGCACTCATCGAGCAACATCTCCGGGGTGACCGTCACCAGTTCCTTGGTCATGATCTCGGAGACCCGCATCCACGCCGGACACTTGTTTTCTGCCGCCACTTTGTCGGAAATGTCGCTCTGCGAGACCACGCCGATCAGCTTCCCCGCAGCGTTCACCACACCCACCGCACGGACTTCCTTCTCCCGCAGATACCGGGCGGTCTCATGCACGGTGGTCTCTTCGGTCACTGAATAAATCTCTTTGCGCGAGGCAATCAGCTCACCGACGTTCATCGCAGTCCTCCCGTGCAGGGATCTAGCCGGATGGTAAGCCCTCTGCCCGGCACGGTGCAACCAAAATCCCCGGTCAGCTCATTCCCATCGCCGGCCTTCCCGGCTCTGGTTGCAACGGGAGCGAGCCATGCTTAGAATGGCGCGCGCGTTCCGACCGCAGCGAGCTCCGGGCTGCCGGGGCGGGTTAACACTTCCGCCCCTCCGGGCGTCTATCCAGTGCTGGGAGCAGGCGGGAAGAAAACTCCCACGGCCCGGCAAGGCGCGGACGTGGCCACCAGTCTCTGGCAGACGGAAGGATCTCTTGAATTCACCCTGGGCCTGGGGGCAACCTGTAGCGTGAGCGAGCCGTCCGTGGACCGGGCTTCCGACGACGCTGCATTGGTTGCCGCGGCACGCGCGGGCGACCGCGCCGCGTTTGGCCAGCTCTATGAGCGCTATGCCCGCATGGTGCACGGCATTCTGCTGGCGCGCGTGCCGTCACATGAAGTGGCCGACTTGGTTCACGACGTTTTTCTGCAGGCGCTCCGGCACCTGCACACGCTCCGTGATGAAGGGGCCTTCGGTGGCTGGCTCTGCCGGATCACGCGCAACCGCGCCACGGACTATCACCGCCGCCCTCCGGCCTCAGACGAGTTGCCGGAGGAGATCCCCGGTCGGCCCGGGCCCGATCCGGCGGCGCTTGCGGCCCTGAAGGCGATCAAGGGATTGCCGGAGGCGTACCGCGAGACGCTGATCCTTCGCCTGGTTGAGGGTTTTACGGGGCCGGAGATTGCGGCGCGCACCGGACTCAAGCCCGCCTCGGTGCGCGTCAACCTGCATCGCGGAATGAAGCAGCTTCGTGAGATTCTTGGCAAGGATGCACGACCATGAGTGACGATTACATTTGGGATGGTTCCGGCAAGCCCGATCCGGAAGTTGCGAGGTTGGAAGGCCTGCTCAAGCAGTTCCGGCACAAGGCGCCGACGCCGGTCTTTCCGGCCCGCGAGCCGCCGCCGAAACGCGGGTGGTCGTTCGGTTTGACCCTGCGCTGGGTGGCGGCCGCCGCGGCTGTGGTGGTAGTCACCGCAGGCGCATGGTATGGCTACCGCTGGACGCGCCCGTCGTGGGAAGTGGAGCGCATCGCTGGGGCGCCGCGCGTTGGTTCCGGCGTGATTCGCGAAGCCGGCCGGCTGCGCGTGGGCGAATGGCTCGAGACGGATGCCGCATCCCGCGCGCGTATCAGCGTCGGCGCGATCGGCGAAGTCCAGGTGGATCCGGACACGCGCCTGCAACTTCTCCAAGCCCGTGCCGACGAGCACCGGCTCTCGCTCCAGCAGGGCAAGCTGCACGCTATCATCTGGGCTCCGCCACGCCTGTTCTACGTCAACACACCTTCCGCTACGGCGATAGACCTCGGTTGCCGTTACACGCTGGAAGTGGACGAGTCCGGCGCCGGTCTGCTGCACGTCACCTACGGCTGGGTGGCCTTCGAGCAGCAGGGTCGCGAGTCCTTCGTGCCGGCTAACGCCATGTGCATCACGCGGCCCGGCATCGGCCCCGGGACGCCCTTCTTTGAAGATGCGCCCCAGGCCCTGCGCGACGCGCTCATTCCGCTCGATTTTGGGCCTGTTGGCGAAGGCAATCAGAAGCAGCGTGAGGCCGCGCTGGATTCGGCCCTCGCCGCAGCGCGACCCCGGGACGCCTTCACGCTCTGGCACTTGCTCTCGCGCACTGAAGGCGCCGACCGCGACCGTGTCTTTGACCGACTGGCGCAGTTTGTGCCCCCGCCCGCAGGCGTCACCCGCGAAGACATCCTGGCCGGCAACCGCCACATGCTCGACCTCTGGTGGGACGCCCTCGGCTTGCGCGACACCTCCTGGTGGCGGATGTGGAAGGGCCCAGTTCCGGCGCGCTGAAGCGAGTGGAGTTGTGGCGCAAAGCGGTTTGCGGTTCGAAAGGCTTGGAGGAGCGAGGCAGTTCCGCGCCGCTGGCGTCAAGTCGGACGACACCGTCGTCACCTACTGCCACATCGGCATGCAGGCCAACCTGCTCTATTTCGCGGCGCGCTACATGGGTTATGACGCGCGCATGTTCGACGGCTCGTTTGAGGAATGAAGCAATCGCAAAGACCTCCCCGTCGAAGGCCCCGCGCCGAAACCTGCCACTCCCTAGCGCGCAGTCCAGAATCACAAGCCTCATTTCAACACTTCCGGACCGAAATCCTTCGCTTCGTCTCTGTGCCTTTGGATCTCCGTGGCCCATCTTTCTCTGCATTGTTAACACTGGCCTGCCCCACGCGTCTTTAGCTTCAGAAAGCAGTTCTTCACAGGAGGCACATGCCATGGAACGCTGGATGTTCATTACGCTGGGAATCGCGTTGGTCATCTGCGCGGCAATCCTGGTCTTCGCACCTGCAGCACAGGCTGGACCACCGCTGCTCTGCTACCCTTACCAGATTGACGATGCGAAGTCCTTGCCCTGGGGTAGCGGCGGCTGGCACGCACCAGCGCCCGACTACAACCTGCGCCGGCTGGCAGATGACACGCTTGCTCTGCTTGGTCCCGACGTGCCTGTCATTGTCCGCATGGAGACACTGCGCCGCGCCGCAGTTTATGCAACGAAAGACCGTCAGATCGCCGCCGACCTGCTTGGCCGACTGGAGGCCCGCGTGCACCACGCCGAAGCCGCTGGGAAACCGGATGCGATGGCCGTATTTGACGCAGGCTACTTGATCGAGACCTACAAGCAAGCCGGGTTAGCAGAGGTCTTGAGAAGCGCCACGGGAACGCTCGACGGCTATGCCATGATCCGCAAAGCAATCGGAGTGCGGGGCCACGACCCAGAGATGGAGTTTGCGGCTGCGTTGGCACTCGCAGACAGTCGATCACAGGACGCCCGTACTGCACACCTGCGAAAGGCATTGGCCGGCGCAGAATCGGGCTCACGATTGGCCAAAAACCTCATCACTCACTGCCACCTGGTCGGAATACATGCGAATACTCTTGCCGAGATGCGCTCTCACCTCGGCTCCCCCAAGATTTGAGAATCCTTCGGCAAGGAGCGTTCTGTGCGATTCGCAAAGCAATGTCTGGCTGCAGTCTCCGTCTTGGCCCTTCTGCTAGGCATACCCCTTGCATGGAATACGGCGAACTCATTTCCCTCCAACGCGGGCACGATCATGCCCACGGGGAATATGGCCGTGGCTCGCTCGGGCCATACCGCCACGCTTTTGCCTGATGGCCGCGTTCTTATTGCTGGTGGAATGGTCCGCAACGGCGAGTTCCTGGCTGGCGCGGAGCTGTATAACCCGACCACAGGGACATTTTCGCAAACGGGTGAAATGACCTCGCGCCGCGTCAGCCATCGCGCTTCACTACTTCCGGATGGAAAGGTGCTCATTACTGGCGGGCTCGCCGGACGCTTTCGCGAAGCCGGCCAATGGTACGGAAATGTGCTCTCCACTGTCGAACTCTACGATCCGGCAACCGGCCGCTTCACGCCCGCCGGGAAGATGAGCTCCCCGCGCAACTCCCACGCTGCCGTGAGGCTGAACGACGGCAAAGTCTTGCTGCTCGGTGGCGGGGGCGACCGCGATGTTCTTCTTTCGAGCGCCGAGGTCTATGACCACGCAACCCGTACCTTTACGCCTGTCGAGTCGATGCAGACTCCACGCATCCCACACGTCGCCATCCTGCTCAAATCCGGCAAAGTACTCGTCGCCGGCGGCACGGGACCAAATCGCACGATTCTGGCCAGCGCCGAACTCTACGAACCCGCAAGAAAGAACTTTTCTTCCGCCGGTTCGATGACTGTCCAGCGTCACAAACATGCCGCCACGTTGCTTGCGGACGGCCGAGTGCTCATCACCGGCGGCTCCGACGACCGCGATTGGAATGGGCAATATGCCACTGCAGAAATCTACGATCCCACGCGAAACTCATTCTCTCCATCCCCGCAGATGAACTTGCCTCGCTTCAAGCACGGTGGCGCGATGGTGCTGCTTTCAAGCGGGCTGGCGCTCGTGGCCGGTGGCGGGGCGCAGGCCGAAGTCTTCCAGCTCGCTGCTTCCGAATTCCGTGTTGTCCCGGGTTCGCTTGACGAGCCCTGGCACTTCTCAACTGCAACTCCGCTCACCGACGGCCGCGTTCTCATCGCTGGCGGCTATCCGAACACCTCGGAAGCCACCAACCGCGCCTGGGTCTATCAGCCTGCCCCCAAAGGGGGCTCACGATGAACGGCGCACTGTGCCGCAATATCCACGCGACTACATTGTGTTAGCTGGTCTGGTTGGTCTGGTGTCTTGGTGGCGCAAGAAATGGAAAGCAGCGAAGGGGCGAAGCGCTTTGGCAGCCTAGGTGCCTCTTGCGCATCCCACTAGAAACAAATTCATGAGGAGTACAGAGGGAACACAGCGAGACTGAGGGCTGCTTTCAGGCGGGGGCAGTTCAGACGCTTACGGCTTCTCCGCGGATAATGTCGTAGCGCTCAATCACCGCGGCGACGCCCACGTGAAGGCGCCCGTTTTCGCCCTTGCGCTCGACCCGAACCACCTTGCCCTGCGCGCGGACGAAAACCTCCGTGCCGTGGGTGATCTCGGCCGGCAACGTCAGGGTGATGTCGAGCACTGAACCGGGCGAAAGGTCCTGGTCCAGAGTGAAATAAACGCCCCGGGTGGAAATATCGCGCGTCCTGCCGTTCCGCGATTCAGCTTCACGGCCCAGGGGCACACGAATGATCACTGGCAATGAGAGGTCGTACCGGCGTGCTGCGCGGCGCTCCGTCATACCCCGTCCTCCCCTCTTGAGCCCTGGGACGCACTTTCCCCCGTGTCCTACGGGAGCAATCGCCCTTCCAAAGCACTCCCCCGAGAGAAGCGTTCGGCGTTCTCGGAGGTCTCAGACCCTATCCGGTATCCCGCGGCCGTGCACTGCTGGCCGGAAACCGGTTCAAAACACAGTAAAAGCGTCCACTTGATTAGATGCTCCAGCCCTCTCCCAAGGTTAGGCCGGGCATCGCAGGAGTCCGCCTAACTACTCGTCATCGTACTCCTTGAAACCGAGCCGAGGAAGCGCATTTTGGCTCCCCTGTGCCCTGAGTATGCAATAACTTGCAGCGCAGACGGTTTTACTCCGGCTGCGTCACCGGTATGGCTGGCGCTGTCTGTGCTGAGCGCGAACTGCGGCCGGAGTCCAGGTTAAACTGCCGCATCTTGTACAGGAGCGCCTTGTAGCTGATCCCCAGCATCTTGGCGGCGTCCTTGCGGCACCAATGCGTCTTTTCCAGGGCGTCGGCGATGGCTTCCATTTCCGCTTCGTCTTTCAGGCCGCGGACCAGCGCCTTGAGCCCCTGGTCCCGGGGCACCTGGGATTCTTCGCGCGGGGAGGTGCGCCGGCGCAGAGCGGCCATTTCCAACAGTTCGCGGAAGCTGCCTTCGTCATCCTCCAGAATAACGTAACGCTTGACGAAATTCTCCAGTTCCCGCAGGTTGCCCGGCCAGGGGTAGCGCACGGCCGCTTCGAGCAGGTGGTTGGAAGGCTCCGGCGCCTGCTTCTGGAACTTCTCGCTGTACTTGCTCAAGAAGTGCCGGAACAGCAACGGGATTTCCGCGGTGCGTTCGCGCAGCGGCGGCACATTGATCGAGAGCACGTTGAGCCGGTAGTAGAGGTCCTCGCGCAGCCGGCCGGCCTTTATGGCCTCGTGCACTTCCACGTTGGTGGCAGCGAGCACGCGCACGTCCACCTGCACCACCTGCCGGGCACCGAGCCGCGAATACTGTTGATCTTGGAGCACGTGGAGAAGCTTGGCCTGGAGGTGGGGGCTCATCTCAGCGATTTCGTCCAGAAAGATCGTGCCCTTGTTGGCCAGCTCAAACTTGCCGGGCTTGGCCCGGACCGCACCGGTGAATGCGCCCTGCTCGTATCCGAACAACTCCGATTCCAACAGTTCTCCGGGCAGGGCCGCGCAGTTCACCTTTACAAAGGGTTGCGTGCGCCGCTGGGAGCGAAGATGAATCATGCGGGCCACCACTTCTTTGCCGACTCCGCTTTCCCCGCAGATGAACACCGGCACGTCCACCGGCGCGATCTGCAGGATCTGCTGGCGAATGCGCACCATCTGCGGACTGGCGGCCAGGAAGGAGAGATCTTCGGTGAGCGCGTCGCAGTATTCGCGCAGCGCCTCGTTTTCGGCGCGCAGTTGCCGCTTCTGGCGGCACTTCAAAAGGGCCGCGTCCAGCTCCGTCTTTTCGAAGGGCTTGGTCAGGTAGTCGTGGGCGCCCAGGCGGATGGCCTCCACCACCGTGCCCACCTCGTTCGAGCACGAGAGCATGATGATGTTCAACTTCCGATCCAGCTGCATCATCTGCTGGAGGGTCTCCAGCCCGTTCAGCTCCGGCATCAACACGTCCAGGATGATGAAGTCGGGCCGATAGCCTGTGCCCAGCCGCTCCAGGGCTTCCTTGCCGGAGGGCAAGGATTCGACCTCGAAGCCGTCCACCTCCAGCAGCGTCTGGAGATATTTTCGGATGCTCGGCTCGTCGTCCACCACCAAGATCGATTCTTTCTGCGCCATCTGGGTTCCTCTTTTCCAAAATTCCTGCGTTATTCGTTGTCCGTCGGCAAAAGAAACGTAAACGTGCAGCCCCGTCCGGGCTCGCTATCCACCCAGATTTTCCCCCGGTGCGCCTGGACCAGCCGCTTGGCGATGGCCAGCCCCAGGCCCATGCCTGAGGAGGTGCGGTCCACTCGCACAAAATCCTCGAATATCTCCTGGTGGTGCTCGGCGGCAATGCCCGGGCCGGTGTCACTGACGGAGATCTTCGCGCTGTTGATTCGCTGGGCGAGTTCGCGTCGCCGCTCGGCAACCGGCACGGCCTCGGCAGCTCGCCGTTCCCAGAAGTGCGGCTCGGCCCGCAGGGTCACCGTGCCGCCTGCGGAGGTGTGCTTGAGCGCGTTGTCGAGCAGGTTGGCGACAGTCTGTTGCACCTTCTGGTAGTCGAAGTTAAAGTTGGGCAACTGCGCATCGAAGTGCTTCTCCAGACGCACCTGCTTGCGTTGGAACGCTTCCTTCCACCGCATCACCAGATCGATCAGGCAGTCGCGCAGATCGTTTTCGCGCAGGTGCAGAACCAGCTTACCGCTCTCCAGTGCCGAATAATTCAGGAACATCGAGACCAGCCGCACCAACCGCTCGCAGCTCTCCTTGGATTCCTGCAGGATGTCACGTTGTTTTTCGGCCAGCCTGCCGAGCGAGCCCGAAAGCAACAGGTCGTAGTAGCCCTTGATGACCGCCAGCGGCGTCTTCAGTTCGTGCGCCGCCGAGGCCAAGAAAACCGTCTTCTGGCGGTTCACTTCCTGCAGCCGCAGATAGGCGGCCAGCAGGTTCCGGTAGGTAATCTCGCGTTCCTGGAGAAGTTCCTGGACGGTGTGCTGCGATTGACCCGGCCGCAATTCGTCGGCGGCAGCTTTTTGCTCGATTTGGATGGCCAGCCAGTCCGGCTCGGGCAGCCACTGGATCCGCGCCCGGGCCCGGCCCTCGGGCAAGTCCACCTGGATATTCACTTCCTGCTCGCCGCTCTCGATCTGGCCGAAAATCACCTTGGGGTCAAGGTGCAGGAGGTCATGGAAGAGGTTGAACCCGTTCCCCAGTGAGATGCCTCGCGAGGCCAGGCTTTGCTGGGCGCGCAGGTTGGCAAAAAGGATTTTCCCGCCTCGCTCGGAAACGAGCAGGGGACGGTCCACGGTATCCAGCAGACTGGACACCAGACCAGAGGAGAACGACACGGCTCGAGACTCGGTTTCCACACTGACTCCCGGCACTGCTTCCTCCACACCCCGAGGGAAACGAAGACGGCGGAGTATCCCTTTATTTTCTCTGTGGGCTTTATTTCAGGCAGGAACGACAAGTGATGCTCGCAGACGGGCGACGTGCTGTCAATGGGAAATGCGTCCTAATTTGCACATTTGTAGAAAAGTTGTAGAACGCTTTTTTGAGCCCAACGTGCGGAAATAGTTTTCCATAGGGCGTTCCACCTGTTAATTCGATGGAAGATAAGGAGTTGATGCAAGCGCCGCGGCGACGGTGGAAATGGAACCCGGAGTGCACCCTGATTGGAGTACTAGTGCGGAAGTACTGACAATTCGAGTGTGGCCACGTAGCGGGGGCCAATCAGAATACCATGATCTCCACAGAACGGCGTCGCTCTCCTCGCCTTCGCTTGCAGATCCCCTTGTTCATCCGGGGGCAGGATGCAAGCGGTGCGGAGTTCGTCGATCTCTCCAAGACGCTGGACATCAGCGGAACGGGCGCATTTCTCTTGTGTACAAGAATGCTGCGGAATGATCGCGTGCTCCAGTTGACCATCCCCGCCCCATCACCAACACCTTCCAGCAGCCTCCCGCCAGAGACACCTCCAATACAGGCGCGGGTGTGCCGACAGAAGTCTGCGGGGGAGCTTCATCTGGTGGGGGTGGAATTTTTGAAAGCCCTCGAATGAACCGGATTTGCCCACTCTGTGCTTGGCCCGCTCAGCGAAGAACAAGCAGCGACAGAATGTGCAAGCGATTGCGTTTTGACGGCCCATCGCGCTCGCAAGGCGAGTTTCTCTAGGAGCCTTTGAATCTTACCTTCGCAGTTTCATTCACTTACAGAAGGCCTTGCCAATTCTAAGGTTGGCACCCATCGTGCTCCCTTTTCGGTGTATCATTCTGCGATCCCAAAGTCCCCTTGGGGTGCGCTGGAGTCTGGTCGCACGATCCTATGCCTGCCCCTGGCGACACCTCCAAGTACCCTGGCGGCGAGGACGCGTTCCTCGACTTGCTCGCCGAGACTATTGAGAGTCTCGACCGGCCCGTCCGCGGCCAGTTCCTGCAGCGCTTCTTCCGTTCCATTGCCCAGCTCGACCTGACCGACGCCCAAAGTTTGGAATGCTGGGAGCAGATCCTGGCGCGCCGAGCCGAGTTGGTTGCGAGCACGAGCAAACAGGTCTCCCTCAAGACAGCAATGGTGAACGTGCTTGCTTCCTCCAACTTCCTCCGCGTGCCCATCCTGATGGAGTACGAGGAGCTGAAGAAGCTGCAAGTCAACGCCGCCACCGACTCGCTCACCGGCCTCTATAACCGGCGCCTCTTTGAGGAGTACTTCGAGAAAGAGCTGGACCGCGCGCGCCGCTACGGCCAGACACTCGCGCTGGTCATCATGGACCTCCATCAGTTCAAAGAGGTCAACGACCGCTATGGCCACCTGCTGGGGGATCAGGTCTTGTGCGCGGCAGCCGGAGTGTTCCGGCAATCGCTCCGTACATCGGACTATGCCTTCCGGATCGGTGGGGATGAGTTTGCACTGCTGCTTCCCCAGACGGAAACCGACCAGGCGGCTGCGCTGAGCCGACGCGTGCGCAGCACGTTTGACCTAGCCGTCATACCCCTCAAACTCGACCTGCCACTGAGTCTCGATTACGGCGTCGCTGTCTTTCCCCAGGATGGAGAGCAAAAGGAAGTTCTCGTTCGCACTGCTGACGAACGCCTGTACGGCATGAAGCATGCCAACCGCGGCAACCACGCCGCCGCGGCTGAGCCGGTACCGGCTCCTACTCCCGTGCCGTTTCCTCCCAAGCCGACGAGCGCCCCGCTCGTGCCTGCGCCTCCCCCAGCGCCAGCACCCTTGACTGCACCGCCCAAGCCCACGCGTCCTGACTCCGAACGGCGCAAATGGGAACGTGTCTCGCTGGCCACCACCCGTGCCCATGCCTTGTTGAGTGAGAAACCGGAGAAAACGGCTCGCGTGCTGGACCTGAGTTACGGCGGCGTGGCCCTGGAGATCGACCGGCAAGAACAGCTGGGGGCAACCTTCCATGCTGTCCTGCACGTTCCGATTCTTCCGCCAGTTCGCGTCAGCCTGCGCCGCGTGTACATCAAAACCCTCGAAGGCAGCAAGGCCCGCATCGGCTGCTCGTTCGTCTCCTGAGCCTACTCCCAAAACGGTAGAGTAATTCACCTATGAGTTGGCCGCGCCCTGCTGGCGCAGGACGCGGGAGAGAAACAGCAGCGCCTGCTGCACCCGCGCCAACGCGAGGCCCCAGCGCATCTCCGCCTGCTCTGCCGTGGCACCGCGCGCCGAAAGCAATACCGAGAGGCAAAATCCGCCGTGCGAGGCGACCGCGAAACGACATTGCCGGAGGCACAGCCGGACGCTCAGATACTCCGCGCCACCCTCGCGTTCGAGTTGCTCAGCCAGCCGCCGGCTCAGCTCTTCGAACCGGCCCTGTTCGCAATTGAACGGCATCTCAGCAAACACAAGGACAATCTCGGAAGAAAACTCCTGCGCATTGGGGGCAGGAGAGCTCTGCTCGCGGCGGCTGACGCGGCAGCGGGTTGTTGCCAGGGCCGAATCCTCGTCATTCACGGCGACCAGAAAGACCCGCAGCGGCGGATGCTGGCGTGCCGGTTCGATCCGGGCAATGGCGCGGGGGTCGTCGCGCAAATCAAAGTAGCCGGAGTCGGGTTTCGCGGCGGGCCAGGGGATCTCGAGCTTCGGGCTGCCCTCGTCCAGTTCCACGGCCTGTTCGACGCGCATGGCAAAACGCTATACCCGCTCGCGCGTCGGCACAAGCCCAAACCCGGGCAAGCCCACCGATGGGCGCGATTTGGCAGACGGGCCGGTTTCGCGTATCATAGGCGATTGTCCGTGGCCTGGCGACGCGGCTGTAGTACCCGAACTTGCCGGGCGCCGCGCAGTCCGGCCCAACAAAACGGAGCACCCCGAATGAAAACCGGCATACATCCCGACTACCACGAAGTGCTGGTCCACTGCGCCTGCGGCAGCACCTTCAAGACCCGCTCGACCATCAAGGGCGAGATGCTGCGCGTCGAAATCTGCTCGAGCTGCCACCCCTTCTTCACCGGAAAGCAGAAGCTGATTGACACCGCCGGCCGCGTCGAACGCTTCCAGAAGAAATACGCCGACGCCCAAAAGAAAAAGAAGTAGGGCAGGCATTTCTGCCTGTCCTCTCATCGTTAGTCCGGGATGCTCCGTGCAGTCGGCCCGGCGCCGGTGTAGAATTCCGCCGGCACCATGGCCACGCAACCTTCCATCACACCGGGCACGCCACTGAACCACGAAGTCGAGACCGCCGCTCCGCGCGTAACACTGCGCAACAGCTTTGCGCACCCCTATGACTCCGCCATCGCCGCCGCGCGCACCTGCTACTCGCCGCGGATCATCGGCCCGGAGGAAATCAACGATAAGCACCGGCTGAACATCGGCGCGGCCACGTTCTATGGCGGCCACCACACCGTCTATCAACACGCGCACTTCGAGTTTGGTCTGGAGAACGTCAGCCGGCAGTTTGTCTGGTCGTTCCTGCACGCGCACCCCTTCTACAACTCCGAGCAGCAATCGCAGCGCTACGTGCGGCTGGACCGGGCGCAGGCCTACGTCCCGCCGGACAGCCCCGGTTTCAGCCCGGCCGAGCGCGCCATCTACGAGGCGGCCGTGGCCCGCGCGTGGGACTACTATCGCGAGCTGACCCTGCTGCTCGAACCCGGCGCCCGGGAAATCCTGGGGGACATCTGGCACGTCAGCGCGATGGCGCACCCCAAGCGCGCACAAAAGGTTTTGCGGCAGGCCGAGAAGCGAGCCATCGAAGTGGCCCGGTACGTCCTTCCCGTCGCCGCGTTCACCACCATGGTGCACACCGTCAGCGGCATCGTGCTGCACCGGCTGTGGCGGATGCAGGCCGCGTCGGATACGCCCACCGAGGCGCGCGCGATTATTGGGGAGATGGTCATGCGGGTGAAGGAAGTGGACGCACAGTTTTTCAACCGGTTTGACAACGAGCCGCTCGACGAGCTGTCCGAATGGCAGCACGCGCGCGGCGATGGCGGTGCGTTCGCCCGGGAATTTGACGCGCGCCTGGCCGGGCGCACGTCAAAGCTGGTGGATTACTCACCCAATGCGCCGCGGGTCGTTGCAGAGGCGTACCGCGCCGTTCTGGGTTTGAGCGAAGCGGAATGCCCGGACTCCGAGGCGCTCGAGCGGTTGCTCAACCCGGCCCGCAACCCCTACCGCATGGAGACGCTCAATATCGGCGTGCATGCGCCGATGATGCGCGCGCTCCAGCACGCCTCGTACACGTTTGCCAAGAAGATCAGCCATACGGCCGACAGCCAGGACCAGCGGCACCGCATGGTGCCCGGCTCGCGTCCGCTGCTGACGCTGACCGATACGCGCGAGCCGGACTACATTACGCCGATGCTCATCGCGCAGGACCCGCGCGCGCGGGAGGTGTACGACCGAGCGATGGCCGAAGCCTGGACGGCCAAGAATGCGCTGCTCGACTGCGGCGTGCCGCCGGAGTTTGCGCTTTATCTCCTGCCCAACGCGAAGGCTATACGCCTGGTCGAAAGCGGCTCGCTGCTGCACCTGCTGCACAAGTGGACCATGCGCACCTGTTTCAATGCGCAGGAGGAGATCTACCAGGCGTCGATGGAAGAAATTGACCAGGTACGCGCCGTGCAGCCCGAACTGGCGCGACACCTCGGCCCGCCCTGTTACCTGCGTGGTGGCATCGCCACGCCCATCTGTACCGAAGGCTCGCACTTCTGCGGCGTGAAAGTCTGGCTCGACTTCCCCAACATCCAGCGCCGAATTTAGCTTGTGGGTGTAAAATGAAGAGGTGAGCGAGAGGGGACAGTTTTCAGTCCGCGTGGCGATTGCGAATCCGAGCGATCCGGCTCGGCGGGTGGACATCGAGCTTCTCGTGGACACCGGAGCAACACTGAGCTGGGTCCCGCGTGCGATTGTCGAACAACTGGGTGTGCCGCGCCTGCCCCGCAGACAGTTTCTGGTCGCAGACGGGCGAACCGTTGAGCGCGACACGGCCGGGGCAATTGTGCGGATTGATGGGAGCGAGGCAATTGTTACCGTGGTGGTCGCCGAGCCGGGCGACGGCCACTTGCTTGGGGCCACTGCGCTGGAGAGTCTCGGGTTTGGAGTCGATCCCATCCGGCGACGCCTGGTCCCCCGGGCGCTCCTCGCAATGTAGTGTGAATGCTTCTAATCCCACCGTTAACCGCCTATGACCCGCCGCGGCAGTCTGGCTTACTACCTCTTTGCCGTAGTCGTAGGCTGTCTCTTTCTTACCGTCGCAATGCTGTCAATGGCTAGTGTTTCGACTCTTCGTTGGGACTCTGGCCGTGACTTCATCTTTGTCTATTTCCTTGCCGTTGCGCATGGCTGGATGGCCGCCCTGATCTTTGCTTTCTTGCTCAGGAGGATTGCCTGCGCTCTCGCATGGCGTCGTTCGTGGCAGTGGATGATCCTCGGAGGCAGCTTGGCAATTCTCTTGTTACTTGCCTGGGTGCTTCTCCCCACCGGCTGGTTGGGCGCGAGCATTGTTTTGAGATCGCTTTTGTGGCTTCTGCCCTCCGGGAATACCGTCACTCTCTTTGGATTCACCAGCAGCACGAAGGTCCTGCTCCCCGTGCTCTTCCTTGGCGGTGCGGCGACGGCGTTTGTACTTTTCCGCGTGCACCGGGCCTTTGAACCACAAGTAGAATCCCCGAGAACACAAGAAATGCCCCGCGCATAAACACGCGGGCTACAAGAGGCACGCGTGTTAGCTGCGCCAGCGGAGCGTGACGGGACCTTCGATGGGGTGTCGCATCGGCGCGCCGGTGCGGCGGGATTCGAGCAACGCGGCCTTCAGCGCGAAGTACCATTTGGCGGGCCGGTCAGCATCGTCAATCAACATCAAATTGGGGTTGTGCTTCAGGCCTTCGGCCTGGCGGATCATAGTCTCCTGATCCTGGCGGATAAACCGCTTGCCGAAAAACCGCAACAGGCTCACTTGGCCCAGCATCCACGGCAGCACGTTCCACGCCGCGACGAAATCAATCCGGCAAAGGTCGCGCCGCACCGGTGTCACCGTGGCGCGGGAGGAAAACCACGCCGGGCCGCAGCGAATGACCTCAAAGCGCATGTTGGGCAGGACGAAGTCGATGGTCGTCGTGACCGGCTGTCCGTGGAGGCGCCGCAGCAGACGATACGGCGCGCTGTTGGCGGAGGGCTCGTGCGGGCTCATGCGGAAGCCGTTCGGGATCGGCTCAAACTGCTTCTGCTTCTCGTGGATGCTGCGCCGCTTCCGCCACCACCACGACTGGTGCACAAATGGCCCATGCGCCGGGTCCATCAGACCGATGATGCCGTGGTCCACGCTGCAGGGCAGGTCGGCCTCAAGATGCGTGATGCGGTAGCGCTGGCCAAACTTCGGCAGCTCCGGCGCGGGCGGCGGTGAATCATCCGAGCCAGGTCGCCCAGCCGGCTCGGGGATATAGACCCAAACGTAACCATCGCGCTCCTCGCAGGGAAAGCTGCCGGCGAAGATGCGGTCCACCCGCAGCTTCGAATCCGCCGTGAGCGAGGGGATCTCGCGGCATTGGCCGGTGTGCGCGTCGAATTTCCAGCCATGGTAGGAGCACTCGACAGCGGAGCCGTCGAACCACCCGCACGAAAGCGGCATACCGCGATGCGGGCAGGCGTCGCGCAGGGCGAAGGCGCG
>CAZHLD010000010.1:44765-61176 GCA_964533185.1 uncultured Acidobacteriaceae bacterium | reverse complement strand
CCTGCTCGTCGCTGCCGACGTCAGGGGCGGGGACGTCGCGCTCGGGGCCGAGCCACTCGCTGAGCTCGGCCGTGTAGCGGCGGGTGATGCGTTCGAGCTCGCCGCGGGAAAGCTTCGACGGGTCGCAGATGATGCCGCCCTTGGCGCCGCCGAACGGAATGTTGACGACAGCGCACTTCCATGTCATCCAGGCGGCCAAGGCGCGAACTTCGTCGAGGGTGACGTTGGGGTCGAAGCGGATGCCGCCCTTGCCCGGGCCGCGGACGGTGGAGTGGAGGACGCGATAGCCGATGAAGACTTCAAGATGGCCGTTGTCCATGCCGACGGGGATGTAGATGGTGATCTCTTTGCTGGGATACTTGAGGTACTTGTACAGACCTTCCTCGAGGCCGAGCCTGCGGGCGGCCACCTCAAAACGGGCGTCGGCGGATTCGTAAACGTTTAATTCGTTGTGGGCAATGGTGGTGGCCATGGCGGAATCTCCTGGGTCGGGCGCGGCTGAACCTCAACCGGCGAGCCGAGGTCGAGCAGAGGGGGGAGTATACGAGTGGGCGGGGCGGGAGGCAAGAAGAGGAAGGGGGAGGGAACACAGATAAACACAGATAAAAGTGAAGCGAATGGCGAGTGACTAGTGGTGAGTGACGGAGGAAGGATTCAGAGGAAATGGTCAGTGCGCGGAGCGGAAGGTGGGGGCGGGGACTTCGGAGTCGAGAGCGCGGCGCGGGCGGGAGACGAATTCTTCGAGGAGCAGGCGGGTGAGGCGCTCGGGGTTGTGGCGGACGACGCCGTGTTCTTCGAGCAGAGTGTCGAAAATGCAGCGCAGGCCCAGCTTCTGGAGCTCGGCGAGATCGGCGGGCATGGGCTCGGCGCCGCGGAGGCGGTAGCGACGGGCCACGCCCGGTAAGACAGGCTGGTTATTGATGACCACCCAATCGAGCAGCTTGCGGCCGGCGTGGAGATGAATCGCGCGGACACAGTCGGCGACCGAAAGACCGTCCGTCTCGCCGGGCTGGGTCATCAGGTTGGAGATGTACACGCGAGCGGCCGGGGATTTTTCGATGGCCTCGGCGACGCCGGAGACCAGCAGGTTGGGAATGATGCTGGTGTAGAGCGAGCCGGGGCCGAGCACGATGAGGTCGGCGCTAGCGATGGCTTCGAGGACATCGAGAAGCGGCCGGACGCGGCGCGGTACAAGGCGGACGCGGCGGATGCGCTTGCGGGATTTGGCGATGCGCGTTTCGCCGGCGACCAGCGAGCCATCGGTCATCACCGCTTCGAGCGAGACGTTTTGATTGGTGGACGGGAAGATGCGGCCGCGAATGGCCAGAACCTGACCGGAGAGCTGTACGGCGCGGGTGAAGTCGCCAGTGACGTGGCTGAGCGCAGTGAGGAAGAGATTGCCAAAGCTGTGGCCGCGCAAGCCGCGGCCGGCGTGGAAGCGATACTGGAAGAGGCGGCCGAGGAGGGCTTCGTCCTGGGAGAGCGCGACCATGCAGTTGCGAATGTCGCCGGGAGGGAGCACGCGATAGTCGCGGCGCAAGCGGCCGGAGCTGCCGCCATCGTCGGTGACAGTGACCACGGCGGCGAGGTCGGCGATGGGATGGCGCGCGGAATCGCCACGACGCCGGGCGATGTACTCCTTGAGTCCGCGGAGAAGAGTGCTCAGACCGGTGCCGCCGCCCAGGGCGACGATGCGGACGGGCTTGCAGCGCTCGGGATGTTCGGGTTTCAAGTAGGACATGCTGACCGCGTTAGTTGCCGGAGGCTTCGCGCTCCGGATAGAGGAGCTCGGTGAAGCGAGGGTCCTCCTGCAGGAAGGCGAAGTCCTCGTCGTTGCGGGCGTGGTAGCGATTTTCCGGGCGCAGGTCGATGGCCAGCTTGAGGTTCTCCATGGCCGATTCGGCCTCGCCAGTGAGGCAGTCAAGCGCGGCCATGGCGTAAACGATATAGTCGGTCTTGGGGGAGAGTTTGCGGGCGCGGAGCAGGTGCTCGCGGGCTTCGTCCCAGCGGCCCAGATTCATCATGGCGACGCCGTGCTGGTAGTGCTCGTCGGCGGTCCGGGGGTTGGCCTCCGGCAGACGCGCGATGCGCTGCTGGCAGACGCGCAAGTGCATCTGGGCGCGGTCGGTCAGCTCCTTGCTGGGACCGGTGAGGACCTTTTCAAAGCCTTCCCTGGCCTTGTGGAATTTTTGCTGGTGGAAGTGGCGGACGGCCTCTTCATACTGCTTCATCTGCTGCTGTACGCGGGGATCGACGACTTTGGCGACGCGTTTGCGGGCCGGGCGGCCGTTGGGCATCGCCTTTGTTTTGAGTGACTTTGAGCGAGATGCAGCCTTGGCAGGGCGTCGCTTGGAGGATTTCGTGGTGCGTGCCATCGGGGACATGCTAACAGAGGGCGCGAGATGCGTCAACGGCGGTTATCCGGAAGTTAAGTGCTCGCGGGTTGAGTATGCCGGATGAAGCCGGCAGCGCGGGCGGCGCGGATGGTTCCTATCAGACACCGGGGGCGGGTTTCGGGATTGGCCGGTGTAGAGGCGTGTGCTATAAAAAGGGTCCGGTCGTTCTGAGGGATCCGTGCCGTTCATTAACTTCCCCGCACGCGAAATCAATTGCAAGCTGGTGTACTACGGGCCCGGGCTCGGCGGGAAAACCGCGAACCTGCAGTGGATCTACGACCATACCGGAGCCGGTCAGAAAGGGAAAATGATCTCGCTGGCGACGGAAACCGACCGGACGCTCTTCTTCGATTTCCTGCCGCTGGACCTGGGGACAGTGCGCGGGTTCAAGACGCGGTTCCACCTGTACACCGTGCCCGGTCAGGTGTTCTACGAGGCCAGCCGGAAGCTGATCCTGAAGGGCGCGGACGGCGTCGTGTTTGTGGCCGATTCGCAGGAAGAACGGCTGGACGCCAACCTCGAGACGCTCGAAAACCTACGCGAACACCTGAAAGCACACAAACTCAACTTCGAGACCATCCCCTACGTGCTGCAACTCAATAAGCGCGACCTGCCCAACATCCTGCCGCCGGACGAGCTGAAGCGCACACTGGTGGTGAAAGGCGAGCCGACCACGGAAGCCGTGGCGGTGACCGGTCAGGGCGTGTTTGAGACGCTCAAAGAGCTGGCGCGGCTGGTGCTGACGGAGCTGAAGAAAGGCGCGTAAGAGGGATTAGCCACAGAGGCAAAGAGACGCAGAGTGTCGATGGAAAAGATTGAACGGGGTGGGCGGATGCTCACCCCGTTCTTTTTGTCGAAAGCCGAACGGAATGAATTGTCCAAAGGAACGGCAGGGCGGACCGAAAAGAATCAACTGCTACAGGAGACGGAGGATGATTTCGACGGGAACGCGGACGGTAACGCGATGGCCAGAGGAGTCGCGGGCTGGCGTGAAGCGCCAGGACTGGACAGTGCGGATGACTTCGCCTTCAAGGCCGTAGCCGACGTAACGAAGAACTTCGATATCGGTGGCGCGGCCGGTTTGGGTGACGGTCAGCTCGAGGAAAAGCGTGCCGCTGAACTTGGCGGCGCGGGCATCTTTCGTAAAGATGGGGTGCGGGCAATTTTTGCATTGAGGTTCGCTCAGGCCGCTGTTGGGTCGGACCCTGGGGAGAACCGCAAACTTGGAATTTTCGAGTGGGCCACCGGCCAGTGCTTCGATTTCGGGGGAAGACCGTACTTCGTTAAAGGTATTACCAATGTGACGCAGTTCGGGTTTGAAGGCGACAGCAGACAGGGATAAGGAGAGGCCGTTTGCCGAGGGGACGAACCAGCCGCGAATAAGAACGTCGGCATCGAGTTGCCTCGCTAGGCGTTCGAGATTTTTCAGTGAGTCGAAGTCACCGGGCTGAAGGCCAGCGCGTTCCAGAGTCGCGTGGACTCTTGCGCGATCGACGAGCATAAGATTCGGCGAACGCGCCAGGGCCACGGAAGACTGGTCGGCAAGCCAGGGACCAAGTTGGGAGTAGCGGCCGTCGGAGGAAGAAAAATCGAGAATGGCAATGTTGCGGTTGAAGTAGTTCTTTTCGAGCCGTGCGATGAGAGGAGCGACGAGGGTTACGCCAAGCGGGGAACTTCGGTATTGGTCAGGCAGGGCGGCGGGCGGATGCACAGGCGGGTTTTGGGAGCAGGTGAATAAAACTGCAAGGAAATTGAAGACACTACTGGTCGCGAAAACGTGGAGCGAGTGGTTAAGCACAGTCATCTCGTCAAGCGCAAAAAATGCGCGGTAGATCCCATAAAGATTAGCACAGGGGCCTGGCGACGAGCGAAGGCCCAGAGGCAAAGGGATCCTTCGGGCTGAACAAAAACCGTCGGGACGCAAGGATGACAACCTAAAGCTACTGGAAGCTGGCGAGGGCGGCGGCTTCGTCCTGGAAGGAGGGGATGGCGTCGATAAGGCGAGTGACCATGAAGACTTCGAGGACGTGGCCGCCGAGGTGGAGGAGTTTCAATTTGCCGCCCAGGCGGTCGAAGGTGGCATAGGCGCGGACGAGCGTGGCAATGCCGGAGCTATCAATCTGGGTAACGCCGGAGAGATCTACGATGAGCTGCTTGGTGCCGGCGTCGAGCTGGCGGCGGAGCTCGTTGGCAAGGGCGTCGTTGCCGTCGCCGATGGTGGCGCGGCCGGCAAGCTCGAGAATGGTGACCGAGCCGGCTGTGCGGACGTTGATCGAGAGGATACGGGTCGCTTTCTGGGTCTTTTCCATCGTGCGCATTATACGATGTACGGGCGGCAAGCGGAAACGGATGCATGGATGAAAGTCCGAAAGCTACATGGATGGCAGGTGACCCCGGCCGAGGCGCGGGAGATCCAGGTGCGTCTGCGGGACCGCATGGAGCGCGACGACCATCCGGGCGTGGTGCGGCGCGTGGCCGGTGCGGACGTGGCGTTGGACCTAAGGCGGCGGCGGGCGATTGCGGGCGTGATCGTGTATCGCTTTCCAGAGATGGTGGAGGTAGAGCGACAGTGGGCCGCGCGGGCCCTGCGGTTTCCGTACGTGCCCGGCCTCTTGAGCTTCCGTGAGGCGCCGGCGCTGCTGGCGGCGTTTGCGAAAGTTCGGCGCGCGCCGGAGGTGATTTTCTGCGACGCGCAAGGGTACGCGCACCCGCGACGGTTTGGGCTGGCGTGTCACCTGGGAGTGCTGCTCGACCGGGCGACGATTGGTTGCGCGAAGTCGCGGTTAATTGGGGAGCACGAGGAGCCAGGGCGGAAGGCGGGCGCGTG
Source organism: uncultured Acidobacteriaceae bacterium (assembly GCA_964533185.1). Classification (GTDB taxonomy): domain Bacteria; phylum Acidobacteriota; class Terriglobia; order Acidiferrales; family UBA7541; genus CAZHLD01. The sequence continues at coordinate 55,953 of CAZHLD010000010.1, read as the reverse complement.
GGCGCCGCTGGTGGATGCGGGAGAACGGATTGGGGCGGTGGTGCGGACGCGGACGGGCGTGAAGCCGATTTATGTTTCGCAGGGGCATAGGGTGTCGCTCGAGCGGGCGATCGAGCTGGTGCTGGCGGTGTGCGATGGGTACCGCATCCCGCGGCCAACGCGCGAGGCGGACCATTGGGTGGAGGCGCTGAAGAGGAAGAGGGTACACAGGTGAACACAGATAAGAAGAGAGACAGGCGAAGAAAAAGAGAGAGAAAGAAGATGAATACAGATTTAGGCGCAATCAGTAGTTCAAGTGGGAGCGGGGACAGGTATTGATTGGCGACAAGGGGATTGAAAACTGGGGCGTGAGTTTGGGGGCCGCCGTATGATGGGCGGAGGCGGGCCGCCCCGGCCCGAGAGGTGCAGGAACCGCAAATGAGTCCGGAGCAGCAGACAGCGGTGGTGAAGCCGCCGGAGACGCAACTGGAGAAAGTCCAGGCCGACCTGGCGAAGCTCGAGCGGCGCGACTGGTGGCTGTGGGCGATGGCCATGATCGTGATGCTGCTGCTGACGGCGGCGGTGGGGTCGCTGTCGTTCCCGGAGCTGTTCAATTTTGACGATCCCTACTTCCAGTTCAGCCTGAACCAGGCGGTGCGCGGTCTGGTGGGGTTGGTGCTGCTGTTTAACATCTACACGATCTACCAGCAGGTGACGACGAAGCGGCTGCGGCGGCAGCTTTCGCAGCAACTGACGGCGATGAGCCAGCTGCAGGTGCGCGCGGAGGAGTTCCACCAGCAGGCCACGGTGGACGCGCTGACCGGGCTCTACAACCGGCGGTTTGCGGAAGACCGGCTGAAGGCCGAGATAAACCGGTCGCGGCGTTATGGCCACCCGCTGACGGTGGTGGCGATCGACTTGAATGACTTCAAGCCGGTGAACGACAAGTACGGGCACGCCGCCGGCGACCAGGTGCTGAAAGAGTTTGCCGAGCGGCTGGTGGCGGCGATCCGCGTCTCGGACCTGGCGGTGCGGATGGGCGGAGATGAGTTCCTGGTGATCCTGCCGGAATGCCCCGTGAGTCAGGTGCAGACCATGCTGGCGCGCCTCGTGCCGATGGAAGTGAACTTCCAGGGGCAGAAGATTCCGGTGACGTTTGCGGCTGGGTGGGTGGGGTACGAACACGGCGAGACGCCGGAACAGTTTGTCGAACGGGCCGACCAGACGCTCTACGCGGATAAGCGCAAGAGAAAGCAGCAGCAGGGGCAGCCGGTAACCACAGCGCGATAGGCAGGCGGGCAGCTGCCTCCACACACGCAATACTTTTCCCGACGACAATTTGAAGGTCTGAGGCCGCTCAGGAGGCTGAGATTCTTCGGCCCCGACCAGGTCGGGGCCTCAGGATGACGGAGAGAGGATTGATCGGCCAAAAGAAAAGGGAGGTGAAAACCGTTAAGGCTTCCACCTCCCGGGGTGGGGTGCTTCAGGGAAAAAACTCGATCTCACCGGCCGAGGCCGCCGGCGGCAACTGACTCACTCGCTGGTACTGCGTTCAACCATTTCCAGGAGACTGACCACCACACAACACCCCTTCTGTAATGCCAAATATCACAGGGACGGAAGGGTGTCAAGAGAAGGATTTGTGAAAAGAGGCGAAAGGGGAGACTGGGAGTACTGGGCCTTGAAGCGGGGCAGAGCCCACGTTACAACGGAGAGGATTTTTCGAGGCTGACCCAAGCATTGTAGTCGGGCTCGTGGGAGGCAGGGTCGAGCCTCGTGGAGATAAGGGCGTTGGCCTCGGGCCAGTAGGCCTGGAGCGTGCCGGATTTGACAGGGGAAATGCGGCAGTGGCCGTGAAAGACGGAGGTTGGAGGTGGGAAGTTGAAAGTTTGAGAAGAGGCGGAGTGAGATGTCTGGGGAGTCGAGTGGAGAGGGCGGAGAAGGATGGGGTCGCCGTCGCGGAGGCCGAGGCGGGCAGCGTCCTCGGGGGCGATGAAGACGTCGTCGCGGCGCGTGGAGCCGGTGAGGGGGTCGCGGTCGGAATAGACCATAGAGTTGAACTGCTTGCCGCGGCGGGTGGTGAGGTAGAAGCAGAGGCTGGAGGTGAGAGGTTGGAGGTGGGAAGAGAAAGATTCCTCTCCCGCTTGCGGCAGGCTTGGAATCACACATTCTGAAGGGAGGGATTCTTCGCTCGCGCCGAATACGCGCTCGCTCAGAATGACAGAGTCGGAGGGATTCCTCGCTGCGCACGGCACGGGAACGAATGAGGGAGGAGAGAGGTCGGGAGGAGAAAGGGGGGAGAAACGCGCGCGGCCGCCGGGGAGGTTGGCGCAGACGCCATTGGAGCACAGCAGCGGGCCGCCGTACTGGACGGAGTCGCCTTCGGCACGGAGGCTGGCGATGCCGCGGTAGAGCGGCATGACGCGGTCCATTTCCGCGCGGATGGCGGCAGCGTCTGGGAAGTGGAGCAGGTGGCAACGGTCGGGGCCGAGCGCGGCCTGGCCGGCGCGAAGAAAAATCTCCCATTCGGACATGGCCTCGCCGATGCGCGGGCCGGGGATTTGCGGTGAGAAGCGGATGCGGCGCTCGGTGGAAGTAAGCGTGCCGCCGCCGGACTGTTCGTAGCGCGTCTGGCCCGGAAGGAGCAGGACGAAGTCGCCGGGCGGGACGAGCATTGCGGAGTTGAGGAACAAGTCTTGATGGACGCGGCAGGGAACGGATTCCAGTGCGCCGCGCATGCGGGCGGGCTCGGGCAGAGTGTCGAGGAAATTGCCGCCGGCGATGTAGAAAACGTCCAGCTCGCGGCGCCCGGCAGCGTCGAGCATTTCCGGAGCGGAAAGGCCGGGCCAGGCGGGCACAGGGTGTCCCCAGAACTCGCTGAGGCGGCGGGCGGATTCTTCGTTGACGGGATCGCCGCCGGGAAATGTGTTGGGGACCGAGCCGCACTCGGCAGCGCCCTGCACGCCGGAATGGCCGCGGATGGGAACGAGGCCGGCGTTGGCGCGGCCCAACATGCCGCGGGCGAGGGCGAGGTTGACGACGGCTTTGACGTTTTCCACGCCGAAATGGTGCTGGGTGAGGCCCATGCTCCAGATGAAGATGGCGTTTTTCGAGGCGGCGCAGGTTTCGGCAAAAGCGAGCATCTGGTCGCGGATGAGGCCGGAAGATTCTTCGAGCTGCTCCCACGATTGAGCGGCAAGCGCAGCTTTCAATTCGTCGAAGCCGGAGGTGTGCTCGGCGATAAACGAGTGGTCGAGCCAGTTTTTTTCGATGAGCCACTTGAGGACGCCGTTCAGGAAGGCGACATCGCCGCCGACGCGGACCTGGTAGAAGTCGTCGGCGAAGCGCGTGCCGAAGAGCGCGCTCTTGGCGATCGAGGGGACCCAGTAGCGCTCAAGGCCCGGCTCGCGGTAGGGGTTGACGACAACGATGCGGGCGCCTTTTTGTTTCGCGTAGTAGAGGTACTTGGTGGCGACGGGCTGGTTGTTGGCGATATCTGTGCCGAGCAAGACGATCAGGTCGGCGCCAATCCAATCCGTGTACGAGCAGGTGGACGCGGCAACGCCGATGGTCTGCTTGAGAGCGGTAGTGGAAGCGGCGTGGCAGAGGCGGGCGGCGTTGTCAATGTTGTTGGTGCCGAGCAGGCGGGCGACTTTCTGGGCGACGTAGTAGGTCTCATTGGTGAGGCCGCGCGAGGTGGTGTAAAACGCGATGCGGCGCGGGTCGGCGTGCGCGGCGGCGCGGAGACGCGCGCCGAGAAGCGAGAAAGCTTCATCCCAGGAGATGCGGCGAAAGCCGGGCTCGCCGCGGCGGCGAAGCATGGGAAAGGGCAAGCGGCCCAGCTCGCGGAGGCGGCGGCCATCGAGTGCAGCCAGACGAGCAGCATCGGCGAGACGAGCGGGGTCAAGCGCAGGCATGGTGTTGAGCCGCAGCAGCTTCAGGCGGACCAGGCAGAGGTGGATGCCGGGCATGGCGTCGTCGCGGAGGCCGCGGGGGCCGAGCGCGCAGCCGTCACAGACGCCGTGGCGAAGGATGCGCCAGGCGTAGGGGAGATTGTCGCGGTTTTCCCAGATAGTTTTGAAGATTTCGAGGAAGTGGTGGGGCTTGGTGTGTCCCAGTCCGAAGGGGACCCAACTGACAATTCTTGTTCCGGAGGCGCGCGACGACATGGCGAAAGATTATAGATGATTCAGTGAAGCGGGCGCATGTAGAGAGACAAGAAACACTGCCGAACACAGATGTGGCAGAGAGGTTTCAGGTGTTAGGTGACAGGGAAGAAGAGTTAGCGGCGAGGGGAGGAGGAAGGAGGTAGAGAGGGGTGGGAGCGAGAGGGGGCAGGGGCGAGGCGGCGGTCGAGGGCGTCGCGGACTTTGCGGGCCAGTTGGGAGGAGCTGTAGGGCTTGGGGAGGATGGGGAGGCCCCTCTTTTGAGCTTCGGTGAAGGCCTGCGTCTCGGCGGTGTAGCCGGAAGTGAAGACGACGGGGAGGCCGGGGCGAACGACTTCCATCAGGGCGTAGGCTTCGGGGCCGTTCAAGTGGGGCATGACGACGTCGAGGATGGCGAGATCGATTGTGTCGGGCTTGCGGCGAAACAGATCGACCGCGGCGGCGCCGTCGGGGACCGGAAGGACGCGATAGCCAAGCTTGTCGAGTGTGGAGCGGGCGGTTTCGCGGAGACCTTCGTGGTCCTCGGCGAGGAGGATAGTTTCCGAGCCGCCGCGAGCGGCTTCTTCTTCCGGTTTGGAGACCAGGTCGGGCTTGGCTTCGACAGCAGGGAAGTAGATGCGGAAGACGGAGCCGTGGCCGAGCTCGCTGTACACATGGAGAAAGCCGCCGTGCTGCTTGACGATGCCGAAGGCGGTGGCCAGGCCGAGGCCGGTGCCGCGGCCGGGCTCCTTGGTGGTGAAGAAAGGCTCAAAGATGTGTTCGAGAGTGTCCGGGTCCATGCCAGTGCCGGTGTCCGAGACGGTGAGGCGGACGTAACGTCCGGGCCGGCTGTAGGGGTGCAAACGGCAGTATTCGTCGTCGATGTCCACGTTTTCGGTTTCGATGACCAGGCGGCCACCACTGGGCATGGCGTCGCGGGCGTTGATGCAGAGGTTGAGCAGGACCTGCTCGATCTGGGTGGGGTCAGCGCGCACGATGGCGAGGTCGGGAGCTAGAACGGTCTTGACCTCGATGTTCTTACCCAGAAGGCTTTCGAGCATGCTTGTGAGGTCAACGACGGACTGATGGAGGCTGAGATTGCGGGGCTCGAGGATCTGCCGGCGGGCAAAGGCGAGGAGCTGGCGGATGAGAGCGGCGGCGCGGTCGGCCTGCGCGCGGGTTTTCTTGAAGTAGGAGTGAGCGCGGGAATCCGGGGGGACCTCGTCCATGCCCATTTCGGCCCAGCCGAGGATGGCGCCGATGACGTTATTGAAGTCGTGAGCGATGCCGCCGACGAGCTGGCCGATGGCTTCGAACTTCTGGGCCTGGCGAAGCTGCTGCTCGAGGACGAGTCGCTCTTCGCGGAGGGCTTTTTCCTGCAGGGCGCGGCGGACGGCCTCGGGGAGGCGGGCCAGGCGGTCTTTCAGGACGTAGTCGGTGACGCCGCGCTTGATGCATTCAACGGCAGACTCATCGCCGAGCGTGCCGGTGACCAGCAGGAAGGGAGTGTCGCGGCCCTCCTGCTGGAGCAAGGCGAGGGCTTCCATGCCGGTCCACTCGGGCAAGCGGAAATCAGAAATGACCACGTCAAATTCGGTATCACGCAAAGCTTGGAGGAGCTCCTCTTTGCTGGCAACGACGCGGACAACGGGGTCGAAGCCGGCGCGACGAAGGGTTTCCAGACAGAGATCCACGTCCCTCTGGTCGTGCTCGATGAGCAGGACGCGGAGAGGCTGGGATGGAGCGGGCGGCGAATTAGGTGGGGTCGGGGTCATGGTGCAGGAAGCGAGGAGTCCGCCTATTTGCTGGCCGCTGCGGTGCGCGGAGGGGGTTCATTGACGAGCAGCCAGTAGAGGCCGAGGTTCTTGACGATTTCGCGGAACTGGTCGAAATCCACAGGTTTCTGGATGTAGCTATTGACGCCGTTCTGATACCCGTCGATGAGATCGCGTTCTTCGCGGGAGGTGGTGAGGATGACGACGGGGATGATGCGGGTGCGCGGGTCGGACTTGAGCTGGCGCAAGACTTCCATGCCGTCCACCTTGGGGAGCTTCAAGTCGAGGAGGACCAGGCAGGGGGCGCGGTGAAAGCTGCGGCCGGAGTGGGGCCCGCGGCAGAAGAGGAAATCCAAGGCTTCCTCGCCATCGCGGGCGACGTGGACGAGGTTGGACAGATTATTGTGACGGAGGGCGTGGAGGGTGAGTTCGACGTCTGCCGCGTTATCCTCGACCAGCAGGATTTCTACTTCTTGGGTGGTCATACAACACCTTCCTCTGAGTGGGTCACGGAGAATTTTTCGCTGCCTGCGGGGCCCAGGGTGAAAAAGAATGTGGCGCCTTTGTCGAGTTGAGCTTCGGCCCAGACGCGGCCGCCATGCTTGTGAATGACGCGCTGGACGATGGCCAGGCCGACGCCGGTGCCTTCGAAGTCTTCCTGGCGGTGCAGGCGCTGGAAGACGCCAAAGAGCTTCTCGGCATACTTCATGCTGAAGCCAATGCCGTTGTCGCGGACGAAGAGGACCGGCGGGTCGGAGCCTTCGACTACGCCGACGGAGATGACGGCGGGATCGCGCGGCCGGGTGTATTTAGCGGCGTTGGAGAGGAGATTGGCGAAGACCTGCTTGAGGAGAACGGGATCGGCCTCGATGAAGGGGAGCTTATCGATGTGCCATTCGATGTTGCGGTCGGAGAGGTCGGCGCTCAGTTCGGAGAGGGACTGTTCGACGAGAGTGGTGAGTCCGATGATCTGGGCGCGGACTTCCTGACGGCCGATGCGGGTGAGATTGAGGAGGTCGTCTACGAGGCGGCCCATGTGGAGAGTGGATTCGCGGATGCGGCCGAGGAACCTGCGGGCCTCGGGATCAAGGGAGGCGGAATAGTCGTCGAGGAGGATGCGGGAGAAGCCGTCAATGTGGCGAAGTGGTGCGCGGAGGTCGTGCGAGACCGAGTAGGTGAAGGCTTCCAATTCCTTGTTCGCCGCCTCGAGTTCGGCGGTGCGTTCGGTGACGCGGCGTTCCAGCTCTTTATTGAATTGGCGTATTTGCTGTTCGGCGCGCTTGCGGTCGGTGATATCGCGGACGGCGGCGATGACGAAGTTGCCTTCGGAGGTTTGCAGGGGGCTCAGGCTGATCTCCACGGGAAACTCAGAGCCGTCCTTCCGACAGGCGAAGAGCTCGAGACCAGCGCCCATGGGGCGGGCCTGGGGATGAGCGAAGAAGCCACCGCGATGGTGTGTGTGCCGGGAACGAAAGCGCTCGGGGATGAGGTGTTCGATGGACTGGCCAATTAGCTCGTGGCGGGAATAGCCGAAGAGCTGCTCGGTCTGGGCGTTGACCAGCGTGATGAGGCCCTGCTCATTGACGATCACCATGCTGTCGGGAGCGACCTCGAGGAGGGTACGGAAGCGGTCCTCGGCGCGCTGGCGGACGGCCATCTCGCGGCGAAGAACCAGCCCGGCAATCAGAGCCAAAGCCAGGGCCAGGGACGTGCCGGCGACGATGATGGTCTTGGTCTGACGGGCGCTGGCAGCGGCGGCTTCGGCGCGGCGGGCCAGCAGTTGGAGCTTTTCGTGCTTCATCTCGGCGATCTCGGAGCGGATCTGGTCCATTACTTCTCTTCCGCGCTCGAGCAGCACGAGTTGCGCGGCCTCGTCGGAGGGCGCGCGACGTTGGAGAGCAATGGACTCGGCGAGCAGGGCCAGGCGCTGCTCGATGAGGGGCATGAACGCATCGAGCCGGCGCAACTGGGCAGGGTCGTCGGAGATGAGCCGGCGGAGGGCGGGGAGATCCTGGCGGAGCGAGGTGAGGCCGGAGTGATATTTTTCGAGGTAGCGCTCTTCGGAGGAGAGCGAGAAGCCGCGGCGGGCGCTCTCGGCCTCGGTGAGGTGGAGGTTAATGGATTCGAGCAACTCCAGGACTTCATAGGTACGGACCACGAGGCGGTCGTGGTCTTCCGAGGAGCGCACGCTGCGAAAGGAGACAACACCGACGGCCAGGAGCAAGGCGGGGCCCAGGCCCAAGCCGACGAAGAGCTTTGTTCGCAGGTTCATCGGGGCCCCTCGCGGCGCGGGGCGGGAGAGCGCGCGACAACAGCGTGCTGGCGGGAGTGAGCGGAGGGCTCGGCGTGGTTGCGGCGCTTCTGCTCGTAGAGTGTTTTATCGGCGGCAGCGAGGAGCTGATCCACAGAGACGAAGGAATCGGACTGATAGTGAGCGACGCCCAGGCTGAGCGAAAGCGGGAAACGGCGGCCGGGTTGACTGTTGAGCGCGTCGAGAGAATCGCGGAGGCGAGGAAGCATGGGCGCGTCGGATACGTCGGAAACGCCAATGGCGAATGCGGTGAACTCATCGCCGCCCATGCGGGCGAGGATGTCGGAATCGCGAAAGCTGTGCTTGAGGACAGCGGCGGTATCAAGGAGGGCGCGATCGCCTTCGGCATGGCCGAAGGAGTCGTTGATGCCCTTGAGGCCGTCCACGTCGGCAAAGAGGAGAAGGTAGCCGGTGTGCTGGCGGGCGGCGTGGCGGAGCTCCTGTTCGACGAGTGCGCGGAAGCCGCGACGGTTGTTGAGGCCGGTGAGGTCGTCGAGCAGAGAGAGATTGCGGAGCTCGGCCTGGAGGCGGGCGCGCTCGATGGCGTTGGAGACGGTACGAACCAGGGCACTGCACTCCACCTGACCCTTGACCAGATAGTCCTGCGCGCCCTCCTGGATGGTGGAGGCGGCGAGGGCTTCGTCCTGGAGGCCGGTCAGGATGATGATGGGAACGAGCGGGGCGCGTTGATGGAGCCGCTCAAAAGTGCCGAGGCCGGGGCTATCGGGGAGGTTGAGATCGAGCAGGACGAGGTCCACCGGGCTGGAGGCCAGGTGCGCCAAGCCCAAGGTGAGGCGGTCAACACACTCGAGGTGGAAGCGGCGGTCAGGATGGCGGGCAAACATTTCGCGGACCAGATCGGCGTCGGCCGGGTCGTCTTCGATCAAAAGGATGCGAATGTTCTCAACACTCATGGGCTGAAGGCTGGGAAGGGGGGCAGCCGGAGAAAACAGATAGATTTTTGGAAGGGGAGTCTATTGTCTCGCACGAGGAAGAGAAGTCAAGGAGCAGCCGAGCGGGTGTTGCGGGGGTGGAACCAGCGGAATCGGGAGGGCTGGGCATAGCCACGGATGCACACGGATGGGAACGAGGGAGAAGAGTGGCAGCAAAGGCCCCGCGTCTAAAGACGCGGGCTACAGTGACCGGTAGTGTAACGGCATAAAGCCGCCGCCACGGCGGAGGACGGAGCTATTTGGGTGGATGGGAGGCGAAGTACTGTTCGAGGCCGGCGGTGATCTGCTGGAGGCCGGACTGGACGTTGCGGGTGAGAGCCTCGACGACGGCGGAGACCTCTTTGCCCTGCACGGGCTCGTCGTGGGAATAGTACTGCGACCAGACGGTGGTGCCGTTTTTCACGTCGTACAGCTCGATCTCGAGTGCGACGCGGGCCATCACGGGCGGGCCGGACATTTCTTCGAGGCTGAAGAGGCGGCCGCGAAGGATGTAATCGCCGCGGGCGTTGCTGCGCTGGGACTGCACGGACTGGTAGCGGCCGGAGTCGCGCAGAAGACGGATGAGCATGGCTTCGAGCATCTCCGTGGGAGGCTCGGCCCAGCGGTGGTACTCGTAGGTGCCCATCTCGATCGTGCCGGTGCGATAGACGATGCGGTCGTCGCGAAAGACGTGGGGCGCGGCGATGCGTCCGACGAGCAGGGAGACCTGCATGGGACCGGAGGCGGCCGGGCGCGAGGGAGGAAGCTGAAGCGCGTAATACTTGTTGGGGCGGGCGGCGCCGCAGGCGGAGAGCAGGAGAGTCAGAGCGAGGGTCAAAAGCATTGCGAAGCGACGCATGGCAGAACCTCCGGGCTGTAGGAAAGACGAAACTCGTAACTCGTGATTCGTAACTCGGGAAGACACCAGTGCTCTGAGCGCAGAGTGAGCTGGTCCGTGCGCCGATGGGTCATGGCTTTTTGTTCTCGCCGGGCTTGCGGTCCGGGACCCTGGAGCCGCGGATCAGAGAAAAGGGCCGGGCCTTGATTGTGTCGGTGAACTCTTTGAGGTTTTCGGTGGTGTGGCGGATGTTTTCGAGAATCTCGTCGATGTTCTCGGCGTTGTAGTTGAAGGTGTTGTCGAGTTGGGCGGTGAGCGAGGCGGCCGAGGCGAGGGTCTTGCGGAGGTCGGCGACGGCCTGGCGGATGTCGGCGCGGTTTTCGCCAAGCACCTGGTCAATGTGGGCGAGGGCGTCGTCGGCGCGCTTCGCCGTCGTTTTGAAATCGTCGAGCAGAGGGCCGACCCTGGCGCTGGCATTTTCCACATTGGTCATGGTGACTTTGATCTTCGGGCGATTCTCCTCGAGCATCCCACGGACGTTGGAGAGCGAAGCAGCGATGCTGGCGCGGTTCTGGTCGTCGATGAGGTCGTTGACGCGGGCGATGGTCACCTTAAGCTCCACGGCGCGGTCGTTGAGGGAGCCAAGCAGCTTCTGCAATTCCGGGCCGAGGGTGTTGAGCTGCGCGGTGATGTCGTTGAAGCCGACGTAGGGTTCCGAGGGCAGGACTGAGCCGGCCTGGGCGCGCGGGGCCTGGGCGCTGCCGGCGGTAATCTCAAGGTGATTATCGCCGAGGGGGCTGAGGCTCAGGATTTTCACCTTGCTGTCGGTCTTCAACGGAATCTCGGGCTTGACCGAAAAGGTAATCTCGATGCGGGAAGAGTCGTTGGGGTCGAGCCGCAACTGCTCGACGCGGCCGATCTTGGGGCCGCCGAGATAGCGCACCTCGGCGCCGGGTTCGATGCCGCCGGCGAAGGGCAGGTAGGTGCGGAATTGCACGGCGCCGCCAGTGAATGCGCCGGTGAGCGCAAAGATGGTGGCCAGCAGCAGACCGGTGGCGATCAAAACGAATAGCCCGACCAGGGCCTGTTCACGTTTGGCTTCCATGAGAAAAACCCCCGAAATACGAAACTCGGCGTGAGTGACAACAAGCCAGACAGGCTAAAGCCTGTCCCACTACATGCGGCCGGGCGGAGCTTCGTCCGTCAGC
>CAZHLD010000010.1:41266-44665 GCA_964533185.1 uncultured Acidobacteriaceae bacterium | reverse complement strand
GACAGGCTAAAGCCTGTCCCACTACATGCGGCCGGGCGGAGCTTCGTCCGTCAGCATTTGCAAGTAATCCATTTCCTCACTGACCTCGGGTTCAGCGATGCGGTCCAGGAACTGACGGACGCGCGGATGCGTGCTCGAGCGCATTTCGTCGCGAGTGCCGATGGCGACGATGTTGCCCTTGTCGATCAGGACCATGCGGTCGGCAATTAGGAAGGCGCTGGCCAGCTCGTGCGTGACGATGACGATGGTGATGCGGAAGGCGCGCTTGAGCTTCATGATCAGGTTGTCGATGCCGGCGGCGATGATGGGGTCGAGGCCGGCCGAAGGCTCGTCAAAGAAGAGTATCTCCGGGTCCATGGCCATGGCGCGGGCGACCGCGGCGCGCTTCTTCATGCCTCCGCTCAGTTGCGAGGGCCGGTAGTTTTCAAAGCCGGCCAGGCCCACCTGTTCGAGCTTGAGGCGGACGACAATCTGGATGGTGGAGTCTTCCAACTGGGTGTGCTCGCGCAGCGGCAGGGCGACATTTTCGCCGACGGTCATCGAGCCAAAGAGCGCTCCGCCCTGGAAGGACATGCCGAGCTTCTTGCGGATCTGGTCGAGCTCGGCGGTGGAGATGTGCGCGATGTTGCTGCCCTTGATCCAGATTTCGCCGGAGCTGGGCTTTTCCAGGCCGACCAGGGTGCGCAGCAGCGTGCTCTTGCCGGAGCCGGAGCCGCCGAGAATGACCAGCGTTTCGTTGCGCAGCACGTCGAAACTGATGCCGTGCAGGATTTCGCGCTCGCCGTAACGCACGCGCAGGTCGCGGACGGAAATGATGGGCTCGGGCTGGCTGGCGTCAGGCATCGCGTGAATTGAGAGTCGAAGAGTTACTTGCCTCCGGTGAAATAGAACAGAGCGGTGAAGACCAAGTCCACGGCAATCACCAGGAAAATGGACATGACCACGGCGGAGGTGGTCGAACGGCCCACTTGCTCGGCGCCGGCGCCGGTGGAAAAGCCCTCGTAGCAGCCGACGGCGGTGATGGTCATGCCGAACATGACGCTCTTGATGAGGCCGGAAACGATGTCGCGGAGATACAGCGCATCAAGCGTGGCGTTGATGTAGCCGGGGAAGGAAAAGCCGGCACTGGTGACGCCAAAAAGCGAGCCGCCCAGAATGCCCATGAAGTCGGCCCAGGTGGTGAGGCAGGGCATCATGAAAACCATGGCCAGAAACTTGGGAGTGACGAGGAACTGGACGGGGTTGAGGGCCATAGTCTCGAGCGCGTCGATTTCCTCGGTGACCTTCATCGTGCCGATCTCTGCGGCAAAGGCGGAGCCGGAGCGGCCAATCACGACGATGGCGGTCATCAGCGGGCCCAGCTCGCGCGTCATGGAGATGGCCACGGCGCTGGCGACGTAGTGCAGCGCGCCGAACTTGCGCAGCTCGTAAGCCCCTTGCAGGGCCAGGATCACGCCGATGAAGAAGGTGATGAGCGAAAGGATGGGCAGGGCCTCAACGCCGACGGCCATGGCTTGATGGACGGCGCGGTCCAGACGCAGAGGCCGGCCGCGGAGGGGAGCGACGACAGTGTAGTACGCAGCGCGGCCGCCAAGCTGGGCGAGCCCGCCCAGGTAGGTGAGGCCGTTCAAGGTGCCGCGGCCGATGCGAATGGTCAGGGACATGAGAAGTGAAGCTCGAAACTGGAAACTCGAAATTCGGAATTCGTAACTCGAAACTCGAACCAGAGAACCAGGGCCGGAGAACGCCGGACCTATGCAAGCGCTTGTGCTTCGCTGTCAGCGACCTCGAAGACCTTGATCAGCCGCGAAAGCTCGAGCACCTCGCGGGCGGCCGGGCTGAGTCCGTAGAGGACAAAGCGGCTGCCGAGGTCGCGGGAGATCTTCAGCCCTTCGACCAGAGACGCCACGCCGGAGCTATCAATATATTTCACGGCGGTGAGGTTGACGACGACGCGTGGGGACCGTTTCTCGCGCAGGGCCATGAGCAGCGTCTTGCGCACCTCGGGCGAATTATAGAGATCAATGTCGCCGACCACGTCGACCACGATGGCGTTGCCGGCCTGGCGAGTGGAAATCTGCAAGGCCCTTTCCTTTGGGTACATCAACCGGAATCCTTCCCGCGCAGATACTTCACCAGACGAAGTTGGTTGGTCTGGCCTTCGCGCTGATATTCGACTACGTCCATGGCCTCCCGGATCAGGTGGAGGCCCAGGCCGCCCGGACGGATTTCATCGAGCGGGCGACCGTGCAGCTCAGAGGGGCTGGCGGCGCGACCGCGATCCTGGAGAAGGATCTCCAGCCGGTCAGGGCCATCCCCGCCGGCCTCAGCACCGTGGCGAGAACAGGTGATCTCAATGGGCTGGCCGGGCTGGTTCTGATAGGCATGACGGATGATGTTGGTGATGGCCTCGTCCACGGCCAGAGTGACGCGGCGGCATTCCGCTTCGTCCAGACCCAGCTCCTGGGCCAGTTGCTCGACCGCCGAACGCACCACGCGGAGCAGGCTAGGGTCGCTCGAGAGCTCCATCTTGAGGTTGTAGCTCACGTCCCATCCCGCGCCGGGTTCGAGAGTCGCCGGGCGCAAATCACTCGCACTTTGCGCCCCGGTGCACCCGCAGCAGGCTCTGTGGCATCCCCACTCGGGACGCCGTGCTGCGGGGTGAGAGCGTCTTTCTGCCAGAGTTTAGTGCCGTTTGCAACTTTATTTCGAGGCCAGAGGCTGAGGAAAAATCCCTCGAAGGGACTATTCGTAGCGAATGGCTTCGACGGGATCCAGGCGAGCCGCCTTCACGGCAGGGTAAATGCCGAAAATGAGGCCGACGGAAACGGAAACGAGGAAGGCCAGCAGGATGGAAGTCAGCGTGACGATGGTGGACCAGCCGGCCAGCCAGGCGATCAGGCGGGACATCCTCCTTTTTGCTCCGACTTTGGGCCCCACCCCTGAGGAAATTCCGGGGGGCACGGCACGATAAGCGTTATTGTCGTCGGATGCTGTAACGACCCTGCATTTGCCGTGACTGTGATGGTGTACGTGCCCGGAGGCGTTCCCGGCCGTGGAACACTGCGGACTCACAACGAACAAGCAAAAAGTGGCAAACCCTCAGGTTCGCCCCTTGTGGGGTGGGCAGTATGGTTAAAAGCTGTAGCGCACGGCGAATTGAAAGGCCCGCGGCCCGCCGGAGCCGAAGAAACCACCGGCGGTGCGCGAGGGTCGCAGAAAGTTGCTCGCGGTGATGTCGTTATTGAAGCCGGAATAGTTGTTGTTGTTGAATCCGCGGATATTGGTCACGTTGAAGAGGCTAAACACTTCGGCGATGAGCCGAAGCTCGTGCCGCTCCGCGAAGGTGAACGCCTTGGCGACGCGGAGATCGAACGAGTTAAAGTCGTCGCCAAACTC
>CAZHLD010000010.1:0-41166 GCA_964533185.1 uncultured Acidobacteriaceae bacterium | reverse complement strand
AGATTGAAGCGGTGCCGCTCGTCGGTAGGCGAGAAGCCCTTTTCAATCCTCGGGTTGTTGGAGCCAACGATCAGGCTGACTTGGTCTTCGGCCCCGTTGAAGGGAATCTGATCGTCGTTTGAGTAGTTGAAAGTCTTCGACAGAGTGTAGTTGGCGTTGAAGGCGAAGCCCCAGTTGCCGTACTTCACCATACGGCGCTGAACGCTGGCCAACAGTCCCGAGTACCAGCTCTTGGCGGTGGACTCGATGTTGAAGACCGAATCAGTTCGGCCATTCGAAGGATCGGTGACGCTGCAGGGATCGATACCGTTGGGACAACTGATCCGGGGCGAGGTGATGCTGGTGCTACGCAGCAGGCGGCCCCAGATGATACGGTTGCCGAAGTTGTGGATGCCATCGGCGGCGAAGCTCCAGTTGTTGCCCAGTTGATGCTGCACCCCCAGGGTGTAGTGCTGCGCATAGGGATGCGCGGCGCTGTTGTCAATGAAGTTGATTCCGATGCCGAAGACGGTTCCCGCACCGGCAAAAGGATTGGCCAGCGTGGGTGTGCCGGTGTCGAATCGCGCTCCCGGCAGGCTACAATCACCACCTGCCACGTTGCTGCACGTTGAGCCGTTCCTTGCCTCCAGCGGGAGCTTGCGGCCATCGAGCAGGAGCTCGAGCAGAGGAACCTCCGTCACCACGCGGTCATAGTAGATGCCATAGCCACCGCGAACCACCGTCTTGCCCTGGCCCAAGGGGTCCCAGGCAAAACCGACGCGCGGGCCGAAGTTCTTCCCGGTGGCCGGCTGGTCGTGCCTTCCGAGAACATTTCGCAGCCACACGCAACGTTCATTCGGGTCGAAAACAGCCGGGTTGGCGCAGGGCCTGTGCACGTCGCCCCCGGCGAAGACGTTGCTATCCCACTCCCACCGCAGTCCCAGGTTGAAGGTCAGCCGTGGCGTCACCCGCCAGTCGTCCTGAACGAAGAAGCCCAGGTAGGTGTTGCGGTAGAAGTCCACAAACGGCGGCCGGGCCGGAGCGGCGCTCCTCAGCGCGACAGCGATGGGGATGTCGCGGTCGTCGATGGTGCCGAAGCCAGGAGTGCCCGAGGGATTGCGGTCCTGCGAGCCGAAGTCTTCAGTGGTGAAGATGGTGCCGCTGCCGAACAGGTCGAAGATCGCGTCGTTGCCGAAGTTCTGCCATTCCCCGCCGAAGCGAAGAGTGTGCTGGCCAAGAACCCAGCTCAAGGTGTCGCGGATCTGGAAGCGGTTCATCTTCACGCCCTGCGGAATGCGGAAATTGGCTCCGTCCTGCAGGCTCGGGAAGCGAATCTCGT
This sequence comes from uncultured Acidobacteriaceae bacterium, assembly GCA_964533185.1. Lineage (GTDB taxonomy): Bacteria > Acidobacteriota > Terriglobia > Acidiferrales > UBA7541 > CAZHLD01. The sequence goes on along the minus strand of CAZHLD010000010.1, from coordinate 39,848 downwards.
TGCCCACGGCCAGCCCGGCAGGAGTGGTGACCGGATCGTCCGGGTCGAAGGCGGGGATGCGGTTGATAAACGTGTTGGCGTGGAATGACAGGCTGTTCACCATTCTCGACGAGAGGGTGCGCGTCCAGGCCGTAACGATCGAGTTGTAGCGGTTAAAAGAACTCTGGCGGTTGGCGGCAGTGCCCTGCGGGCGGCGCAGGCTGCCGTTGTCCACATCCTCTGTCCGCTGGAAGGCGTAGCGCACAAAGAGATCGTTGTTGTCCGAAAGCTTGAAGTCGGCCCGCGTGTTCAGCAGGAAGTCGTCAATGAACGCCGGCGCCGACGAGGAAACCACCGTCGGGCGGGGGGTGGCGGTGAAGTTCCGCTGGCCGACCAGCACGGTATGGTCCTGGTTGCGGTTCTCCACCGCCACAAACCAGAAGGCTTTGTTCGGTACGATCGGGCCGCCGATGGACCCGCCATATTGCTCACGGTCGAACGGAGGTTTCGGCACGTTCGGGCCGCGGATTAGGGCCGGGAGGGCCTGCAGCTCCTTGTGGCGGAAGAAGAAGAATGCCGAGCCGTGCAGCTCGTTGGCCCCCGACTTGGTCACGATGTTCACAATGCTCGAGCTGGAGCGACCGACCTCGGCGGTGAACTTGTTGGTGGCGATCTGGAACTCACTCACGCCGTCCTGGGGGAAGTTCATCAGCGTCCCGCCGACGACCTCGTCGTTGTTGTCGGCACCATCCACGGTGAGGTTACCGCCGCGACCAAAAGCCCCAGCAGAGGAGACCTCCAACGTATTCGTCTTGGTGGGATCGTAATTCGTCGCCGGGCGATTGCCAGGAACGAGGAAGGCCAGCTCCAGGAAATTGCGGCCATTAAGGGGGATGTTCTGAATCGTGCTCGCGTTGATCACGCCCTGGACTTGCGAAGAAGTCAATTCCACGCGGGCCTCCCCACCGCTGACCTTGATCACTTCGCCTACGGCAGCCACTTGCAGCGAAACATCGAGTGTGACGCTGCGGCCCACGTCGAGAGCGATGTCCGTGTATTCGCGAGTGGCGAAGCCTTGGGCCTCGACGCGCAACCCGTAGGTGCCAGGCAACAGGTTGGCAAACACATACTGGCCATCGGCGCCGGTTGTGGCCTCACGAGTGGCACCAGTGGCTGGCCTGGTCAACGTAACCTTTGCGTTGGCCACACGCCCGCCCTGCGGATCAGCCACGAATCCAGTCAGAGTGGCCGTCGGGAGTTGCGCCCGAACAGGCAGGGACAGCCATAGCAGCGCGACGGCAATCAGCCAGAGTACACGACGCATTGTCGCCTCCTTGCAATTCTCCAGAACGGATACAGAAATCCCGACGAACCGGAATTTCCGATTTCAACTTTATCTTTCCGCAAAACCATACGGCAGCCACCCTCTGGTGTCAAGCTCGGATCACCGTGGCCACAGGTGGGTGGCAAGTGCGGCTCGTTGGGCAGTTCCGCTGCCTGGCTTGGTCTGGTTCTCGCCGCCAGCCAGCTTCGCCGCTGACACCTCTCCCCACTGCATGACCTCTGAGCGCTCGATTCGCTGTCTCTCCTGGTTCGCTACCCGTCCGGCTGCGGCAGCGCCGCAATCCTTCGCAGCATGCTGCCAAAACGCTCCCGCGTGAGTCGCCCTGTGGCCCAACACCCGACGTGCCGCCTCGGGTCCAGAAGGTGGCGGCGACCAGCAGGAAGAGCAAAGCGACGGCGCTGAGTACCAACGCGCGACGACGGCTGAAGGCGCGTGGAGGCGCGGGCACAGACCGGGGTGGCTCCAGCAAAGAAGGCGGAGCAGAGGGATGTACCTGGGGAGGTTCGACGTCGACCCGGTTGATTACGCGCTTCAGCACACCACCACCCCAGGCAACAGACAGGCTACAGGTTATGCCTATTAGACGCCGCCGAAGGGGAAAAAGTTAACACATCGTTTCGGATGGGAGGGGGCATTCGGCGCTGTCCCGCCACCCGCGAAGGCTACGCGCGGTTAGCTGCGGCGCTCGATGGGGATGTAGCTGCGCTTTTCGGGGCCAAGATAGACCTGCCGAGGGCGCCAGATTTTCTGCTCGGGGTCGAGCAGGTTTTCCTCCCACTGGGCGATCCAGCCGGACATCCGCGGAATGGCAAAGAGCACCGGGAACATCGTGACCGGGAAGCCCATGGACTGGTAGATGAGGCCGGAGTAGAAGTCCACGTTGGGATAGAGGCGGCGCTTGACGAAGTAATCGTCTTCGAGCGCGATGCGTTCGCATTCGAGGGCGATATCCAGCATGGGGTTTTTGCCCATGACGTCGAAGACGTCGTAGGCAATGCGCTTGATGATCGTGGCGCGGGGGTCGTAGTTTTTGTACACGCGGTGGCCAAAGCCCATCAGCTTCCCCTCGCCGGCTTTCACTTTCTTAATGTAGGCCGAGACGTTGTTCACCGAGCCGATCTCGCCCAGCATGCGCAGGACTTCCTCGTTGGCGCCGCCGTGCAGCGGGCCGTATAGGGCAGAGGTAGCGGCGGCAGCGGCCGAGTAGGGGTCCACGTGCGAGCTGCCAACGGCGCGCATTGACGACGACGAGCAGTTCTGTTCATGGTCGGCGTGGAGGATGAAGAGAATGTCCAGCGCGCGCTCGAGCGTGGGGTTGGGGCGGTACTTGAGCTCGGTGGTCTTGAAGAGCATGTTCAGGAAATTGCCGGAGTAGCTGAGCTCGTTGTCGGGATAGACGTAGGGCATGCCCAGACTGTGGCGATAGGCAAAGCCGGCCAGCGTAGGCATCTTGCCGATCAGGCGCCAGGTTTGCTTCAGGCGCGAGGAGGCGTTGAAGATGTCCTTGGCGTCGGGATAGAAGGTGGAAAGCGCAGCGATGGTGGAGATCATCATGCCCATGGGGTGGGCGTCGTAGTGGAAGCCGTCGAGAAATTTCTTGATGCTCTCGTGGATGAAGGTGTGGTGGATGATGTGCCAGGACCACTCGTCGAGCTGCGCGCGCGTGGGCAGCTCGCCGCGGAGGATGAGATAGGCGGTCTCGAGATAGGTGCTCTTCTCAGCCAGCTCCTCGATGGGGTAGCCGCGGTAGAGAAGGATGCCCTTGTCGCCGTCAATGAAGGTGATGCGGCTCTTGCAGGAGGCCGTGTTCATGAAGGCGGGGTCGTAGCTCATCATGCCGAACTCGTCGGCGACGACCTTGATCTGGCGAAGGTCGGCGGCGCGGATGGTGCCGTCGGCGACGGGGACTTCATACTTCTGGCCGGTGCGGTTGTCGGTAATGGAGAGCGTGTCCTTGCCCATGGAGGCAGTTCCTTCTGGAGCAGAAGTGTCAGCATGTTTGACAGGATTCATCGCAGCAGTCCTCTGGCGGCGGCCGAATGGCAAGACCCCACTTTACACCAAACGGGGCGGGCGAAGGGAGCGGGTTCTCTCAGCGCATTCCCAAACAGCGCGGCGGTGGCGAAAGACGGACGGCTAGAGCTGGGTCACACAGCTCTGCCCGCAGGTGACCGGAGCATCCCCAAGCAACGAACAGGTCAGGACCCTACGAGATATAGGAGAGTCCGGGCCTTTCTTTTCTGAGAGGACGCCGATGCTGGCGAGCAGGTCCTTTTCCGGACAGCGCACCCTGCGATTGGCGCAGCCGGCGCCGCGGTTGCGCGCAACCAGCACGAAGGTCACCCAGGCCACAATCACAACAGCAAGCGCCAAAAGGAAGTAGTAGGTGTCCATGACAGCTCCTTGGCAGGCTCGGGGGAAGGGAGGCGGTTCGGGGAGTCGGACCGCACCCAGACCGCAGAGCACCTGCCGGGCGCGGCTGCCTCTAAGAGCAAGATAGCGCCGCGCAGGGCGGATGGCAAGGGGGAATCCAAGGGGGAGAAGCGATGGATACGTGGCTCGGCAGTCCTCTTGACAAATGTCGTTATAACGACTATTATGTTGGCGAACGGAATGGGACGGACGAGGAGGAGGGACTATGGTGACGATCCGCAAGGCAGGCGAGCGGGGGCATTTCCAGCACGGCTGGCTGGACACCTATCACACGTTTTCGTTTGCCGATTACCACGACCCGAAGTGGATGGGGTTTCGCAGCCTGCGGGTGATCAACGAAGACCGCGTGGCGCCCGGGCAAGGTTTCCCAACGCACCCGCACCGGGACATGGAGATCCTGACCTACGTGCTGGAGGGCGGGCTGCGGCACCGCGACTCGATGGGCAACGGCGAGGTGATTCGTCCCGGCGAAGTGCAACGCATGACCGCCGGGACGGGCGTGACGCACAGCGAGTTCAACGACTCGAAGTCGGAGCCGGTGCACCTGCTGCAAATCTGGGTCTTTCCGGAGAAGAAGGGGCTGGCGCCCGGCTACGAGCAGAAGTTTTTCGCGGATGACGAAAAGCGCGGTCGGCTGCGGCTGGTGGCGTCGCCGGAGGCAAGCGATGGGTCGGTGAAGATTCACCAGGACGTGCGGCTCTATGCGTCGCTGCTGGGCGCGGGCGAAGACGTGACGCACAAACTTGCGGCGGGACGAGCGGCCTGGGTGCAGGTCGCGCGCGGCAGCGTGACACTCAACGGCCAGCGGCTCGATCAGGGCGACGCCGCCGCGATCAGCGATGAGGTGATGGTGAAGCTGGCAGGGGTGAAAGAAGCAGAGGTTTTGCTGTTCGATCTCGCGTGACCGTAACGCTGATTCAGCGGCTGAGGTCTTCGAGCAGGGACTCGGCGGCGAGGCGGCCGCTGAGCATAGCGCCGTTGATGGAGGCGCTGGCGCAGTGGTCGCCGCAGACGTAGAGTCCCGGGCGGATGCGGGCGGGTCGCGCGGGGGGATCGAGCGAGCCCGGTAGCTGCTCGGGCAGCGCGTGAGGGATGCGGTAGCTGCGGAGGAAGCGCCAGCCGCGCACCTGCGGCCCGAACCATTCCTGAAGCTGGGCGAGGAGGAAGCCGCCAAGCTGCGCGTCGGTGAGGTTGTGAGTGCCGAGCGCCGTGACGGAAACGAGCGACTGGCCCGGCGGGGCGTAGCCGGGCGCGACGCCGGAGAGGACGGCCATGTTGTTAACGGTGCCGATGCCGTCGCCATTGAGGACAAGGATGGGCTCGGCAAGCGGGGGCTGGTCCGCCGCGTAATAAAAACAGGTGACGCTTCGCGAGGCCACGGGCGGGATCTCGCCGACCAGGCGCGAGGCTTCGGGGCCTTCGACAGCGACGACCACGGCGCGGGCGGCGAGGTGTTCGCCGGATTCGAGCGAGAGGCCGTTGTCGCGCAGGGCGTCCACGCGGGCGCCGAGACGGATCGAGCCGGGCGGCAGGCCAGCAGCAAGTTGCGCTGGTATGGCGCCCATGCCGCGCGCGGGGAGGCAGACTTCGCCAGTAGCCATCATCTTAAAGGCCAGCTCGTAGAGGCGGCTGGAGACACGCAGCTCTTTATCGAGCAGAACGCCGGCAAAGAGCGGGCGGAAGAAGCGGCGGATGGTCAGCTCGGAGAATCCCTCGGCGTGGATGGCTTCCCTGGCGGTGCGCTCGGGACGACGGAAGAGGTCGTCCACGGGCGTGCGGGCGAGGCGCCGGCGGAGACGCGCTAGGCGGAGCTTGTCGGTGAGCGGCGCGACGTCGGAGCGCAGCGCGATCTTCCACTGGCCGGGCACGCGCCAGGGGTCCGCCACGCGCGAAAAATGCCCGGCAAACCAGACCTGCGCGCCGTGGAAAAACGGCTTGAGGTCGAGCGCGGCGTAGTCGAGGACGCGCTGCGCTTCGGGATAAGCGGTGAAGAAAACCTGGAAGCCGCGGTCGAGAAGAAACCCTTCGTGTTCGTCGGTGCGAACGCGGCCGCCAACGCCGTCGGAGGCTTCGAGGAGCTGGAACGAAACGCCCGCCTCGTGCAGCCGTCGCGCGCAACACAGGCCGGCCAGGCCGGCGCCGATGATGAGGACATCTGGGGCGGTGGTCATCTATGTGGCCCGAAGCGTGGTGCAGAATCGAAGAGAATATGCAGGATGCTTGACGGGGTCAAGCGAACGGACGCCTCAAACGCGGCGGAGGGAATCGACGGTGAGGCGATGGCGGTAGTCGAAGAGGCGCGAGAGTTTGCGGCGAACGACCCACCGCCACAGAGGCCGCACAGGCAGGAGTGCCTGTGCCACTATGCAGGAACACCTTCGATGATGCTGAAGGGCGACGGCGTGGGCACGACGCGCGCCAGGCGCAGGCCCGCGGCGTCGAAGAGCGCGCGGAACTGCGTTTCGGTGCGCTCAAAACCGCCTTCGGTCACGACCAGCATCTCCATGTCGAGGAGTTTGCCCAAGGCCGGGGCGTTGCCCGGCTCGATGACGGCGTCCACGGCCAGGACGCGGCCGTTGGGGGACATGGCGCGGCGGCAGTTCTTCAAAATGGTGACGCAGCGAGGGTCGTCCCAGTCGTGCAGGATGTGCTTCAGCAGGTAGGCGTCAGCGCCCTCGGGAACGGAGACGAAGAAATCGCCGCCGACAAACGAGTTGCGGCCGTCTACGCCCTGCTCGGCGAGATATTTTTGCGCGCCGGGCATCAACGAAGGCATGTCAAAGAGGATGCCGCGCATCTGCGGATAAGTTTGCAGGATGGCGGCGAGTACGCTGCCATGACTGCCGGCCACGTCCACCAGCGTCGAGATGCCGGAGAAATCGTAGGAGGCCAGTACGGCGGGGATGGTCACCTGGCTGAAGGAAGTCATGGCCTCTTCGAAGATGCGGCTCATTTCGGGGTGCTCGGCGAAGTACTCGAAGATGGGTTTGCCGTGAACGCGCGGGAAGGCCGGCTCGCCCGTTTCGAGCGAGCGCATCAGATCGGCCCACGCGAGGACGTTGAACTCGGTGCCAAACATGATGGCCACGCCGCGCAGCGAGCCGGGAACGCCGCTGCGGAGCGGCTCGGAAAGAGGCGTGTTGGCGAAACGCCCCTGCGCGTCTTCGGCAAAGATGCCCACGCTGGCCAGCGCGCGCAGCAAACGGTAAATCGAAGGCCCATGCATGCCGGTGCACGCGGCCAGATCGGCGGGCGGGAGCGGGCCGGCGGCGAGGTGGTCGGCGAGATTGAGCTTCGCAGCGGCGTAGATCATGTGCGTAACCCAGCGGCCGAGGATCATCTGAATCAATGCGGCTTGCGGGGGTTGCTGCGTGGGCTGCTGGACAGGCTTCGAAGACATGCGCGGCTCCTTACGAGAACAAATTTGGCTGCACAGACTGAGATGCGCGATCAAACGAACGCAGGGTGCAATGATAACAAAGGTTGGCTGGGAATCGGGCAGAGAAAGGAGTACAGGCAGGAGCGCCTGACCCACTTACACTTCGACGTGGACGAGGGAGCAGCTTTTGGCATAGCCGAGGGCGCGCTTGGTGAGGGGGAAGACCTGCGAGGTGGCGATGGTAAGAGCGAGGTCCACCAGCGCGGCGTCGCCGTAACGCGCGCGGAGGCGCTCGCGGAGAGGTTCCTCTTCGCCGGTGGCGCGGACCACATGCGCGGTGAAGTGATAGACACCGGCAAGGTCGTCGGAGAGGTCCTGCGGGCGCGCACGCAGGACGGCGTTTATGATTTCCTTGGGGACGCGAGCGTGACGCGCCTGGTGGACGGCGATCTGCAGGCAGGTGCCACAATCGGCCTCGCGCGTGGCGACGATGATGGCGACGGAACGGGCGTCCACGGGCAGGGAGCGACGATGCGCGGCAAGAGGCATGAAGAGGAGAAACTTGAAGAAGGCGGCGCGGGAATGGTCGTAGATGAAGCGGAGGTAGTCCACGGGCGCGCCGAGGAATTTTTCAGCAGCGTCGAGACGCTTGTTAATCAGGTAGCGGAGCATAAGGGCCTCCGTAAATGCTGAAGGGATGATGCTACCTGATTAGATGCGCGGACGGAAGGCAAGGTGGCAGCTTGACATTTGAGGGCGAGGGGCTATCGTCTAACCGCTCAAACTTCGACGAGGAGATTTCCAAAATGCGCAGAGTCATGGCTGCGATGGTGTTGTTCGCACTGGTGGCAGTGCCGGCGGCGGCGCAGACCAGCAAGCCCGCGGCGAAGCCGGTGGTGATCAAGGCGGCTCGGATGTTTGACGGCAAGGCGGACCGCGTGGTGACGCCGGGGCTGGTCGTCGTGGCGGAAGGAAAGATTGTCGCAGTCGGCGCGAGCGCGGCTGTGCCGCCGGACGCCGAGGTGATCGACCTGGGCGACGCGACGCTGCTTCCCGGCTTCATTGACGCGCACACGCACCTCTCGATCGAAGCGAGCGACGACTGGAAGCAGTCGCGGCTCGACCGGCTGCAGAAGACGGCGGCGGAGAAGGCGCTGGACGCTTCGGTGCCCGCGCGCAAGACGCTGCTGGCCGGGTTCACGACGATTCGCGACGTCGGCTCGGCGGACTTCGTGGACGTGGGCCTGCGCAACGCCATCCGCAATGGAAGAATCATCGGGCCCCGGATGCTGGTGGCAGTAAACAGCATCGGCTCCACCGGTGGGCACTGCGACGATTCGGCCGGTTACCGGCAGGGGCTGCTGCCGGAGCCGGGGCCGTCGGAGAGCGTGGTGAATGGAGCCGACCAGGCGCGGCAAGCGGTGCGCATCAACCACAAGTACGGCGCCACGGTGATCAAGACCTGCGCAACGGGCGGAGTACTTTCGCTGACCGACGCGGTGGACACACCGCAACTCACTCAGGAGGAATTGAACGCGCTGGTGGACGAGGCGCACGCGCTGCGGTTGAAGGCGGCGGCACACGCGCACGGTGCCGAAGGCGCCAAGCGCGCCATCCGCGCGGGAATTGACTCGATCGAGCACGGGTCGTTCCTCGACGACGAAGCGCTGGAGATGATGAAGGCGCGGGGAACGTATCTGGTGTCGACGATGATGGCGCTGGTGGGAATTCAGGAGCGGCTGGACCGCGGTGTGTACATGCCGCTGGCAATTGTCGAAAAGGCGCAGGCGGCGATGGCGTCGCTAAACGCGACGTTTGCGCGCGCGGTGGCGAAGGGCGTGAAGATCGGCTTCGGCACCGACGCGGGCGTCTATCCGCACGGGCGCAACGCAGAGGAGTTTGCGCTGATGGTCAACGGCGGGATGACGCCGGCGGCGGCGCTGCGTGCGGCCACTTCGGCCAATGCCGACCTGCTCGGAATTGCCAAGGAGCTGGGCACGCTCGAAGCCGGCAAGTTGGCCGACGTCGTAGCCGTGCCCGGCGACCCGATTCAAAATATCCGCCAGACGGAGAAGGTGCTCTTCGTGATGAAAGAAGGCGTCATCTACCGCAACGACCGCGCCGCAGGCGCGCGCTAGTCCGCTGGGCTGCAGCCGAGAGTTGCCATCCGGCAGCCTCAGCGTAGATATTTCGGTTTGGCCCGCCGAGACTCAGGTAAAATGCAGAGAAAGCCGCAAGCAACGAGCCGGAAATCGAAGGTGCCGTGAAGATCAAAGTTGTAGTGCATGAAGCTGAAGAAGGCGGGTACTGGGCCGAGGTTCCTGCCATTCCGGGCTGCGCCACCCAGGGTGAGACTTTCGAGGAACTGCTGGCCAACCTCTTTGAAGCTATCGAGGGTTGTCTCTCCATTTGAAGCACGCATGCCTGTTCAATCCTGACTTCAATTGCTCTCGAGCTAGCGGCGTTAGATCTTGATGAAGATGCGGCGGCGGTAGAGGAGCCAGTTGAGGGCGAGGAAGAGCAGGACGAAGCAGACGGCGAAGAGCAGCGAGGCGTTTTCCGGGGCGGCCAGCGGGACGAAGAAGCGGTTGTAGATGTAGGAGTGAAGGGAGATTTGCCGGAGGACGGCGGGGGCGCCGCAGTCGGGAGGGCAGGCCGGTGCCCGTTCGACGGTGACTTTGATGAGGCCAGCCGATTTGGCCACCAGGCCGGAAAGGGCGAAAACGAACAGCGCGTTGGTGCCGAAGACGACAAACGGCTTGGCCCAGCGCCGCCAGCCGCGGAGTTCCACCAGCCAGTAAAGTCCCGCCAGCAACACCATCGCACATCCGCCCGTGAGGATGACGTAGCTCGATGTCCAGAGGTTTTTGTTGATGGGGAAGATGGGGTCGAGCAGTTTCCCTAAAACGAGGCAAGCCCCGCCGGCGAAAAACAGGCCGTAGGCCTTGAGCTGCGGCGCGCGCGATGAGCGCAACTCTGCACCATGCGGTGCAGGGCGGATCCAATCCCCAACCAGCACGCCGATCAGCACAGTGGCAATCGCGGGCAGAGTGCTCAGCAGTCCTTCGGGGTCCCACGTGCGGGTCTGGCTCCAGAGGTGGCCGGAGAGCAGCGCGCGATCAATATACGCGGCGAGGTTGCCCTGCGGCGTGAGGTTGCCGGCGCCGTAGCCGGGCACGGGGACGAACGTCATCAGCGCCCAGTAGCCGACCAGCAGAACGAAAATCACTGCAACGATGGGGACGGCATCGCGCGCGGTGGCGGGACGGGTAAGCGAGCGGCGTCGCGCGGCGAGCACAATCAGCGCGGCGCAGAGGTAGCAGACAGCGATGCGCTGCAGCACGCCCGGGATGCGGATGGTCGCCAGCCGGAAGTAAGGGAAGCCGTGGAGGAAGAGTCCGACGGCAAAAATCACGGCGCTGCGCCAGAGAACGTGGCGAGCGAGTTGTGCGGGGGTGGCGCCCCGCCTAAGGCGGGCCGCAAAAGAAAAAACCATCGCTACGCCGACAATAAAGAGGAAGAAGGGGAAGACGAGGTCGGTGGGCGTCCAGCCGTGCCAGGGAGCGTGCTGCAGCGGCCAGTAGATGTGCGACCAACTGCCGGGGTTATTGACCAGGATCATCGCGGCGATGGTGAGTCCGCGAAAGACGTCGAGCGAGACCAGGCGTCCGCCGCCGGCGGCGTCGCCGCGCGAGATTTGATCGTCGGCGGCAATCGTGCTGACTTCGCCCGCGTTTGCACTGCTGGCTGTGTTCTGGTCAGGCGGACGAACAACCGCAGGAGCGCTCGGATCAGTGGGAACGATGGACGACCTCCGCGTGCGGCGATGGTACTGCGGAGGAGTCGTGCTGGCAACAGAACGAGGGGCAGGCACCCCGACAAAGTCGGGGCAGGCTCCGGCCTGCCCCGACGATGGAAGGAACTTGAGGCAGCGAGCTACTTCAGTTCGACGACGATGATGTGAAGCGTCGTCTTGCCGGTGTTCACCCCGGAGTGGGTGACCGGCGTCCCATATTCGGCGGTGTCTTTGACTTGGTTTATGGTCTGTTTGGTGCCGTCCTGATTGGTGATCTCGACGGTGGCGTCAGCGAGCGCGACGAGCACATGGTTGCCGTGGGTGTGCGCGGGCACAGAGCCGCCGGGCGGGACCACAAGTTCGAACTGGACGGCGTGGGCGTTTTCCACGACCTGCTTGTACGGCGCGGGCAGCGAGGGATGGCGAGCCTTGTCCGCCGCAGGCGCCGGCTGTTTGAACTCGATCAGGATGGAGTGCAACGCGGCTTTGCCCACGTTTTCCGAAGCGTGGGATTCGGCCGGGCGATAGGCGCCGGCGCCGCGGGTGGCGTTGGCGCCGAAGGTTTCGGTTTTGCCGGTGGTGCTGGTGAAGCGGGTGGTGCCCGGCGTGAGGGTGACGATCATCATGGCGGGATGCGAGTGGACCGCCATGGTGGAGCCGGGCTGGGTGACGACGTCGAGGACGCGGACCTGATCGTTTTCAAAGACCACCTTGATGCCGGTGGGAGCAACTTTGGTGATGTCCTGGGCGAGCGCGGGCGCTGCGGCCAGCAACAATACACACACAACCGAGAAAATGCTCCGGGTGAAATGTCGGGGCAATGCAGCCATAGGCTTCTCCTTTTCGAACGAGCGATGGGAATGGGCCAACTGTCGCGGCAGCTTAGTACAATCGCCCGCCGGGCGCAAGGGGGTAGCGAAGCCGGCCAACGTCCCGCGCTTCCAAGAAGCCCTGCGGTGCATGGGCCTGGCCAGCTAATCCAGCGCCGCTTCGACGACAAGAAGTGAAACGGGCGGACTAACGCGCGGCGACGAGCAGCGAACGCACCCGTGCGACCAGCTCGGATCCTGCCTGGCCGGCTTCCGCGGTCGAGAAGCCGGAGTCGAGTTGCAGGAGTTGTACTTTCGGATCCACGCGCGTGAACACCGCGGTGAGCGGCTCTTGGGACGGCGATTGAACTTTCGGGCCGAGGATCACCAGGCCGGGCCGGACGGCCTTCGAGAGCGTGGTGGCGTCGAAGAGGTTGCTGGTCGTGTGGACCTCATAGCCTTCGCGCTGGAGCAGGACGCGCAGGCACGCCAGCACGTCGTTGGAGTCGTCCACGCAAAGGATTTTCATTTTTGGCTCGACCGTCTTCTCACCGGCCGGGCGTGAATGCCCGGAGAAGGCTTGAATCGCTTGCTCCTCCGACTCGCAGATCTGCACCACGCCGAGCAGGTTGGTGATCTGAAACACCTGGCGAAGCTGGGTGGACAGCTTGCAGAGCTTCAAGTCGCCGTGCGCAGCCCGCAGAGCGCCCAACAGGCGGACGATCACTCCCAGGCCGCTGCTGTCCATGCCGCTGACTTCTTCCATCTGCAGCACGATCTGCCGGGTCTCCTTCATCAGCCGTTCGACTTCGGCGCGCAGCGCGCGAACGTCCTCGCCGGCCACCAGGCGTCCCCGACATCGCACCACGGCGACTTCACCGGCCCAGTTCGCTTGCAGCTCGAGCGGCACAGCCCCTCCGTTGCAGAGGTGCTTTGTACCACATTGCGCTCGCCGATGCAGCGCGACATTCCGTTAGGGATCGGGTATGGAGGGCAAATCCGCGTTCGGGGAGCTAGAACTCGAACACGACTTTCCTTCTGCCGTCGGTCCGTTCGACGCCGACAAACACAACGCGGCAGGCGCAATCTTCCTTTGTGGTTTCGTTCATCAAGAGAATTGTCTGACCCCTCTGCACGTTGGCCGCGAGCTCCAGTACGCCCCCCTGTGTGTTGAGCGAGAGGATGCTGGCCTGGGCGTGGAAGGCGCTCTGATCCGCGCCCCAGCCGTAGACCACAACCGGCGAAGAAAGCAGCACCCGCCCGGTAGGAGAAGTTCGCTCGACGGGTTGGCGTGTTTCTGGCAAGGCCATGCGGCTGTCCGGTCGCTTTGAACATAGACCCAGTTCGCAGCGAAAGCTACTTGTCCGAAAGGCCGGTTTTTGGACAGGTGTGTCATGAACGCAATCCGGCGGAGAAACTCGTTGTTTCCTCTGGGGCCAGGTATTTTCTTCTCCCAGTGAACGTTAACGAAAGCTGGCTCCCCGGGCAGGACTCGAACCTGCAACCCTTCGGTTAACAGCCGAATGTGTCAAAAATCTAAGTGCCCTATCTGGTGTCGCTTGCACGAAATTGGGAGCCATTCTTCCCTTTTTAGTTGCACCCAATTCTTCACCCAAGAATTATTCCCCGGTTGAGGCATTCGTGAGGGACAAGGGCGTCTAAACTGCTGCCTTTTTCAGGTCGCCTATCTCGCGTCGAATCTCCTCGATCCTTTTCCTTCGTTCATCGTCTTGAGGAACGGAAAGTGACTCCGCCCGTTTGAGAGCTGATGCCGCAGGATCAGGATTGCGACTCTGGATAAATCCCTGGGCTGCCTGTACATATTGATCCCACGCGTCTGCCGTTCGCGAAGTGTTCTCATAAGCAAGGGCCAGAGAAGCGTGGATTCCGGGCGAAGGAGGGAAATTCTTGTCCACTTGCCGAATCTGCTTTTCCGCTTCCAACGCATTCTCCCACTGGAAGATTGCACTGCGCGGATCGTGCGAAGAACCCCAGATTTTCTCCCGCTCGAAAATCGTTCCCAGAATGACATGGAAGCGAAGAATATTGGGCCAGTCCTTTTCGAAGTAGGCCCCGCCCTTTTGCATGAAGAGTGTTTCGAGGAGTTGGTTGAACAGGCGTCCCTGAGGATCGAGAGTTTTGGCGTGATCCCGGATGATTGCCGCAGCATACACCGCAGGCTCAGAGTCGGCGGTGTTCAACATCCACGCGGCCGAATACCGCGGCAGGGCTTTGTCCGGCGCCTCGCGGCTGTCGTAATAGTCGCCGATCCTCTTCAGCAAAGCGGAAAACAATGCGGCGCGCTCCCGTGGGTAGGCCCAGGACCGGAAAACGTCACGGGCCGCGCCATGGTGGAAGTTCGCAGGGAAATTCCCGAAGTAGGCGGTGTGAATCTCATCGATCGGTCGGCTCAGCGCCGGGGAGGTCGCCCCGAGGCCCCGCAGGTCGCCGGACTCGGATTTATCGAATTGGGCAGGGTCCACCGATGCCGAAACGTAGTATTGCACGAGCACGGTGAGTAGCTCGGTGACGTCAGGCGCCGTGCTCCATGCCTTCAGCAAGGCGTGAATTTGTCTCGCAGTGAAGGCCGCCGACCCGCGCTCGACGAGTTGCCGACCCAACCCCGCCGCTTCTCTGATGTTGGGAGGTGAGGACTGCTGTAGGACACGAAACGCGCTCTCGATCGCCGGTTCAAATCTCGGCTGCAATTCCAGAGTGCGCCGATACTGCGCATAGGCGCTCTGCAGGTCCCGATTTTTCTCAAGAGCCCGGCCGTAGTTGTACACGTACGCAAAACGCGTCACCGGCGCGATCCTCTCCAGGTCAATTTCACGAAACACCGCGACGGATTCGGACGTCTTTCCTTGTCGGAGTAGCAGCACCCCCAGGCTGTTCCGGGCGTAGGCTTGCTGGTCAACGTCACCCCATTGGATGGCGTTCTGATACGACTCGACCGCTTCCGCCAAACGATTCTGCTGTGTCGGATCCACACTGGCCCAACGTTCCACGGACTGGGCATAATCAATCGCCGCTTGCGCTGCGGACTTTTTGTCGTCCGCAGCGAGGGCGCTTTTGCGGACTTCTCCGAAACCCTCCGCCGCCGATTTGTAGTCGCCACGCGATTTCGCCTTGCGCGCCTGTTCCTGGGCCGCAGATGCCGGCGGTTTTGGCGCCGGTGCCTGCGCCCAGAGGCTCGCCGCGGCAGACACCCAGAAAGCTGCGGCGCTTATACCCATCGCACTCCGGAATCTCATGGGATCCTCCTACTGAACAAGCGGCACACCCTGACAGGACGCGGGATCGAGCGTGAACCGCTTGATTCTCACCACCACTTGTGTGAGTTGCCCGAAGTGTTGCAGATGGTCCGCGATTCTTTCGGGCGGCCCGGTTTGCGGACTCCATTCGATGTGTTCGATCTGAAGCCCTTGGAATTGCGGATTGTCCGGCTTGTAGTCCGCGGATTCACCGGTGGCCTTGGAAGTGATCCAAACGCGCCCCTGGCTCCAACGTGCGCTGATGACAAACTCCGAGGAAGCCAGCCCGCAGAACTTATCCCACTGTAGAGGCAGGACCGCCAGCGCGCGCTGAGGCGGCTGCGGTGAAAGCGGCAGTTGCGCGATTTCCATACTCAACGGAGCGGTCTGTTCCAGCTTTTCCAAGATATCGTTGCTGCTCTGCTCTGCTAGGTACTCTTCGAATCTCCTCGCGATCTCGTCCAGCAACTGCACCGTCGGGGGAAAGCCGCGTCGTGCGATTTCTCCCGGCGCGTAAAGCTGGATCTGCCAGCGGCCGGCTTCTGGGGGGTTTTGTTGCATCAAGAGCTTCAGATGCACATGCCACTCGTCCTGGGAATGCTTCTCCAGCCAGACTTGCATACGCGGGTAATCGGTCGGTCCGCCGCTCTGAAAACTCCAAAAAGGAAACCGAGAAAGAAGTTTCGTGGCGAGGCGGCCCGTCATCTCCTTTTGTTTGGCTTCGCGTGCGGAATCGGACAGCTTCGTGGCAATGCTGGGCTCTTGAAATTCAAACGCTACGTAAACAGGCAACGGTGCTTGTGCCGCCGCTCGCGAACCAAAGCAAAGCCCAGCGACGGCCAACAGGATGAAGCGGCCACAAACACGACAGGGTGGTCTAGTGTTTCGGTACATCGAGGTTCTCCTCCTGCGGAAATGCGTGTCGGTCCGGAGCCGGCAGCACGGCAAACTTCCGCGACGCATAGGCGCTGCGATCCTCACGGAGCAGCGCCACCTCAATAGTTTGTCCCGGATGCAAGTCCGGAATCGGGTTGGTCAGCGTCAGCGGATGCACCCAATAGTGCGAGGTTTCGGCCTGGCCCGCTGCAGCCAAGATCGCGCGCCAGACCTCCCGCTTCGCCTCGGGAACTTCCACATCCGAGTCACACCCAATCCACAGAGACCGCCCATCATATTGGGGAATCATCCAAGACTGCGAGTCAACTTTCACCGACAAACTCATCGGTTCGTTGCGCAACATGTTCAATAAATCCACCGTTGGCCGGAACAGCACAACCGGACGGTAGAACGAATCCGAAACCTTCAATTCGTAGCGTTGCCAAGGTCTGAGTTCGGCGGTGCGGTCCGGAAAACCGCTCACCTTCACTCGGACTTTTGGCGGATGCGTCCAGAACGTCAGGAACAGGCGGCGCACCACTCCGTCCGCCATCAACGGAACTGCCTCCCCCTCCGATTTGTCCGCTCTGTGGATCCACACCGAGCGGTTCCCTTCGCCGGCCAGCCAGGTCACTTGCACCGTGCCCAGAAGACTCGCGCCAGCCACTCCAATGACCAGCAGGCCCATCACAAGCCACTTGGCGCGCGAGTTGTTGAAGATTCTCTCGTCCGCCCACGTCTGGAATTCTTCCATGCGTTTCTCAGGAATGACTTTTAGCACGAATGCCAGCCAGGAAAGGATTCCTGCCAGGGAAAGGAAACCGCCAATAATCTCAATCCACTCGGTGTAGCGATAGCACCATCCAAGCGCCAGTGCGCCGAAGAGAAGGAAGACGCAGAAATTGGACACAAACGTCTTCGGGATCGCCGCGCCGGTCGAACTTAAATCAGTTTCCATGAAGGGCCACCCACCCGACGGGATCGAAGGACCCCACGCGAAGAAAGATGCATTATGCCCATTATTTATCCGGGACTTTAATTGTATCGTTAATAAAAGTCAAGCGCGGGATGACCGGCTCCACGGCCGGTTTGCGAAGATCAAGGGAGAGCTCGCAAGGCCGAGTTCTCGCTCGGGATTTGATAGCTCTCAACTTCTTGGGAGCTGCTCGCAGGCAAACGCAGCAAACCTTGAGTCAGTGCCGTGTAAAGGTGGCGAAAAGCGACGGCGAGAAAGCCGCGATTCGCCTCTCCCTTTCGTCCACGGTTTCGCATGACCTCCTGCGCGAATCAAGAAGGCACGTCATCTCCAAGACTGGATTCGAACGAGCTACTTTTAGGCAGACGACCGAAGGGCATTTTCAGGAAAAAGCGAGGCACGGAAAGGACCCGAATTCCTGGAGAAAAGGAATTTGGCTCCCCGGGCTAGATTCGAACTAGCAACCCTTCGGTTAACAGCCGAATGCTCTACCATTGAGCTACCGGGGAGCGGAGCAACACAGAGGAAAACGGTCGGTGCTCAGGCGGAAGCCAGTGTAGCGAAGGCGTTCGGGAGTGTCAATTCACTGGAGGTCAGAGGTTGGAAGTGAGAAGTTGGAAGCCAGATACTGCGACTGGCAACTGAGCGCTGCAATCTGAAAGCTGATGGCTGATTGCTGAGGGCTGAAAGCTACTGCAGGCGCTGGGTGTGGGCGTCGAAGCCGATGAGGGTATCGAAGATGGCCAACACGTGGCGGCGGTACTCAACGATGCGCTCGAAGATATCGCGGAAGCCGGGCTCGTGTTGGGCTTCGCGGTGCCATTTGGCCAGCACGGCGGGCGGGACTTCGATATCGCGGCGGAGCTGGTCGGGAGAGTGGCCACGCAGGAAGAGTCCGTAGAAAAATGCAGCTTCGCGCTGGGGGAGTTCCAGTTCGCGCGGGCTTTCGTTCGTGGCTGGTTCTTCGTGCAACATACCAAAGTGCAAAAGACAGTTTACCCAAAGATTTTTCGGCGTCAAGTGGTACAGAGGTACCCGCGGTACCAGGCCGGTACTATCCGGCCGGCTGGCGGGCCGAGCGGACAAAATCGCGCAGCGTGGAGACGTTGGGGCCGTAGGCGCCCACACGGCTGGCGTCCACTGGCAGGCCCAGGCGCTCGGCGAGATCGAGGTTGATGCCGGCGTCGTCCAACTCGGCCAGGCTGAAGCCTACGGCCGGCAGAACGCGGTTCGAGCCGGTAGGATAGATCGGGCGGGGAGGCCGCATCCGGCGCCACGGCCGGCGAGTCAGCTCAAAGAAGTGTTGCCAGTCTCGCTTATCCCACATGGTGTCCCGCTCCTTCCAGTTCGGGCACGCACGAAAGATTCGATGCGCGCGAGCGGCTCCAGGTCGCCTGGTCTTTAATCTGCGGGCCGCGCCGCAGGGACGTGAGTTCGGATATACGCCCCTGAAGAGGCGGCGTCTAGTATCCGTTACGCGATGTTTCCTACAGGTTACGGGAGTGTAAGTTTCGCGCCACATGTCCTTCATGGGTGATTACGCAAAAAGGAAAACATCGGTTGCAGGTGCGGACGTGCGCGGCGGAGAAAGCGCAGAAATACGGGGCTGAATCGCCCGGTGTTATACTTGGAACCCAAAGCTGTTCGCGTGGAGAAACTGACTGCATGGCAAAGCCGGTCATCGTCGTCCACTACCATGAGCTCTGGCTGAAGGGCCGGAACCGCAACTTTTTTCTGGCCAAGCTCAGGCAGGCGCTCGAGCGCTCGCTCGAAGACATGGGCGTCGAGCGCATCGCGCGGCCGGGCGACCGGATGATTATCGAGCTGGGCGATTGCGCGCGGGTCGAGGAGGCCGTGGCCCGGCTGGCGCGCGTGCTGGGCGTGGCCTACTTCGCCGTGGCGCGGCGCGTCGAGCGCGACATGGACGCCATCTGCCACGCTGCGTGGGACGAAATCGAGCCGGAGAAGTTTTCGAGCTTTGCCGTGCGCGCCAAGCGCAGCGACAAGTCGTTCCCCGTGCCGGTGATGGAGATCGAGCAGGTGGTTGGGCGCTACCTGCTGGAGCGGCTGCGGGAGGCTGGCCGCGACGTGCGCGTCAACCTGGACTCGCCCGAACTCACCTGCCGGATCGAGATCCCGCCTGGGCCGGCGCTGGTTTATGCGCGGAAGATCGCCGGACCGGGCGGCCTGCCAGCCAACTCGGGCGGGCGGATGATGTGCCTGCTCTCGGGAGGGTTCGATTCAGCCGTGGCCGCGTACAAGATGATGAAGCGCGGCGCGCACATCACGTTTGTGCACTTCTGGGGAGGGGGGGCGCGGCCGGGGGAATCGTCCGTTCACGTGGCGCGCGAGCTGGCGCGGAAGCTGGTGCCGTACCAGCTCACCGCGAAACTCTACCTCGTCCCGTTTGAGCCGCTGCAGCGCGAAATCGTGCAGTGGGCGCCGGAGACGTACCGCGTACTGCTTTATCGGCGGCTGATGCTGCGCATCGCGGAACAGCTCGCTTACCGCGACCACGCACAGGCGCTCATCACCGGCGACAGCCTGGCGCAGGTGGCGTCGCAGACGCTGCAAAACATGGTCGCCGTCGGCGCGGCTTCGAAGCTGCCCGTCTTCCGGCCGCTGGCCGGCGACGACAAACTCGAAATCCTCGCACTGGCGCGCAAGATTGGCACGCACGACATCTCCGCTGAGCCCTTCCACGACTGCTGCCCGGTGTTCATGCCGCGCACGCCCGCTCTATACGCGTCGGTCGAAGAGCTCGACCGCGCCGAGGCCGAGATGGCCGCGGCGTCAAACGGTGCAAGCTCGGTCGAGGTGCTGACGCGCCGCGGCCTCGAAGCCGCCCAGCTCGAGCGCTTCCGCTACTCCGCCGGCCGCGTCGAACAGGTGGAGTCCTTCAGAGCGGAAACCAAACCGAAGACCACGTCGGCGAGTGCGTAGAGACCAGCAATCAGCCTTCGGCAATCAAAGCACGTTTTTTTCTTCAGGTTCAGTTTCGGCGATTCAGAGAGGCTTATTTCCTCGGCAAATAGGCCCACTATTCGACGTTGCGAACTCGCTTTACCTTTGACTTGCACCCGCGCGCAATATCCCACGCGCCTCTTTGATTGTCGCGTAGATCGTTGTCCTCGAACGTTCCGCCGCCCTTGTCATAAATCCAAATTGCTTCGTACACATTCTTGCTGATCCGGTTGCGCCGCAGAGTCGGATTGCCACCGGTTCTGATCAACACGCCAGCATTAGAATTGGCGAAGATATCGTTATCCTCGAGCGTGCCCTGGCCGTTCTCCTGGACATAAACGCCGGCTGATTTTCCGTCGTGGACCTTATTGCGCCGCAGAGTCGGATTGCCACCGGTCTTGATTTCCACTCCGCTGAATGCATTGCCGAAGATATCGTTATCCTCAAGCGTTCCCTGGCCGTTGTCATAGACAAAAACGCCGCTTGCTTTTCCGTCGTGGACCTTATTGCGCCGGAGAGTCGGATTGCCACCGGTCTTGATCGCCACCCCAGCAAGGCCGTTAGCGAAGATATCGTTATCCTCAAGCGTTCCCTGGCCGTTGTCGTGGACAAAAACGCCGCTTGCTTTTCCGTCGTGGAGTTTATTGCGCCGCAGAGTCGGATTGCCACCGGTCTTGATCTCCACGCCAGCAAGTGAATTGCCAAAGATATCGTTGTCTTCTAGCGTTCCTTGGCCGTTCTCATAGACAAAAACGCCATTCTGCTTTCCTCCGTGTATGCTGTTCTCGCGAAGTCGCGGGTCCGCGCCTGCGTGGATGGCAACGCACGAAAGGCTTTGGCTACTGATGTCGCATTTTTCCAACTCCAGCCGTCCCTGGGCAATGTCCACCGCGTACCACTTACCCTCTCCCCCCATCTGCCTGAGCGTCAAGTTGGTCACCTGTCCCATGGTCGTCTTGAACAGAAGTGCTGCGGCGCCTGTCGCTTGGACCACGACGTCACCGGCAACGCCATCCCCGATGATTTCCAGCTGTTTGTCCATGACTAACCCCTCCTGATAGAGACCGGGACGCACCAGAATTCGTTCTCCAGGTGCAGCCGTCTTAATGGCCTCTGAAATGGATGCGTGATCTCCGCGAAGCATTGCGTCAACTGTCCTCGTACGTGGCTCCGCCTTAGGGGTTGCTACTGCGGTCTCCACTACTGCCAAACTCTCAGGCACTCTCGACTCAGAGCCACTGGCCGCTGTCTCTTGGCCAGACTCAATAGTCGGCAACACGCGTTCAAGTGCATCTCGGATTTGTATTGCAAGCCCTTCTAGGCTTTTCCGCATCTTCGGGGAATTAGTAGACTTGAAGCGGAGCTCACGCCAGTTGATAGCTTGCCGACTGGAAAGGATCTGAGCAAGCCTATCCGTGGCCCGTTTGGCCTCGTCATTGAGCAGGGGGCAGTCCACATAATAGACGGGCAGGATCAGGTCGTTTCGGTTCAACCGTTTCTCACGTTCTAGAAATCTTTCTGTTTCTTCCCTGCAATATTTGCTGCGAAAGAAGCTAGGCGTAAGAATGGCGATGAGAAAAGTTGACCCATCGACTGATTCTTCGATGCGCTCTTTCCAATTCTGACCCCAGCGGATGTCATTTCGGTCCTGGAAGATTGGGAACTCCTCCCCAGTCTGCATCCGCACCTCTTGACTCAACCGCTCACGAAACTTCGTGATCCGTCCTTCATCGTGCTTGTCGTCGAAGCGCACGTAGCTCAGGAAGGCTATTGGTTGTAGCTTCATTTGGTTTCGACCGAGTTGAAGCCGTTCTTACAGGTTATCTATCTAGCAGAAGAGTTAGAAATTTCAAAGTAATATCCGCAGATCTCGCCGTCTGCGGTGCGTATTGCACCCACGTGCCACGGAATGGCTGGCCTAGAGCGACTATTAAGTGTTTGCTGAGGAGTGCTGCTAGACCACGTCGGCGAGGGTGCCTTCGGCGCGCTGGAAGAAGATGAGTCCGCCAAAGAGCAGCGCGAGCACGACGGCGGCGGAGGCGGCAAGCATCAGTCCGGGCGGCTGGCCCTGTCCGGTGAGCGCCCAGCGAAACCCTTCGATGACGCCGGCCATGGGGTTCAGTCCATAGAGCCAGCGCCAGCGCTCGGGGACGAGGCTCGCCGGATAGGCGACGGGCGAAGCGAACATCCAGAACTGCACCAGAAACGGCACGACGTAGCGAACGTCGCGGTACATCGCGTTCAGCGCCGAGAGCCACAGCCCGCAGGCCAGCGCGGTCAGCACAGCCAGCAGTAGCAACGGCGGCAGCACGAGGATCGCCGCGCCCGGAAAGATGCCGTAATAAAACATCATCGCCACGAAAACCAGAAAGCCAATCGCAAAATCCACCAGTCCCGAGCAGACCGCCGCCATGGGCAACAGGATGCGCGGGAAATAGACTTTCGTAATCACGCGCTGCTGTTCGACGACGGTATTGGTGGCGTTTTGCAGCGCGCCGGCGAAGTAAAGCCACGGCAGCAGCGCGCAGTAATAGAAAATCGGATAGGGCAGGCCGTTCGAGGGGATTTTCGCCAGCGCGCCGAAGAACAGGCTGAAGACCACCATGGTCAGAAACGGCTGCAGCACGGCCCAGGCGGCGCCGATGGCGGTCTGCTTGTAGCGCACCTTGACGTCGCGCCAGACGAAAAAGTAGAGCAACTCGCGGAAGCTCCACAGCTCGCGAAGTTGCAGGTCAAGCCAGCCGCGGCGCGGGGCAATGCGAACGACGGGCTGCGACGGAAGTTCGATTTCGACCCGTACCGTATTCATCCTACGTGATTCACCCTTTCCATTCGCGGGGACTGCCCGCGCGGCCCACCCGCCAGCTCAGCGGGGCGGCTCCTGCGCTTCCAGCCCCTGCTTATCGCGCTGTTCGATCTCGTCCATCATGGCCTGGCGCCCGGTGAGGTAGCCAGCCACGGCGCGGAAGATGCGCACCGGCACCACGCGCACCTGGTTATATACCATCTCGCGCCACACGAGGGGCCCGCGAACCGGCACCATGTGTGTCCCCCACTGAAACAGGAAGCCGACGTTCCACACAATGAACAAAACTACGACCACGGTGGCGGTGGCAAACGCACGGCGGGCAGTGGCGAACCAGCGGCCAAAGGTGTCGAGCATAGCGGCCAGTCCCAGCACAAACAGCGGCATCAGCGAAACGAAAAATCGGTTGCCGTAGGAAGAGAGGCCGTGCCAGGTAGCGTAGCTCGAAATGCAATAGTAGAAGCCGAAGAAAGCAGTGAGAAAACAGACAGCCAGCCGGCGGTCGTAGCGCCAGAGGAGAAACAGTCCGAGGAGAGCGAGGAAGAGGATAGGTGTCCAGGAAAGCAGCCCATGGTTCGACGAGAAGAGCACCTGCAACAGGGCGGGCGAGGTCCAATACCAGCCCTCGGTGTAGCCGAGCTCGAAGGGGTCACCGAAGATCACCCACTTGGCGATCAGCGTTGGCAGGAAAGCCAGCAGAGCGACGACGACGTAAACGACGTGCCTCGCCAGCAAACCCACCAGCACAGGCACGCGCCGCGCGGCGCCTTCCCATGCGCGATGATAGTCGCCGAGCGCTCCGACGGCGGGGATAAGCATCAGGACGCCGTTGGGGTAATAGACGTTCATCATCAGGCCGGAGAGCAGGCCCAGCACGATCCATTGCGTCGTGGTCCGCGCGAGGGGTGGCGACTCGGGCCGGCTGCGGGTGCGCTCCCAGTACCACAGGAAGAGGCCCACGGCGAAGACCGAATGGGCATGCGACCACGACGGGTTGAAGTACATGTACACCGGCACGGAGCTCGCGAACCAGATTCCCACCGTGGATAGAAATGCCCAGCGCTCTTCGACGTACTTCCGCGCGACGCGGAAGGAGAGCCACAGGCCGAGAAAGCCATACAACGCCGTCGTGAGCGCCATGGTGATGACGTAGGGCCGGGAGAGGCCGTCGGCGGGGACACGCGCGCCCAGCGCATCGGCTGCGACCACGGCCATATGAGCGACGGCGAGGAAGGGCATCCAGAGCAGAGCCGGGCCGATCGAGAAGTGGTTATTCAGGTGGCCGGTGGGCGTGTACTGATCGGGAGAAATGTTTCCGGCGGCGTCCACGCGGCCCATGCGGAAGGTTGGGTTGGCGGCCAGCCAGTCTTTCTCGAATCGCAGATCGTGCTGGAGAAGCAGCGCGCGGGCGAACGCATAGTAGCCCACGCCATCGCCGCGCACCCAGGGATTGACCAGGGGCAGCGTGAGGACGAATAGAAGGATCAGCAGCCTTCCGTAGCCGGAAAGCGGCGAACGATGGGATTGCGTTTCCACGGGGCGACGGACCTGGACGTCAGCCGAAGAGATTGTACCGCACGATGTACCACAGCGCGCGGACGCCGTCGCGCCAGGTGATCTTCTTGCCTTCGGCGTAGGTGCGGCCGGCGTAGGAGATGGGGACTTCGTACACGCGCCAGCCGTTCCTGGCGATGTGTGCGGTAATTTCCGGCTCAAAACCGAAACCATCTTCACGGAGTTGGAGTTTCGCGAGCACCTCGCGGCGGAACACCTTGTAGCAGACCCACACGTCCGAGAGGTTCAGGTTCGTGAAGGCGTTCGAGAGGGTGGTGAGGCACCTGTTGCCGACGTAGTGCCAGAAGAAGAGCACGCGCTGGGAGCGTCCGCGAAAGCGCGTGCCATAGACGACGTCGGCGACGCCGCGCTCGATGGGCTCGAGCAGGTCGTGATACTCCTCGGGGTTGTACTCGAGGTCGGCGTCCTGTACGAGGACGATCTCGCCGCGCGCCTCTTCAAAGCCGCGGCGCAGCGCCGCGCCCTTGCCGCGATTCTTCGGCTGGAGAAAGACGCGGAGGTTATCCGTGCGCAGCGTGCCGCCATCGGGCAAAGTCACATCCGGCTGGCCCGCAGCGGCCGCGTTGCCAAGCGCCTGGACGAAGTCGCGCGTGCCGTCGGTGGAGCCGTCGTCCACCAGGATGATCTCTTTTTCGATCGAGACCGCCTGGACGCGTCTCAGAATCTCCTCGATGGTGGCCCGTTCGTTGTACACCGGGATGACCACGGAGAGTTTGGGTGCTGTTGTGCCCATCAGGCCACTCCCTGCCGCTGGGCGACGGCCCGGCGAAGGGCCGCGGCGGTGTGCTCGAGCTGCGCGCGAGAAAGCTCGGCGTACATGGGAAGAGAAAGGATGCGGGCTGCGGCGCGCTGGCGCCGGTCGGGCGCGACTTCGCAAATGGCGGCCACCTCGGAGCCGGGCAGCTCGCCGAAGATACGCGCGTAGTTGGGCCCCCAGTAGCCATAGCCCACCAGCGCCACGCGAATCGGTTGGGACATCGAAAGATCCCCACAACCCGCCTGAAGCCGCGCGACGGGCCGGATGAAGTGTACCGCGACTCAGATAAATCAGCACCCGCGGGCGCGTTGCTCCTCGCTGCGGGCGGAACCCTTTTACGCTTACTCGTCCACCACCTGCAAAAGCACTGCCCGGGCCGGCTCGCGCGTGCCGCCGATTCGCCAGCCGTGCAGCACATCAATTTCCTCGGAAGCGGCCGCCCGGAGGCGGCCCTGCGCTTCGAGCTGCTCGAAGCCCGGCGCCATCGGCTCAGGATACACCGGCGCCTTCAGCGGCCAGCGCACCGCCGAGAAAAATCAGCCCGAGCGCGACGTGGTCGCTGCCCAGGGTCAGCCCGGCGAGGATGAGCAGGTGGGTCTGCCCGGTCTCAAAGCTTTGGGCGAGGTCAAACTGAGGGACAAACTTATGGCCGACCTCGAGCAGCGGCGCGGTGAAGTGGTAGTGCAGGGCGTCCGGGCCCGTGAGCGGCGCCAGGGTCTGGAGGGCATCGAGCAGCAGGACGGCAGCAATCGCCACAGTCAGCAGCAACAGTCCCCGCGTATTTCGAAGCTCGCGGACGAAAGTGGCCAGTGACCGCAGCGTCTCGCCGAGCTGGCGCCAGTCCTTCCCAGCAATGAGGGCGAGTGCAACCAGCAGGGCCAGCAGGAGCGATCGCTTCACGCCTATGGTCATGCCCAACAGAAAGAGAGCCACCTGCAGGCCGGAGAAGGAAAGCGCAGCGGCGTAGAGAAATCCTTCCAGGCGGCTCTCAGGCAGGAGATTCAGCGCACGCAGTATGCAAAAGCCAAAGGCCGCAGCGACGGCGAGCAGAGCAGCCACCGCAAGCAATGACGCGAGGCTGCTCACCAGGGCCATAGGCTCCGTATAGCCGGCCAGCGCGCGGCAATCAGGTCGCGGTACTGGGCGTAGTAAAGGGCGTTGACCAGCAGTAGCCACAGCAGGAACAAGAACTGGAATGGGCGGGAAGCCACCAGCCGCTCAAGGCGGGAGAAATGGGCGACGAAGTATCGGGAGCGTGAGGACTATGGTGGTGCGGCTCATTCTTTCGGTGGTAGCCGAAAGAAACATGCCGGCGATCGGCGATGAACTACGGCCCGTGCGGCTCAGTTGCCGTTGCCGGCGACCCCGCGGGCAACGCCAACCAGCTCTCGCTTCGACTGGAAATGGGCGGTAACGCGGTCAATGATCTCGGGCAGCCCAGTGCGCGGCCGGAAGCGCGTGATCTGCTCGAGCTTCTCCAGCGCGGGCACGCGGCGGAACATGTCCTCAAAGCCAGGCTCGTAAGCCTTGTCGTACGGTATGAACTCGATGGAAGAGGAGCTGCCGGTGCGCTCCTTCACCAGGCGGGCCAGCGCTTCGATGGTCACTTCCTCGGTGCTGCCCACGTTGACCACCTCGCCGACCGCAGCGTCTGACGCCACCAGCCGCAGCACCGCCTCGACTGCGTCGCGCACGTCGCAGAAGCAGCGCGACTGCTGGCCGTTGCCGTAAACCGTGATGGGCCGCCCCTCGATCGCCTGGCTGACAAAATTTGGCAGGACCATCCCATAGCGCCCGGTCTGGCGCGGGCCCACGGTGTTGAACAGACGAACGATGATGACGGGCTGCTTCTTCTCTTTCCAATAGGACAGAGCAAGAAACTCGTCGAGGGCCTTCGACGCGGCATAGCTCCAGCGGCTCTTGGTGGTGGCGCCAAAAACGAGGTCGGAATCTTCGCGGAAGGGGACGTTGGTATTTTTGCCATAGACCTCGGAGGTCGAGGCGATAAAGACCAGCTTGCGTTTCTTGCAGGCGGCGTCGAGGACGAGCTGCGTGCCGTGGACATTCGTCTCGATCGTGCGCACGGGGCTTTCGACAATCAGGCGGACGCCGACGGCGGCGGCCAGGTGATACACCACATCGGATTCATCCACCAGCTCGGCGAGCAGTTGACGGTTTTCGATCGGCTCGAGGAAGTAGTGCATGCGCTCGAACTTCTTGAGGTGGCGGATATTTTCCATGCTGCCGGTGGAGAGGTCGTCCATCAGGAAGACTTCGTCGCCGCGCTCGAGCAGCCGTTCGGCCAGATGTGACCCGATAAAGCCAGCCCCGCCGGTGATCAGGTAGCGCAAAGCCCCTCCTCGAAAACGTGGTGAACTCGAAACGGCCTACGAGCCGGAGCCCGCCGCCGCAGCCTTCTTTTTCTCTTTCTCGCCATACCCGTAGTGATAGGGGTAGTAGCGATACGAGTAGTAATACTCGGGCGAGGTGGAATCCACGGCGTTGAGGACGACGCCGAGCAGGCGTGCCTTCACGCTGGTCAGCAGGTCGCGCGCGCGGGTGAAGGCTTCCTTGGGCGTCTCGCCGCTGCGAACCACCAGCAGGACGCCATCGGCGAGCACGGAGAGGATCACGGCATCGGTAGCGGCCATGATGGGTGGCGAATCGATCACGATGAACTTGTACTGCAGCCGAAGCTGAGAAATCGCTTCGCTCAGTCGCCGGGAAGAGAGCAGATCGGCGGGGTTGGGCGGCACCGGGCCGGTGGGGATGGCGGCCAGGTTGGTGATGGCCGGGTGCGGCACGGTAATCAGGTCAAGCGAAGAGACGCCGGCGAGATAGGAGCTCAGGCCGGCGTACTTTCCGTCGGCCATGCTGAGGGCGCGGCCGATGCCGGGCTTGCGGAGATCGGCGTCAATCAGCAGCGTGCGGTCGCCCAACTGCGCCAGGGTCACGGCCAGATTGACGGCGGCGGTGGTCTTGCCCTCGCGCGGCAAAGCGCTGGTGAGCAAGATCACCTGCGGCGGGTGCTCGGCCTGAGAAAGCAGCAGGGACGTGCGCAGGGCGCGGAATGCTTCGGAGACCTGCGACTGGGGCAGGTTGTGCGAAACCAACTCGACGCGGCCTTCGACCGGCGTGGAGGGCTGGAAGCCCTTGAGCAGTTTGGGCACGCGGCCCCGGCCATTCTCGGTGAGGAACGCAGGGACGACGGCGAGCGAGGGCAGGCGCGTAAGACGCTCGATGTCGTCGGGGTTCTTCACGGTGTTGTCCATGTACTCGCGCAGCAGGGCTAGGCCCACGCCGCCAATCAGTCCGACCAGCGCGGCCAGTGCGATGTTGCGCGCCTTCTGCGGCCGCGAGGGTGCGGAGGGAACCATGGCCGGATCCACGAGACGAATGTTGGAAGAGCGCAGGCCGGCGGAGATGCCTGCTTCCTTGAGTTTCGTGAGCAGCCCTTCGTAGAGTTGCTTGTTGGCTTCGGCCTCGCGCTTGAGGATGTTGTACTGCACAAATTTTTCGGCCATCGAGTTCGATTCGACCTTCTGCTTGTCGAGCTCCCGGGTCAGCAGCAGCTCGCGCTGACGGGCAGTGCGATAGTCGGCTTCGATGCGATTGACGGTGTTTACCTTCTCGCGCACAATCAGTTCGTCAGTGTCCTTGAGCTGGGCCTGCAGGCGCTGCACCTTGGGGAAGTTGGGGCCGTACTGGCTGAGGGCCTCGGCGAGCGAGCCCTTGAGCTCGGCCTGTTTGCGCAGGGCTTCGACGAGCAGCGGGTTATCGCGGAAGGCGGGCACGGATTCGACGCTGCCGGTGCGCACAAGCTGGTAGATGGCTTCCTTGCTGACGCGGTCGCTCGACGCGTCCGTGAGGTCCTTGTTGATGTCAGTAAGTTTCTGGGAGGTGATATTATTCTTATCGTCGATGGTCCAGATCTGGTTCTGGCGCTCGTAGGCGATGCGGGCGTCTTCAGCCTTCTCGACTTTGATCTTGAGTTCGTTGAGCTGGCTGGCCAGAAACTTGGAAGCGGCCGTGGTGGCCTCGTAACGGCTGCGGAGATTCTGCTCCACAAAGTTTTCGATGTGCGCGTTGACGATCCGGGAGGCCAGCAGCGGGTCGTTGGCCTCGAACTTGACGTCGAGCAGGCGGCTCTCCGGCACGCGCCGGACCGTCAGGCGTCCCATGAACGCGCCGAGCGAGGGGGGCCGCTTCTGATTGGCCACGCTGGTGGGCAAGGCGGAGGTCTTGCCGCCGCCGAACTCAGGATTCTCAGCCAGGCCGACCGACCGAATGGTCTGCAGCGCCAGCGTCTCGCTCTGTAGGATCTTGGACTGTGTCTCGATGTACGACTGCATGTCCACATAGATGTCGTAAGATTCTGTGCCCTGGAAGGGGAGGATATTGTTGTTCTCGCGGTCGATCTCGACGCGGGCCGTGGCCTCGTAAACAGGCTGCATGCGGAAGGTGGAAATGCTGACGATGGTGACCACGGTGAGGAAGAAGAAGAGAATCAGCCACTGCTGCTTGCGCAGGATCATCAGGTAGTCAAGCAGGTGGGGCTCGCGCGGGGCCTGGTCCCAGGGGAGGAAGGAGGGGGCCGGGACGACTTCGAGAGTTCCGCCGGGGCGGTGATCCCGCGGCACGATGTTGTTGTTCTCTTCCATATTCTCCTCAGAGTGCCGAATTTTTCATTGCGACCTTGCCGCTGCCCGGCAGCCCGTTAGCGCCCGGCGCGGATCAGCACCAGGCCGGTGGTGAGCGACAGAGCCACGTCTCCGACGCGACGCAGGGCCCGCTTGGCGCTGCTGTCAGGGACGTAAAGAATGTCGCTGGCTTGCAGCAGGATGTCTTCGCGTTTGCGTTCGAGCACCTGGGTCAGGTCCACAACAATTTCCTTGTTGGCGGTTCCACCGGCATCCTTACGCAGGATGACGGCGTTGCGCGGCTTGGCCGTGGACCGCAGCCCGCCGGCCAGCGCCAGCGCCTTCACTGCGGTGAGCCTTTCGCGGTCGTTCTGCAGGACAAAGCCGCCGGGGCGCTCGACGGCGCCCACCACGTACACAATACCCGCGCGAGGAATGGTGATCACGTCGCCGCCATAGACTGGCACGTTGTACTGCGGATCGCCGGACTGCAACAGGTCGTTCAGGTCAATGAGAATGGTTTGAACCTCCGGCTTGGCGCCTTCGGGCGCATCCGGGCCGGGCTTGATGTACCGGGTGATGATGGCTTCGTTGCCCGCGTCGTTGGAAATGCCGCCGGCTTCGGAAAGAATCTCCAGCAGGGTGACGCGGCGGACGGCCTGAAAGACCAGCGGCTTCTGCACCGCGCCAATGACGATGATGGGCTGGCTGCGCTGCTCTCTAATCGTGACCGTGACCTGCGGATTCGACACCAGTCCATTCACCTGCAGCAGCTCGGTGATTTTTTCCTCCAGCTGGAAGCTGGTCAGCCCGGCGGCCTTCACCTTCACCGGAATCAGCGGCAGAGAAATATAACCGGACTCGCCCACCCGGAGCTCGCGCGAAAGCTCGGGCACGTCAAAGACTTCGATGCGCACCAGGTCGCCGCTGCCGATCTGCGAGTCGCCGGCATGGGCGCCCATGGCAAGCGCAAGCTGACGGATGCGTTCATTGGCCTGCTGCGCGGTCTCCAGTTTTTGCGGAGACGGCGCCGCAGGCACTTCTTTCTGTTGAGTGAGAGCCGCTGGTGCGGCTGTGAGCAGGCACGGAATGAGGCAGGCACACCCGAAAATCAGGCGGCTGCGTACACCAAGACTGTTAAGAAGCATTGGATAGACTGATCCCCCACGCGGCTGCCATTATACAGGCAGATAGGCGCTGTCAAGCGCGCTTTTTCGCAGGTGTTAAGGCCTCGATAGCACTGTTCTATGGTTCTGACACGGCACTCAACTAATGGGCTTGAGTTTCCGATTGAGCTTGAAGAGAATCGTCTCGGCCGGGCGCTTGTGAGGGGCTTCGGTCCTTGAGAACACCGATCCCTAAACCTTTCCAATCCAATTGGGCTCGAGCATGACGGCCTCCAGGCAGCCTCTTCAAAGCTCTGCGAGTTCACTCTTCGTTTTGCCCCCGGAGCGCATTGCTGCAGGCACTTTGCTTGTCTCCCTCCGAGTCCTCGCTATTCTCGCGGGCCTTTTGGAGGCGGTTGGATCTCGCTTCTACATGAACGTAGATGGGATTTCGTACCTCGATCTTGCAAACGCCTACCTTCATGGCGACTGGGCAGCCGCAATCAATGGTTGGTGGAGCCCGTTTTATTCCTGGTTGTTAGGCCTTTTCCTCGGCTTAATCAATCCGTCGCCCTACTGGGAGTCAACGGTGGTGCATGCTGTGAACTTCGGTGTGTACCTCTTTGCGCTGGCTGCGTTTGAGTTCCTTATGCGGGCTTTGGTGCGGTTTGCTCAAACAACAGAATCCGCGACAGACCAATGGCAGCGCCTGCCGGATTCGGCATGGTGGGCGATCGGTTATGCGCTCTTTCTTCACGCGTCGTTGTACCAGATTTCCATTAGAATTGTGACTCCCGATCTTTGTCTTTCGGCCTTCATCTATCTGGCAGCCGGGATTCTGCTGCGGATTCGTGCTGGTGCCTCGAGTTGGGTCTATTACGGGGCGCTGGGACTGGTTCTGGGCCTTGCCTACTTGACGAAGGCGGCGCTGTTCCCACTGGCTTTCGTCTTTTTGCTCGTTAGCGTGTTCGCGGCAGGAACCCTTCGCAAGGGAGTCCCTCGCGCTCTCATCGCCTTGGTCGTGTTTGTGGTAGTTGCTGCGCCTTATATTGTGCTGCTGAGCACAGCGAAGGATCGCTTCACTTTCGGTGATAGCGGCAGGATCGCGTATGCCCAATTCGTGAACGGCCTGACCCGCTTCGGACACTGGCAAGGTGAAGGCAATCTGGGCACACCCCAGCATCCTGTCAGGAAAGCATTGAATCATCCGCCTGTATTTGAGTTTGGAACCCCTATCGCTGGGACGTATCCTCCGTGGTACGACGCTTCCTATTGGCTTGACGGCTTGGAGCCGCAGTTCGATCTCCGAGGACAAGTGCGAGCACTGCGGGAAAACTTCCTTGCTTACGTCGAGATGACGTCTGCGCAGCTAGAGCTCGTTGTTACTCTTCTCGCCCTGTTTTTTGCAGGGCGCAATACGCGAGCTTTCTTAACTGCCTTCAAGCGTCAATACGTGCTCTGGCTACCTGCCGCTGCGGCTATGATTATGTACTCCCTTGTGCTGGTGGAGAGCAGGTATGTGGCCGCTTTTGGGGTGTTGTTCGCGGCAGCTCTGTTCTCCGCAGTCCGATTGCCGCGCCTGCCGGCTTCAAACCTAATTGTTCGTGCTCTTGTTTTAGCCCTGCTCGCCATTCTGTGTCTGAGAGTCGGCAAGACCGTTGCATCTGACCTGTTTCACACCTTGCGTCCGCTGCAGCACGTACAATGGCAAGTTGCTCAGGGTCTTCAAGGGCAGGGAATCCAACCAGGGGACAGGGTTGCAACTATCATCGACCACCGCATTGGAGACTATTGGGCCCATTTGGCTGGGGTACGGATTGTGGCGGAGGTTCCCTACGACGAATCTGCTGGTTTTTGGGGATCAAGTCCGGAGGCGGTCCAAGCCGTGATGCAGACGTTTGCCAGAAGTGGCGCAAAGGCGGCGGTCACCAATTCGATACCGCGGCACCTCAATGCCCAGGGCTGGCAGAAGATAGGGCAGACGGATTATTCTTTCTTCCTCCTCCCCGCTCCTGAGGAATTGGGCTTGGGCGGGATTGCGAATCTCCGGGCGGACGAATGCCAGAAAATGGAGGTGAGAGATGGCGGTTGTAGACAACCCCCAACTGACAGTGGGAACCGCTGAGTCTTTCGAGTGCGATTCACCGGAGGTCGAAGTCTCCGTCGTGATGCCCTGTCTCAACGAAGCCGAGACGCTCGGGATTTGCATAGGGAAAGCTCAGAACACCCTACGAGACCTTGGGATTTCTGCGGAGATCATCGTTGCAGACAATGGAAGTACAGACGGCTCACGAGAGATCGCTGAGCGAATGGGCGCTCGACTCGTGCCTGTAACTTTGAAAGGGTATGGAAGTGCTCTGCAAGGCGGCATTTCCGCGGCTCGCGGAAAATTCATCGTCATGGGAGATGCGGATGACAGTTATGACTTCACGCAGGTCGGCAAATTCGTCGAAAAGTTGCGGGAAGGCTTCGATCTTGTAATGGGGAACCGCTTCCAGGGTGGCATCCAACGTGGTGCGATGCCGGCAATCCATCAGTACTTCGGCAACCCCTTGCTGACCGGAATCGGCAGGCTCTTTTTCAAGAGTCCGTGCAAAGACTTTCAGTGCGGTCTGCGTGCCTTTCGCAAAGATGCAATCCAGCGCCTCGGCCTGCGGACGATGGGGATGGAATTTGCGAGCGAGATGGTGGTTAAAGCCACCCTATATGGATTGCGGGTTGGCGAGATTCCTACACGTCTCTCTCCCGACGGGCGCAGCCGCCCACCACATCTCCGAACGTGGCGCGATGGTTGGCGCTATCTTCGGTTCATGCTGCTCTATAGTCCGCGCTGGCTTTTCTTGTATCCGGGAGCAGCCTTGATGATCGCGGGGCTGCTCGTGGGGCTTTGGCTGTTGCCCGGGCCGCGCTCAATTGGTGGAGTGACCTTCGATGTGCATACCCTGCTCTACGCAGGGATGGCAATTCTGATCGGGTTTCAAGCCATAAATTTTGCAGTGTTCTCCAAGATTTTCGCGGTTACTGAGGGATTGATTCCCGAGGACACGAGACTGAACCGCTTGTTTCGCTATCTTAACCTCGAAGTTGGGTTGGCCACCGGAGTCATTCTAATGGCGGTAGGACTCGGGGTCTCACTAGCCGCCGTGGGTTACTGGGGCGCGCAGCACTTCGGGCCTTTGGATTCTGCCCGAACTCTTCGTTTGGTTATCCCGGGCGTTGTATGCTTGACTCTCGGCTTTCAGATCGTCTTGTCCAGTTTCTTCCTCAGTGTCCTCGGGATGGCGCGTCGATGAGAGCGGGCGCGCAGTTTGATCATTTTGCAGAGTCCTACGATGCCACGCTCGAAGAGGCATTATCGGTTTCCGGAGAGAACCGGGATTATTTTGCCAGGGGCCGAGTTTGTTGGCTGGCTGACTGCTTGCGTGAGAGAAGCGAGACGCCGCGAACCATTCTCGATTTCGGCTGCGGGGTCGGGTCGACGTCGCCCCTGTTGGTTACGATTCTGGGGGCCCAATCGGTCCTGGGAATAGATGCGTCACCTCGCAGCGTGGAGGTTGCAAGGAGGGATTCTCATTCGAATCAAACCCGCTTCTTCTTGACGAACGAATATGTGCCCGCTGGGGATTTGGACCTGGCATATTGCAATGGCGTCTTCCACCATATCCCGCCACCTGAGCGGCTCGATGCAGTCCGATATGTCTACTGCTCGCTGCGCCCGGGTGGATTTTTTTCATTCTGGGAAAACAATCCCTGGAACCCCGGCACGCGATACGTTATGTCTAGATGCGCGTTCGACAAAGACGCGGTCAAGATATCCTCACCAGGAGCGAAGGTACTCCTTCGTGCGGGTGGCTTCGAGATTTTGGGAATCCACTATCTGTTTGTATTCCCCCGAATGTTTAGGTGGCTCCGGAGTTTCGAAAAGTCCTTTTGCACGCTCCCGCTCGGGGCGCAGTATCAAATCCTTTGCCGTAAACCCACTTAGGTAAACACCGACCTCTAGGCCCCACTAGCGTCAGAAGTCCTGATCCGGCCGCGCGGCCGAGGAGGCCAACACCGCCAGCAGATAAAAGAGCAGGGCGTTGGCGGGGATGTGCAAGTTGAAATCAACCAGGCTGTGGACCAGCAGGCCGGCACAGGCCGCCAGCGCGCCCATGCGCAGGGCCAGGTCCTGGGGGTTGAGCGTGGCCCGGATTTCCTTCCACCAGCGGCGGAAGAGAAGAAAGAGAAAGACGGCGAAACACAGCGCGCCGATCACGCCGGTCTCGGCGAGCAGCTCAACGTAGTCGTTGTGCGCGTGGTTGGCGAACTTGCCGTCATACATGGATTCGTAGCGGGGGAAGACCACCTGCAAGGTGCCCAGGCCGGTGCCGCGCACAGGATGGTCGAGGAAGATGCGCCAGGTGTCCTTCACCATAGAAACGCGGCGGACTTCGGAGACTTCGAGCTTTTGATACGACGTGAAGCGGTCCAGCGCGCGCCCCACGCCGAGCCACGCCACCACGCCCGCGGCCAGAATCACCACCGCAGCCGCAGCGGCCAGGCTGCGCCGCATCCCGCGCCGCGCCCAGACCAGCAGCCCCAGCAGGGCAACTTCGGCCAGGAAGCTGGTGATGCCGCCGCGCGAGGCGGCCAGGAACAGCGCGCCGACGGGCAAGAGCGTGAACAGCGCGACCAGCGGCAACTGGTCGCGGCGCACCCCGCGCAGCATCAGGATCGCCAGGCCGACCGGCGCAATCAGCTCCACCAGCCCGGTGAAGTGGTTGCGATTCACATACGGACCGAAGGGGATGCCGCCGTAGCGCAGCTCGCGCAGCCAGTAGAGTTTGCCGTTGAAGGTGAAGTGCTGAATGATGCCGAACACCGAAACCATAAACGCAAGCACCAGCAGAAACCAGGCAAAGCCCAGCCAGTTGGCGGTGGTGCGGAACGACTGCACGGCCAGAAAAACCAGGATTAGGATGGCGGAGAACTTGAGCAGCTCGATCCGGGTCAGATAGGGCGAGGCGGTCCAGCCAAACAGCCACTGCACAAACCCAAACGCCGCCAGCGCCGCGAGCGGGGCAAGCAGCGCATCCCAGCGGATGGAGCGCGTGCGCCCAAAGCAAACCAGCATGGCCCACAGCACCAGCAAAAGCGAAGCGCCGACGACGAGCACGGCTTCCGACCAGGCCTCGACGGCGCCGTGCGCGAACACGGCAAAGCTCAGCAGGCAGCCGATGCCGATGCGGATGATCTTCATGGGGCGCTGCGCCGGGCGAGCGGCGTCAGGGTCAGATCGTCGAGCCAGACCGTGCCTTCGATCTTGTTGTCGAGCTTCTGGCTGGGGCGGCGGACAAGAAGGACCTCGAGCATTTGTGTGTTGGGGCCGGTGGTGAAGTCGGCTTCATCCAGCGTCCAGTCCTGCGTGCCGGTGACGTTGCGCGTCGTCAGGTTGAGCTCAGTGGGGTGTTGCGGGTCATAGATCAGGAAGCGGACGCCGCTATCGGTGGAGACGCCCTGCGTGCGCAGCGTGGCGCCGAAGCGGTAGCGCGTGCCTGGCTCGACGGGGAGGCGCTGGTAGAGCTGCGCGAAATCGAGATTAGCGCTGCCGTCGAAACTCACCCGCAGTGAGCGTGCGCCGCCATGTCGCTCGGCGGGGTCGAATTCAATTTCGACGCCCTGAAAAGGCCGCATGCGCCAGCCGAAGCCGCCATCGCTGAAGTCTGTCTCAAAGCCGCCGTCGAAGAGCAGCGACCCGGGCGGCGGCGGCGGCACCGTCCAGCCGGCAGCGGCCAGCGCCTGGCGCCAGACGCGCCGGGCCTCGGCGGTGCGTCCCTGAGCGGCGAGTTCATCGATCAGCGGGAAGGCGCGGCGAAGTTCGAACGATGGCTGGAGAGCAAGCAGACGATCCCAGACGGCCAGCGCCGCAACGGCTTCGTGCTCGGCAACCAGCGTATCGAGCGCCCCCAGATAAACATCCACCGAGGGCGGCAAGACCTGATCCAGCAGCGCCTGCGCGTCCGGGTTACTGCGCCACGCGCGCGAAGTGGCCAACCGCGCCAGCGTGGGGCTGACGGTCACAGCGCGATGGATCTCGGCGAACGCTTGAGAAGACTGCTGCTGGCGAAGCAGAAAATTTCCGTAGCGCCACGCCACCTCGGAGGAAATCGGATAGGCAGCTTTGGCTTTCTCGAAGGCGTCGCGCGCGCGCGCAGCATCGCCGGCCATTTCATACGTGGCAGCGAGATCGAGCCAGTAATAGGCGGCGCGCGGGTCGAGCGCAACGGCGCGCTGGTAATATGAGATGGCCAGGTTGAGGTCGCTTTGCTCGAAGTCGAGCTGGCGGAAGCGGCCCAGGCGATACCAGTGGTCGGGGTTGGATGGCTCGAGCTCGGCCGCGCTCAGCCACGCGCTGCTCTGCGACGAGCCGGCGCGGCGCTCGGCCACGGCATTGCGCACCGAAAAATATGAAAGCAAAATTGCCAGCAGGACGGTGACGCCGATTAATCCCCATTGTCGGGTCGGGCTCAGGATGGGGGTTTCCATCGGGCGATAATCTGCTCCTAAGACGGGGCCCGGCGCAAGAGAAAACGCATCCGACGCGGCGTGCGGAATCGAAAGTTACACCCGGG
Source organism: uncultured Acidobacteriaceae bacterium (assembly GCA_964533185.1). GTDB lineage: Bacteria > Acidobacteriota > Terriglobia > Acidiferrales > UBA7541 > CAZHLD01. Next base: position 2,539 of record CAZHLD010000010.1, on the reverse strand, counting down.
GCTGCGGGCCCGGGCGGGAAAGACCCACTCCATACTTGCGAAGGAGGCGAAACGGCCTCAGCACGGAATAGAAGGGCGCCAGGGGACCAGCGAGGCGTGCCTGCGCCCAGTCTTCTTCGGTCGGAGCGGTAGCCAGGCGCAGGCTGTAGGCGAGCCCCTGCCACGCGTTTCCCCGCATGTGTACGCGAAACCATAGACGGCGGGCGACGCCGGGCGGAGAAAAGTCCGCGCTGATGAGTCGCTCGCAGACTTGCGCCGCAAGCTGCGCCACCACGGCGTCTTCGCGGACCCGGCGCAGCACCGGCTCTGGCAGCGGGGCCTTCAGAAGCTCCGCCGCCAGATAGAGGCCCAACCGCAACATCCGCTCGGCGCCGAGCTGCCGCGCCAACTGGAATGTCTGCTCCCAATCTACTTCGGCCGCTGAAGCGAGTGCGGCGATGTCCGCGATCCAGCCCAGCCGCTCCCAGAAATGTTTCGAGCCGTGCACGCACAGGATGGGCAGTGCGTCCGCGGGCGCAAAGGTGAGCACGGGATGATTCGCCACCGAGACCGGCACCAGGCGCGCAGCCAGCGCGTCGAGATCCAGCGGCTCCGGGAAATAGCGCAGCGTGCGCTCGGTGTGCAGTTCGAGGATGGTTCCGCTGGCCTCCCGGTTGAACAAGTACTGACCGGGGATGTGGCGCGGCGACGCGGCAATCTCCAAGGGCAGCTCGGGTACATAGCCGAGTGCGACCAGGGGCGCGTAGGCGCGGGGCAGATCGCGCTGGCGAAGAATGATGTCGAGGTCCAAATACTGCCGCAGCGCCAGCCTTCCGTACGCCTGCGCCGCAAGCACCGGACCCTTGTAGGGGATGATTTGCAGGCCGGCGGCGCGGAAGGCGTCGAGGACCTCGAGCAGGTCTGCGGCGAGCTGAAGACCGCGCTCGGCCGAGTCGTGAAAATCCCGGCGGAGGGCGGAGAGCGCGGCCGGGGGCACGTCGCCGCTGCAATGCGCTTCGAGATGCATGGAGAGGAGTGGCGCGAGACAGTGGCGACTGGCGGCCAGGCGCACCGCTTCCCAGTCCGAAATTGCGCCCGCCAACTGGCGCAGCCGGCTGGCGCGTGCCGCGTCGATGCTCGGGCGCGCCGCGCATGACAGCAGCTCGATCTGCGGTGGAAGGGAGGGCGCCGCGTGGCCGCTCATGGGTATTTTCTTCCCGGGAGGCGTCCGGCGCCGATTGCAGCCGGCTGGACAGGATACACCGCAGCGGCTCCGGGCACTAGCGACCGAATCTAGGGTTTGGTTGCACTTCGGAAAAATGGTACCACCAGCACGAGTAGTATCTGTGGTTCAAGAGCCCTATTGTCCCGGCGGGGCAGATGGATCAATTTATGCTGGTCTAGCGGCCAACCGCTGCGAAACCAGGTGGACTTGGCCAAAGGCTATTGAGTGGAGATGTCCAGCGCACCGTGGCGCCCGACTCCCTCACCGCTATCGTAGGGGCCGCGAACTACCCATCGAGATTGACCAGTTCCTGGTCGTACTGCCGCCGCAGAGCTTGGAGGGCGCCCACGGCCAGGGAAGGCGCGGCGAACAGTTTCTGCAATTTGCGAAAGTATTCGTCCTGGGAGCCGGACGGGCTGAAGAGGATCAGGACCCGCGACCGGTCCGGCCCGGGGTTGGTGAACCCGTGATGCACGCCGCGCGGGATGAACGCCACCGACCCGGCCGGACGGTGGAACGTTTCTCCCGCCACAACGAATTTGATCTCGCCTTCAACGAGATAGAGCGTCTCGTCCATGGTTCGATGCACGTGATAGTCGATCGTGGCGGGACCCATCGTCAGCTCGTACAGCTCCCAAGCACCTTGAGACTGGTCGGGCAGGACCCGGCTGACGATGCGGAAGGGCCCCACGGTAAACACCTCCGCCTCGTCGGGGGACAGGACGAACGGTTGAGATGAGGACATCGGCGTTTTCCCCCGTTGTGTGTTCAACCGGCCTAACGATTCAAGCCGGAATTTCCATTTTGGCATCCCGGCCGGCGGCAGTATACAACCGCCCGGCTCGGTTTTGCGTGTTGCCCGGAATTTCCGTTTTGAGCTTCCCCTTCGCCCGAAAGCCTAGCCCTCGTGGCCCGTCGTGTCAACCGCAAGTCGCGCTGGCCCCTTTGGGGTAGTAGTGCGGCTCGTTTTGGCCGTTCTGCGGAGCCGCTGTGCTGGTGCGGACGGCAGACCGTCGGGAGTGCTCCCGATGAAAATCACTTTACAATATCGCGAACAAGCGAGGCGGGTGTACTATGGCGCTGTTTTTTAAGCCAAAAAGGAAATTCCGGTCATTAAGTTTAGGAGACAACCGAACCATGCCACACTTTCTCGTCCGGCACATCGGCCATCCTCTTCCTCGACGGAGTGTACCGGCCGTTGGCGTAACGAAAGGATAATCACAATGGCAGACAAAAAGATCATTGCGGTATTGGGCGCTACAGGCTCTCAGGGCGGCGGCCTCGTACGCGCGATTTTGAGCGATCCGAATGGGGGCTTTGCCGCGCGGGCGATTA
>CAZHLD010000009.1:62974-69189 GCA_964533185.1 uncultured Acidobacteriaceae bacterium | reverse complement strand
TCGGGGTGCCAGTCGAAGCCGACGGTATTGCGAACGCCGCGGGCGAAGATTTCGAGGCCGGAGCCATCGGGCTTCATGCGCAGGATCGAGGCGTAGCGCGGGCCGTCGGGCTCGCAGACGTTGCAGGGAGCGCCGACGGGGACGTAGAGCATGCCGTCGGGGCCGAAGCGGATGAACTTCCAGCCGTGGTGGCCCTCGCGGGGGAACGTGTCGTTGACGACGACGGGCTGCGGGGGATTGGCGAGACGCGCTTCGATGTTGTCGAAGCGCAGGACGCGGCTGATTTCGGCGACGTAAAGCGCGCCGTCGCGGAAGGCGACACCGTTGGGGCGGTTCAAGCCGCTGGCGATGGTGAGAACCTGGTCGGCCTGGCGGTCGCCATTGGTGTCGCGGAGGGCGTAGACCTTGCCTTCGCCGCGCGTGCCGACAAAGAGCGTGCCGCCCGGGCCCAGGGCCATCGAGCGCGCGCCGACGACACCTCGAGCGTAGATGCGGATTTCAAAGCCCGGAGGGACCTTGATCTGGCTGAGGGCCTCGTCGGAATTGCTCTTGGCCGACGAGCAGGCAGTCATGAGCACGAGCGGCAGGTAAGCCAACCAGCGAAACCAGCGAATGTTTGCCTTCCCTGTCTCCCAAGCCTTCATCTATAGACCCCCACGACGGATCAGGATGATTTCGTCGGCTTCGGCGCGTTCATTGTATCCATACGCGGCGAAGGGTTCCACCGGTTCGTCCCGGAGCGGGCGACGCGGGCAGCCGGGGACGGTATGCTAAAATCAGGCGATTCTCGGGGGCTTGCTTGGACCGGCTGCGCATCTCCGTTGTCGAGTACCTGAACACGGCGCCATTGGTGTGGGGATTCACGGAAGGGCCGCTCGCGGGGAAGTACGACCTTTCGTTCACGGTGCCGTCGCTGTGCGCCGAGGCGCTGCGCAGCGGGCAGGCCGACGTGGCGCTGATCCCGGCGATCGAGTACCAGCGCATGGACGACGTGGTTGTGCTGCCTGGGATGGCCATCGCGGCGCGGGACGAAGTCCGCAGCATCCTGGTGATCGCGAAGAAGCCCATCGAGCAGGCGCGGCGGATCGCGCTGGACAGCAGCTCGCGCAGCTCGGCTGCGCTGGTGCGGCTGCTGTGCGCGGGGCGGTGGAAGATTGCGCCGGAGTTTGTGGAGGCGGCGCCCGACCCGGAAGCGATGCTGGCCGAAGCCGACGCGGCGCTGCTGATTGGCGACCCGGCGCTGCGCGTGGCGCTGCGAGCGGAAGCTTCGCCGGAGGAATTGCCCGTGGCGGGTTACCCGGCTGTTTATCTTTACGACGTGGCGCACGAATGGCGGGAGATGACGGGGCGTCCGTGCGTGCTGGCGATGTGGGTGGCGCGGTGCAGTGCGGTGCGGCCGGAAGTGGTGGCGGATTTTCTGGCGTCGCGCGAGTTCGGGCTCAATCACATACCGGAGATTGCGGCGAAGGCTGCTGGTCAGCTTGATTTGCCCGCGCGGGAGCTGGAGCGCTACCTCCGCGAGAACATTCAGTTCTCGCTGGACGAGGAGAGCCGCGAAGGGCTGGAGCTGTACTTCCGGTTGTGCGCGGAGGCCGGACTGACGCCGCGGGCGAAGCCGCTCGAATTTGCGCCAACGTCGGCGCGAGCTGGGGCGGCAGGGTAAGAGGGATTCTCTCCGGCAGGGCCGGAATCTTCGATTGCCCCGGCATCGCCCGCCGCGGCGGGCCAGGGCCTAGACTGACGGGATGGGAAGCGGGATGGGGATTACGCCACAGGAAGCGCTTGAATTGTTCGGGTCGGATGACCTGATTGGCATCGGGATGGCGGCGAACCAGGTGCGGAAGAAGAAGACCGATCCGCGCGTGGTGACCTACCAGATCGACCGGAACATCAACTACACGAACTTCTGCACCGAGTACTGCTCGTTCTGCGCGTTCTACCGGCCGATGGGGTCTAAAGAGGGATACTTGCTATCGCTCGAGACCATCTTCGCGAAGATTGACGAGATGCTCGAGTTGGGTGGGACCGGCGTGCTGCTGCAGGGCGGTCTGCACGCGGACCTGAAGATTGATTACTACGAGAACTTGCTGCGGTCGCTCAAGCAGCGCTACCCGCAAGTACACCTGCATAGTTTTTCCGCGCCGGAGATATTGAATATCGCTGAGCTGTCGGGATTGACCGTGCGCGATACCCTCATACGGCTGCGGGACGCGGGGCTTGACTCGGTGCCGGGCGCTGGCGCCGAGATACTGGACAACGAGGTTCGCGCGCGGATTTCGCGGCTAAAATGTACGGCGGATGAGTGGGAAACGATGCATCGCACGGCGCACGCGCTGGGGGTGCGGACGACGGCGACGATGATGTTTGGCTGCGGCGAAGAGTACCGCCACCGCGTGAACCACCTCGAACGGCTGCGGCGGATCCAGCAGGACACCGGCGGTTTCACCGCGTTTATCCCGTGGATGTTTGCGCCGGAGAATACGCCGCTCGGGAAGAAAGTGCCGGAAGCGACGGCGGTGGACTACCTGAAGACGCTGGCGATCAGCCGGCTGTACCTGGACAATATTGATCACATCCAGTCGAGCTGGCTGACGCCGGGGATCAAGGTGTGCCAGGTGGGGTTGCAGTTTGGCGCGGACGACGTGGGCAGCATCCTGATCGAGGAGAATGTGGTGTACGCCGCCGGGGTGCGTAACCGTACCAACGAGGCCGAGCTGCGCCGCATTATCACCGACGCCGGCTACATTCCTGCCCAGCGCGACACGCTCTACCGGTCGTATTTTCTGAAGTAAGGAACTCCGCCGAGCAGCTGAGGTCGGTTCGCAGCCGCCGGGAGGGGCTTTCCATTGCGGCGAAAGGCCAAAGTGCTCCGGAAGCTCTTCGTGATCTGTGTTGCGATGAGCCTTGGTTTAGTGCTTCCTCCTTCCCTGTTGAGCTGGGGACAGGAATACAAACACTTCGTTACGCGCACGCCGATCGCCGCGGGCGACACGCTGGTCATCGGCATCCTGGGGGGCTGGGAACCCTGGAACAACGACAAGAAAAACGTCCGCCGGCTGGCGCTCAAGCTCCGGGCGATGAACCTGCCGGGCGTGCACGTGGAGACGCTCGAAAACCACCGGCGCCAGCTTGCCGTGCAGCTCGTGGGGAACGGGCTGGACCGCAACCAGGACGGAAAACTCGATGCGGAGGAACGCAGTTCGGCGCGCATCATTCTCTACGGGCACAGTTTTGGAGCGGCGGCGGTTGTGAAACTGGCGAGAGACTTGCAGCTGATGGGTGTGCCGGTCCTGCTGACGGTGCAAGTGGACAGCATCGGGCGAGAGGACGGGCTGGTCCCGCCCAACGTGCGGCACGCGGCAAACCTCTTCCAGCACCATGCGATCTTCTTGAAGGGAGAGCCTGAGATCCGCGCGGAGGACCCCCAGACGACTCAAATTTTGGGGAATTTCCAGTACGACTACTCGCAGAAGAAAGTGGATATGTCCGGGGTTTCGCTGTTCCGGAAGGTGTTCAGCCGGGCCCATTCGAGGATGGATTTCGACCCGGAAGTCTGGAGCCAAGTGGAAGGGATAATTCTGCAGGAACTGTCGTCCGGCCCTACAAGAACCACACCAACGACCCCCTCCGCCCCACATCGCTGAAGGGCTGGCCGGGCCTTTTCCTTCTTGGATCAACTCTTGCTGAATCTTTGGATGGTGAGCTCGACTTCTTCGCCGTCGGCGAGGTCGAGAGGCTCGGCGGGGTGGAGGGCGCCCTGGCGGTAGCGCGCGCGGATTTTTTTTGACGTTGGAGATTTGGTTGGTGACGGTGCGGCGGAGAGAGAGGAAGTTGAAGAGGAGTGGCGGCCAGTTTGATCGAGGGCGGCATGGGCGAGGGCGTCGGCTTCGGCGTTTTGTTCGCGAGGGATGTGCTCGATGTGGAAGTAGGAGAAGGCGTTGGCGAGCTTGCGGGCGCGCTCATGGAGGGGCTTGAGGACGGCACTTTTCACTTTGTAGCGGCCCTGTATCTGGCGGACGAGCAGCTCGGAATCGCTGCGGACGCGGAGCTGGCGGATGTTGTGAGCGGCGGCGTAGTCGAGGGCGGTGATGAGCGCGTAATACTCGGCGACGTTGTTGGTGGTGCGGCCGAGATACTTGCCGAGTTGGAGGACCACCTGGCCGTCGCTGGAGCGGATGACCACAGCGTAAGAGGCCGGGCCGGGGTTGCCGCGCGAGGCGCCGTCCACGTGGGCGACGAAGATTTCCTTAGGGTGCTCGGGCTCGGAGAAGAGGCGAGCAGGAAGCGGCGCACGGGATTTCGCGAGGCGCTTCATCGCGTGGCGGGGTGGTCAGGACTCATCGGTCGGTGCGGCGCTCTCGGCGGCGGCGGCGGCCTGGGCGACCGGTTCGAAGTAATAAAGGATGCGGGTGCACGTCTCGCAGTGGAAGATTTCCTCGCAGCCCTCGCGGCGCAGCTTCTGAAAGACGTGCGGGCGGACGCGGACGCGGCACATGGAGCAGGTCTCGTCGCGGACGGCGGCCAGGCCCACTCCGCCATGACGGGCGGCGATGCGATGGTAGTGGTCGAGCAGGTCTTCGGGGATGAAGGCAGTGGCTTCGAGGCGGCGCGCCTCGTCCACCTCAAGCTCCATCTGCAAGGCGGACTGTTCCTTTTGTAGCTGCTGGCGTTCGGAGGAGGAGGCGGCCTCGATCTCCTTGAGTGAGCGCTCAGCGGCCTTCACCTGGCGCTCGAATTCCTCGCCGGCCATCATGCGGTCGAGCAGGCGGTCTTCAGCCTTGGCGACCTCGCCTTCGGCATAAGTGACTTCGTGCTGAAGGGCTTTGTAGGCTTCGTTGGTCTTCACACTGGCGGTCTGGTCCTTATATTTGCGGACCTTTTCTTTCCAACTCTCGACGTCCAACTCGTATTTCTTGCGGTCTTTCAGGCTGGTGAGCAGGGCTTCTTTGGAGGTTTCGAGCTGCTTGCGGGCGCTGGAGAGGCGGGCGTCGAGCTCGGCCAGGCGACGGGGGAAGCCCGAAAGTTGGGCGCGAAGCTCGGCAAGCCGAAGGTCAACCACCTGCAAATCAATCAGGTGCTGGATGTTGGGGTGCATTCGCAAAGCATTTTAACACAGGCGACGCGCCCACCCCGTAAATGGCACGGCGGCCCGAGGCTGAGTCTTTTTGAGTGGCTCAGACGTATACGAGATGGGAAGGCCGAGTATGATTGGCGAGGCGGCAATGATTTGGGAGGTGCCGGTGGGCCTCGAAAGTGAGGCGGCACGACTGCGGCGCGGGGACCCGGCGGCATTTGAGGCGCTGCTGGAGCGCTACCAGAACCGGCTGTACCGCTACCTGCTCCGGATGGTGCGGGAACCGGCAACGGCGGAGGACCTTTTCCAGCAGACGTGGCTGCGCGTGGCGGAGAAAATCCGCGCGTACGACCCAAGGCGGAGCTTTGAAGCGTGGCTCTTTACGGTGGCGCGCAACCTGGCGATCGACCACCTGCGGCGGTACAAGCCGGAGAGTCTCGATGAGCCGCTGGCGACGGGAGAGACGCGGGCAGATCAATTGTCTGCTGGAGAGCCGACGGCGCTTGAAAAGGTGATTGTGCGCGAGCGGTCGAGCCGGTTGGCCGAAGCGTTGGGTGAGCTGCCGGTGATCTACCGCGAGGTACTCACGCTGCGGTTTGAGGAAGAGATGAAGCTCGAAGAGATCGCTGAGGTGCTGGGAGCACCACTTTCGACAGTGAAAACGAGATTGCGCCGGAGCCTGGAGCAGATGCGCCGGCGACTGGAGTCACGTGGGGCAGCAAGCGAATGGCAGGTGTGAGGGGATGATGATTGGACACGACAAAGTCCGGGAACTGCTGACGCTGTCGGCGGCGGGCGCGCTCGAGGAGAACGAGCAGCAGATGGTCGAGCGGCACATCAGAGAATGCGGCGAATGCGCGCGGGAGCTGGAGAGTTGGAACGCGCTGGCTGGCGGACTCCGCCGGCTGCCGACACCGCGTCCGCCGGCGGGGCTGGTGGAGCGGACGCGGACGCTGGTGGTACAAAAGCTGGCGGCGGAGGCAGAACAGCGGTGGGACTTGAGCCTGCTGGTGTTCGCGGTGCTGTTTGCGTGGACGCTGACGCTGGCGGGCTGGCCAATCGTCCGGCTGCTGACGAGCGGCGCTGCCGCGTGGCTGGAGGTGAGTTTTCGCCAGGCGTGGCTGGGGTATGCGGCGTACAC
>CAZHLD010000009.1:21889-62874 GCA_964533185.1 uncultured Acidobacteriaceae bacterium | reverse complement strand
ACGGCGCTGAAGCCGACGTGCCCGCAGTGCGGGAAGTCTGTGGAGCGCGATTGGACGAATTGCGCGTACTGCGGGAAGAAGCTGGAGCAGCCAACGTCGAATGCGGCGTGAGCGGTGCAGAAAAAAGAAACTCGGGAACCGTTGGGCAGGGGCACGCAACGGCGTGTCCCTGCGATTTCAGAATGACACCCAGTGGAGTCAGCCGGCGGGCTGCTGCGGTTTGGAGTGGCGGGCGATGTAGGTGCGGGCGAAGTCGACCAGGTTCTGGCTATGGAGGCCCATTTTGCGGGCTTCGGTTTCGGCGTCGTCAAGCTTCCAGTGGTCCACCAGGACGCGGCGAATCATCCAGAAGGCGCCAACGCGGTTGGCCATGGTGCAGTGGATGAAGATGGGGCGGTTCTGCGGGTCGGCTAGCACTTTGAGGAACTCATCGGCCTGCTCGTCTTTTGGCTCCGCGCTATTCACGGGAATGTTGAAGTAGCGCAGGCCAAGCTCTTTCGCTTTGAGGGCTTCTTCCTCGGCGTTGTATTCGCTGGGCCGGCGCAAGTTGAGGACGGCCCGAACGCCTTCGGCTTTCATCCGGGCAAGGTCTTCCATGGTGGGCTGACCGCCAGTGCAGATTTCTGAGTTGATGCGCAGGAAGTTTTTGATCGAGGGATATTCTTGTGGAGGGGCCTGCGGCGGGGCCGGCGGGGCGGCCTGCGGTGTGGACTGGAAGACAAGCCAGGAAAGTAAGAGTGCAGCGAGCATAATGCGCTCCCGGGCGGGCTAGTTGGCTTCGCGGACCTGCATGGACTGGTCGATGACCAGGGTGGGGCGGCGCGGTGCGGACGAGCCGCCCTCGGAAGAGGTCAAGCGCGCGGTCACGGTGAAGCCAGCCTCAGTCGTTTCCACGGAGTAAGTATACCCGTCCCGGCCGCTGCGCGACAGCGTGAGTGTGCCGCTGGAAGTCAGCTCGGCGAGCGAGGCGTAGCTGCCGTTCAGGGCGAAATAAGCGCGCTCGGCCTGGGCGATGGAGAGAAGGTCGCTTTTGATGGCAGTGGTGGTGATCCTCTCGGTGGGCGAACCCCCTTTGCCGTCAGGCGCCATCTTTTTCGTGTAGAAGAAGAACATAGCGAAGGCGATGAGCAGGACGACCAGGAGCGTGAGAAGGATGCGCATGATAATCCCCTGCTGATTTTACGCCGGGCGAAGTTGTCGGCAAGACGCCTGTGGTACGCCTTTACCTTATGCGCAAGGGGGCCGGATTTCCGAAACTGGCCCGGACCGCATTTGGTATATTTCCCTTACCGCCGCACACCCCTCCCGGTGGAACGGAATACGCAGGTGGAAAACTATGAATGTCTTAGAAATTGTGGTGGAAGGGGTCTCCATCGAACAACTGCGGGCCTACGAAATCGAAGAGGCTCGAAGTCTGCAATGGGCGATGATCCCGACGGAGCCGCTGTGCGGCGAGAGGTTCCAGTTTGCCAGCCGGTTCCGTCCGGCCACCACAGTTGGCGGGGATTTTCTCGATTACTACCATCTGGCAGACGGCACGGTCGGGTTTTACGTGGGGGATGTGGTGGGCAAAGGATTGCCGGCGGCGCTCTATGCGGCGCTGACCGTGGGCACGCTGCGGGGGATCCATAAGACAGGCGAAGAACCAGTGCGGGTGCTGGAGCTGCTGAACCGGCGTCTGCGGATGCGGCACATTCCCAAGCGCTATTGCAGCCTCCAATACGGGGTCTTCGACCCCGCCACACGGTTGTTGCGGTTTGCAAATGCGGGGCTGCCGCTTCCAATCCACATCTCGCCGGAGGGCTGCCGGGCACTGGGCGGCGGGGGAAATCCGGCAGGGATGTTCGAAAACCCTAGCTATTTTGCCGAAACCGTGCAGCTCGCGAGTGGCGATGCGGTCCTGTTCTTCTCCGACGGGCTGAGCGAGGCCCACGGGCCAAATGGCCTAGACTTTGGCGGGGAGCGACTCGACTCCATCTGCCAGAACCAACGGCATGCCAGCACGGAACAGATTCTTAACGCGGTGTTCAGCGCCCTGGAAGAGTTCGTGGGTTCCCGCCCGCCGCATGACGATATCGCTGCCGCAGTGCTGAAGGTTCTTTAGACGACGCAACCGCCTGATGCGTCGGCCTAGTCGCGGTAGAGCCAGCCGGCCACGAGCGTGGCCAGGATGGCTCCCACCCACATCTCCAGCATCTGCCCGAGCGGGATCATGCGGGTGTAGGGCGCCCAGGAGGCTCCCCCTAGCGCGCCGGGAAAGCCGCCTACAAAACCGACCATCAGGCCGATCTTCAGAGCGGTTCCCGGCCCCACGCCGCGCGTGGCGCGCGCCGAGGCGTAGAGCCAAGAAACGACATAGGACATGATGAAGATGGTGACGACCCAATAGGCGACAAAGAAGGGGTAACGAGACTCTTTCAGGAAATGACCCGCTTCCTGCGCGGCCTGATAGCGAGACTGCAGCAGGGTCATTCCGATGAGGAAGCTCCACAAGAACCAAACCACGCCGCCACCTAAGGCCCCGATCCATACACGGCGGGAATTCACGGCAGCCATTGTGCACCTCTCCGGGTTGGGATAGAGAGAAACTCTGTGACCGGAGGCGGATGCTAGCGCCGGAGTGGGCGGCTGTCAAGCAAAGTGTGGGCCGGCCAAGCCGCCAAAGTACGGTGCCTGGCGAAGAGCCCTACAGCTATTTCCTGGTGCCTGTGGAGGATTCGATTTCGTCCAGCGCCTTCAAAACCATTGCCGGCGTGGCGCGAGTCTTGTAGTTGTCGGTGAGGTTCACCCAGCGGACTACACCATCCCCATCGAGCAGGAATTCAGCCGGCCGGGCGATGTCAGCGCCGCCGCTGCCGCCTCCCGCATGGACAAGGTCGTACTTGCGGATGACATCCATTTTCTCGTCGCAGAGAATCGGATAGGTGTAACCGCGCTTGCGGGCGAGCTCGAGAGACTCTTGGGGCGAGTCCACGCTGATGGCAACCACGCGCACGCCCCGCGTGGAGAGCTGGTCGAGACTTTGCTGGAAACTCCGCAACTCGGAGTTGCAATAGGGTCACCAGTAGCCGCGATAGAAGATGAGGAGGAGCCAGGAGACCTTCGCACCCGGAGCAGCAGGCGCGGCCAGGAGTTCGGAGAGCTTTACCGGCTTGCCGGCGGTGTCAGGCAGGGTGAAGTCGGGGGCCTTCTGGCCCACCCGGGGCGAGCCTTTCGAGATGGGCAAGGGCTTCTGCGCTGCGAGGACGGAGGCGAGCAGAGCGAACACCAGCAAGAAGCCGGCCAGAGACACACGGACACTCGTGAATCGCATGGTTGCTTGTGGCGACCTCCACCGGGTTGGATGCTAACACGGCGGAATGGTCGCAGAAGAGTTTGGGCGGATGGCAGCCGCGAGCTTGAGGCGTGGCTGACGTTGACAGGGTTGATGAGGGCAGATAGGCTGGGAAAACAGTTCGTTTGAATCGGAATCGAGCGAGGGAAGGGATTATGTTTAGTCGGGACGGGGAGAAGCAGTATTTGGGATTGATGGTAACGGTGGTCGCCGGTTTGCTCGTGGTTGCCGCACCAGTTGATGCGCAGAAGATGACGCCCGGTGAGGTGGTGGCCAAGCACCTGGAATCAATCGGGCCGGCGGCGGTGCGAGGGGCGGTGAAATCGCGTGCGTCGCAGGGAGAGGGCCAGGTGACGATCGTGGTGGGCGGGAAAGGCAACATGGCCGGGCCGGCGGAGTTGGTCACCGAAGGACGCAAGGCGAGCTACCGTCTGGCGCTCGAGTTTCAGGAATACCGCGGAGAGCGGCTGCTGTTTGACGGGCAGACAACGGAAGTGGCCACGCTGCGGGACGTGAAGAGGTCGCGGCTGGAAAGTTTTGTTTACCAGTTCAGAGAGATCATGGGAGAGGGGCTGTTCGGCGGGACGCTCTCGACGGGGTGGGCGTTGCTCGACGTGGAAGGGCGCGGGCCGAAGCTCGAGTACCAGGGCGTGAAGAAGATTGAGGGCGTAGAGCTGCACCAATTGCAATACCGCGCGCGGAAAGGCAGCGCGGAGCTGAAGGTGTGGATTCATTTCGAGTTGCAAAATTTTCGTCACGTGAGAACAGTCTATCAGTTGATCATCCCGCCGCCGGCGGTGACGCGGCCGGAAGATTCACCGAGACAAGTGGAAACGCGCTCCAAACTGGTGGAGAGCTTCAGCGATTTCAAAACGGTGGACGGGCTCCAGATGCCCTATCACTGGAACATCCGGCTGACGACGGAGGCGCGTGACACTTCCATATGGGAGTGGGACATGTTGTTTGCGCGCATCGTGCAGAACCAGCCCATCGACCCGAAGATCTTCCGGCTGCTGTTTGTTCAGGGCGAGCCGCGCTCTGCTGAGCCGGGACGTGCGAGGGGCAGTGAGTTCTAATCAGCGCGCAGGTAGAAGGGCTACCGGGTTGCGCGGAACCATTGTGCGAGGCTGAGCGAAGGCGAGGCCGGGTTGGCGGGAGCCAAGTTTGTCTTGTCAAGCGACTCGCGTACTGATATTGTCCGGCGCGATGAAGCGGAAGCTTTCCTCGATGTCCCCGAGAGTGTTGAGGGGAGGGCTTGCCACGGTCCTCGCGGTAGTGCTCGCGCCGGGCGCCCCTCTTTCTGCAATCAGTTCTGCCAGCAAGGTCAATCCAACCACAACACATGAACAGGGAGGCAGCGCCGAGCGCGCCCCGCTGGGCGTGGCTAATGTCTTGGAAGGCCTGGCGTGGGTGAACCAGGCGCCGTTGGTGAGCGGTGCGACGATTTATGTGGGTGACCGAGTCCACGTGGGCGAGAAGGCAGCGGCGAGCCTGCAGTTGCCGAGCGGGCAGGTGCTGGCCGGGGCGGGAAGCGAACTGTTTCTGAGGCCGTCGGGTGTGCGGCTGGAGAAGGGAATAATCCAGGTGCGTCAGACGGCAGGAGCAGCGCTTGGCATCGAAACGGAAACATTCCGAGTGCAACTCGTGGCGGCCGATGGTAAGGCGGCTGCAGCAGAAGTGAACGTCGGAAAGGGCGAGGGCCGGGTGGTGGTGGTTTTGGGGACGGCAGAGGTTGTGGCCGAAGGGGATTCGAGGACGTACCGCGTCAAGAGCGGAGACGGGGCGGTGATCCGGTGGGATGGACCCGACGCGGCGCGCGTGCCACAGAGTCCCGTGGGACAAACTGCAGGCGAGGTATCACGCCTTCTAGCTGCGGTGCGGATCGTTCGAGGGACGAACGAGTGGGCGGCGGCGGCGCAATCACCGGTGGCCTGGAACGATGAGCTGCGCAGCAATCACGGCGGGCGGGCGAGGGCACTTCTGCTGGACGGCTCGACACTGAACCTAGGATCGGATTCGACATTGCGCGTGCAGCAGCACGATCCCGGAACACAACAGACACAACTGGAGCTGAGCCTAGGCCGGCTGCGCTCGAGGGTGGTGAGACAGGCACGGCCGGGGGCAAGATTCGAAGTGCGAACGCCGATGGCAAGCGCCGGAGTGGTGGGAACGGACTTTTATCTGTTTGGTGATGCGAGCGGAACAATTCTGATTGTGTTCGATGGCGAGGTGAGGCTGACCAGCCTGCTGACCGGACAGATGCTGCTGGCCACGTCCGGACAGAAGATTGTGGTGGGGCGAGATGGCTCGATGAGCGGCCCGACTCAAGCCATGGCTGAAGAGATCGAGCAGGCGCAGTCTTCGACGGACGTCCCCGAAGAAGAGGCGCGCCGAAAGGCCCCGCCAACAAGCAGGAGGCGGCGCGCGGCGGTGGTGATCATGGTTTCAGGAGTTGTGGCCGGGACCATTCTTGGTCTCTGGCTGACGCACCGCGAGCCGAGCAGCCCTGTGACCCTCTCCGGCCCACCAAACTGAAACCGACGGGCGGGGATATTTCCACAAAACAGTCAGACGAGGATTCTCGTTGACGCCGGGGCAGACTTCCGGTTATTAAGTCAGGGCGTCCCTATCCGGACGAGGTGAGGAAATGAGACTCCGTTCCCGCATGGGTTCAGTGCTTGTGGTTCTGCTGTCCCTGACGCTGGTAGTCCCGCCTAACATTGCAGCGCAGGCCGCAGCAGCAGGGCAACAGGCCGGTCAGGTGTCGCGCATGATCCCCGCAGTGCATATTGAGCGGGGCGGCAAGCAGATGAAGGCGGCGATGCAGACCGCGGTGCTGTGGCAGGATGTAGTGGCGACGGGCGCGCACGGCCGGGCGCGCATCACGCTGGACGACGGCTCGGTGCTCAACGTCGGGTCCGATTCGAAGTTGAAGGTGATCCAGCACGACGCCGGAACGCAACAGACCGAGCTCGACCTGGCTTACGGCCGGGTGCGCTCGCAGGCGGTGCGTGTGGCGCGGCCCGGCGGCAAGTTTCAGGTGCGCACGCCGGTGGGAGTGGCCGGCGTGGTGGGCACGGATTTCTACCTCGCCTACATCAACGGCATCCTGGAGCTGATCGTTTACGAGGGACAGGTGAACTTCTGCAACCTGACCGGGCAGTGCGTGAGTGTGCTGGCCGGGTTCATCGCCTTCATTCGCGGAGCCAATCTGGCGCCCGATGCGCCGACGCAGGCCACGCCGTCGCAACTGACCGATGCAGGGCAGAATTCAGACGTGCCTGATTCGCAGGCTAGGCAGGCGCCCCCGCCCCAGGGGATGAACGGCTGGACGATCTTTTTCATAATCGCGGCGATTGCTGCGCCGGCCATTGCCGTGCCGCTGGCCCGACGCGGCAACGGCAAGAGACCCGTTGACCTGTGCCCCACCGGCTCGCAGGTTTGCGGCAAGTAGTCTTCACCCTTTTGAAGTCGGGCGTATGCCGCCAGCCTGCTCCCGGCGAGATTGAGCGAACCCAAACCCCTTCACCCGACGGTGAGTACGACTTTGCCGACGTTCTGGCGGGCGTGGATGTAGCGGTGGGCGGCTGCGGCCTCGGCGAGGGGGAAGGTCTTGCCGATGACCGGCTGCACCTGACGGGCGGCATACATTCGGAAGATCTCTTCGAGCTGGCTGGCCAGTAGCGCCTCTTTCCCTTTCATCCGGCCCAGGTGAACGCCGATGACGGCGACGTTGCGGTGCATCAATCGCAGCGGGTGGAAGCGGGGCGTCTGCCAGAGGGCCTTCAGCCCCCGCCAGAGGCTGCGTTTGCCTTTTGGCCCGGCGGCGGCGGAGAACCCATAGACGACAAGCCGGCCGGTGGTCCCCAGGCAGTGCGAGCTTTTCTCGAAGGACTTGCCGCCGATAGGGTCCATCACCATCTCGATGCCCTCGGGGGCGACGCGGCGCACAACTTCGACGAAATCCTCGCGGGTGTAATCAATCGGGTGGTGGACGCCCGTGCGGCGCAGCAGGTCCTGCTTGGATGGCCCGGCGGTGCCAAAGATGACCAGGCCGCGGGCGCGGGCCAGTTGCACAGCAGCGATGCCCACTCCCCCCGCCGCGCCGTGGATCAGGACGCGGTCGCCCGATTGGAGATTGCCCATGTGAAACAGGGAGTGGTAGGCCGTGAGGTAGTTGACCGGAATGGCGGCGGCGTCTTCAAACGGCATGGAATCAGGAATGGGAAATAACTGATTGGCGGAGACCACGACGCGCTCGGCATACGCGTTGAAGGATGTAAACGCGACCACGCGCTGCCCTTTCTGGAGGTTTGAGGCTGGAGGCTGGGAGCTGGAAGGAAGAGAGTCGATGATGCCGGCGACTTCCAGGCCGGGGATGAACGGCAGGCGGGGCGTGCCGGGATAGAGGCCCATGCGCTGGAGAAGATCGGCAAAATTGATGCCCACGGCCTGGACGCGAAGCAGCACTTGGCCGGCTCCGAGGGCCGGCTCGGCGACTTCGCGCATTTCCAAGACCTCGGGCGGGCCATACCGCCGCACAACCATCGCGCGCATCGAAGACTCCAGAGGTTCGAGATTGGGGGTAAGAGAGAGGATAGATAAGACTGGCGCAGCGGCGAGCCTTGTCTAGCCCGGGCCGATGGTAACACACGCCCCGGGCAGGTTTGACCGATTCGCGCCGGGGGGCGCGAGCAGTTTTGATTTTGCATCAAACTGGCATAGACTGGTGAACTTTACTTCAGAGTTGAAACGGCACCGGATGAGCACACGACGACAGAAAATGGTTGGAACCTGGCTGTGGCTGGCGGTTACCGCTCTGACCGTGGCCAGCATCTCTTCCAGCCAGGCGCAGAAGACCATGCCCGAGCCGGCCCGGGCCAGCAGTGCGACGGCCGCGGCGCTGATCGGAGCGATGCAGCAGGAGCTGGACCGCTCGTTTGCCGCGCTCAGCAAGGCCGACCCGCCGGCCTACTTCCTCGGCTATACGGTCACCGAGTCGCAGCGCGCCGAGGTGCAAGGCTCAAACGGCGCGCTGCTCTCCAGTCAGGAGCAGCGCTCGCGCTGGCTGGAGGTGCAGGTGCGCGTGGGCAACTATGACCTCGACAATACCCGTAAGGTGGGCGACCGCCAAAGCTTTCGGCCGGCTACGCCCGGCTCGCCCGTGCCGGTGGACGACAACCCGGCGGTGCTGCGCCGGGCCGTGTGGCTCGACACCGACCGGCAGTATCGCGCCGCGTCCGAGGCGCTGATCCGCATCAAGACGGGCAAGGAAGTGAAGGTCCAGACGGCCGAAGGACAAGCGCCCGACTTTTCGCACGAGAAGCCGCAAAGTTCGGTGGCCGTGCCGGCGTGGTTCCAGTTGGACCGGCGACCGTGGGAAGAAAAGGTGCGGGCGTACACGCGGGCCTTTCGCAGCTCGCCAGCCATTTTGAACTCCATTGTGAATATCAGTGTGCAGGCGCAGAACCAGTACCAGGTGACCACCGAAGGCACGCGGCTCAGCTTTGGCCAGACGAGATATCGGCTGGAGCTCTTCATTCAGGGCAAGGCGCCCGACGGGATGGACATCAACCGCTACTTCAATTTCGATTGGACTGATTCCGCCCAGGCTCCCAACGATCAGCAGGTGCTGGCCGCTGCAAAGCAAATGACGCAGGAGCTTGAAGCGCTGGTGGCGGCGCCGCTGGTGGAGCCGTTCGCCGGGCCGGCGATGCTCACCGGGCGGGCGGCGGCAGTTTTCTTCCATGAGGTGTTCGGCCACCGCGCCGAAGGCCACCGGCAGAAGGACATCACCGAGGGGCAGACGTTTACGCGCAAGGTGGGCGAAGGCATCATGCCCGAGTTTATTTCCGTGTACGACGACCCGACGCAGAAGCAGACGGGATCGACGGTGCTGCTGGGCTACTACCCCTACGACGACGAGGGTGTGCCGTCGCAGCGCGTGGCGCTGGTGGAGAATGGCGTGCTACGCGGCTTCCTGATGTCGCGGTCGCCGCTGGTGGGCTTCCCGAGCTCGAACGGGCACGGGCGGCGACAGGTGGGCTACGCGCCGGTGTCGCGGCAGGGCAACTTGATCATCGAAAGCAGCAAGAAGGTGAGCAACGCGCAGCTACGGCGGATGCTGATTGACGAAGTCAAGCGGCAAGGGAAACCCTTTGGGCTGCTGATTGACGACATCGCAGGTGGATTTACGTTCACCGGCCGGGGGCTGCCGCAGGCGTTCCAGGTGCTGCCGCTGGTGGTGTACAAGGTCTATCCCGACGGACGGCAGGACGAGCTGGTGCGCGGCGTGGACCTGGTGGGGACGCCGCTCGTTTCGCTGACGAAGATCGTGGCCACGGGCGATACCCAGGAGGTGTTCAACGGCTACTGCGGCGCGGAATCGGGATCGGTGCCGGTGGCGGCGGTGGCGCCGGCGCTATTGATTTCCGAGATGGAGATTCAGAAGAAAGAGACCTCGACGGATAAGCCTCCGATCCTGCCGCCCCCGGCACACGACGCGCCGGCGAAAGGAGGGCGGCCGTGAGAGGAATGCGCAAAACGTTATCCGTAATTCGTTACTCGTTATTCGCGGTGTTCCTGCTGATGCTCGTTGCGCAGGAAGTCTGGGGGCAGATGAGGCAGGTGCAGCCGGGCGATGCGGATAAGACGCTTGAAGCGCTGCGCGACGAAATGGCGCGGTCGAAGGCGCGGCTGGTGGCAGAGAATTCGCCGCGGCCGTACTTTGTCGAGTATCGCCTGCTGGACCTGGACGTGCGCACGGTGACGGCGTCGTTTGGCGCGATCCTTTCGAGCACGACCGCGCGCAACCGGTTTATGAGCGTGGACGCGCGCGTGGGCAGCTACCAGCTGGACAGCTCCAATTTCATCACCGACGATTCCTTCCGCGGCTTCATCGGCTCGACGGGCACGGTGGGGATCGACCGCGACTACGACTCGCTGCGGCAGGACCTGTGGCTGGCCACCGACCAGGCTTACAAGTCGGCGCTGGTCAGCCTGGCGAACAAGCAGGGGTTCATCCGCAGCCTGGCCAAGCCGCCGGACATCCCGGATTTTTCCGCAGCCCGTCTGCTGGTGCAGATCGGGCCGCGGCCTGAGCCGGACTTTACTTCGCGGAAGTGGGAAGACGAAGCGCGCGCGGTCTCGGCCGTGCTGCGCAGCTACCCGCACCTCTTCAGCACGCGGGTAACCTACAACCTGATTTACGCGACCACCTACCTGATGAACAGCGAGGGCACTGAGATCCGCTCGAGCCGCAGCCTGGCGGCGATCGAGGCGAGCCTGGAGACGCAGGCCGAAGACGGCATGCCGCTGCACAACCTCTACACCGCGTATGCGGCGACGCCGGCGCAATTGCCTGCGGCGGAGCAGGTGCATCACCAGATTGGCCGCGCAGCACAAAACCTGGTGGCGCTGCGCGACGCTCCCGCCGTGCCCGACTACAACGGCCCGGTGCTCTTTGAGGCGCCGGCAGCGGCTTCGCTGGTGGCGCAGATGGTGGGACCATCGCTGGGCGGATCGCGGCCGCCGCTTTCGATGCTGCCTGTCTTCGACCAGATCATGGAGCGAATGGGCGGGCGAAGCGAATGGTCGGGTTCAGGCCGGCTGGGTACACGCGTGCTGCCCACCAGCGTCACGCTGGTCTCCGACCCCACGGCAAAAGAGTTCGGGGGCCAGGCGCTGTTGGGCGGTTACGAAGTGGATGAAGAGGGAGTGCGGGGCGAGCGGGTGACGGTAGTCGATAGCGGAATACTGAAGAGCCTGCTGATGTCGCGGCGGCCCGGGCCGGAGTTTGACCGCTCGAACGGAAGCGCCCGCGCGGCGTTTCTGGGCGACCCGCGGCCGGCCATGAGCAACCTCTTCTTCACCGCAAGCGACGCGGTCTCGCCGGCTGAGCTAAGGAAACGCTTCCTCGATAAATGCCGCGAAGACGGCCGGCAATGGTGCCTGATCGTGCGGCAGATGGATAACCCAGCGGTAGGCTTGCACCACCAGGAAGACCTCTCCGACCTGGTGGCGGGGATTGCCGCGGGCGCGGCCACGGGCGACCGGCTGCCGCTCTTCGTTTACAAGGTGAACGTGGCCGACGGGAAGGAAGAACTGGTCCGCGGGGCGCGGTTGAACGGGCTGACGCTGCGCGCGCTGCGGAACGTCGCCGGAATCGGCAACGACGCGACTGTCTTCACCTTCATGCAGAACCAGCAGGCGGGGTTCTCCGGCACGGCGCTGGCCGCGTTTGGCAACGCGCAGGGCGGCCTGCCGACATCGGTGGTGGCGCCGTCGCTGCTGTTTGATGAGGTTGAAGTGCGCGGGCCGCGCGGGGGCCTGCGCCGTACGCCGCTGCTGCCGGCGCCAGCGCTGGAGTAAATCACTCCTCACAACCTACCGGCTATAGGGGCGTCCCGACACGCCGGGATGCCGACATATGGCTATCCGCCCCTACATCCCCATATCCAAATGCAAGAAGGCGTACCTCCCTCTCGACCCGCCACGGCGGGCGCGCGACAAGCTTGCACGCCACTATTGTTTGATTTCGGCGAGGATGTCTTCGTTGGCGTTGAGGGAAAGCTTCTCGGGCTTGAAGCTGAGCAGCGGCAGCTCGAAAGTGGTCGCTGACTTGTCGGCGGTGAGGAAGCCCAGCCGCACCGCACCCTTGGGTTGGTGGATGTAGAGCGGGAGGATGTCCACCCAGTTGTCGGGTACCCCGGTGCGCGTAACCGTGCCCGAGATTTTCCATTTGCCGCCGCCGGCGTCCTGCACCTGGTAGCGGAAGTCGTACTGGGGGATGCCGGTGCCATAGACATATTGGTTGAAGAACCAGTCCATGCGGCGGGTGCCGTGGACGTCCATCACGGGGGTCATGTGTTTTTCGACGAGGGTCTTGAAGTCTTCGGTGGAGGCGGGCTTGTTGTCGAAGGTCGCGGTGAAGTCGTGCATCATGGCGATGAAGCGGGCCTCCGGGTCGGCGGGATTGCGGGAGTCCCACAACATCATGCGGATCATGTGCAGGACGTAGCCGCCCTTGGTATAGACCAGAAAACTGTAGGCTGCGGGGGAGTCCAGGGTGGCGAGGCGTTGCCCCATCCAGATGGGGCCGAGGGATTCCATCAATCGGTTTTTCTGGTCGCGCATCCCCTGGAGATTCTGCCGGTCCTGACGGAGGCGGTCGAGAAATTCCTTGTTGTTCTGGCGGATTTGGACGTAGAGGTTACCGGAAAACTCGGCGAAGCCTTCCGAGAGCCACTGGTCGTGATAGCTCTTCCAACCGACGCGGTGGCCCCACCACTGATGGGAGCTTTCGTGGGCGCGGAAGAAGTCCGTGAGTTGGACGTGGTCACGGATGCCAAAGGCGTTGCGCTGGGTGGAGTCCATGAAGGAGAGCGCAGAAAGGTAAATCAGACCTGGCCAGCCCTGGCCGTAGGAGTAAGGGATGTTGGTCAAGGCGAGTTGTTTGTAAGGGTAGGGCCCGAAGTATTTCTCGAAGACGCGAACGGTGTTGGCGAGCTCGATGGCCATGGTCTTGGTAAGGGCCGCCGGGCTGAGTGACCCCACCGCCGGCATGCCAGACGTAGTCTCGCCGGGCAGCGCGCCCTCGATCTGGGTT
This sequence comes from uncultured Acidobacteriaceae bacterium, assembly GCA_964533185.1. Taxonomy (GTDB): domain Bacteria; phylum Acidobacteriota; class Terriglobia; order Acidiferrales; family UBA7541; genus CAZHLD01. The sequence goes on along the minus strand of CAZHLD010000009.1, from coordinate 49,933 downwards.
CGGATGCTTTTCATGAAGTCGTCGGGCTCACGGTTGGCGTAGATGTGGATGTCCACAGTGCCAGCTTTTTCGGCCTGGAACTTGAAGTCGCCGAAAGCGAAGCCGGCCACCGCCAGAGGAATGGTGCTCTTCCAGGAGGTAATGCGCCAGTCGCCGTCGGTGGTTTCGTCCACTTTGCTGCCGGTGGCGACCAGGGCGTAGCGCTTGGGGGAGCGGAAGTTGACCTCAAAATCGGCGCGGGTGGCGAAGCTATCAGCCTTGGTGGGATACCAACCGAAGCTCTGTGCAAAATAGGCGCCAGTGCCCACCTTGCGGATGATGCGCTTGCCGGCGTAGTGGAAGTCGAGGGACTGAGCCTGGCCGGCCTGGGTGGGCTGCGGCAGGACGACGGCGACGTAGTCACCATAGGATTGCGGGCGGTCCTTCGACTCGCGGGGCTGAAAGAATTCCAGCGTCGTACCCTGGCTGTCTTTCACCGACTCCACGCGCAGGTTGGAATCGAGGAGGAAAAGCAGGAGACGCTCGCCAGAAGCCTTGTGCTGGAGGTGGACGCGCGCGGTCGCGCTGAGCTCGGCGCCAGAGGTCGCGGTGGCGTCGATTTTGTAGCTGCGGATATCGAAATCATCTTTGCCGGTGGGATCATTCCAAGCCGACGCGGGGCTGCGGCCACCGGCGGGGAAGCTGGTCCAGACCTCGACCTCCTTGCGCGGGCCGAAGTCGCGCCAGCGGCCGACGGAGATCTCTTCGGGAGAGAGGGCGTCGAAGCGCGCGTGGAGCCAGCCGTATTCGGCGGTTTTCAGGTCGGTGGCGAAGCAGGCGGTGCGCTGGCGATCAGCGGAGAGCACTCCTTTCAGCACCCGCGGCAAAACCTCTGCGGCAGCGTCTTCGCGATACTTCTGCCGATCGACATACAGCTCGCCCAGGGAAGAGTCGGCGACTGCGCTCCACTGGACTTTGGCGGCGATTTCCTCAAAGGTATGGTCGGTGAAGCTGAAGGTGGCTTCGGTGAACTCGAGGTTGAGCGTGTCCTGCTTGGTGAAGAGGCGCAACTGTTGGGCTTCGCGCGGGTCGGGCGGCGCGACTTCGAGGCGTCCCTTGCCGCGGAAGGCGGCGCCGAAGACGACGCCGTTCACCGGCTGAAGGAACTGCAGCGTGCCTTCGGCCAGAGTCAGCTTCAGGCGGTCGCGCTGAAGGGTGAGGTCTTTGACGGTTGCCGCGTGGCTGGGGTCCATGGCGGGCTGTGCCAGCGCGTTCCAGACAGCGGAGGTGGCCGAAGCCTGAGGCGGGGCCGCCGGAGCGGCCTGCTGGCACTCAGCCGGTCGAATGGCTACGAAAAGGAGCAGAAAGAAGCTCAGAGCGCGAAAGGATTTCATAATGCTTCCCTAACCCTAGAGGCAATATTTTCAGCTAGAGATATTACCAGAAGCGGGAAACGGCTGCTGGCGCGGGGCGGGGCCGACCGTCGTATACTGCCCGTGTGAACTTGACAGGCGTACGCGAGAAGAAAATGGCGGCGCTGGGGTCGGTGGCCTCGGCGCTGGTCCTGGTGTCTCTGAAGGTGTTTCTGGCGGTGGTGACGGGCAGCCTGGGCATCCTCTCCGAGGCGCTGCATTCGAGCCTGGACCTCATCACCACCGTCATCACCTATCTTTCGGTGCGCATTTCGGACCAGCCCGCCGATTCGAAGCACACTTATGGTCATGGCAAGGTGGAGAATTTCTCCGCGTTTGTGGAGACCGGGCTGCTGCTGCTGGCCTCGGTCTATATCATCTGGGAAGCGTTCCACCGGATGCTGACCCGCGCGGTGCACATCCAGCCGAGTCTGCTGGCGGTGGGCGTGCTGGGACTGACGATTGTGATCGACGTGGTGCGATCGCGGGCGCTCACGCGGGTAGCGAGGAAATATCAGAGCGAGGCGCTGGAAGCCGATGCGCTGCACTTTTCGACCGATGTGTGGAGCACGGTGGTCGTAATGTTCGGAATGGCGGTGGTGTGGCTGGGCCAGCGCTGGGGGATCGAGTGGCTTTCCTATGCGGACCCGATCGCCGCATTGGTCGTTTCCGCCGTAATTATCTGGGTGGGCTCGCGGCTGGGGAAGCGAACGATTGACGCCCTGCTGGACGCTGCGCCGGCCGGTCTGCAGCAGCGGATCGCGGCGGCGGTGGGAGATATGAATGGCGTGCTGGCGGCTGAGCGGGTGCGCGTGCGGCGGGCGGGGAACCGGCACTTTGTGGACATCACGATCAGCGTGCCGCGCACGGCCAGCTTCGAGCAGGTACACGCGACCAGCGAGGCGGTGGAGCAGCGCGTCACCGAAATCGTGCCGGCCGATGTGATGGTGCACATGGAGCCGCGCGCGGCGGCGGACGAGAATTTGTTTGACGCGATTCGCGCGGTGGCGCAGCGACGAAACCTGCAAGTGCACGAGATCGCCGCGCACCAATTGGACGGGCGGCTGTACGTGGCGCTGCACCTTGAGGTGGACCAGGGGCTCACGCTGCGCGCCGCCCACGGCCGGGCCACGGAGCTGGAAGAAGAGATCCGCTGCCTGCCGGCAGTGACCGGCGGGGAAGGGCGTCCGGCGGCGGGCGCAGACCAGGTGAACATCCATATCGAGCCGCTGGACACGCAGATTGTCTCCGCCGACGACATGAACGAGCTCTCGGACGCGGTGCGGGAGCACATCAACGGCCTGCAGTCGCATTACCGCGAGGTGGTGAATTGCCACGCGGTGCATGCGCGACGCGTGGACGGCAAGGTGGTGGTCACCTGTCACTGCGCGATGGACGGCAGCCTGCCCATTGGCCGAGTCCATGACGTGACCGAGGCGCTTCAGGACCGCGTCAAGGAGAAATTCCCGCAGATCTTCGAGGTCAATATCCACCCCGAGCCGCTGGAAGAGAGCTGACCGCGGCGACTTGCCATCGGCTCGCGCTGGCAGCGCGCCATCGGCAGAGTTAGAATGGCGGGCTCGTCTTTGCATCCGGGAGACCCATGAAGACCAGAGCTTTGCCATCCTTGCTGCTGATCCTTGTTCTGGGCTGTATCTCCGTTCGCGGAGTTTTTGCGCAAGGCGCGGCCTCGGCGGTGCCGCCGGTGCCAGCCGATCTTCCGGCTGATGCGGGGCGCTACGCCGTCTTGCTTTCGGGGAACCGTGCCGGATTGCAGGTCAGTTGGACGACCGCGGACGGCGCGCGGCCGCAGACGGTGGCGGCAGGGGCGGGCTCCGGCGACGAGGCGCTACTGACGCCGGAGGAACGGAAACACCTGCGAAACATTCGTCAGCTCACGCCGGGCGGAGAGAATGCAGAGGCGTATTTCTCCGCCGATAACAAGAAGCTGATTTTCCAGGCGCACGCGGGCGAGGAGAAGTGCGACCAGATTTACATCATGGACGTCAAAGGTGCCGTCGAGCGGATGGTTTCGACCGGCGATGGGAAGACGACGTGCTCGTACTTTTTCCCCGACGGTAAGCGCGTTCTCTATGCCTCCACGCACGTCGCTAGCCCGGCCTGCCCGCCGCCGCTCGACTATAGCCGCGGCTATGTGTGGAGGTTGTACCCGGAGTTTGACATCTACACTGCAAAGCCCGATGGAACGGACTTGAAGCGGCTGACGAACAACCCGGGCTACGACGCCGAAGCCACGGTCTCGCGCGACGGGAAGAAGATTGTTTTCACGTCGTACCGCGACGGCGACCTGGACATCTACACGATGGACCCGAACGGAAAAAACGTGAAGCGGTTGACGACGGAGCTAGGCTACGATGGCGGGCCGTTTTTTTCGCCGGACGGGAAGAAAATCGTCTATCGCACCTACCACCCGAAAACCCCCGCCGAGGTGGCCGACTACCAGGAGCTGCTGAAGACCGGGCTGCTGCGGCCGGTGCGGTTTGAGATTTTCGTGATGGACGCCGACGGATCGAACAAGCGGCAACTGACGGACAACGGCGCGGCAAGCTTTGCGCCGTTCTTCCATCCTGACGGCAAGCGAATTATTTTTGCGTCGAACCAGCACGAGCCGCGCGGGCGGAACTTCGACCTCTATATGATCAACCTGGACGGGACGGGTCTCGAAAGGATCACCACCCACCCGTTTTTTGATTCCTTCCCGATGTTTTCATCGGACGGGAAGCTGCTGGTCTGGGCGTCGAACCGCAATCAGAAGCAGCGCGGGGATACGAATATCTTCATCGCGGAGTGGGTGGATTAAACCAGCAAATCCCTGATTCTCGGGGCACGATGTATCGTGCCCCTACGGCCGGATACCGACGCTTGTTGTGCGCACAAGCTTTCGCCACAGGCGAATCTTGAGTGCGAGCACCAAAGCAGCGAAAGCAAACCAGACCGGGTGGGCAAAGATGAGGTAACTCCACAATGGTCTTATTCCTGAGGTAATTCCGGCGACCGCGAGACCACCAAGTAGGGCGCAGACAACCAATCCCGTCCAACACAGGAATCTTAGGACTTGATTCGGAGCACGGACAGCCGCTGGTCTCATGATTCCTAAGCGACCGTCAAGCCATGAGCCGACCCAGTACCAGAGAATTACGACTCCTATGCCGTAGGCCACAAAGTGAATCACTTCAGTGGAGAACGGTTCGTGTTGGAGGAATTCGCTTGTTCGATAACCGATGAAGATGTCCAGTGCGCCGACGACGTACGCTACAGGCAGATTGAGCGCACCATATAGGTCAACCTTTGGATTGTAATAATGCCCGGTGCGAATGCGGAAATCGGCCCTTTGCTCGATTGACCAGTTGTCTTCTTGTTGAGCAAGAGCTGCGAGAAGAGCAAATAATGTGACTTGGAGAATGGGTAGGATCCAACGAAATGCAAAGAGGCGCTTCATGGTGTGGGATTGGAAAGAGTATCTTGTCATTGAATCAGACACCGAGCCAGACGAATGTGTTCCCGCGTGAGGTGAGTGGGGTGGCTCAGAAGGGGTCAAGAGTGCGCGAAGGGGCGCAATACCGCCGGTCAGGAACGGGCCACAACTCGTTTAATCCCTTACGCTACTTTCAGTTAGGTCAATCCCCCACCTTGCCGGGATGGGCATCGCTCGTGCAATTCTTTCCGGCTGAGGACGAGGGTCAACGTGTATTCTAAGAGGGAGCCTGAAACTATGCCCACGCCGCCGACAGAAGTCACTGCCGAGAAGCAGCCAGCCAAACCGTTTGACCGCCGGCGGCGTCTGCGCGCCGAGCCGGTGAAGCCGCGCAAGCAAGACCCCAAGGAGCGGCTCAAGAATTTCGACGAAGTTTCGCAGGCGTTGACGCTGCACGAGGCGATCCTGGAAGCCAGCCGGTGCCTGCAGTGCGAGCACCAGCCGTGCACGTTTGGCTGCCCGGCACACAACGATATTCCGGCGGCGCTATGGCTGATCGAGGAGGGCGACATCCTGGGCGCGGCGAAGAAATTCTTGGAGACTTCGAACATGCCGGACATCTGCGGACGGCTGTGTCCGCAGGAAAAGCAGTGCGAGGGCGCGTGCGTGCTGGGGACGTACAGCGTGCCGGCGGCAATCGGGAAACTGGAGAAATTCTGTGTGGACTACATGCGAAAGAACCTGGGCGGGTACCCGAAGCCGGAGCTGCCCCCGCCTCTTGGGACGCGGGTGGGCGTGGTGGGTTCGGGCCCGGCGGGGCTGGCCGTGGCCGAAGAGCTGGTCAAGCGCGGGCACAGCGTGACCGTGTTTGAAGCATGGCCGCGGCCGGGCGGGCTGCTGATCTACGGCATCCCGGGGTTCAAACTGAACAAGGAAATCGTGTGGGAGAAGCTCCACTGGCTGGAAGAGCTCGGCATTGAGTTCCGCTGTAACACGCGCATCGGAAAAGACGTCACCGTGGACGAGCTGCTGCGGAAACATGGCTTCGACGCCGTCTTCCTGGGGCACGGAGCGAGCGCGGGGAACCGGATGAAGATCCCGGGCGAAGAGCTGAAGAACATTTACAACGCCACCGAGTACCTGGTGAAAGGAAACCTACCGGATGAGCTGCTGCCGGAGGCAATGCACGGGCGGCCCCACGCGGGGCGGCGCACGGTGGTGGTGGGCGGCGGCGACACGGCCATGGACTGCGTGCGCACGGCGCTGCGGCTCTGCCCGGAGGGCGAAGTCTGGTGCGTGTACCGGCGGTCCGAGGTGGAAATGCCGGGGCGGCTCGAAGAGCGCATCAACGCGCGCGAAGAAGGCGTGAAGTTCGAATGGCTCACGCTGCCGGTGAAGTTCATGGGCGACGCCGAAGGCAAGGTGACGGCCTGCGAGTGCATCCGCATGAAGCTGGGCGCGCCGGACGCCAAGGGGCGACGCACGCCGGTGCCGATCGAAGGGTCGAACTTCGTGCTGGAATGCGATACGGCGGTAATTGCGATTGGCTACAGCGTCGAAGACGAGATCGCGCAGACGACCGAGAACCTGAAGACCACCAAGTGGGGCACGATCTGGGTGAACACGGAAGAAGAAGGACAGACCAGCCGCGAAGAAGAAGTCTGGGCCGCGGGCGACTGCGTGCGCGGCGCGGACTTGATCGTGACGGCGATGGCGCCAGCGCGGAAGGCGGCGCGGTCGATTGATCGCACCTTGCGGAAGAAGCTGCGCAACGAAGGCAGACTGTAGTCCTTTCTACATCGGGGCGTGTGTCCATACACTCCTACAGCAAAACAATCTGATTCAGGTGACCCCTTAACAGCTTCTTAAGAAAAGCATTTGAGGCTGTCATTCCGAGCGCAGCGAGGAATCCCTCCGCGCAAAAAGCCAGGCAAAAGAGGGATTCCTCCCGCCTGCGGCGGGCTCCTCGGAATGACAGACTCAGGGGTTTTTCAACAAACTGTTAAGCAAGGCGCAGGCGGATGCGGGAGTCGGCGGCTTTGCAGTCGGAGGTGTGTTCGGAGGCGAAGAAGGGGTTGATGTCGATCTCTTCGATGAAGTCGAAGTCGGTGACGAGCTGAGAGAGCCGCAGTAGTACCTCTTCGAGGCGGGCGAAATCCACTGGTTTCTGGCCGCGGACCCCGGCGAGCACCGGATAGCCGCGAATGGCGCGGAGCAGCTCGCGGGCGTCGAGGTCGGTGAGCGGGACGGGGCGGAAGGCGACGTCGCGGAGGGTTTCGACAAACAGGCCGCCCAGGCCAAACATGAGCAGTGGGCCGACGTTGGGGTCGCGCACCATGCCGAGGATGGTTTCGCGGCCGGAGACCATCTCCTGGATGACGACGGCGCGGCCGGCAGCGTCAATGTGCTGGCTTTCGGCCAGGACGTGGGTAAGGCCGTGGTAGGTGTGGAAGGCCTGGTCGGTGGAGCGGATGCCGAGGGCCACGCCGCGCGCTTCGGTCTTGTGGGCCACGCCGCCATAACTAATCTTCATGGCCACGGGGAAGCCGATCTGGCGCGCGGCTTCTTCAGCGGCTTCGGCTGAACGGGCCACAGCGTAGCGGGCTACAGGAATACCGTAGGCGGTGAGCACCTCGAAGGCTTCACGGAGGTGGAGGTCGGCACGGCCTTCGCTGCGGGCGGTGGCGAAGATTTTCTCGGCGGAGGTGCGGTCCACTGTGAAGCGGCGCGCTTCGCCATGGCCGCGGGCGCACCAACGGCGCTGGCGTTCGAGAGCCACGAGCGCGCCGGCGGCGGGTTCGGGAAACTGGCAGAGAGCGAGATGATCGGGGAGGGTGTCGCGAAGCATGGCGCTGGCTTCTTCGGGCGCCATCAGGACGCAGATGACAGGCTTGGGCACGCGGAGGCGGGCCGCCTCGAGCGCGGCGATGACCTCGACCGGGTCCACCATCATCGGCGGGACGAAAATCACCATCACCATGTCCACGCCGGAGTCCGCGAGCACCCGCTCGAGCGCAAAGCCGTAGAGCAAAGCATCGGCCGTGGGCAGCATGTCGAGCGGGTTGGCCACACTGGCGTGCGCCGGCAGGCGGGCGCGCAGTGCGGCGAGAGTGCTTTCAGAGAGCTGTGCCATCTCGAGGCCGCGACCGATGATGGCGTCTGTGGCGAGGATGGCCGGTCCGCCAGCATTGCTAATGATGGCCACACGCGGGCCGGGCGGCAGTGGGTTGCGGGCAAGGGCAGTGCCCAAGTCGAACAACTCTTCGACCGTGCCGACGCGGAGCACACCGCAGTGTTCGAGGAAGGCGTCGAGGGCGACGTCGCTCGATTCGGCGAGCGAGCCGGTGTGGGAAACCGCGGCGCGGGCGCCGGCACGCGTGCGCCCGGACTTGACGACGAGGATGGGTTTCCTGAGGCTGACCGAGCGCGCCACCTGAGCAAAGCGCGCCGGGTTGCTGAAGGCCTCGAGGTACATGAGGATGACGGAAGTGCGCGGGTCGTCGGCCCAGTAGGCGAGCATGTCGTCGTCGGTGACGTCGGCTTTGTTGCCCAGGCTGGCGAAGGACGACAGGCCGAGGTTGCGCTCGTCGGCGATATTGAGAATGGCCACGCCAAGCGCGCCGCTTTGGGAGAGGAATGCTTTGCGGCCTTCAAGGGGCATAGTGGGGGCGAAGGTGGCGTTCAGGCGGACAAGCGGGTCGGTGTTGATCACGCCCATGCAGTTTGGCCCGATCAGGCGGAAGCCGTGGCGCCGGGCCAGTGCCGACAACTGCAGCTCGAGCGCGGCGCCTTCCTCGCCGGTTTCGCGGAAGCCAGCGGTGATCACGACGACGCCGCGGACGCCTTTGCGACCGCAATCGGCCACCACGGCCAGAGTGTGTTCGCGCGGGACAACGACCACGGCCAGGTCAACCACGTCAGGGATGTCGCAGACGGAGGGAAAACAACGGAGGCCGAGCAGCTCCTTGGCCTTCGGGTTCACTGGATAGACGTGGCCGCGGAAGCGATAGTTGATGATGTTCTCGAGGATCTGGCGGCCGAGAGCGTGAGGCTCGGTGGAAGCGCCGATGACGGCGATGGACCGCGGGCGGAAGATGGGGTCAAGCTCGGGTGGCGCTTGGGGTTTTGCAGTCTTTGGCTCTTGCATCTTGACCTTCGGTTTTGGTACTTGGGCAGAGTCTCCGGAAACTAGGGAAACTGCCACAGCAGGTGAGCGCAGCCGCCGGCTATTCTACAACAGTCATTGCCCGAACGAAGTCGAGGCCGATGAAGTGGACGATTGCCGGGCACATCCAACCCTGCACTGACAGAAACTCAGGGTTTGGCCGGGGGGTCTGGTGGGCGGTCGCCGGAGTCGCTGGAATCCGCTTCGACGTGCTTGTCGCGCTGGGCCAGGTATTCGACCTTGTGCTGGGGGTCGATGTGCTTTTGAAGCTCGGTCATGGCGACGCCCGTCATTGAGACGCGCCTGGCCTCGGCTTCAAACTCTTCCTCGGTCATGTTGGCGTGAGGGTCGTCGCCGGCGGCCACGCGGATGATGGCCAACAAGAGCGCCACCAGGATGATCAACAGGATGAAGTAAGTCATTTCCTCTCTCGGAGCAATACCCATCCCTCTAGATATACGCGGCCGAGACGCTAACTGTTTCCATCGAATAGGCAGTATGTAGCGTTCGAGTGAGATTGACACAAGGGCATGGCCCTGGGCCAGCATATCTGCTAGGATGCTTTTGATGGGCTGCATCCCGGAGATTCGGGAGCGGCACCGGAGGTACCAATGAGCGTCGCGCCCCGTGCGGGCAACGGGAAAGTGACCGTGCCCGACATCCTGAGTCGGAAATTCCCTGTTTCAAAACCGCAATCGGACGTCCCGCGCAAGATTACCTGTCTGACTGCCTACGACTATCCCACCGCGCGCCTGCTGGACGAGGCCGGCGTGGACATCCTGCTGGTGGGCGATTCGCTGGGAATGGTCGTGCTGGGCTACGAGAACACGCTGCCCGTAACGATGGAAGAAATGTTGCACCACACGCGCGCCGTGCGTCGCGGCACGCGACGCGCGTTGGTGGTGGCGGACATGCCCTACGGCAGCTACCACGCCGAGGTGGCCGAATCGGTGCGCAATGCGGTGCGGTTCGTGAAGGAAGCCGGCGCCGAGGCGGTGAAGGTGGAAGGCGGCGAGCGGCGGTTGGAGCTAATCGCGCGCCTGGTGGAGGCGGAGATTCCGGTGATGGGCCACGTCGGGCTGACGCCGCAATCGCTGCACGCGATGGGCGGCTTCAAGGTACAAGGCAAAACGCCGGAGGCGGCCGAACAACTCCTACGCGATGCGCGGGCGGTGGAGGCAGCCGGAGCGTTTTCGATTGTGCTGGAGTCGGTTCCGCGCGAGCTGGCCACGCGGATCACAGCGGAGCTGCGCATCCCCACGATCGGAATCGGAGCCGGGCCGGATTGCGACGGACAGGTGCTCGTAATCCACGACCTGCTCGGATTCAGCCTGGGGCACACGCCGAAGTTCGCGCGCCGCTATGCGAACCTGGCCGAGACGATTTCGCAGGCGGCACGAGAGTACTGTGACGATGTGCAAAACGGGCGCTTCCCGTCGGATGCGGAGTCGTTCCATCTGCCAGCAGGCTCGCGTGAATCGGCTCCCACGCGTAAAATCTAGCAGTGGCGTCACACCGACGGCCGAATTTGGTCACACCATCTCGCCGACTTTGAGGGGGTCATGACACCAGACGAGATCCGCCTGCTCTACGATTACAACTCCTGGGCCAACCATCGCGTGCTGGACGCCTGTGCTGCGCTGACCCACGAACAGTTCACACGCCACCTAGGGTCGAGCTTTTCGTCCGTGCGGGACACGCTCGCACACATCAAGGGCGCGGAATGGATCTGGCTGGAGCGCTGGCACGGGCGCTTGCCGACCTCGCTACCGTCGGCCGAGCAGTACGCCGACCTGGCCAGCGTCCGCGCGAACTGGGGGCCGCTCGAGCGCGACCTACTGGACTTTGTTGCCGGTCTTACGCCCGACGACCTGGCGCGCACGCACTCCATCCGCACGACCGCCGGCGTGCCGTACACGCACCCGCTCTGGCAGATGCTTCAGCATCTGGTGAATCACGGCACCTACCACCGCGGGCAGCTCACCACGCTGCTGCGGCAGTTGGGCGCCAAGCCGACAGCCACCGACTTGATTGCCTTCTACCGCGAACGAGCCGCTCAGGCTTCCGCGTAATTGTGAGCGCGGAAGTCTTCCCGAGAAAACAATGAGTCTAGAAACCATCCGCGCGCTCTACCACTACAATGCCTGGGCGAACCATCGCACGCTGGAGGCGTGCGCCGCGTTGACCGAGAAGCAGTTCTCGCAGGATTTGAGCACCAGTTTCGGGTCTGTACGCGGGACGCTGGTCCACATACTGGGCGGGGAATGGATCTGGCTGGAGCGATGGCAGGGGCGTTCGCCGGAGGCTTTGCTGCCGGAGTCCGAGTTCCCGACACTAGCGAGCATGCAGGAGCGCTGGGTGGAGATCGAACGAGGGCTTGCAGAATTTGTGGCGGGTCTCAAGCCGAGCGATCTCGACCGGGTGATCGAATATCGAAACCTGAGGGGGAACCGGTTTGGCTACCCGCTCATGTCCATGCTGCACCACCTGGTGAACCACGGTACTTACCACCGCGGGCAAGTCACCACACTGCTCCGGCAACTGGGAGCCAAACCGCGCGCGACCGACCTGCTGCGCTACTACGACGCACTGGCCGGCCAGCTGGAAGAATGAAATCTGCGCCAGGCGAGCCGGAGCTGGCTCTCGATGGAAACAATCCACACGGTTAAATGGATGAAGCAGGTGGCGCGCGAGGCGCGGGCCGCAGGGCGCGTTGTCGGTTTGGTGCCGACGATGGGGGCGCTGCACGAAGGACATCTCTCGCTTGTGCGAGCGGCGCAACAGCAGTGCCAGCCGGTGGTCGTTTCGATCTTCGTCAACCCGAAGCAGTTTGGCCCGAAAGAAGACCTGGAGAAATATCCACGGCAGTTCGAGGCGGACCGAGCGATGCTCGAATCGCTTGGAGTGGAGTATCTCTTTGCGCCGAGCGTGGCCGAAATGTATCCGCCGGGCTTCAGCACCTACGTGGATGTGGAAAGGATCAGCGAGTTACACGAGGGGCGCTCGCGCTTGGGGCATTTCCGCGGGGTGACGACGGTGGTGCTGAAGCTGCTGGAGATTGTTGGGCCGCGGCTCGCGTATTTCGGTCGCAAGGACGCGCAGCAGGCGCACGTGGTATACAAGATGGCGGCAGACCTCAACCTGGACGCGGAAATTGTGATCTGTCCGATTGTGCGCGAGGCGGACGGGCTGGCGATGGCGTCGCGCAATGCCTATCTTGCGCCCGAAGAACGCCGGGCGGCGACGGTGCTGAACCGGGCGCTGCGGGCGGCCCAGAGCGAAATCACCGGCGGCGAACGCGACGCGGGGCGGCTGATCGCGGCGATGCGGTGCGTGCTGGATGCTGAACCATTGGCATCGACGGATTACGCCGAGGTGGTGGACGTGGAGTCGTTCGAGCAGGTGACGCGGCTGCGGCGGGCGTGCTTCCTGCTGCTGGCGGTCTTCATCGGCACGACCCGACTGATTGACAACCTTCTGGTCGAGGAGACTGAGGAGGGTTTCCACACAAGCATCTGAGCCCTCAGCCTAGCCGCACACCCGCCGGGATTCTGATACACTTTTCACGCTAGCCCGGAATTCTAATTCGAGAGGGGAACAGCCATGCGAAAGCTCAGAATAGGTGTACTGGCAGCGGCACTGGCGGCAATTCTGCCGGTGGTGGTGCTTGCGCAGGGAACCGTGCCAGTAGGCACGGAAGTGATCGTTTCGCTGGACCAGTCAGTGAGTTCGAAGACCGCCAGGGTGGGAGACAAGCTGGCGGGCAGTGTGGCCCAGAACGTGGTGGTCAACGGGAGGACAGTGGTCCCGAAGGGATCGAAAGCGACCGTCAGCGTGGCGGCCGTGCAGGCCTCCGGGCGGTTGCAGACGCCGGCGAAGCTCTCGCTGCGGGTAACCTCGGTGGTGGTAAACGGCAGGAGCTATGCCGTGGCGTCGAACCTCTGGAGCCAGACCGGCCCCAACCACAACAAGCGTAACGTAGTGGCGATCGGCGGCGGCACCGCGGCCGGAGCGCTTATCGGAGCGATTGCGGGCGGCGGCAAGGGAGCGGCCATCGGCGCAGCGGTCGGCGCTGGCGCAGGGACAGTCGGCGCGGCGGCCACCGGGAAGAAAGACATCGAATTCACCGCGGAATCGCAACTGCGCTTCACGACGAGAACCTCGCTAAGGATTCGCTAGACGCGAAGGAGCTACGGCGGCCGGTGACCAAGCTCGTCCTTGCCTCGGGCTCGCCCCGGCGCGCTGAAGTGCTGGCCGACGCGGGCTTCGCCTTCGAGGCGATTGCCGCCGGCGTGGATGAATCGCGACGCGAAGGGGAGCCGGCCGAGGCGTACGTCCGGCGGCTGGCCGAAGTGAAAGCACGCGCCGTAGCGGCACGCATCAGCCCGCCGGCGATCGTGATTGCTGCGGATACCGTGGTTGTGATGGATGGAGAGGTGCTCGGTAAGCCAGCGTCGGCCGAGGATGCCGCACAGATGCTGAGGCGGCTTGGCGGGCGCACGCATCAGGTGCTTACCGGGCTGGCCGTGCTGAGGATTCCTGGAGGCGCGGCGCGGGTTGAACTGGAGACGACGCAAGTTACGTTCGCACCACTCACCGAAGCGGAAATCGAAGCGTATGTGGCCAGCGGGGAGCCACTCGATAAGGCCGGTGCGTATGCGATCCAGGGACGCGGCGGGCGGTTCGTAGCCCGAGTGGAAGGCTGCTACTTCAACGTGGTTGGGCTGCCGCTGGCGCGGCTCTACCGCATGCTGAGTGAGATGGGTTGGAAAGAAAGCCAAGCCTAGAAACAAGTCGGGCGGCCGCACAGGCCGCCCGTTCCGAAGAATTCCCGCAAAACTCTTGCACGAGCGAGCTGGTTACTTTTTTTCTTCGGCGGGCTTTTCGCCGGCGGGCTTGTCGTCACGCATGCCGTCCTTGAAATTGCGAATCCCTTCGCCCAGGCCGCGGGCCAACTCGGGGATTTTCTTTGCGCCGAAGAGCACGAGAACGATAGCCAGGATAATGAGCAGTTCGGTCGGACCAAACCTCATGGATAAATCCTCCCACCAGCGATTCTAGGCTCCGGGACGCCCCCGGTCAATAAGACTTCCGCGACCAGCTCTGCGGAAGGCCGAATCAGGCCGGATGCCAGGGCAACTCACAGAATCACGCGCTCATCTCCGACGCGGCGGGTGACGCGCTGGCGGTCGAGGTATTCGAGCAGGGGGATGGCGTACTTGCGGCTGATGCCGGTGAGCTCCTTGAAGGCGGCGATGGGCAAGCGTTGGCCGTTTTTCTTTTTGTAGTCGGAGAGAAGCTGGCGGAGTCGGGCCAGCGCGTCGCGGTGGAAGACCAGATCGTCGGCCACTTTCACGAGCACTTGTTCGCGCAGGAGGAGCTGGAGAATTTTCTCGGCGCGCCTGGGTTCCACGGTCAACTTCGCCAGGACCTCTTTCACCGAAGGCACAGTCAGGCCGGTGCGGGCGAAGGCTTCTTCGATTTGCTGCTTGGCGCGGGCCTCTTCAGGCTGAAGGGCGATCGCACGGCCGGCGCGCTTGACGGTGTCGCCGGCAAGGACGAGCCAGCCGTCGGCGGCAAGCTGGTCGAGCGCCGCAGCGAAGACTTCCGGGAAGACGCCTGCAGCGGCGCGGGCGCGGAGGTCGTCCTTGGGGATGCCTTCGACAAGAGGATGCGCGCGGTGAAAGCCATCCACTTCAGCGCGGATGCGGGCGACGCACTCGGCGAGCCGGTCGCTTGAGACGATGACGAGGGGCTGTTCGCCGACCACGCGCAGCTTGCCTTGTTGGGCGAGGAGGCGAGCGGTTTCGATCACTTCCTGCTCGAGCCAGCCGGTGCGGCTGACTATTTGGCTCATTTCGAGACCGCGCGGCGTGGCCGCGGCCAGAGCAGAGAGGATTTCCTCGCGGCTGCCTTTTTCAAGTGTTTGGAGCAGGGGGATCACGCCCGTGTCGCGTTGCCTGTGGCGCTCGGCGAGGACGTCAAGAGCAAGGCCGCCGCCGATGGTTACGACGGGCGAGAACTGGCGGAGGATGAAGCGGTCGCCGGGAAGGGCCAAAACCGGATCGTTGAGGCGCAACTGAGCGAAGGCGGATTCGCCCGGAGGAAGATCGGTGCGATCGAGCAGGATAACCTCAGCCACGGTGCTGGCGGTGCCCTGGTGGAAATGAACGCGGGCGCGATTCTTCATGCGGCGCGCGGAGGGGAGAAGCGAGACGCGGGCGTCGATGCGGCGGGTGGTCTCAAAGCGGCCGGGTGCGGCGAGGACCATGCCGCGGTGGACTTCAGAAAGATCCACGCCGGCGAGATTGAGGGCGGTGCGCTGACCGGCGAAGGCGCGTTCGACGGGATGTTCGCCCGACTGTACACCGCGCACGCGCACGCTCCGGCGCGCGGGAAAGAGTTCGACTTCGTCTTCGGGCGCAACTGAGCCGGAGACGAGAGTGCCGGTGACGACGGTGCCGAAGCCCTTGATGGCAAACGCGCGGTCAATGGGCAGGCGGAAGTGATGAGCTGCATTCTTCGGAGAAGCTTCACGCGCGACGCGAAGCAGCTCGCGCTTGAGATTATCGATTCCCTGCCCCGTGCGGGAGCTGACGGGGACGATGGGAAAACCGTCGAGGAACGAGCCGCGAAGAAAGTCCTCCACCTCCAGGCGCACAAGGCCCAGGACATCAGGCTCGACGAGATCGGCTTTGGTGAGGGCGACGACTCCGCGCGGGATACCGAGCAGGCGGCAAATGTCAAAGTGCTCGCGCGTCTGCGGCTTGATGGATTCGTCGGCGGCGACGACGAGGAGAACAAAGTCAATGCCGCCCACGCCGGAGAGCATGTTGCGCACGAAGCGTTCGTGGCCGGGAACGTCCACGATGCCCATGCGGACGTCTTCGAGCTCGAGGAAGGCAAAGCCGAGGTCAATGGTGATGCCGCGGCGCTTTTCCTCTTCGAGCCGGTCGGGGTTGGTGCCGGTGAGAGCTTCGACAAGGGCGGACTTGCCGTGGTCGATGTGGCCGGCCGTGCCCACGATGACGTTCTTCATGGGCGAACTCCCGCCAGTGGCAAGAGCGGAAGTGCGGTCGCCGCGGAGTTGGGCTGGCGGAACAACAGAGCGATGCTAACCAAGCAGGGGGAGCGGGTCAATTGCGGGAGGCGAGTGCAAGCTCATGTGCAATGGCGCGTGCGGCTGCGGCCGGATTAGGTGCGGCGGTGATGGGGCGACCGACGACGATGAAGTCGGCGCCGGCGCGGGCCGCTTCGGCTGGGGTGGCAGCTCGTGATTGGTCGTCCCGGCGGAAGGAACCAGACCGGCGAGGGCGGATGCCCGGCACGAGAATCAGGAAGTTTTGGCCGCAAGCCCGGCGGATGGCTCGAATCTCATGGGCGGAGGCGATTACACCATCGAGGCCAGCTTCCCGGGCGAGGCGGGCGAGCTGGACTGCGCGGCGTTCGGGCGATCCCGCCAGACCGATCCGGCGCAAGGCGGCTGAGTCCAGGCTGGTTAGAATTGTAACGGCGAGCAGTTTGGGGCGATTCCGGCGGCCGACGACTGCCCTAGCCGCGGCGCGCATCATCTGAAGGCCGCCAGTGGCGTGGACATTTATCAGACGCACGCCGGGCAGACTGGCTGCCGCTTGGACTGCCCCGGCGACGGTGTTGGGGATGTCGTGAAACTTGAGGTCGAGGAAGATGCCGGTGCCCAGCCGGGCCAAGGCCCGGACGGCACGGGGGCCTTCGGCGGTGAACAATTGGCCGCCGACTTTGAACATGTCGGCAAAAGGGGCAACCTTGCAAGCCAGGCGCAAGGCAGGGGCAAGGCGGTCAAAGTCCAGCGCTACGATAAGCTTACAGTGGGATACCGGGGTCACCGACGCTTAGGAACCTCAAGCAGCTCGAGGCGGAGTCGCGCCACACCTCGTTCCTGCATGTCCAGACGGACGGCGGTGTAGACGGAAACGTCGAGTTCGCGGCCCTCGACGAATGGACCACGGTCGTTGATTCGGACGATCTGGCTCTTTCCCGACTTCAGGTCGACGAGACGAACCAGAGAGCCGAAAGGAAGAGTCTGATGGGCGGCTGTAGGGGCGTTCATATCGTAGATCTCCCCGTTGGAAGTCTTGCGACCATGGAAGTTGGAGCCATACCAACTGGCAGTGCCCTCCCAGACCTTGAGTGGCTTAATGGGTTCACTTGGCCGGGCGACCAGCGGAGCCTGCAAAGCCGGGGTGAACAGAAACATCAGAAGCAGCCACCGGCCGGCGGCCCATGCCATGAAGAGTTTGTTTCGCATAGTGTCCATTTTTAACCACAAACCATCAAGAGAGAATAGCCCAGCCGTACCAGGAGTTCAACCAAAATACTATGCAAGAGTTCCGCGTAAGTCGTTTACATTCATTATTTTCTCAGAAAAACAGAGTTTCTTAAGACCGTCCAGCAGGCTGATAGTTGCCCGAGGATCAACGAAATTTATTGTCCCGACCTGAACGGCTGAGGCCCCCACGACAAGGTATTCGAGGATGTCCTCGGCCGTTTGAATACCCCCTAATCCAAGAACTGGTATCCGAACCGCCCGGCAGACCTCGTGGACGAGGCGGAGGGTCATCGGTTTGATGGCCGGGCCGGAGAGGCCCCCGGTCAGGTTGCCCAGGCGGGAGCGGCGCGTCCGATAATCTACGCTCATGGCCGGATAGGTGTTGGCGACGGTGAGGGCGTCCGCGCCGGCTTCCTCGGCTGCCTGCGCGGTCAGGGTGATATCCGTGACTAGAGGCGAAAGCTTGACCCATAGGGGCCTGCGGGAGGCGGCCCGGCGGGCAGCGGAAACAACTTCGGCGGTCATGGCTGGGTCGGTTCCGAAGAGGTGGCCGCCGCGCTTGACGTTGGGGCAGGAGATGTTCAGCTCGTAGGCAGCCAGGCCCTCGGCGTCTTCGAGGATGCGGACGACCTCGACGTACTCGTCGATGGTGTGGCCGAAGACGTTGGCGATAATCGCGGTGCGGTACTGCCGCAATGCGGGAAGCTTCTCGGCAATGAAGGCGCGAACGCCGAGGTTTTGCAGGCCGACGGCGTTCAACATGCCGCCCGGCGTCTCGCACAGGCGCGGGGAGGGGTGGCCGTTCAGAGGTTCGAGGGAGAGGCCTTTGACGACAAAGCCGCCGAGGCGGTTGAGATCTACGAGGTGGGCGAACTCAATTCCGTAACCGAAGGTGCCGCTGGCGGCAAGGACAGGATTGGCAAGGCGCAGCGCGCCGACCTGGACACGGAGATCAATTCCGCTCGGCACGAGCAGTGACGGGATTCTACCACGAACGCGGCCGAGGAGCAGCGGAGGACACTGAGCACTGTGGAAAAGTCGGTGCTCGTTGCCAAGCGGGACGATGCGTTCACAAATGATGCGTTACGGTCTGTTCATGGTCGCGGCCGCGGCGGACTGCGGCGCGCGCAAAGCTTGCGTGAGCACACGGCCCGTGGCCAGTGAAGGCTGATTGATACTGAGTGCGGCGGCCAGCGTGGGAGCGAGATCCGTTGTGGAAATGTTTTCGCGGTACGTGCCGGTGCGGAAGACGCTGCCGTAGAAGATGAGCGGGACGTGAGTGTCGTAGCTGTAGGGCGTGCCGTGGGTGGTGCCGCCGCGGTCGCCGTTCCAGAGAGAGAAGGGTTCCTGCACAAGAAACAGGTCGGGCGTGCGGCCGGGGAAATAGCTCAGACGATAAGCGCGAACAATGGAAGCAGGAGCGACAGCCCTTTCTGCAGTGACGTAGCCGAGGATGCCGTCGATGGTCATGGCCGCTTCGCCTGCGGCACGAGCGGCTTCCTCGACGCTTACTTTGTACTTTGCCAGAGTCTCGCGGTTGAGCGTGCCGGGGGCATCCAGGATGAACCAGTCGCCCGGGCCCCAACGAGAGATGAGAGCCGTTGAGATTGTGGTCAAGGCGCTTTTCAGGTCGAGGTTTTTTGCATCGAGGCCGAAGGAGCGGGCTTGCGCAAGTGTTGGGGCAACACCGTGATCACCTGAGAGGACCACCCAGTAGTTGCCCTTGCCGACTTTCTGGTCGAGATAACTCAGGAAGTTGGCGATCTGCGCGTCGGTCTTCACGGTGATGTCGGCAACCTCATCGCTGTAGGGTCCCCACCGGTGGCCGACGTAGTCGTTGGCCGAGAGGCCGACAAACAGGAAGTCGGTGACGGGGTCAGTGCCGAGAGATTCCTTCTCGAGAATCTCGCGGGCGAATTCGATGACGAGCTCGTTGCCGTAGGGGGTGGAGCGGATGTTGCCGTAATACGCGCGGTTGGGCTTGCCCTCGGGCGTGGACATGTCGAGAGCGACGCGGCCGCCAATGGTCCAGTTTTTGCCGTAGTAGCGATCGGCGGGCTTGCGGTCATTGAAGGTTGTGGTCCAGGTAGGCAGACCGTTTTTGTAATAGTACGTGCTGGATATGAAGCGGCCTGAAGAGGTTTCGTACCAGAAAGCGCCCGGTGCTCCCGGGCCGGTGGAGAACATGGCCGAGCGGTCTTTGATCGCGACGCCGTAGACTTTGGACTGGCCGGCAGTGGCCAAGCGAAGTTCGGCGGCGAGGGTGGTGCCCAGCAGGTTGCGCGGTGAAGCGCCGACGCGGTCGGCAATGCCGCCCACGATGCGGGTGGAATCGTCCTCGGCGGCTTCGACCACCTTCTTGTGCCGCGCATCGTACCAGTCGTTGGAGGCGATGCCGTGGCGGTCGGGTGTGGTGCCGGTGGCGAGGGTGGCATGGCCCGGACCGGTTTCGGTGATGGCGTAGGGATAGAAGCACTCGGAGAAGTTGGCGCCTTCGCGCAGCAGGCGGTTGAATCCGCCGGGGCCGAAGCGGCTGCGGAAGCGGTCGAGAAAATCGGCGCGGAACTGGTCGATGACCATCACGACGACGAGTTTGGGGCGCTGAGGGGAGGAGGCGGCTCGGGGCGCAGTTGAGGACTGCCCAAGAACCAATGACGGTGCAGAAAGAAGGAGTGCGGCGCAAAGGAAGATGGCAAGAAACCGTTTGGCAAGATTCATGTTCACGTCCTCCCCTGGAGCGGGTGAGTTTATCACGGGCGCGGCGCGTGCGGCCGGAGCGCGCTGTGGGCGGAAGGACCTCTGTGTTAGGATAGCGGCCCGATGCGCGTTGTGGAAAAGTCGCAATTGATGAGCGCCACGGAAATTGACCGCACCGTGCAGCGGCTGGCGCATGAGATTATCGAAAAGACCGGCGGCACGACCAACCTGGCGCTGATCGGAATCCGCCGGCGCGGGGTGCCGCTGGCGCAGCGAATCGCGCAGGCCATGCGCGGGATTGATGGTGTGGACGTGCCGGTGGGCACGCTGGACATCACCCTCTACCGCGACGACCTCTCGATGATAGCGGAACAGCCGGTGGTGCAGTCCAGCGAGATCACGTTTGGCGTCGACGACAAGGACCTGATCCTGGTGGACGACGTGCTGTACACCGGTCGGACGATTCGCGCGGCGATGAATGGTCTGTTCGACCTGGGGCGGCCTCGCCGCGTGCGCCTGTGCGTGCTGATTGACCGCGGGCACCGCGAGCTGCCCATCGAGTCCACGTTCATCGGGCGCATCGTGCAGACAAGTGACATGGAAATCATCGAGGTCCGCCTGAACGAGGTGGACCGCGAGGAGCGCGTCATGCTGGTCGAACGCGTCCCCTGACGCCGCAGGCCCCGTTCCGAGGAAACGTGCCGCACCGTTTTCACCACATGCTCGGCATCGAACCGCTTACCGCCGAGCAGATTACATTTCTTCTTGACCAGGCAAAGCCCTTACAGCAGATCCAGCGCCACCCCCTGAAAAAACTGGCCACGCTGCGCGGCAAATCGGCGGCGCTGGCTTTCTTTGAGCCTTCCACGCGCACGCGGATCAGTTTTGCCACCGCAGCGGCGCGGATGGGCGCGGACACGATGAATTTGCAGGCGGAGGCGTCGAGCTTGCGCAAGGGGGAGTCGCTGCTCGATACAGTGCGAACGCTCGATGCGATGAAGCCCGATTGCATCGTGATGCGCCATAGTTCGTCGGGCGCGCCGCACTTCGTCGCGGAGCGAATCGAGATTCCGGTGATCAATGCGGGCGACGGCACGCACGAACACCCAACGCAGGCGTTGCTGGATGCGCTGACCATTCGCGACCGTCGAGAGACGCTTGCGGGGCTGAACGTCACCATCCTCGGCGACGTGCAGCACAGCCGCGTGGCGCGCTCGAACATCCAGTTGCTGGGAAAATTCGGCTGCCGGTTCACGCTGTGCGGGCCGGCGATGTGGCTGCCGCGCGAGCTCGAATGCCTGGCGCCGCCGGGCAGCTCGATCCGTCGCGTGGCGCGAATTGAAGAAGCGCTCGAGGGCGCAGACGTGGTGCTCGTGCTGCGCGTGCAGCAGGAGCGGCACAACGAACCGGCGCTGGCGCTGGAGGAGTATGTGCTTCTCTACCAGCTCACGCCCGAGCGGTTGCGGCGGGCGCGGCCGGACGCGCTGGTGCTTCACCCCGGACCGATGGTGCGAGGACTGGAGATTGACCCGGCGGTGGCCGACGGGCCGCAGTCGTGCGTGCTCGAACAGGTGACCAACGGACTGGCTGTGCGCATGGCGCTGCTGCTCCTGCTGACTCTGGGCACGCCGGGTGATGCGAACGACGTGATAAAAGGCTTCAGCGATGCTGCTGATTAAGAACGGACGCGTGGTGGATCCGGCGAGCGGGACCGACGCGCAGCTCGATGTGTTGCTCGATGGAGAGCGCATCGCGCAGGTTTCGGCCGGGATTCAAGCGGCTGACGCGGAAGAGTTTGACGCGAAGGGGTTGATCGTTGCGCCGGGGTTCATTGACCTGCATTGCCACCTGCGCGAGCCGGGAGGCGAATCGTCGGAAACAATTGAAACCGGGACGCGGGCGGCGGTACGTGGCGGATTTACGGCCGTGTGCGCGATGCCCAATACGCGGCCGGTGAACGACAACGCGTCGGTGACGCGATCGATTGTTGAGCGCGCCGACGCGGCGGGGATGGCGCGGGTGTGGCCGATTGGAGCGGCGTCGAAGGAAAGCAAAGGCGAGGCCATCGCGGAAATTGCGGCAATGCAGAAGGCTGGGATCGTCGCGGTGAGCGACGACGGGCGGCCCATCGCCAATGCAAAACTATTGCGGCAGGTGATGGACTACTGCCACTCACTCGGCCTGCCGGTGATTGACCACTGCGAGGACTCGTCGCTGGCGGCCGGTGCGGTGATGCGCGAAGGGCCGCGGTCGGTGCGGCTGGGACACCAGGGGATGCCCGCTGCGGCGGAATCCATCGCCGTTGCGCGGGACTTGCAGGTGGTGGAGCTGACCGGCTGCAGATTCCATGTGGCCCATCTCTCGGCCAAGAAATCGCTCGAGCTGGTTCGCGAGGCCAAGCAGAAGGGGCTGCCGGTAAGCTGCGAAGTAACGCCGCACCACTTCACGTTGACCGATGAGGACGTGGGGTACGACACGCATTACAAGATGAACCCGCCGCTGGCGGCGCGCGAAGACCGCGAAGCATTGCTTGAGGGGCTGGCCGACGGCACCGTGGATGCCATCGCCACCGACCACGCGCCGCACGAGCCGGCCCTGAAAGAGGTGGAGTTTGACCGCGCACCGTTTGGTGTGACCGGTTTTGAGACGGCGCTGGCGCTAGCGCTCGAGCAGCTCGTTCACTCCGGGCGGATGTCGCTGATGCGGCTGGTCGAGCTTTTCACCACGGGCCCCGCCCGCGTGCTGGGCATCGAGCGGCGCATCGCCGCAGGCCAGTCGGCCGACTTGACCATTTTTTCAAATGAACATGGTTGGACGTTTCACGCGGCGGAATCGGCCAGTAAGTCGCGCAATTCCCCGTTTGACGGGCGCAGTTTCCGCGGCGCGCCGATGGCGACGATTGTTGCTGGGCGGCTTGTGTTTCGCCGCTAACAAACAAGTCTGCCCACTCGGGCGAGTTTCCAGTTTCGATTTTCGATTGTCAGCGGTGGGTAGCAGGCTCGGCGGCGGGGTGCAGGCCGTGCTGGGGGACTTCGTGGGTGCCGCGCGGCGCGGGCTCATGCAGGAAGCGATAGAAGTGGTTCAGCGGGCCGGGGCCTTTGCCGATGGGGAAACCCTTTTCAATGGCTTTGGTGACGTAGGCTTTGGCCAACATGACGGCATCGGTGAGCTGGCGCCCGCAAGCCAGATGCGCGGCGATGGCTGAAGAAAGCGTGCAACCGGAGCCGTGGGTATTTTCGGTCTTTACGCGCTCGCCGTCCAGCGTGAACACTTCCAGGCCGTCGAAGAGCAAGTCAATCGCCTTGTCCATGTGCCCGCCCTTCACCAGGACAGCGTGCGCGCCGCGCTCGAACAATTTCCGCGCGGCAGCCTCCATGGCAGCGAGGTCTTTGATTTCGCTGCCGGTGAGCAACTCGGCTTCGGCGATGTTGGGCGTGACGATGGTCGCGCGCTGCATCAGTTCTTCCGCCAGATACTTCAGCCCGCCAGCATCGAGCAGCTCTGCTCCGCCTGACTGCGCGCGGGCAACAGGGTCAAGCACAACGCGCTCGAACTTGCCGCGGTCGAGGAATTCGGCGACGACGACGGCGTTGGCGCGGTTGCCCAACATGCCGATTTTCACGGCGGCGATGTGCACGTCTTCGATGAGCGCGTCGAGCTGCGCGCGAAGCACAGCGGCGGGCGTGATGTGCGTGCTGCGGACTCCTTGCGTGGATTGTGCGGTGAGCGCGGTGACGGCGGCGACGCCGTAGCAGTTGTGTGCCGAGATGGTTTTCAGGTCTGCGGCGATGCCGGCGCCGCAGGAAGGATCAAATCCCGCGATGGTGAGGACGATCGGCGGTGCCGAGTTGCTGTGACCGTTCTGCGTTGCCACGAGTAGCGTGCCTCCGCGCCAGACACGTTTGCCGGCTGCACTCGGTGCTGCGAGTGTGCCCGCAACTTCAGACTGTACGACTGATGCGCGTCGGGCGCAAGAATATTTTTGGGTGTGTGACCTGTGGAAGGCTGTGGATGAATGTGCAAATCTGAGCGGCGATGTTAGACTTGGAGATGGCGTGAGTCGATTGAAGAAAAAACGGCGGAGCGCACGGACCCACCCTGCCAAGAAGGCAGCACCTTTGCGGGTCGATCCGGTGATCGAAGCTTATAAGAAGGACATCGATCGAACGCTGATTCGAGAAAGCCTGAAGCTCACGCCGGAGCAGCGACTGAACGAGCTTATGGAGCTGCAGCGGTTTGCGGAAGAGCTGCGCAAGGCGCCGCGCAACGAGTCATGACGAACTTCGGCTCATTACTCGAGATATTGGCGAAGAATGGCGTCGAGTTCATTCTCATCGGTGGCGTTGCCGCGACGGCACATGGCTCGGTTCGGCTCACCAGGGACCTTGACGTCGTGTACCGCAGGACATCGGAAAACATTGGGCGGCTCGTGAAATCGCTCGCCCCGCTCAGACCCTCTCTCCGCGGAGCGCCAGTTGGACTTCCCTTCCGCTTCGACCAGAAGACCGTCGAGAGCGGACTAAACTTCACGTTGCAGACGGACCTCGGTGCGCTGGATCTCTTTGGCGAAATCACCGGCGGCGGGCGATATGAAGACCTCCAATCGCACACGATCCAGATTCAGATTTTCGGCGTGAACTGCCGGTGTCTTAAGTTGAGGCGCTTGATTGAGGTAAAGCGGGCGGTGGGGCGCCCACGCGACTTCGAGGCAATCGCCGAGTTGGAAGTTCTCCTCGAAGAGAGCCAGAGAAAGAACCCAAGAGACAATTGATGGGCCGCGCTGGTAAAGCGGCCCGGGCTACGGGAAAAGGCCGCGGACGAGCGTAGCGTCGGCGACGCGGCCGACGGAGAGAATGTAGGCGGCGGCGCGCATGTGGGTGTGATACTTGCGGCTAGTCTCGTACACGTCGGCAAACGCGCGGCGCATGACGATGGCCAGGCGGTTATTGACCTCGGCTTCCTCCCAGAAGAAGCCCTGCAGGTTCTGCGCCCATTCGAAGTAGCTGACGGTGACGCCGCCGGCGTTGGCAAGGATGTCCGGCAGCATGAAGATACCCTTGCGGGCCAGGACTTCGTCGGCGTGGGGCGTGGTGGGGCCGTTGGCGGCCTCGGCGATGATTTTTGCCTTGATCTGGTCGGCATTGTGAAGGGTGATGACGTTTTCGAGTGCGGCCGGAATCAGGATGTCGCACTTGAGCGTGACCAGGTCGTCGTTGGAGATGCGCGAGGCGCCGGGCATGCCCACGACGGTGCCGGAGCGTTCCTTATAGCGGACGGCCTTCATCGGGTCGATGCCGCGGGAGTTGAAGACGCCGCCGCGCGAGTCGCTGACGGCAATGATCCTGGCCTTTTTCTCTGCGAAGAGGCGCGCGGCGATGGCGCCGGCGTTGCCGAAGCCCTGGATGGCGACGGTGGCCCCGCGTATGGACATCCTCTTGATCTTGCAGGCCTCCTCGGCGACAAAGAGACACCCGCGCGCGGTAGCTTCGTTGCGACCGAGCGAGCCGCCCAGAGAGACGGGCTTGCCAGTGACGACGCCGAGCGCGGAGTAGCCCACGGTCATCGAATAGGTGTCCATGATCCAGGCCATGGTCTGCGCGTCGGTGTACATGTCGGGAGCGGGAATATCGCGCTCGGGGCCGATGATGGGGAGGATCTCCGAAGTGTAACGGCGGGTCATGCGTTCGAGCTCGTTGTGGCTCATCCGCTTCGGGTCACAGATGATTCCGCCCTTGCCGCCGCCATAAGGGATATTGACGGTGGCTGTCTTCCACGTCATCCACGCCGCCAGCGCCTTCACTTCATCGAGTGTGACGTTGGGGTGGTAGCGAATGCCGCCTTTGGCCGGGCCGCGCGCCACGTTATGCTGCACGCGGTAGCCGGTGAAGACCTTGAGCTGTCCGCTGTCCATCTTCGCGGGGATGGAGACCTCGAGGATGCGCTTGGGCTGGCGCAATACCTGGCGCAGGCCGGGATCGAGCTTCAGATACTCGGCCGCCATATCGAACTGGATCTGCGAAATGCGGAACGGGTTCAGGTCTTCCCGCGGCGCCATGCGCGGCATCATCGGCTGGGGAGCGGCTTTTGCAACCATCGCCATCTGAGTTTTCTCCTTACGCTGATCCACCGGCCGCATGCCGCTGCGAAGCCTGATAGCGCTCGCGACAGGCGACCGAGCAGAAATGAACCACCTGGCCCGAATCCTCCAGGGAGCAAGAAATCTCCGGGGAGACGTGGATGCCGCAAACTGGGTCGCGGAACAAGCGTCGCGGCTCGCGGCCCGACGGGACTTGCGACTGCTGCTTGCGCGAGTCCTTGGGTGCGGCGAAAATTCGTCGCACGAGCCAGAGGACCCAGCTCAGCAGCAGCAGCCAAATAAGGAATTGGAAGATACGCCCCAAAAGTCCCACGCCGCGTCCGTTTTCCTCAGCGGCTCTTGTGGCCGGACCCCCCGAATGGTCGGGGGCGCGCATGGCCGGTCCTGCCACCTTTATTGTACGGACGCTAAGTTTGTCGATTTGGCGGATTTAGTCAACACGGAAATTGTAGAAATTACAGGCACGTAGCACGGCAGGCAGACGCACAGAACCAGATTGTCTTCCTAAGGCATTGACTATAAACTGGTTAGCGGAAAGCCGGTGGTGGTGAAGGTCACACCGCGGGGATGCGGTCGGTGCCCATATAGGGGCGCAAGACCTCGGGAACAAGGACGGAGCCGTCTTCCTGCTGGTAGTTTTCGACCACGGCCAGCCAGGTGCGGCCGACAGCGAGACCGGAGCCATTTAGGGTGTGCACGAAGTCGCTCTTGCCGCCCTGCGGCTTGTAACGGATGGCGGCGCGGCGCGCCTGGAAGGCCTCGCAGTTTGAGCAGGAAGAGATTTCCTTTAACTCGCTGGTGGAAGGCAGCCAGACCTCCAGGTCGTAGGTCTTTGAGGCGGCGAAGCCCATGTCGCCGGTCGAAAGCAGCACGACGCGGTAGTGCAGACCGAGCTCCTGCAAAACTTTTTCCGCATCGAGGACGAGCGTTTCCAATTCATCGTAGCTGTGTTCGGGACGGGTGAACTTGAAGAGCTCAACTTTCTGGAACTGATGCTGGCGGGCGATGCCGCGAGTGTCGCGGCCAGCGGCGCCGGCTTCGGAGCGGAAGCAGGCGGTCCACGCGCAGACTTTGACGGGGAGTTGATCGGCGCTGATGGTTTCGTCGCGGTAGAGGTTGGTGAGCTGCACTTCGGCGGTGGGCGTCAACCAGAGGTCGGTGCCTTCGAGGTGAAACATGTCGTCGGCGAACTTTGGCAGGTGGCCGGTGCCGGTGAGCGAAGCGCGGTTGGCCACGAAGGGCGGAAGAATTTCCGTATAGCCGTGCCGGCCGGTGTGGAGATCAAGGAAAAAATTCGCCAGGGCGCGTTCAAGGCGCGCGCCAAGACCTTTGTAGAGCGCGAAGCGGGCGCCGGCGATTTTCACGGCGGTGGGCAGGTCGAGGATGCCAGCGCGCTCGCCGACTTCCCAGTGCGGGCGTGGTGTGAAGCTGAATTTGGGCGGCGCGCCCCAGCGGCGCACCTCGACATTGGCGGACGCGTCTTTGCCGACCGGCACGGAAGCGTGCGGCAGGTTGGGCACGGTGAGCATGAAGTCGCGCAGGCGGTCGTCAAAGGCGACGATCTTTTCATCAGATTGTTTGATGGCCTCGGAAACTTTCTTCATAAGCGTGAGTAGATCGGAGGCGTCTTGGCCGGCTTTTTTGTGCCGGGCGATTTCTTCGCTGGCCTTGTTGCGCTCGGCCTTGAGCCGCTCGGTGGCGGTGATCAGCTCGCGGCGCTCGTGGTCGAGCTTGCGGAAGCCCTCGAGGTCGAGCGTGATGCCGCGGTTGCGCGCCATCTGCTCGAACAGGTCGAGGTGCTCGCGGAAGTAGCTGAGGTCGTGCATGAGGCGGACAGAATAGCGCAGGGGAAGGGGAGTTGTCAGTCGTCAGTTATCGGTTGACAGTTTGGAGTCAAGAGTTGAAAGTTGAGAGTCAAGAGTCAAGAGTCAAGAGTCAAGAGTCAAGAGT
>CAZHLD010000009.1:4982-21789 GCA_964533185.1 uncultured Acidobacteriaceae bacterium | reverse complement strand
AAGAGTTGAAAGTTGAGAGTCAAGAGTCAAGAGTCAAGAGTCAAGAGTCAAGAGTTCAGAGTTGGGAGTGGGGAGGCTATGAGAAAAGCATTTGTACTTCTACTAGTTGTAGTCCCTTTTTTTCTCGGTTCCGGGTGCAAGAAGGCTGACCAGGGCGACCGCGACCGGGAAGCGATTCGTGCTGCGATCGAGAAGCACCTCTCCGAGCGGAGCGACCTGAACCGCTCGGCAATGGACGTGAAGATCGGGCAGGTGAGTATCGAGGGGAACACGGCACAGGCCCAAGTGGAGTTCCAGGCCAAGGGGAATGCCGCGGCCGGGTTCACCATGCAGATGAACTATCAGCTCGAGCGGCAGGGCAACGTGTGGGTGGTGCGTGGCAGTCGCGCCGGCGGCGACAACCCGATGCACCCCCCGGGCGGCGCGGCGATGCCGCCGACGCCCTCGCCATCGGATTCGGTACCCGCAGGCCATCCGGCGGTTGGCGAGGCCGCGCCAACTGGCGATTCAACCGGTGCGGCAGGAAACGGCACGCTACCGGCCGGTCATCCGCCCATCGGTGACGCTGCCAACATGCCGGCAAAAAAGTCGCCGGCCCCACCGAAAAAGTAAGCAATTGCGCTGGTGATTTTCAGGAATCGCCGTCCAAGCCGATCACGCCGCCTTTTGTGCTAGCATCGCGGAACTAAGCCATGGGTCGTGCGGTTTACATTGCGAGCGCGGTGCGGACGCCGATCGGGAAGTTTGGCGGCACGCTGACCGACCTATCGGCGGCCAGCCTGGGTGTGATTGCCGTGCAGGCGGCGATCGAACGCGCGTTCGGCTCGGCGCCGGCTGAACGGGCAACGGGTTCAAGAGCAAGCGGGCCTGGCTGGGACGGGCCGCACGTGGACGAACTGATCTTCGGCAATGCGCGGCCGGCGGGCGGAGGCCCGAACGTGGCGCGGCAGATTGCTTGGCGCGCGGGACTGGGTGACGACGTCCCGGCATTCACGGTGAACCAGGCGTGTGCCTCGGGGCTGCGGTCAGTGGTGCTGGGGTGGCAGCAGATCCTGCTGGGTGAGGCGCAGATCGTGGTGGCGGGCGGCACCGAATCCATGAGCCGCGTGCCGTACCTGCTCGAGGCGCGCTGGGGCTACAAGATGGGCAACCAGCCGCTTCTGGACGGGATGTACCGCGACGGTTTCTTTTGCCCGATGTCGCAGATGGTGATGGGCGAAACGGCAGAGGTTCTGGCCAGCCAGTACAAGATCCCGCGCGAGGAGCAGGACCAATTCGCACTGGAAAGCCATCAGCGGGCGGCGCGCGCTGCGGCGGAGTGCCGCTTCCAAGCGGAGATGATCCCGATCGAGCGCAAGGACAAGAAGGGCAACCCAACGCGGCTGGAAAAAGACGAACACGTGCGGGCCGGCGTGACGCTCGAAGCGATGGCCAAGCTCCCGCCGGTTTTCTCGAAGACCGGCACGGTCACCGCGGGGAACTCGAGCGGACTGACCGATGCGGCGGCGGCGCTCGTGCTGGTGAGCGAAGAAAAAGTGCGCGAGCTGAAGCTCCAGCCTTTGGCGCGAATCGTGGACTCAGCGATAGCGGCAGTGGAGCCGCGCGTGATGGGTATTGCTCCGGTGCCGGCGGTGAGGAAGCTCGAGCAGCGCACCGGCTGGAAACTTGCGGACTACGACGCGATCGAGCTGAACGAAGCATTTGCGGCGCAGGTGCTGGCCTGCGACCGTGAGCTGCACTTCGACCGCGAGCGGCTCAACCCCAACGGCGGCGCTATCGCGCTGGGACACCCGATCGGTTGCACCGGCGCGCGCATCCTGACTACGCTGGTCCACCATCTGCGCCGCACCCGCGGCCGGAGGGGCCTGGCGACGCTTTGCGTATCCGGCGGAATGGGCCTCGCCGTAGCAATTGAGACAACCTGACCCGCCTTTCCCCGCTCTCCCCTTCCGCAAGCGTGGCATCCTGAGCGCATCTCCCAAGGAGAGGCGATTCGAAAAGTCGCTTCTGAGGGATTCTTTCCGGCAAGGCCGGAATCTTTGATCGGGCCGACCAGATCGGCCCCCAGAATGACAGGCAGGAGAATAGCGATGCCGGAACAAGTGCAGGCTGACGAATTTGTGGGTAGGCTGTCGCGGCGCAGACCCGAAGAGTTTCAGTATGTGCGCTGGCGCGTGGAGGGCGCGGCGGCGCGGATGACACTCGACCGTCCCGAACACAACCTACTGAACGAGCCGATGCTGCGCGAGCTGGCCGCAGGGATCGAGGCGCTCGCAGACAAAGACGATGTGAAGCTGGTGGTGCTGGACGCCGCAGGAAAGACGTTTTGCGGCGGGATCGACCTGGGCGAGTACACCAGCCAGCGCGTCTTCCAGATGCTGGACGCATTCCACGCAGCGTTCAACGCAATGCTCGAGGTGGCCAAGCCGGTTGTGGTGGTGGTCAACGGGCCGGCCATCGGCGGCGGCGCCGAACTGGCGGCATTCGGCGACCTGGTGGTGGCCACGCCGCGGGCGCGGTTTGCGCAGCCGGAGATCACCATCGGCGTCTTCCCACCGCTGGCCTCGACCATCTTGCCGCATATTGTCGGGCCGAAGATTGCGCTCGAGATGGTGCTTACGGGCGAGCCAATCACCGCCGAGCGGGCACACGAGCTGGGGCTGGTGAACCGTCTGGTGCCGGAAAACCAGCTCGAAAAGACCGTGGAAGCGCTGGTCGCGCAGGTCTCTTCACAATCCGGGCCGGTGCTGACCATGGCCAAGCGCGCGGTGATGGGCGGGATGGGACTGACGCTGCGCGACGGCCTGAAGAACTCCATGAATATTTTCCTCAACCAGCTCTACCAGCTCGAAGATTCGCAAGAAGGGCTGCGCGCGCTGGTCGAGCGCCGCAAACCGCAGTGGAAAAACCGCTGAAGAATTGAGTCGTCGGACGATTTCGTGATTGAATGATTGGCGCGCCGGTTTCACCTGGGCCGATGACTCGATGAGCCTGTTCGCCCCCCAATCCGACCTTCCTGACCGAAGTGGCCTCCGCAAACGGTTTGCCATGCTGCTGCTGGCGGGACTGGCTGCGTTTTCGCTGACCACGTGGCGGCTGGCGCGCGTGGGGGCACCGGCCAGGGAGGCTGAGGACGGCTCGGCGCCGGCCGGAGTAGTGGAGGCGCAACTCGATGCGCTCGCCGGCAGAGAAATTCGCGTAGCCTACGACCTGTTCTCCGTGCGCTACCGCAAGGAAGTCTCCTTTGAAATGTTTCACGACTTGATTGTGTCCCACCTGGGGATGTTTGAGACGCACGAGCTGACCTTCCGACGCCGCGAGGAGTCTGGCGACCGCGCCGTGGTGGAAACGCATACCGAGTCTGAAGAAGGCGGCCACTATGTGGCGCGGTTCACGCTGGTCCGCATCAGTGGCCGCTGGTGGATTGATGAGGTCCGCTGGGGCGAAGAAAACCAAGGCGACGAGTTGATCCAGGTTTGAACGGAATCGCAGAGCGCAAGAGGACAAGCAGGAATACTTGTCATAGCCCGCGCATTGACACCGCGTGCGGTGCGGCATAGACTCAGTGAGCGACAATCAGCAGGCGCGGGTGCGGGGAAGGCCGTGAGAATCGGCCGCGGTCCCGCCACTGTGATCCACCCTAAACGTTTCCGGTGATGGCGGCCTGAAGGCCGCCGTTACACGGGGACGGGCAGGGGGTCAGTCAGGAAACCCACCCGAGCCGTTGCAGGCAGACACTCTTCGCGAGAAAGGGTGCGGCGCAAGCCCCACCTTTTTCGGGTTGGGGCTTTTTTGTTGGGCGGAAATAATCCACGACAGTTTCGAGTAGGCGCCGCGCTGAAGGGCGCCGCTGCAATTTTTCTTTGCGCGGCGGTGGTGTGGGCAGCAAGTCTCGTTACCGCGCACGGGACGTTGGCGCAGCAAGCCCCCAAATCTAAAGAGGCGGGCTACAGTTCTGCGGCGCGGGCGCAGACGCCTGCCGTGCTGCCAGCGGGGCCGGCTGCGCGGGAGTTTACAGACGCGACGGGGCGTCGCGTGAGCGTGCAGGTGCCGCCGCGGCGCATTGTCTCGCTGGCGCCAGCGCTGACCGAAACGCTTTATGCGCTGGGCGTCGAGGACCGCCTGGTGGGCGTGACCGACTATTGCGATTACCCGTCAGAGGCGCTCAAGAAGCCGAAGATCGGCGGCGCCGTGAATCCCAACCTCGAACAGATTGTCGCGCTCCAGCCCGACCTGGTGCTGGCGCAGGCGCTGACGCTGAACCGCCGGGAGACCGTGGACGCGCTTGCGCGACTGGGGCTGGCCGTCTATGCGACCAGCTCGCAGACCGTGGAGGGCGTGCTGGAGTCCACGCGCCACGTGGGCGAAGTCACCGGCTCGGGCGAGCGGGGCGAGCAACTCGTGACGCAACTGCGCGAGCGGCTGTCGCAATTGAAGCAGCGATTGGCGGGGCGAGCGCCGCGTCGCGTGCTGTTTGTGGTCTGGCATGAGCCGCTCATTTCCGCCGGCCGCAATACGTTTCTGGCCGACGCGCTGCGGCTGGCGGGCACGGAGTCGGTGGTCGAGACTTCGCAAGACTGGCCGCGGCTGAGCCTGGAGGAAGTGGTCCGGCAGCAGCCGGAGTTCCTTGTGTTCGCCAGCGCCCATGCGGAGGGCGTCGAGCGGACGCTTGCCGAACTGAAAGACCGGCCGGGTTGGCGCGACCTCGAAGCTGTGCGCCAGCATCGCGTGGCCATCGTCAGCGATGCGATCAATCGCCCTGCGCCGCGACTCGTGGACGCGATCGAGCAGCTTGCGCGGCAGCTACATCCCACGGCCTTTGAGGAAAAAAGCGCAACTCGAAACTCGTCCGCCGCGGCAGACGAAACTCGAGGCGTCGCCGCAAGGGCACAACTATGAAGAGGCTAACGTTTCGCCGGGTACTGTGGATCTGCGCGGTGCTTGTGCTTGTGCTGCTGGCCGCGGTGGTGCTGGCGCTCAAGCTGGGCGCGGTGCCCATCTCAGTGACCGACCTGGTGTTGAGCCTGGGCCGCGTGGCCATCGGACGCAGCGCCGAGCTGCCCAGCCAGTTCCAGGTGATTGTGTTCGGCCTGCGGCTGCCAAGAATCATTCTGGCGATTTTTGTGGGTGCGGCGCTCTCGGTGGCCGGCGCGGGGTTTCAGGCGCTGCTGCGCAACCCGCTGGCTGACCCGTACGTGCTGGGCGTATCGAGCGGCGCGGCGCTGGGGGCGATCCTCTCGCTGATTCTCGCGCCGGAGATACCGCTGGTGACGCCGGCAGCGGCGTTTGCGGGTGCGGCACTGACCATCACAGCAGTCTATTTCCTCGGTCGGCGCGAAGGCCAGTTGGATGGCTCGACGCTGTTGCTGGGCGGGATCATCACCGCGTCGTTTCTCTCGGCGGTGATCATGTTCCTGATGACCACCCTGGCCGGGCGCGACCTGCGGGGGATGGCCTTCTGGCTGATGGGGGATCTCTCCACGCCGCTGCCGGAGGAGTTGCGCTGGGTGTTCGGCGTGGGCCTGGCGGTGGGCATCAGCGCGATCTATTCCACCGCGGCGGACCTGAACCTGTTGCTGGGCGGGGAAAACGAAGCGATTCACTTGGGCGTGGACGTGCGCCGCGTGAAGTTGGTGGTGTACTTGGCGGCGTCGGTGCTGACTGGCCTCGCCGTTTCGGTGAGCGGCGCGATCGGTTACGTGGGATTGCTGGTGCCACATGCGATGCGCTGGCTGGTGGGATCGGACTACCGCGTGTTGATTCCGGCCTCGGCGCTGGGCGGGGCGATCGCTGTCGTGCTGGCGGACACGCTGGCGCGGACCATCGCCGCACCGACCGAGTTGCCTGTGGGCGCGATGACGGCGCTGGCGGGCGCGCCGGTGTTCATCTACCTGCTGCGGCGGAGGATGCGGTGAGCGCGGACTCCGTGCGGCTGAACGTGGAGCAGGCCAGCTACGCCTATTCGGCGGGCGGACGTCAGGCGCCGCTCTTTACGCTGGAGGCCACCAGCTTCCAGGCGAGGTCGCGCGAGCTGGTGGCTGTACTCGGGCCGAACGCCAGCGGGAAGTCCACGCTGCTGCGGCTGCTTGCCGGGACGCTCAAGCCGCTTTCAGGGCGCGTGGAGCTGGACGGCTTCCACACCAGCCAGCTCGATCCGCGTACGCGGGCACAGAAGATCGCCGTGGTGCAGCAGGAAAGCTCAATGCTTTTCCCGCTGCGCGCGTGGGAGTACGTCCTGCAAGGGCGGCATCCGTATGGCCGGACATTTCACTTTGAGAGTGAAGAGGACTTCGCCATCGTGGAAAACGCGCTCAAGCAGGTGGGCGCCGCGCAGCTCGCCGAACGCTGGATGGACAAGATCTCCGGCGGAGAAAAACAGCGCGTGGTTGTGGCCCGCGCGCTGGCGCAACAGCCGCTGTTGCTGCTGCTCGACGAGCCGACCCTGCACCTGGACATCGGCGCGCAGGTGGAGCTGCTCGAGCGTCTGCGGCGACTGGCAGCGGAGAACCACTACACGGTGGTCGTGGTGACGCACGAGCTCAACATGGCTGCGGCGTTTGCCGACCAGGTGGTGCTGCTGCATAAGGGGAAGTGCCTAAAGGTGGGCCCGCCGGCGGAGGTGTACCGGCGGGAGCTGCTCGAGCAGGTGTTCGAAGCGCCGCTCGAGGTGGAGTTTGGCCCGGATGGCCGGCCTCGGGTCTCGATTCGGGGAAGAAAAGAGACCGGGCTGGGCAGCGTTCCAGCACAGCCCGCGTAAGTTGTTCCGGCGACGCCTGCGGCAGGGCGAAAGCTCGCCGCCCGCGTTGCATGATTTTAACCCGCAGACTCCGTGCACGGGAAGACGGTGAAAAGCCGTCGCCGCCGCGCGACTGTAAGGCGGTCTGTTGATCGCGCACGAGCCACTGCTTCGCGAGGCCTCGCTGGAAGAGGCGGCGAAGCGGGAAGGCCGTGCGGCCAGAGTGCCGCCAAGCCAGGAGACCGGCGGAGTCCGCAACCCGCAGGGCGCTTTTACTGCGCCCGGCGGGACAACCTTCACCTCCCGCGCGAGAGGGAGAGGAGGACACACATGAAACGCAGCAAGCTTCTGGCTTTTGGATTTGTCCTGTTGTTCGCAACACTGCACCTCGAAGCGCAATCCACTGCAACATTGACCGGGGTTCTTACCGATGTGACCGGCGGAGCCATTCGCGGGGCGATTGTAACGGCTGAGCGTACCGGGTCGAGCGGCGCGGCCGTGCAGACGACCAGCGGTGCGGATGGACGGTTTGAGCTGCGGCTCGAGCCGGGTGAATACCGCGTCCGCATTACGCATCCCTCGTTTGCACGCGAAGAGCAGACTGTCACGCTGAACGCGGGCGAGAACCGCGAACTGCGTGTGCGGCTCGAGCTGGAGCGGCTGGCCGCAACCGTCGTGGTGACGGCGCAGGCCGAGCCGGTGGAGGCCGTCGCGGCGACATCGCTCGTCACGGTAGTGACGCGGCAGCAGATTGAAGAGCGGCAGACCGTCTGGCTGGCGGCGGCGCTGGCCGCCACGCCGGGGATCAGCGCGGCGCGTCTGGGTCGCGAAGGCGGCCTGACATCGCTCTTTCTCGACGGCGGCAATTCCAACTTCACCAAGGTGCTGGTGGACGGCACGACGGTGAACGAGCCGGGCGGCGCAATGGATTTTTCAAACTTCACGATCGACAACGTGGAAAAGATCGAGGTGGTACACGGGGCGGCGAGCGCACTATTCGGCTCGGACGCGATGGCCGGCGTCGTGCAGATTTTTACGCGACGCGGGAACACGCGCACGCCTCGCTTCCAGTTGCTGGCGGAGGGAGGTAGCTTCGGCACCGCGCGTGGCACGGCGCTGCTTTCCGGCGAGGTCGGGCGCTTCGACTACTCGGCGGCTGCAGGTCAGTTTCAAACTTCCGGCGAAGGACCCAACGACAATTTCCGCAACACGACGCTCTCCGGCAACTTCGGCTGGCGCTTCACAGAAACGAACCGGCTGCGCCTGAGCCTGCGCAACCAGAACAGCCACTCCGGCACGCCCGGGCAGACACTCTTCACGCCGCCCAACCTCGACCAGGAGAACCGGTTTGAAAACTTCAGCGCCCACCTGGGCTGGGAGTTCCAAACCGGCGCGAGCTGGCGGCATCGCCTCTCCAGCACGGAAACTTACATCCGGCAGCAATTCCTGAACCCACTGGCCGATTTCTACATCGAGCCCGACCCGTTCGGTATCTGCGCGTTTGCGCCGCGCTCGTCGCGCGCGGTGGCGACGGCACAGTTCTGCGATTTCCCGTTCACCGCGGGGAACCAGTTCAACCGCGCGGGATTTTCTGCACAGACGAGCTACGTCTTCCGCCAGGGCGGCGTCACTGCGGGCTACCAGTACGAAGTCGAAAACGGGCGCCTCAGCGCGCTGGGCACGGTTCACGCGCGGCGCAACAACCAGGCTGGCTACGTGGAGGGGCGCACACAGCTAGGACAGCGGCTGACGGTGAATGCCGGCTTCCGCGTCGAGGACAACGCCAGCTTCGGCACTCGCGTGGTGCCGCGCTTCGGCGTGGCTTACGCGCTGCGCTTTGGCAGCGGCTTCTGGGGGGCCACGCGGCTGAAGTTTGCGATGGGACGCGGGATCAAAGAGCCGCGGCTCGATCAGTCGTTCGGCGCCGATCCGTGTTTCCCCGGGAACGCTGATTTGCGGCCCGAGCGCAGCCGCACCATCCACGCCGGGATCGAACAGCGGCTGGCCGACGACCGCGTGCGGCTCTCGGGCAACTATTTCGACAATCGCTACCGCGACATCGTCAGCTTCACGTTTTGCTTTCCGGGCGGGCCGTGTCCGCTGGCGCCGCCGCCGGGCTGCCCGTTTGGCTTCGGCACGTTTTTCAACACTGACCTGGCGCGGGCGCGCGGCACCAACGTGGCGCTCGAGGCCAAGCCCGCGAACTGGCTGAGCGTCTCCGGCAGTTACAGCTATGTGGACAGCCGCGTGCTCCAGGCACCCAACGCGTTTGACCCTTCGCTGTTGGCCGGCAACCGGCTGTTCCGACGTCCGGTGAATTCCGGCAACCTGATCCTAAATGCGGCGTTCCGCCGGATGAACTGGAACCTGGCGGGCTATTTCGTCGGGCGGCGCACCGATAGCGACTTCCTCGGGCTGGGTCGGACGCAAAACCCCGGCTACGCGCGCGTTGACTTTGCAGGCAGCTACGACATGGGCCGGGGCGTGCGCTTGTTCGGGCGAATTGAAAACCTGCTCGACAAGAGCTATCAGGAGGCGCTGGGGTATCCGTCGCTGGGGCGGGCGTTTCGTGTGGGGATGAAATACACGGTGGGCGGAGAATGATGTAACAGATGTAGGGGCGCCCGCCGTGGCGGGCTTCGCTCCTACAATGCCCTTATGCAGATTGAGTCGGCAGGGTTTCTGAAGACGTGCGGCGAGACGTGGATTGGGCGGCGAGCGACGGAGTTCCCCGTCGTGAATGTCCACGCCGTTGACGTGGCTGCGCCGCCGGAACGCGTGTTTGCGGCGCTGGAAGACCGCGAGGCCGTCGCACCACGCTGGCACTGGCGCGCGCTGCTGGCTGTGCGCGCAGCGGTGGGCCGAGTGTTTGGCTGGGATGAGGGCATACAGTGGGACCGCCGTGCGGGACCGTTTGTGCCGGGCAACAGCTACGTCTTCTTCCGAATCGAGCACGTGGAGCAGGGGCGGGAGCTTGGATTGAGTGTCGAGAACAAACTGGCCAGGGCGCTGGTGAGCTTCGTCATCGTTCCCACGGCAAACGGCTGTCGCGTTTTCAATGTGACTTGTGCCGTGTTCAAGGGGCGCCTCGGGCGGGCCTACTGGCGCGTGATTCGGCCGTTCCACGACGGCCTCACGAAAAACTGGCTGGCTGCCGTGCGGCGCCGCGCCGAAGTCGGGCAGTAAGGCTCCCGATGCTATAATCCACGGTTTGCGATGAGCCGAGTTTCCTCAGAAGTGCGCGGTGTGACGCCGGCGGCGCTCGAGCGGTGGGAGCCGGTGATCGGGCTGGAGGTGCACGTCCAGCTGAAGACCGTGACGAAGGTCTTCTGCGGCTGCTCGACGCGCTTCGGTGACCGGCCGAACCAAAACACCTGCCCGGTATGCCTGGGCCTGCCCGGGTCGCTGCCGGTGCTGAACAAGAAGGCGGTCGAGCTGGCTGTGCGCGCGGCGCTGGCGCTGAATTGCACGGTGCAGGAGCGCTCGCGGTTTGCGCGGAAAAACTACTTCTACCCTGACCTGCCCAAGGGCTACCAGATTTCGATGTACGAGCTGCCGATGGCCACGGGCGGATGGCTCGAGATTGAGGTGGATGGTTCGCACAACAACGCGCACCCCGGCAAGGCCGGGGTGCAAAAGCGCGTCGGCATCACGCGGCTGCACATGGAAGAAGACGCCGCAAAAAACTTGCACGAAGGTTTTCCAGATTCGGCCGAGAAGAGCTACATCGACTACAACCGCTGCGGCGTGCCGCTGGTGGAGATTGTGTCGGAGCCGGACCTGAGGTCGCCGACTGAGGCGTATGCCTACCTGACGGCGCTCAAGCAGGTGCTGGAATACACCGAGGTGAGCGACTGCAACATGGAAGAAGGGTCGCTGCGTTGTGACGCGAACGTCAGCGTGCGGCCGCGCGGCGTGGAACAGTTCGGCACGAAGACGGAAGTGAAAAACCTGAACTCGTTCCGTTACCTCCAACGCGCGCTCGAGTTTGAGATCGGGCGGCACATCGAGGTGCTAGAAGCGGGCGGGAGCATCGAACAGGAAACGCGGCTCTGGAACGTGAGCGCGGGCCGTACCGAGCCGATGCGCTCGAAAGAATTTGCGCAGGACTACCGCTATTTCCCCGAGCCCGACCTGCTGCCCGTGCGCGTCAGCGAGGAGTGGAAGGCCAAGATCCGCGCGGCGATGCCGGAGCTGCCCGAAGCGAAGCGCGCGCGGCTGGTGCGCGAGTACGGGATTACTCCCTACGATGCGGGTGTGCTGGCTGACAGTCGTGCGCTGGCAGACTACTTCGAGGCGGTGGTGGCTTCGAGACTTCCCGCGAAATTGGCGGCGAACTGGGTGGCGACGGAGCTGCTGCGGCTGCTCAACGATGCGGGGAAGGAGATCGCTGCGAGTCCGGTGAGCCCAGCGGCGCTGGCAGAGCTGCTGAAGCTAGTCGAGAGCGACCAGATCACCGTGGCGACGGGCAAGAAAGTGTTTGCGAAGATGTTTGCCACCGGCCAGCCGGCAGGGCCGATCATCGCCGCCGAGGGGCTGACGCAGGTGAGCGATGCTGTGTCGATCGAGCAATGGGCGCGTGAAGTGATTGCTGCAAACCCGGAGAACGTGGCCAAATACCGCGCCGGGAACGGAGGCGTGTTCAAGTTTTTTGTCGGGCAAGTGATGAGGCTGTCGCGCGGCCAGGCGAATCCGCAGGTCGTAAACGACACGCTGAAGCGACTGCTTAACTCCACTGCGTCCGAGAGGGACCGCGGCGGCCAGAGATGACCGCTATTAAAGAAAACGGCCTTTCACTTTAATAACGAATCGGCTGTTAAAACGGGCTTTAGTAAGGCTGGAAGTGAACTATCGTTGAACCGGGGTGAAACAGATGGCTGAACTGAAGACAGGAGACAAGGCGCCGGAGTTTCGGCTGACGGCAGACAACGGCACAGAGATTACCCTGGCGGACCTGCGGGGCAAGCACGTGGTGCTCTACTTTTTTCCCAAGGCGCTGACCTCGGGTTGAACGAATGAGGCGTCCGAGTTTCGTGACGCAAAAAAGAAGTTTGATGCCGCCGGAGCGGTGATCCTGGGGTGCAGCGGCGACTCCGTGGAGACGCAGGCCAAGTTCAAGGCCAAGCACAAAATCAATTTCTCGCTGCTGAGCGACCCGGAGTTCCGGGCCATTGATGCTTACGGCGCGCGGCGGATGAAGAGTTTCCTAGGCAAGTCATTTCTCGGAATCGTGCGCAGCACCTTTTTGATCGGCCTGGACGGGAAGATCCGCAAGACCTGGCCGAGCGTTAGCCCGAAGGGCCACGCCGTGGAAGTGCTCGAGGCGCTGAAGGCGGCGGGTTAGGGTTTGCAGGCGGCGACGGCTTCGCCCTTCGACCAGCCAAAGAGCCGCGCCAGGAGTTGCGGCGGCGCGGCGGAGTGCCATTCGAGGTATTTGCGGGCCAGGACGGCGCGGGCGTGTTCGGGAGTGATTCGGCGCGCGTCGCGTACCTGGCGCGGGAAGGCCTGCGCGGTCAGTTCAAAGCGGCCGGAGGGCCAGGCGGCCGTTTCCTGCTCGGCTCCCGAATAAAAAACCAACAGCAAACATTGCAGCTCGGCCATGGCGCGCTTGAAGCGGGCGTTGCCGGCTTTGCTGTCCATTTTGCAGGCGTGACGCAGCTCGAGCGTGGCCAACTGCCCGTGTTCGGCGAGGGCTTCCCAGATGGCGCGTGCGTCGGCAGAGATGCGCCCGGCGCGATAGTAAGCCTCGGCGTCGCCTGCCGCAGCGGCGGATTCGCGCATGGCCAAGAAGTGAGGCAACAGCTTCAAGGAAATGAACGTGCCGCGGCCCTTGAAATATTTCGCGTAGAAGGCGCGACGGCGACGGCCGAGGTTGTCCTTCCAATGCCAGATTTTCTCGGTGTAAGAATCCCAAGTGATGGACGTGCGGCGGGCAACGGCGTAGTAGAGCGAAGGCAACGGCAGATTTTTGATGGGAAAGAGGAGACAGAAGCCGACGGCGTCGATGAAGCGGACGGCGTCGGCGGTGGTGACGACGTGGCGTGGCCAGCGGACTTCGTTTTCGAGAGAGTGGCGCACGGAGGGATTCTTTCCGGCCAGGCCGGAATCTTCGATCGCTTCGCTCAGAATGACACCTCGCGGGACAGGAGGGCGCTAGACGACGACGGATTCCTGGTATTCGCCGAAGACGCGGCGGAGCGCGTCAGAGATTTCGCCGACGGTGCAATAGGCTTCGACGGCAGCACAGATGGCTGGCATCAGGTTCTCGCCAGATTGCGCGCGAGCGATAACGTCGCCCAGCGCGGCGCAAGCTGCCTTGCCGTCGCGCCGGACACGCAGAGCGCGGAGGCGCTCGACTTGCGCGCGCTCGATATCCGGGTCGATGCGCAGGGTAGGGATGGGTCGCTCCTCTTCAGCGGTGAACTGATTGACGCCGACGACGACTTGCTCGCCGCGCTCGATGGTCTGCTGATAGTCGTAGGCGGCCTTCTGGATTTCTGCTTGGACAAAGCCGGTTTCGATGGCGCGCAACATGCCGCCCAGTGCGGCGATGCGTTCCAAGTACTCGTTGGCGCGCGTTTCAATTTCATCGGTGAGTTTTTCAATGGCGTAGGAGCCGGCCACGGGGTCCACGGTGTTCACCACGCCGCTTTCCTGCGCGAGGATTTGCTGGGTGCGCAGAGCGACGAGCGCGGCCTGCTCGGTGGGCAGGGCCATCGCCTCGTCGAGCGCGTTACAGTGCAGCGACTGGCAGCCGCCCAGCACAGCGGCGAGCGCCTGGATGGCCACGCGAACGATGTTGTTCTCCGGCTGCTGCGCGGTGAGCGAGCTGCCCGCCGTCTGCGCATGGAAGCGGAGCATCATCGAACGCGGGTCTTTGGCGCTAAAGTGGTCGCGCATGATGCGCGCCCAGAGGCGGCGCGCGGCGCGGTACTTGGCGATTTCTTCGAGCAGATCGTTGTGGGCGTTGAAGAAGAAGGAGAGCTGCGGGGCGAAGTCGTCCACGTGCAGTCCGGCGTCGACGGCGGCTTGCACGTAGGCAATAGCGTTACCGAGGGTGAAGGCGACCTCCTGCACGGCGGTCGAGCCGGCTTCGCGGATGTGGTAGCCGGAGATGGAGATGGTGTTCCAGTTGGGGAGCTCGGTGCGGCACCAGGCAAGAAGGTCGGTGACGATGCGCATCGCCGGCCGCACGGGGTAGATGTAGGTGCCGCGGGCGATGTACTCCTTCAGGATGTCGTTCTGCACCGTGCCGGAGAGTTTCTTCAGATTGGCGCCTTGTTTTTTGGCGACGGCGACGTAGAGGGCAAGGAGGATGGAGGCGGTGGAATTGATGGTCATCGAGGTGGAGACGCGGTCGAGCGGGATGCCTGCGAAGAGCGTCTCCATGTCCTCGAGCGAATCAATGGCCACGCCGACCTTGCCGACTTCGCCGGAAGCCAGGGCGTGGTCGGAGTCGAGACCGATCTGCGTGGGGAGGTCGAAGGCGACGGAGAGACCGGTTTGCCCCTGGCTCAGCAGGTAGCGATAACGCCGATTTGATTCGACCGCGGTGCCGAAGCCAGCGTACTGCCGCATCGTCCACAGCCGGCCGCGATACATCGTAGGGTAAACGCCGCGGGTGAAGGGGTACTGGCCCGGATAGCCCAGCGCGGATTCCGCATCCCGGCCGGAGAGGTCGTCGGCCGTGTAGAGTGTTTCGAGCGGAAGGCCGGAGAGAGTAGTGAATCGCTCTCTCCGTTTGGGCAGAGCCGGCGGCTTGTCGCTTTTCTTACTCATCGCAAACGGATCATCACACGCGGCGCGCGCGGCGAAACGAAGTCACGGCGAAAAAGGCCATCGCGAGGGCGAAGAGGATCATTACTGCAAGTATCCATCGGGCCGAGCCTTTTTGCCATTCGCGCCAGGCGGTAACGCCTCCGAGCGCGGCAAAAAGCGCGAAGAGCGCACCCGTCATCTCGTGGAACAACTGCCGCGCCGCCCGCCAGACCACCCGGAGAAAGCCGGCAACGGCGGCGAACAGCGCAGACAAGAACTGCGTGGCCATCGGCCGATTCTAGTATAAAGCCAGTCGCCGCCGAATGCCGCAATGCTTTGCGCGGCCGTTCGATACTGAGGCGGCACACATTTCGCAGCCGGGGCTTGTCTCCGCGCCGGGAGAAACCTACAATGTGAAGAGGTATTCTCCAGTTCCAGAGTCTCGCTGGGGGCGAGAGGAGGATGGGCTAGTGCAACTGGACGACCATCTGAAACAACTGTTGCGGGAGCTCGGCCACGCCATCAACGACACTGTCTCGGAATCCGAGCGCATTTCCGGGGCGATTGCCAAAGTGCGGTCGGCGGGCTTTGACATCGTGCTGAAGCTTGACGCCACGATCGGCCTGGCCCGGCGCGAGGCACAACCGAAACGCATCACGACGCAAGACCGCCGGTTCCTGGAGTCGCTGCACATCCAGGTGGACGAAGAAATCTTGGAAGAGGATCGCCAGGCGGCAAAACTGGAGATGACGCCGCAGGACATCCGCTTCCTGAAGTCGCTGAAGATCTCGCTCGATGAAACGGAATAACATTGGCGCCGTGCTGCTGGCGGCCGCGGCGACCGCCGTCCTGGTCCTTCCGCAGGCGGTGTGTGCCCAGCAGATCGATACCAGCAAGCCCATCGTTGTCCGGCAGAGCGAGCCCAAGCCCAAGCGCGTCAAGTTTACCGGCTACGTCCAACACATGAACAACGCGCAGATCACAGTGCGCAGCAAGGACAACGAGCTGGCCATCCGCACGTTCACGTACTCGCCAGAAATCCGCGAGAGAATCCAAGAGGTCCTCGACCTGGGCGGTTTTCAGTACGGCGATAAGGTCACCATTGAGCACGAAGCAGGAAAGGACGTCGCGCTAAAGATCAAAGGAAAGATGTCTCCTTCCCTCTGAAGAGTCCTCGTAGAGGCATTTCGATGCTTCGCCTCCCAGCCGTTGCCGGTCGTTTTTACCCCGCCGACCCGCGCGAACTGACCCACCAGGTGCAGAAATTCACTGTTGGAATCGCTGCGGAGGAAAAAATCGCTGCGCGGGGATGCGTGGTACCTCATGCCGGCTATATGTACTCAGGCGCGGTGGCAGGCGCGGTGTATGGCCGTCTGCGGCTGCCGCGACGAATGATTCTGCTCGGGCCGCGTCACTACACGCAGGGTGCTGCGCTGGCCATACTCTCCGAAGGCGCCTGGCGAACGCCGCTTGGCGAGGCGCAAGTGGACGAGTATCTGGCCAGGGAGATTCGAGAATCGTTCCCGGCGCTGCAGGAGAATGCCCTGGCGCACCACAGCGAACATGCACTCGAGGTGCAACTGCCATTCCTGCAGTTGCTGGCGGGAGAGTTCCGCTTCGTGCCCATCGCACTGGGACCGGTGGCGATCTCGACGCTGGAAGACCTGGGCCGGGCCATCGCCAGCGCCGTGCAGCAGGTGGGTGGCGAGGTCCTGCTGGTGGCCAGCTCGGACATGAACCATTATGAGAGCGATGAAGTCACTCGCGCCAAGGACCACCTGGCCATCCAGAAAATGCTGGCGCTCGATCCGCGAGGGCTTTATGACACAGTGCGCCGCGAGGCGGTTAGTATGTGCGGGTACGGGCCGGCGGTGGTGATGCTGACGGCGGCCGTGGAGCTGGGGGCGACACGGGCTGAGCTGGTGCAATACGCGACTTCGGGAGACGTCACCGGCGACCGCGACGAAGTGGTGGGCTATGCGGGGATCATCGTGAACTGAAGCGCCGAAAGAGTTGGAACGCAAACGGCTCGCTCCGGCAACAGCTTGCGATGCCGGAGCGGGCCGTTTTGTGTCAGGACATTTGCGAAGTGTTCAGCCCTGTGGTTTGGGTCGCGGCGCTGGGGTTTCGCCGCGTGGTGCCGGCGGCGGGCTGGGCG
The DNA here is from genome assembly GCA_964533185.1 of uncultured Acidobacteriaceae bacterium. Taxonomy (GTDB): domain Bacteria; phylum Acidobacteriota; class Terriglobia; order Acidiferrales; family UBA7541; genus CAZHLD01. The sequence goes on along the minus strand of CAZHLD010000009.1, from coordinate 5,137 downwards.
GCGGCGGAGAAGTCCGGGGCTCGGCCCGCGGTGGTGGCGGAGGAGGCGGCGTGTACACCCGCGGCGCTGGAGGCGGTGAAGAGGGCGGCGGATTGTTCACGCGGGGCGGCGGCGGGTTGTTCTGCCGCTGACCAGAGTCCTGCATGCCATCGCGT
>CAZHLD010000009.1:0-4882 GCA_964533185.1 uncultured Acidobacteriaceae bacterium | reverse complement strand
GCGGGGCGGCGGCGGGTTGTTCTGCCGCTGACCAGAGTCCTGCATGCCATCGCGTCCGCGGGTACCGCTGAATCCAGTTCCACCGGTTGGACCGGTGGGCGTTCCGGCTGGGCCGCGCGGCGAAGGTGGCTGAACCTGCCCGGGCGACCGCTGCGGCACGTCGCCGGAGAAGCCCCTCACTGGCGGCGGAGAGTCCTCCTCCTGGCGGCGAATGCCTTCCTTCTTGAAATTAGGATCGACAGGGCCATCCGTCGGCGTCGGACGCACGGGCCGGTTCGGATCGTTTACGTAGGTGCGAGAGCGCGGATCGAAGACGATGCCGCCCCCTCCTTCGCGCGTGCCGCCGTCCTGCGGCCCGCCTCCGCGGTTGCCGCGGACGGTGAGATTGCCGATACGCTGCGGCGGACGGTCGAGGATGTCGGGATTGTCATCAGCGCCGAGCAGGCGACGGTCGTGCGGGCGATCCCTACCGCCGCGCGAGGTGGGCACGATGACGCCATGCTGAATGTTGTCCGGGCGGCCGGGACGGTCGCGCGGGCTGCGCGGCACCCAGCCAATCACTCCGCGGTTGTCCACCCAGTGAACCGGCGCGGGGTCCCAGCAGCGATGGCACCACCTGCCCGGATTCCAGACCCAGCCTGTACCCGCCAGGAAGAGCCACTGGCCGGAGTGGTAAGGCCACCAGCCCCACCGCTCGTGGCTGACCCACGTCCAGCCGAGGCCCGGATAGAAAATCCACTGGCCGCGGGTGAAGGGCGCCCAGCCGAAGCCGACGCCGTAGGGCTGCCAGCAGTTGCCGTAGCCGGAGTAATAGTTCCAGGTGCCGTAGCTGGAGAGGTCCGAAAGGCCGTAGCGATCCGACGAATTGAAGTATTGGAGTGAGGCATTCGTGGCGGTTTGGACGGTTTCGTCGCGGTCGGCCACCCAGCGGTCCCAATTGTCCGGGTTGTCGCTGCGGACAATCTCGGCACGGTCAGGCTCACTGGCGCGGTAAATGAGCGAGCGATTCTTGGTGACTTTGTTGGTGCCGGCGCGAGAGCTGACTTGGACGTCGCCCTTAAAGACGGAAACGGTATTGGATTCCTCGGTGGCATCCACGCGGAAGCGGGCGTCGTCGGGAATGCTGACCTCGAGCTGCGGCGTAGCGACGGTGAAGGTGTCTTCGCGGGATAGGTTGGCATAGAAAGTCGCTGTGCCCTGCACCAGGCGGAGGCGCGTGATGCGCCCGCCGTCGAGCAGAGCCAGTTCAGTGAACTCGACGACCGTATTTTCGGCGATGCGCGCGGTGGCCCCGCTTTCAAACTCGATTTCAGCGCGGCCGCGGCCGGTGGCCAGGCGGAAGCCCTGCTGGATGGGCAGGTTGACCAGAGCCTCTTCCCATTCCTGCTGACCAGCTTCGTCGGCCGGGCGAAGGACCTGGACATCACCTTCCACCAGGCTCAGACGAACAATGCGGGCGTGGCTGTAGTTGTCCTGGGCCTGCGCTATTGCCGGAGCAGCCAGAGCCAAACCCACGGCGGCCAGCAAAAGACTAAGCGCGGTGCAAATTCTCGGAAGACCTGCAAGGTGGCGGCTCATACGACCCCCTTTACGGGGACGACCCCTGTCCAATGGGATGAGCGGCAGGGCGCAGGGGTTGTGCGGGATCATTCTAGCAAGGAAACCCGAACAGGGACTAGAGCACCATGGAGTCACGAGGCGCTGCGGATGCGCTGGGCCAGGGTGCGGGCGCGCTGGCGGGCGATTTCGACGACGCGCGGGTCGTTGGCAATCTGCTCGAGGGTGGGCAGCAGGCGTTGCGGCTCGGGCAGGTTGCGGCGGTTGAGGTCGCTTTCCAGGTGCATCAGCGCGTCGTTCACTCCCAGCCGGTCGTACTTCATCCGCCGCTGCAACTTCACCAGGTGCTCCTGCTGGCGCGCCAGCCCTTCGAAAATCTGCATGAGTTGATTAGCGTGCGAGTCCAGCGTGTAGTTGAAGCTGACTTCGTGCATCTGCCCGTTGCCTTCGTAGCGAAAGGTCTTCTGGCCGAGATTGGCGATGCGCCGGCGGACGTCCAGTTCGATACCGTGGAAATTTCGGAGCTGCGCGGCCAGCTCGAAGATCTTGGCGCGTAGCGGGGCGCTCACTTCGCCGAGCTTCGGGTCGGGATCCTCGTCGAGCTGGCGGATGTCGTAGGTGCAGGAACCGTTTTCGGAGACGCGGATCTCGATGAACTCAGGATAAGAGGATTTGAAAACGCGCCGGTAGGAGATGCGGGCGCCGTCCGCAGCCACCAGAGGAGCCGCGAAACAGAACAGAATTGAGAGAAAAACAAAGGGCCGCGCCAGGCGGCGAAGAGTTCGTTGGTTCATCGCAGAGATGAGATGCGGGCGGCCGCCGCGCGGCTGCGCGGGGTCTGCGAGCGGGGAGCCGTCGCCGCGGCGATTCGCGCGCGAGCCTGCTCGGCGTAGATGTGGCAGAGCGCGACCGCCAGCGCGTCAGCGGCGTCGGCCGGCTCGGGAGTTTCGCTCATGTGCAGCATGGCGCGTACCATTTGCTGCATCTGCTGTTTATCGGCGTGGCCGTAGCCGGCGATTTTCTGCTTCACCTCGCGCGGCGAATAGCTGTGGACCGGCAGATCGGCTTCGGCGGCGGCCAACAGCACCACGCCGCGGACCTCGGCCAGGCGGAGCGCCGTCTTCATGTTCAGCGCGGTGAAGACCGACTCCACCGCGACGGCGTGCGGCGCAAACTCCTTAATCAGCCGGCCGACGATGCTGTGGATCTCACGCAGCCGCGATGGGAAGTCGGCGGGTGAGCCGTTGGACCGGCGCAGGGCCCCAAACCGCAACATGCGGCAGCGGCCGGCTTCGAGCTCGACCACGCCATAGCCGGTAGCGCCGGCGGCGGCGGGATCAATGCCCAGCACGCGCAGCGTCGTTTGCTTGCGAGTGGCAGTTGCCTGCATGGCCGAGAGTGTACGGCGACGCGAAAAGCGCTGGCTACTCTTTTTTGGTGAGAGTTCCAAGAAAAAAGCCACGCGGGGTACAGAGAAACCAGCGATCAGCCGGCGGCCATGACCGCCTGAATTTCCTTCTCGTCGATGTCGAAGTTGGCGAAGACCTGCTGGACGTCGTCGTGCTCTTCCAGCGATTCGACCAGCCGGAGCATTTGCTGGGCCGGCGCGCCGGTCAGCTTGACGTAATTCTGCGGCACCCAGCCGACCGTGGCGGAATCAGGCGTTACGCCGTCTTTGGTCAGGGCGTCGCGCACGGCTTCAAACGCTTCGGGCGGGGTGATCACTTCCCAGGCCGAGCCGTCGTCGCGCAGGTCGTCGGCGCCGGCGTCGAGCACAACAGAAAGCATCTTGTCCTCGCTGGCTTTTTCTTTAGACACGACGATGTCGCCCTTGCGGTGGAACATCCAGCCAACGGCGCCGGCTTCGGCCAGGTTGCCGCCGCCCTTGGACATCAGGTGGCGGATCTCGCTGACAATGCGGTTGCGGTTGGTGGTGACCACCTGCACCAGCATCCCGACGCCTCCGGGACCATACCCCTCGAACATGACTTCATCGTACTGCTCGCCTTCAAGCTGGCCGGCCCCGCGTTGGATGGCGCGCTCGATGTTGTCGTTGGGCATATTTTCGTTTTTAGCGGTGGCGATGGCGGTGCGCAGGCGCGGGTTGGTGTCCGGGTCAGCCCCGCTGACCCGGGCAGCGATGGTGATTTCGCGGATGATCTTGGTGAAAACGCGGCCGCGCTTGGCATCCGTGGCGGCCTTCTTGTGCTTGATGGTGGCCCACTTTGAATGTCCGGACATTGGAGTGCCTCGTAAGGAAAAGTGCCGGGGACGAGTCCCTGTCTGCTACCGCCGCATTCTAGCACGGCGGCCGGGGAGCGGCTAGTGGCGGGTGGCTACACGGCCGATGGTATCCTTGCTACTGAAACCGATACCTATGATGACGACACTCTGGATACTTACGGTTGTGGTAGGGCCTGTCCTGATCCTTACGCTGGCGGGAGTGGTGTATCAGGCGGTGGGGGCGGCGCTGGATGCGAGGCGGTATCCGCCGCGGGGGCGGCTAGTCGTGGTGGATGGCCGGCGGGTGCACATCCACGTTTCGGGCGAAGGGGGTCCGACCGTGGTGCTCGAGTCGGGCATGGGGGCTTCGACGCTGAGCTGGAGCCTGGTGGAGCCGCTCATGGCACAGTTTGCGCGCGTGGTGAGCTACGACCGCGCCGGCACGGGCTGGAGCGACTTGGCCCGCACGCCGCGCACCGCAGACGCAATCGCTGAAGAGCTCCACACACTGCTGACCGAGGCCGGAATTGCGGGGCCGTATGTGCTGGTCGGACATTCGTTTGGCGCGTATGTGCTGCTGGCTTTTGCCGGCCGGTATCCGGACGAGGTGCAGGGGATGGTGCTCGTAGACCCCATCCACCCGGACGAATGGCGCAATCCGACTCCCCAGCAGCAGAGGGTGATCCGCATCGGGGCGCGCTATGCGCGGGTGGCGGCGTGGCTGGCGCGGGTGGGGTTCGTGCGCTTCTGCCTTGAGCGGTTCGCGCGCGGGTCACCGCGGCTGGGACGCGCCGCGACCAACGCCTTCGGCACAGTGACAGCCACTGCCGTGCGCCGTATCGCCGGAGAGATCCGCAAGTTGCCGCGCGAGGCCTGGCCCGTTGTGCGAGCGTTCTGGTCTCTGCCGAGGAGTTTCCTGAGCCTGGGGCAGCACGTCGAAGCGCTGCCCGTAAGTGCGGCCGAGGCCGCAGCGGCCGGGTCATTGGGGGACAGGCCGCTCGTGGTGCTCTCCGGCAACCACCACTCGCTCGAGCGCATGGCCGAGCAGAAGGACCTGGCCGGGCTCTCCACCCGCGGGAAACATCTTGTAGTGAAAGACAGC
>CAZHLD010000008.1:52713-88545 GCA_964533185.1 uncultured Acidobacteriaceae bacterium | reverse complement strand
TTGGATTACTACCTCAACGACGCAGGGGGATACGATGTCCCTAGGCTTCCCTATCTGAACGAATTGCATTCACACTACGCTCGTTTGAGCAATCAGCAGGGATTCCTTGCTGGGGTCGCTTATGACACTCGTCCTTGTCCAAGATGGATTCCTATGCCGCGCGAGGGAAGCGACGAACCAGTCTCCGTCGTCAGCGGCTACGGGATGACGTTGCGGATGATTTCGTAGATTACGGCGGTCCCCTCGTCCATCAGGATCACATTCCTACCAATGATGAAGCGACGGTATCCCCGGGGCAGCCTGCGCAGTCGCCGTTCCAACTCCCAAGGCAGGGGCTGGACTCTTTTCTGCAAACCAGGAGGAAGCGTGCCACGCTCGCGCAACTGCTTTTCGAGCCCGGGAGGCAAGCGGTCGCGCTTGGCCAGACCGGGTGGCAGATCGCTATGGTATCTGCGGAACCAGTCGGTTATGAGAATGCGTTCATCCCTGGTGAAGATAATTTCGGTCGGTTGAACGCCTTTACCCAGCTTCTGGCCAGTGCCATCCTCGTAATCGCCATCGTCTTCATCCGAACGGCGATCGCGCCGGCGCGCCACCGATGAATACGAATCGCGTTCCTCGTACGGGCTGGAAGCCGTCTGTACGCTGGGCGCTGTTTCCCCCACGCGTTGAAGCTGCGCCAATTCTTTGGGACTGATGGTGACTGAGTTCACTTGAAAGGTCAGAAGTGTCTCAGACGGCAGCTCGATTTCACGTTTGCCGGTCAGAAAGGCAGCTAAGGTTCCCACACCAGCGCCGGTCGCAGCACCAATGGCTGCTCCTTTACCGCCGCCCGTCGCTCCGCCAATCACGGCGCCCGCTCCGGTTGAGCCACCAATGATCACAAGATTGCGCGTTGCGTGAGAATCCGCTTTGATCGTCAGGTCGCCGGTCGCGATGGGGTAGGAGCGCGAGTGCGACTGCACGCTGTGCAAGCTTAAAGTGATCAAAGCCGGGCGCTTCAATCGGCCGGAGCTGACTACCTCGCGCACCTGGCCCGTAACCCGCGCGTTCTTTTGCGCCACGACACGACCACTCACGACCAAGGGCTCGGCGAGGGTGGCTGTGAACGTGTCGCCAGGCTGGCTGTTTTCTGTACTCATGGAATTAACCAATCGAACTGCAACAATGCCACGCGTCTGGGAGGTTGCGGCTCCGGCCGGAGTGAGAAAGAGGACCAGCCCGGCCAAGGGATAGACTGCCCGCATTCTTCTCATAGTATTTGCTCCGCTTAACTTAGAATGAAGTCTTCTGCTTGATCGTCGATCCAAACTAGCACGGGGAAGGTTTCTTCAGAGAGAATGAAGAATCTTCTTGTTCTGAAATGCTAACCCGGAGGAGGGCTGCCCATGTACAGCATAGAAGCTAAGTTCAGAGTTGGCGGTCGGGAAGTATCAGTGGAAAGGTTCACAGACGCCCCACTGCACTCCCCCAGGCCTAGGTGGCCTAAAGTGCAACCCATCGAGCGCCGCCGCTTTCAACTAAATCTGGGACATGCTCCTCCTTTGGCCGGCCGCCAGCAAGTCTCTGGCTAGTCTTAACCGGGGTGACAGCCAATAGTAAGTAGAGGCGCTACGTGCGAGGATTCTTCATCGGAATTGCCTTTGCTCCCGGACGGTTTTGCTGCGTTTGGTCGCTTTTGGCGGAGACTGGGAGGGGTTTCAGAAGGGGCAAAACTAGGGAGGTGGACGCGCGATAGCTTCCTGATTCCTATGTCTGTTCTGCTTTCAGGTCGTCGGAGACCTCGTTCTTCTTAAGAGGAATCGTGGTTCCCCACCAGGCTTAAACCTCCCTGAACAGTTCAGCGAGGGAAATTCGGAAAGCCATCGCAATTTTCGCCACATTCACCAGTGCGACGTTGCGTTCGCCGCGCTCGATCCCACCAATATAGGGCTTCCGGAATTCGATTCAGACTCAGCTACGCGGAATTCCTTTGTCTAACCCCCGAACCATCAGATCAATTCGAACCTTCAGGACCTCACAAATGCGTAGGAGAGTCTTCACGGTGATGGGACGGCCCGCCTCGATCTGTTGCCAGTGGCGTGCTGAAAACCCAAACGAAATCATGTCCTCCTGACTGAATCCGCGCCGCTTCCGGTGCTCCCGCACGCGCTGGCCAAGGGCTCTAAAGAAATTGGCGTGGTCTACCACGCGCTGGTTTGTACTGTTGCACGAGCAGAAACACCACGAGCAGATTAGCTGGCCACTACACCGACAGGCGCTAGAATGTTCCTTGAGTTGCAGCGAACGTGCCTTTATTCCCCGAAGCAGGAGTCGCATGTCCGTGACGATCCAGACCGAAGCTCAAATGGCAGAAGCGGTAGCTCGCCAGCTGCGACGGAGCGCCCGCGAAGTGAAGGTTGGGGACTGCATCTTTGACGTCGTGGCCTACGACAAAGCGGAACGACTCTTCAAGTTGGTCGAGTGCAAGCTCGGGAGCCAGGCAACCAACATAGGCCACGCCTTCGGGCAGATTGCAGCCTATTATGCTGTGCAGTCTGCCCGTGGCCGCGACTTCCTAGACGCCTTTAGCAAGAAGGTCCCGCTCCGCTATGAGAGGCTGATGGAGGCCACAAACGAAAACCGTCACATTCGAGTCGCCTTCTACGTTGCTCTGACTGACGAAGCTTGCGAGCGAGTTGACCTGATCCGCAGTGTCAAGCGGCTGCTTCCGATGGTCGGGATCATTAGGGTCAAGCCTGACGGAAGCTGCCGTGAGTATTTGCGCGTTCGAGGTCAGAAGGAATGTAAGCTAGCTCAGGCTCTCCCGGTGGTGGTCGAAATCCTCAGCAACAAATCCGGGCCGTAGGACAGGCGGGAGGTACGAAAAGATGGGTTACATAGAGCAAAATCTGTTGGCGGGTGAGCGGGTCATCTTCCGGGCCACGCGCCACAAGTCGTATTTCTTGTGCCGATTCTGTTGTTCTTGTTTGCGTCTTTCGCGTTCGCCAAGGACATGTTTTCTGGCGGCGGCTTCCTCCTCCTGCTTCTTTCCGCCGTCACTGCCTCCTATTCATACATCGCATTTCGGTTTTCCGAATTTGGCGTGACGAACAGACGCGTGTTGGTCAAAGTGGGCATGATCCGACGGCGTTCCGTGGAGCTTCTACTTACGAAAGTGGAAGGAATCGGAGTCGATCAAGGCGTCATGGGCAGGCTTCTGGACTACGGGACGATTATCATCACCGGGACGGGCGGCACGAAAGAACCGTTCGGGAAGATCGCAAAGCCGTTTGAGTTTCGAAAGCGGGTGCAAGAACAGATCGCGGCAGCACAGGCAGTGAAATAGATTTTGTCGAATACTCTTGAGTGCGCCGTTTTCCCTCAGATGAATGAGGACTCCCCGGCGGGTCAAGGTCGCGTTGCTAGATGCAAAGTTTTTGAAACTCTGCCAGACTCCCTTATTTTACATTTGGCCTATGACGTCCTCCGCCAGCTCCTGCAGAGGAAGAACTGTCTCTTTCTATGCACGATTCATGTAAATCCATCCCGCAGCCTAATAACAATAGGGCTAACGTAAGTAAACGAGTAGGCCGTGTAGTGGAGTACTGAATAGGATTCAAGGGGATTCAGCGGAGTTCAAGGGGTTTCAGAGGACTTCCCAAAGAGCAATTCACTCCTCAAAGTAACTCGCGAAGCGAGTTCCCCCGAAGGGGGATAATTGACAAAGGAGCGTAGAGATATTGTGGGTTCATTTTGAATTCGCGTCTAGCCTACGAATCAATTCTGTCCGTCTAGTCTGCTTGTTGGTTTTCCATAGCCCTGCTCTTTGTTTTCTGGAATTGCGCGTAATTGCATCACTCATTTGATAAGGCCCTTGTAAGGTAGGGGGGTAGTAGCTTGCCTGTAAGAAGTACTCTGTACGGGCTCCCTGTAGCGTTTAATCGCGAATCTAGGGGTCGGTTTTCCAGACCCGCGCCCCCTTTTTTTGGTAGCTGGAATGAAGGTTTCGTGCATTTGGGTCCTTTCCTCAGCCAGATTGAAAGAGCGCAGGTTTTTACGTTTGGTCTATGAGCCCACCATGGGAACGAAATTGAGCGTATCGGCGCGGGGTGCAATTCGTAGGTCTCTTAGAGAACTTTGCGTTGCTTTATTGCAGACCGACAGCGCAGCCTAATGTACTCTTCACTTGAAGTCGAATCATTAATCCGCGTCGGAAACATTTCCGAGGAGGTTGCAAATGGCACAAAGAAAGATCCAACGCTTTCCTCGGATTCCACAGATGCAGGATATCGGGGAGGCGGCGCGGACGGTCTGGAGGAAGCCGCAGTTTTCAGTTGCAGACGCAAAGAGATCTACGGAATTCAAACATAGCCTGGACTTTTCCCTCTCGGGACGGCTCAGAGAGAAAAGGCTGGCTACCTACCAGATGTTGTTTGCTACGCAGCAAGTAAACTGGAAACAAGAACTGGCGGAGGCCTACAAGGTCGCTACGTACAAAAGTGTGCCTGTCCGTGTGGTTTGCGACGCTGCTCTGTATCAAGTTTTTCTACAAGCCCTGCAGGAGGTCTCTCGAAAAGCAAAGCGCTCAGGAGCTAAGTACACCGACTTCCTTGGCGGCGAGCCCATTGAGCTAATGAAATCAGCTCGACGAACGCGTCGTCCGAATTGGGATGCACGTCGTCAGAGGGCAATCCGTCTCGCCCGCCGCTATGAGCAACTGAAGCGTCCACTGCATAGGTTGCGAGCGCTAGTGAAGAACCAACTCCATCTGGGCACCAGCGAGCTCCAAATTCTGATTGGGACCAAGTTCAAAGCCGATTTGGTCAAACACATCATCAGAGGAGTTGCATTCGAAAACCTGCCGGACGTTCACAGAAACTCGAAGCGTCCACCATCTCTGGAGAACCTCGAATGGACGGTTCGACAGCTAGCCGTGGGAATCATAAAGTGCGAAGAAGATGATCGAAACGAGACGCTACTGTCCCCGAACACCATTCTCAAGGATTACTTACCACTTGGAAGGAGACTCCTGAAAAGGAGACATTAGATGGCAATAGGTTTTCTGTCCGTCCCTCAGGTTTTTCGCTGAACCTTCGCCCCTCCCGAATTGGTCCAAATCAATGGCGTCGACACAAGCAGGCCATTTCCTCACAATTCAACTCGCAAGGTCACGCTGAATGGTGAAAGAACCTGTGCTGCGACCTAGAAACTCGTGACCTTGAGAATTGATCTTTGCGGGACCACGCCCGATGGTCGATAAACTAGTCTTACTCAGCAGAGACATCTCTGAAGAGTTTCTCGAGTTGGCCAAGAAGAAGGGCCAACGAAGATTCGGATACCGTCACGTCCTCGACCTTCGCGAAACCCCATCTGAATTGCCGATAATCCTGTACGTCGATGGGCGCTGGACTGGCATAAACAAAGTTGAGATCGTCGGCGTTGCTCGGCTCGGTCTTCAAATGACGCGACAAGTGTTACGGAAGGTCATCCCCAACCTCTCGAAAGCGCGCATCTACCGCATAGATTTCTGCGTTGACCTCCTGGGCGTTTCCGTCTTTGACCTTGCAGAGGCGTGCTTCGTAGGGGGCGTCCAAAACTATCGCATCCACCGGCGACGTGGGGCCCTCTCTTTCTACATACAGGATTCCAAGAGCAGGGTGGTCGTGCTCTACGACAAGGGGAAGGAACTTGCTGCGAAGCGAAATCCGCTGGCTCGGATTCTTCGACCCGGGGATGTTCTCTCCCGCATTGAGGTACAACTGAAGGGTTCTGCCGTTCAGTTCGAGAAATTCCGCGACATTCACGGTTATCTTGAGGTTGCCCTGCTGGGGAAGTTGAATCTTTTCAATTTGCGGCCTTCGCCAAAGCCAGACAACGCCATCCAGTTTCTCGCCGCAGCTGGATTACGCTATCTCATCAGGGAACGTGGCCTTCAAGCCGTGGCGAAGTTGTTTAAGCCTCCTCAATGGGCTTTCGTCAAAAGGAAGTTTTTGGTGCCCCGTAGCAGCAATGAAATGCCTGACCTTGAATTCAGGATGAAAAAGAGTCTTGAGGACTGGCTCAACGACCGCATTCGATTTCCACGCGGCCCGAAGGAGGACGAGGAATGAAACGTACCTTTGAATTCGACAATGCGCCCGCGCTACTTACGAGCTCGTCGCGAACCACGCTCCACCGTGCCCTTCTTTTCTGGCGCGAACGCGAGCAGGTCTCCGGGCTGACACCGCAGGGTGCGACAGAGCTTCTCAATGACGTCCGCCCGGTACACCTTCGGCGACGCCTCCGGTGACTATGTTGTTGACACCATCCTTCGGCGTTTGCGCAAAAGTCCGAAGGGGCTCACACGAACTGACATCCGGGAAATCTTCAGCCGCAACCGGAGCGAAGCTGAAATAAGCAACGCGCTGCGTGTCCTGGAGGAGCATGGCCTAGCTCGGTGTGAGCGCGAACAGACCGGCGGGAGGCCATCGGAAAGGTGGTTTGCCACCCGGTAGGGGTACGCCATAAACGCCAAAAGGACCCCATCCGGAGTGCAGAGCAGACTTATGGCGTTTAGGGCGTAGCCCGGCTGCAGGATGCGGTTTGGGAAGCCTTCCCCACGCTTGGGAAGGCACGACATCCCAATGAGGATGCCCAAACCAGTACCGGAAGCAAGTCTTGGAGCGTTTAGCGAGCGACACTACACGGTGGCTGAACTCGCGAAGTTGTGGAGGCTGAGCGAAGATACGATTCGCCGGATCTTTCGCAACGAACCTGGCGTGTTGGTTGTCGGGAATCAAACCGAACGCTGCAAGCGTCGCTACATAACGCTCCGAATTCCCGAAAGCGCGGCTCGGCGGGTCCACGGAAAATAGATCTAGTCTAGTAATGACTAATAGTTATATACTTGTGCGTCTATGTTAGCCATCTATCGCAGACATCTGAAGCACTGCTCGCACCGGCGCGACGGACGCCGACATTGGTGTTGCCATTGTCCCATTTGGTTCGACGCGCGAATCAAGGGTCGGCGTGTGCACAAATCTATGCACCTGACGGATTGGGGTCGGGCGCAGCAGTTAGCGCAGGCGTGGATATCTGGAGGCTGTGCGATTGCAGAGATACAACTGCCGGCACCAATTCCCAAACCCAAAGAAGGTCCGATTTCACTCGAAGAGGCTTGGGGCCAATTCGTGGCGAAAGCTAGGAATCGAAACCTGTGCCCCCCGACCATCTATAAATATGAACTGCTTCGCCGTCAAATGTGTAGCTTCGCCCAGAGGCACGGGCTGCGATTCCTCCAAGAATTCGACCTGGACCGGCTTGAGGAGTTTCAGGCAGAGTGGGCCGAAGGCGCCCTTACTCGTTCTAAGAAATTGGAGAGGCTAAAGGCGTTCTTTCGAGCAGCTCTTACCAGGCGCTGGGTCGACCAGAATCCAGCCACAGACCTACGAGCACCAAGAGTGAGGCCACGTCCAACGCTGCCTTACAATCAGGAAGAAATGAAGCGCATTCTCGACGCTGTGAACATCTATCCCGACAAATCTGGCAAGACTGGCCGGGTCAACGCTATTCGTCTTCGCGCGTTCATTCTCATGCTGCGGTACACCGGATTGAGAATTGGCGACGTTACGAGTCTCACGACAGACCGACTCGCAGGGAACAAGATTCTTCTGTACACCCAGAAGACGGGCCAGCCCGTGTACTGCGTGGTTCCAGATTTCGTTGCGAATGCATTGGAAGACTTGCCGCGTTTGAGCGAGGAGCATTTCTTTTGGACGGGAAAGTCTACCCTGCATACCTCTATCGGAAGTTGGCAGCGAACGCTCCGAAAACTGTTCCAACTTGCGAGTATTCAGAACGGCTGCGCACACCGCTTTCGGGACACTTTCGCTGTTGAGTTGCTGTTGGCAGGCGTGCCCACAGAGGAACTGGCCATCTTGCTAGGCCACAGCAATATTAAGATCACCCAAGAACACTACAGTCCCTGGGTGCGTTCTCGGCAGCGCCAATTGGAAGCAAACCTGGAGCGGGCGTGGAATCGCGATCCAATAGTACTGTTTCATAAGAAGGTGACCACAAACATCGCCGCAGGAAGAAGTCGGTCGGTCAATTGAAAACACTCTAGCCCAGATACCCAGCCGCGTGCGGGTGCAGTTGATCGAACCGCGTCCCAGTAGCGGTGACCCGGAAGTGTCAGAACTATGGGCCGACACTTCGGATTGCTCCCCCGAATATCTACGGGCCGTGACCAATTGGAGACGGCAACGGGCAACTTGAACTAACTATGGAGGAGAGTATGGAATATTTTCTAGTGTCTTCCTCGAACGTCAGTGCTGTCGGATATGACGACACAACAAACACGTTAGGGGTGCGCTTCCTCAACGGAACTGAGTATCACTATTATGGAGTTCCAAAAGAGATATTCGACGGCTTGCGGTCGGCATCTTCCCTTGGCGGCTACCTGGACCAATTCGTGAAAAAGTCGGATTACTCATACAGTGAGATTGCATAGCAATGCCGATTTGCGGAAGGGTATGGTCCGCCAGGATGGAAGACGACAACAACGCGTCACAAAAAGTGTTCTGAAAAAGTTCCGTCATTCTTGGTTGCTTTCTCAGCTAGGCTGAGCCTAACATGGTCATGCGAGCTTCTCCCACAATCCCGTCGACTTTCTTGTCACGGCAACGTCGAAGTACCTGTCCAGCACGGCTGGAAAGGCTTCGTTGATCTCTCGGGACAAGTCCGCAACAGAATACAGACTCAGAGCAGTGATGTTGTGCCTCCCTGGTTTGAGCTTCCGGGCGTTCAGCAGAAACCAAGAAGGATTCGAGGTGAAGGCGAGAACAGCGACAACAGGATTTATCCCCTTGTTCTCAAAATCTCTCAACCCGTCCAGATCATCCCGAGTGATTGAAACCGAAGTCCCAGATGGAGCTTTGACCTCTACGGCGTAGCTCTCAGGGCCGCGCTCAGCAGAAATATCAGGCCTTTCGACAGGCCTGCCCCTTGTCCTGAACCCGGTCTCCCTGAATGTAAGTTCTAGAAGGACCTGGCAGATTCGGCCGAACTCTTGCGGCCCGTGCTGCTTTTTGATTTTTCCCAGCAGCTGGTAAACCTCGTAGGTCATGCCTCACACCGGATCTCAGGGCCTTGCTTCGACCAATGGCCGAAGCGATAAGCGAATGCGGCTTTCTCTTTGCAGCCTTGCTCCAAGATCGACTGGAGCTCCTTGTCATGAGTAGCGACGATGACCTGCTTCTGCGGCACAAGCTCCAAGAGGATGTCGGCGAGTGCCTGCTTGTGTGAGGTGTCAAGATTCTGGGAAGGGTCATCGAGGATGAGAAACCCTAAGTCGTGCGAGTAGATGTCTTTTTTCGCGAGGGCCAGGTAGATGGCGAGCGCAACGCAGTTCATCTGGCCTGTACTCAGCTTCTGGCTTGCCAGTGTCTCTTCGACATCCTTCTCGTTGACGACCTTGATGGAATACTCGTTCCGCAGCACTCCCTTGACTGTCCTGGGTTCGACGTCGATCAGCAGATCCTCGTAGTACGGGTGGTTACAGAGCCTTCTGTAATAGGCACGGATATCCTCGCTTGCGCTCTTGATCATGCTGCCAGCCAGATTTGTCTGAACTTTTGAAACGGCCTGCGAGATTGCATCCAAAACCTCGCGCAGCGATTCGAGTTCGACGATCTTCTCACGGAGCGCCTGGAGGTCTTTTCCCTGGAGGAGTTTCTCCAACCGCTGGATGTTCTCCTCTTCCTTAAGGACCTCGGCGATTCGCTCGGTCTTTTCGCACCGGTCTTCAATACGCTGGAGCTGGCCCTCCCGCTGCTGAAGGGGCTTCTCGAGCTTCTTGATTTGCGCATCGAGGTCTGCCAGCCGGTCCTTGAGCATTGCCTCTGGATCATCTTTGGGGGTGATGACCTTCTGGAGCAGTGCAGCAACCTCTTTTAGAACTGCGCCTGAGTCGCGCTCAGCGCGTGCCAGCTCGTCAGAGAGCTTCTGGTGCTCCCGCTGCTCTTTTTCGGAGTCTGTCTTAGCCTGCTGGGCCTTCGATATCTTTGCGTCGATGCCTTTGAGCTCCTCGGACTCGTGGGTTTCGAGCTCTGATTCCAAGTGCTTCAGAAGCTTCTCCCGCATGATCGCCTGACCGCAAACAGGACACTGAGCATCCTTCGACTCCCGAAGGTATTGGAACGCGTCCTTCATGACCTTCAACCGAGACTTGATGCCGGTCCGCTCTTCCTCGAGCTGGTCAAATTTTCGCTGGTTGGTTTCAATGCGCTTGGCAATGGCCTCGGCATCGCCGTGCTCTTTTTCGAAGTCTCTGAAGCGCTGCTTCTTAAGGCCGAGGTCTGACGCCTTTGCTGTGTAGTTGGAAAGCACAGCAGAACACCGGGTTCTCGCCTGTGTCAATTCATCGATTTTTGTCTGCTCAGGAAGCTTCCTCCGAATCCTCTTGACATGACCGAGGATGGTATCTGCGGCATCGCTCAAGGCACTGAGAGATGCGACCTTCTCTATTGCCGGGGGTTCGAGCCCTGACTCCTCGGCAATCCGACGGAGATCAGACGTGATGTCCTCGACCAGCGAGGCGCCGAAGTCCAGCTTGAATTGGGCGTCTGACAGGCCGGACTGCTTTCCTTGCCTCCTACTGTTGTCCAGCCTCCGCTTCGCTTCGTCAAGGCTGGCCGTGATGTTCGCTTGAAGCTGGTCGATCCTGGATTGGAGCTTCTGCTGGCGATCTGAAATCTTCACGAGGCGAATCGCATCCGTTATGTTCCTGAGCGCATCGAGCCCGAACAGGCGGTCGAAGGCGGCGTTCCGCTCAAGAGGCTGGTCTGTCAGCAACCCTCTTATCGATTCCTGGTGAAGGAAAGTAGAACGGATGAAATCGTCGAATGTGAGCCTGAAGAGCTTGTAGACAGTTTGTTCTGCCTGCTCGCCTTCCACGGTCTTTCCGTCGGCGAGAACTACCGTGAGGCCTGTCTTCTCCCGCTTCTTGGCCTTTGTTCTTCGAAGGGCAACGTCTCCATCTGGGCCGGAAAGGACTAGCTCGACTGCGCCCTCGTTCTGAAACGTGCTTATCAGCTCATCGCGGGTCCTTCCTTCGTAATGGATGAAGGCGACATCGCCGAAGAGGCACCATTCGATGGCTGACAGGGTGCTGCTCTTGCCAGAACCATTGTCGCCGAACAGAAGAATCAACTCGCGCGCAAGGTTCAGTTGCTCGTCGATGCTGAACCCTCTGAATCCTGCGATTTTCAGCGATTTGGCTACGTGAGGCATGGCTGATCTGGGCTTGCTACTTCTCCTCGAAACCCTGGGCGATCTTTTCTTCCTGCCCGGCAAACGCCTTCTCAATCGATGACACCTCTTTTTTCAGCCCTTCCTCGATACGGTCCACTCCGCCCTCATCAAGCCACTCGAAGACCTTCTTGGCCAGCTTCATGGCACGAGCCTGTTTTTCGGGTTCGTCAGCAAGGAGCTTCTTAACTTCCTCTTTGACTAGTTTCTCAAAACGTTCCATAAGCCATCCATCATCTATGTGTTGATCCCAGCGTATTTAGCCGGAATCTCCGATTTCAAGATTCCTGCGGGTCAGGTATACACCCTGCCTCCCTCGCCCTCAATAGTTTTTCGACGTTCTGCCACTCGCCAGGCGAGTATCCGCAAGACAAACTACCAGAGCGCCGGTGTCCTGGTCGCAAAACGCGATGGAACGCCCGCCGGAACCCCATTTCTCGGACACTTCCGCCCCCTCTTCTTTCGCTACTATAATTTGTTTTCTGCCCCGCTGCATTTACCCGCCAGACACCGGCAGTGCCGCAATCCGCCGCACGATAGCGCCGAACAGCCGCCGCGTCAGGTGTCCCTCCGCCAACCACAACCAGTCGTACCGGGCGTGCTTCACCAGCCGTCCACCCGTCTTCACCAGGCGTTGTTGTAAACTCGTCAGCGACCACTTGTCGATTCGCCTCGGATACCTCCAACCCGCCGTACTTCGCCCTCCAGCGGTACAAGGTCACACCACTCACACCCAGCCGTCGGCAGATCTCCCCCACCGGCACGCCCGCTTCGGCTTCTTTCAACACCCCCACGATCTGCTCCTCACTGAACCGGCTCTTCCTCATCGCTCCTCCTGGTGCCAGCTTCCGGCTGGCTGTTGTACCCCAGAAGAGCTACATTCGGGTTGGACTAGTTTTCGGGGAGCAGGTCAACCGAGCTGAAGGAATTCGGCTACGCGGTGGCTACGCGGATACGGAGAGAGCGGCTCTAACTACCTGCAAAATGAGTGGTGCCGGCGGTGGGACTCGAACCCACGACCTAGGGATTATGAGACCCTCGCTCTACCCCTGAGCTACACCGGCACAAGCCATCCTCGGCATAGTAAGGACTCGCGGTCTGGGGTGTCAAGCGTAAGCCAGCCCCGCCTGGCAAGTTCGGGCTTCATGGGATCTTGGAGGGCTCCCCACCTTTCTCTAAGCCCTTTTCTGGTAGTACGTTAGTACCGTTGACCCAAGCAGTTGCCCCCGCTACTCTGACGCTGCAAGATGGAACCTGCCTGGCCCACGAGGGTCGGGACCGGGGGTGTTTATCGTTTAGGCACAATCAAATCGCACTTGACAAGCCCTAGTACTAGAGTACTATCCCTCCGCTGTAACTTCCCTACTCGGAGGGATAATGAAGAGGAACTTGCTTCTGTTCCTGCTCGTAATGCTCGTGCTGGCTGGTGCGATGGGGTTGTGCAACCTGGTAGCCGCGGACGGGCCGGTCATGACAGCCATTGGCGGAGGGCCAGTACCTCCCACACCATGGATGATCGGCGGCGGGCCGGTTCCCCCAACGCCTTGGTTCCAGTAACTAGCGCGTCGGCGGTTTGAAACCGCTGAGATGGGCCGGGCGTTAGGGCAAGGGAAACTCAAAAGTGCCTGGTCCATTCGATTACTTTATTTGGTTCTTGAGCGCCTTTTTTCAGGCGCTGGTGGTTGGGTGTGCCTTCAAAGGGCACGCACTCCAGCGTTATCTCCCCCTGAACCTGTGCATGCTTGCGACCTCGATTCTCACGGTAGGCCGCTTTGTCGTTTTTTTCAAGTACGGCCTTCTCTCGGTCGAATATATCTACTTCTACTATTATACTGAAGCAGTTCTCACTGTCTGTCTGTACTTTGCCCTCATGAATTTGTACTCGCAGGTCTTCCAGGAGTTGGATCTACACAAGTGGGTACGCGCCGGTGCGATTCTGTTACTTGGCTTGACCGCTGCTTTCTCCTACCAAGTCGTGGCAAGTTCCCCGAACAAGATGACGACCCGATTTGTAGTTGAAATAGGCCAGAACATGAATTTCGTCGGGTTAGTCCTCACCTACTTACTCTGGGGCGCTATTCTCAAGCTGCGCGAGACGCGCACCCGCTTGATTCAATTGGTTCTGGCCTTGGGAGTGTACTTCAGCGTCTTTGCCGCGAATTACGCCCTGCGAAACCTCTACCCAAACCTGACCCTAGTCTGGCACTACGTTCCGCCGCTGATGGCCCTGTGGCTCCCCATGGCCTGGGCGTACACCTTTCTGAAAATCCCGGAAGAGGCGCGGCTGGCACCGGCCCGGGTGGCGGCCCCGAACCGATGATTCCGGCGCTCATCCTCGTCATCTCTGTGGCCGCGCTGCTCCAGTTCTTTGTCTCGTACTGCCGATCTCTGGTGGCTTCTTGCTCTGGTGTGGATCTTTCATCGGAGGCGCGCGAACTGACCGGCATCCAGCATCGCTCCGCCCACGCAGAAGAGTTCCCGCGGCTGATGCTGCTGGTCGGGCTTTGCCCGGAGCGCGGCGACGACCGCTTCGAGGTGCGCGCCATCCGCTGGTATTACCGCCTGCTCAGTCTATTGCGCGCTGTCCTGCGACGCTTTGTTCCGAGCGTTGCGGACTGGGCCGAATCCGAACGCAACGCCTGCGCCTACTTTGCCGCGGTCGCCCTGGACCGGCGCATCGCCTACAACCGCGACCTGATGGCCCAACAGATTTCCAATTCGCTCTAGTGGAGCGAATCCCCCTCATCCCGGCGCCGGGGTCCCTGTATCGCCGGGCCTTCCCTTTCCTCCCATCGGGCGGCGCTGTTAACATGGTCTGTACGGCAGAACTGTTCCCGGTGTTGCCGGAACACCCCGTGGCCGCGCGAAAACATTCCTCTCTGCAACAGCGCGTGTTCGAAGCGATTACGCGCCACGCCCTGGTGCATCCGGGCGACCGTGTGGCGGTGGGCGTATCCGGCGGAGCCGATTCCGTGGCGTTGCTCCTGTTGCTGGAAGAGCTCGCTCCCAAACTTGGAGTCCGTTTGCTGGTTTGCCACTTCAACCATCAGCTTCGCGGCGCGGCCGCGGATGTGGACGAAGCCTTCGTGGCCGGTTTGGCGCGCTCACACGGGCTGGAATTCTTCGCTGCGCGCGAAGACGTCGCCGGGCGCGCCAGCGACGAGGGCTGGAATCTCGAGGATGCGGCACGCCGACTGCGCTACGGCTTCTTTTCGCGGCTGGTCGAAGAAGGCCGCGCCGACTGCGTGGCGGTTGCGCATTCGGCCGACGACCAGGCAGAAACCGTTCTCGCGCACCTGATGCGAGGAACCGGGCCGACCGGTCTGGGCGGTATCTATCCGGCGGTCGGCCATGTGGTGCGGCCGCTGCTCGACGTGCGCCGCCAGGAATTGCGCGACTATCTCCGCGCACGAGGGCAGGAGTGGCGCGAGGACGAATCGAACCGCGACCAAGCTCGCCTCCGTGCCCGCATCCGCCACCAACTGTTGCCCGTCCTGGAGCGCGATTTTCAGCCGGCCATGGTGGAGAATCTGGCGCGGCTGGCCGGCCTGGCTCGCGAAGAGGAGCGATTCTGGATGCGCCTGCTTGACGATCGCCTGGCCGCGCTCATGGAGCGAACCGCGCACGGGCTTTCGATCCGCGCCGCAGATTTACTCCAACCGCTTCGCTTTGACACAGCAGAGGAATTAGGCGCTGCTGGCAATTCTCTTGTAGCTGTGACCCGCCGCCTGATTCGCCGCCTTCTGGAAGAAGTCCGGGGCAGCCGGCAGCAGTTCACCGCTCAGCACGTCGAGCAGATTATTCACCTGGCTGCGACCTGCGAGAGCGGCCACCGCGTAGATCTGCCCGGCGGGGTGGTCGCGGAGCGAGTTTTCGACCGCCTCATCTTTTCCTGCCCGGGGAGTTCCCGTCCGGCGCAGGCCCGGCGGGAAACCGGTTTGGCGTCTTCAACGTATCAGTATGTAGTGGATCTCACAGAGGGAGGTTCGGCCTGTATTTCAGTCCCGGAAATCAGGCGACGCTTCCGCCTGAAAGTCGTTGACTGGCCTCTGACGGCGAGCGACACTACTGTAGTGGCCTCGGCAGCCGCTCTCGACGCTGACCGGCTACGCCCACCGCTCGTCCTTCGCAACTGGCGTCCGGGCGATGGCTATCGCCCCGTGGGACGGCGGCGAGTCCGCAAGCTGAAGCGGCTGTTGCTGGAGGGCCGGGTGGCCGCCCGCGATCGCACCGGTTGGCCGGTGCTGACCAGCGACGGGTCGCTGGTCTGGGCGCGGGGGTTTCCGGTGGCCGCGGAGTTTGCTCCGCAGGCCGCCACTCGGGTTGGTCTGGTGATTGCCGAGGAAGAGTTGTGAGCGGTGAACTAAAGCAGGTTTATTCAGCAGGGCGGCTGAAGTCTTGCGTGGCCCGGCTGGGCCGGCGGATTTCGCGCGACTATTCGGGCCGCACGGTGGACGTGGTGATCATGCTGGAAAACGCTTTTGTTTTCGCTGCGGACCTGGTCCGGCAGATCCAGTCGCCGGTGGTTTGCCATTTCGTGCGCTCGGAGCTGCGCGACGTTAAGCCCAATCTGCGCGAGGTTTTTTTCAGTCACCAGCCCAACCTCAGTGGTCGCAACGTCCTCGTGGTGGATGCCGTCCTGCATTCCGGCGTGACGCAGGATTTCCTGCTCAAGCGCCTACTCGATAGCCGGCCGCGCTCGTTGCGTGTCGTTGTTCTGCTGGACAAGCCGCAGGACCGCAAGGTGGACTTGAAGCCCGATTACTTCGGCTTCGCGGCCGCATCTAACTACATGGTGGGCTATGGCCTTCCGGGCCGCCACGGGCTGTACCGCAATCTGCCCTGCCTGGCGATGGCCGGAAGGTCGCGGGCGGTGTCTAACCGTATGAGGGCAAGGAAGGCCGGTCGCAGGGCCAGGCCGAAGAGGTAACCCGGTGAACTCGACTTCAACTGCCAAGACGATTCTCTTCTGGATGCTAATGGTACTGGTGGCCGTGGTGCTCTGGAAGATGGCCTCGGCCAGCAGCCAGACCGCCCGCGAGCTGGAGCCCAGCTTCAGCGAGTTCATCGCCCAGGTAGACAAGGGCAACGTGAAGGAAGTCACTCTCTATATCTCGCAACACAGCTACGAATTGAAAGGCGAGTACCGCGAGCCTGCCTCCAAGTTCGGCGTGAAGATGCCTAAGGAACTTGCTCCCGAGCTCCAGAAGTCTCTCCGGGAAAAGGGAGTCCCCATGCGCATCATGGAAGTGAACCAGGGGGCCTGGGTGGCCATCTTGGTCAACGGCCTGCCCATTCTTCTGCTCGTTGCCTTCTGGATTTTCATGATGCGCCAGATGCAGGCCGGCGGGAACAAGGCCCTCAGCTTCGGCAAGTCGCGCGCCCGTCTGCTCACCGCCCAGCAGAAGAAAGCCACCTTCAAAGACGTGGCCGGCGCCGAAGAGGCCAAGGAAGAGCTGCAGGAGATCATCGACTTCTTGAAAGACCCGCAAAAGTTCCAGAAGCTCGGCGGGCGCATCCCCAAGGGCGTGCTCCTGGTGGGCCCGCCCGGTACGGGGAAAACTCTGCTGGCCCGTGCCATTGCCGGCGAGGCCAACGTCCCGTTCTTCTCCATTTCTGGCTCGGACTTTGTTGAGATGTTCGTCGGTGTGGGTGCCAGCCGCGTGCGCGACCTCTTCGAGCAGGGCAAGAAAAATGCTCCCTGCATCATCTTTATCGACGAGATTGACGCCGTCGGCCGCCACCGCGGCGCCGGCTTGGGCGGCGGCCACGACGAGCGCGAGCAAACCCTCAACGCGCTGCTGGTCGAAATGGACGGCTTCGAATCCAACGAAGGCGTCATCCTGATTGCCGCCACCAACCGCCCGGACGTGCTGGACCCGGCGTTGCTCCGCCCCGGCCGCTTTGACCGCCGCGTGGTCGTCGCCCGGCCGGACGTGAGGGGCCGCGAGGAGATCTTGCGCGTGCATACCCGCAAGGTGCCGCTGTCCGAGGACGTGGAACTTTCCGTCATCGCCCGCGGCACGCCGGGCTTTTCCGGCGCCGACCTGGCCAATCTGGTCAACGAGGCCGCGCTGTGGGCCGCCCGGCAGAGCCGCAAGTTTGTGATCATGGCCGACTTTGAGATGTCCAAGGACAAGGTCCTGATGGGCGTCGAGCGCAAGTCGCTGATCCTCTCCGAAGAGGAGAAGCGCAACACCGCCTACCACGAGGCCGGCCACGCCCTGGCCGCCGCCATGACGCCCGGCGCGGACCCCCTCCACAAGGTCACCATCATTCCGCGCGGTATGGCCCTGGGCGTCACCATGCAGCTGCCCATCGACGACAAGCACACCTACACGAAAGTGTTCCTCGAGGCGCAGCTCCAGGTCCTGATGGGCGGCCGCGCCGCGGAAGAAATCTTTCTCGGCCACCTCACCACCGGCGCCGGCAACGACATCGAGCGCGCCACCGACATCGCCCGGCAAATGGTCTGCGACTGGGGCATGAGCGGGATGGGCCCGCTCTCCTTCGGCAAGAAGGAAGAGACCATCTTCCTCGGCCGGGAGATCGCCCAGCACCGCGACTATTCCGAAGACACTGCCATCCAAATCGACCAGGAAGTGAAGAAGATCGTCACCTCAGCCTACAGCGGCGCTCGCGGCGTGATCGAGACCAACCGCGACAAGCTTGAGCGCATCGCCCAGGCCCTGCTCGATCGCGAAGTCCTCGACGCCAACGAGGTGAAACTCTTAATCGAAGGCAAGCCGCTGCCGGAGAAGACCCGGCCCGTGCCTCCCTCACCTCCGCCGCCCGTGCCCGGCAAGGAGCCCAGCTCCGTCGCGCTGCGGCCCGAGCTGCGCCCCGCCCCCGGCTTCACCAAGGGCTAGCCTAGTCTTCTGCTGTTGGGCCAAGCCGGAGCCTGTCCTGACCGCAGCCGAAGGGTACCCGCCCTTTTCCCTCCCGATTGCAGCATCGGCCATTCGCCGGGTTTTGGCGTAGAATAGCGCCATGACGAAGAAGGTTCCGACCGTCGAAGTCGCCTGCCCCTGCTGCCGGGCCCGGTTGATGATCGACCTGCAGCTTGGTGTGGTGCTCTCGCACCAGGCTCCGCCCAGACCCGCTCCGAATGTGGACCTGGACGACACCGCGCGTCTTCTCCGCGAACAGGCCGAGCGCCGCGAAGAGCACTTCCGCCGGTCCGTCGAAGCGGAGAAGAAAAAGGAGAAAGTTTTCGACCGCCTCTTCGAAGAGGGCCTGAAGAAAGCCAAAGACAAGCCGGTCGAAAAACCCCTGCGCGATTTCGACCTCGACTAGCCCCGGCCCTTCCCTCCTCTGGCATACTGTTTTCCGATGCTGCTCCAAAGACTGGTAGTCGTCTGCTTTCTCGCAGCGCTCCCCGCGCTGCACGTTGCCGCGCAGCAGAAGCCGAAGTTGCCGAAGCCGCGGCGGCTCGATTCAGGCGTCGTGCTTCGCCGCGACCCGACCACGGGCGAGCTGCGCCGCGACGCCCCCGCAGCGACCGATGCATCTGCGGGGCGGGCAACGATTCGCACGCGCGTCGCGCTGGTCGAGGTGGGCTGCAACGTCTTCGCGGCTGGAGGCTGGCCCGTCCGTGGCCTCGCGGCAGCGGACTTCCGCCTCTATGAAGACGGCGTCGAGCAGCGCATCGTCCACTTTGACGCCTCCACCGCTGCGGCCAGCATTGTGCTCGTGCTGGACACCAGCCCCAGTGTCTTCCGCGATCTCGACGAAATCCGCGACGCCGCCCGCACCCTCTCCCATGCCCTCGCCCCGCAGGACGAAGTCGCCGTAGTAACCTTCGCCGCTCGCACGCGCCTCGTGCTGCCCTTCTCGCGCGACCGCCCCCTGCTCGAGCGCACTATCGCTGCCTACGGACTGCCGAGCGACCCGGAGGAAGCCAGCGGGTCGAAAATCTACGAGTCGGTCTATCTGGCCGCAGAAGAGCTGTTCGGCAGCGAGCCCCGGCCCGGCCGCAAGGCTCTCGTCCTGCTCACCGATGGACAGGACACCGGCCTCGGGCTCAACTGGGATCCGGCGAGCGCCATGCCCAGGCCGGGCGCGTCCGCAGACCGGTTGACGTTCGAAGACGTGGCTCGCGCGCTCGCCGCACGCGGGGTCGAGCTGTACGCAATCACCACGCAGCCGCGCCCGGCCGCCTTCACCGAAGCATGGCTGGCCGCGCACCGTTCGGAGACGCTGGTCACTTCGAAATCGCGCGAGGCCGGAATGCCGCATTACACGCTCTATCTGGCTGAGCTGGTGCGCCGCGTCGGCGGGCAGATCTTTTTTCTCCGTGAGATCGGCGCGCTCGGCGACGTCTATCGCCGCATCGCAGAAAGCCTCGGCGCGCAGTACATCCTCGGCTACTATCCCTCGGCAGGCCTCGCGCGCCCCGGCTGGCGCTCCCTTCGCGTCGAGCTCACATCGGAAGGCCACACGGGAGCGCACCTCACCCACCGCGTCGCCTACTATGTCTCTGCCTCGCCGTGACCACCTTGATGTGTCATTCTGAGGGCCGACCCGGTCGGCCCGATCGAAGATTCCGGCCTTGCCGGAAAGAATCCCTCAGCGGGTTTCATTCGATGTTTTTCTGCATCAGTGTTAATCCACGTGCATCTGTGGTTCCATAAGGGTTATGCAACGGCGCCGGACCTTCCGCCTCCACCTTCCTTCGCGCACGCTCGTGCTGGGCGAGCGCACCCTGGTGATGGGCGTGCTCAACGTCACGCCCGACAGCTTTTCCGATGGCGGCCTTTACGCGCGCGTGGAGGCGGCTGTTGCGCGCGCGTTTGACATCGAGCGCGAGGGAGCGGACATCCTGGATATCGGCGGCGAATCAGCGCGCCCGGGTTCGGAGGGCATCTCAGCCGAAGAAGAACTGGCTCGCGTCGAACCTGTGCTCGAAGCCCTCCGCGGCAAACTTACAATTCCAATCTCCATCGACACGCAGAAAAGCGATGTTGCGTTGCGGGCGGCCTTGGCCGGCGCGGAACTCATTAACGACATTTCCGCCCTTCGCTCCGATCCGCAACTGGCGGAGGTCGCCCGCACGCGTCGCCTGCCGGTCATCCTGATGCACATGCGCGGCACTCCGCGCAATATGCAGAAGCGGCCGTTTGCGCGCGACGTCCTGCGCGACGTTACCGTCGGCCTGCGCGCCGCCGGCGCGCGCGCGCGCAAGGCAGGCCTCAAACGCGAGCAGCTCATCCTCGATCCGGGGATTGGCTTCGGCAAGAGTTTCCGGCAGAACTACGAGCTGCTGGCTCACCTCGACCAGCTCGCGCGGCTGGGCTATCCGCTTCTGGTAGGCACTTCGCGGAAAACCTTCATCGGCGCGACGGTGGCACAGGCACTCCTGCCTGTGTCTGGCTCCTCCAGTAGAAAGACCGGTGAGCATCCAATTGCGCCGCCTTCCGAACGCCTCTGGGGCACCGCGGCGACCATCACCGCTGCCATCTTGGGCGGCGCGCACATCGTCCGCGTCCACGACGTCGCCGAAATGGTCCAGGTCGCCCGCACCGCGGACGCAGTTCTCGGTGCTTTATAGTCGGAGGCGCGGCACCAACGATTCTGCTCTTGCGCTATAATTCGCGCCCATCGGGATCGGATTCAGACCCTTATCCTAGGAAGGAACAAACCATGCGTGCTCGCCGGTCGGTGTTCTTTGTCTCTTTGTTGCTTTGTGTCTTTGCCACGTCAGTTCTCATCGCTCAAGCCCCCAAAGATGACCCGTATTCGCGGCTGATCGCTGCGGTGCTGGGGCCTTCGCCGCTCGAGGAGAATCTGCGCAAGCTCACGGACGAAATCGGCGGGCGCGTGTCCGGCACGGAGGCCAACCGCCGCGGCGTGGACTGGGGCGTCGCGGCGTTCCGCCAGGCGGGTGTGGACGAAGTCCACACGGAGAAGTTCACCATGCCCGCATCATGGAGCGAGGGCGCGACGCGGCTGGACATTCAAGGCGCAGTTCCCTTCACAGCGCGCGCTGTTTCGATTGCCTGGTCGCCCGCAGCGAACCTCGAGGCGCCGGTTCTCGATCTGGGCGAGGGCAGCGAAGCCGCCTTCGTGGGCGCGGGCACCAACGTGAAGGGCGCGCTGATTCTAATCCACCAGCGGGTGCTGCGCGCCTGGCCCGACCTGTTTGCCGAGTACGGCAACGCGCCGCCGATCATCGACCGCGCGCTGCGCGGCGGCGCCGCGGGCATCTTGTGGATGGCCACGCGCGCGCAGGGCGTGCTCTACCGTCACATCAACGCGCTGGACGGCACGATCGACCGTATCCCGCAGATACTTGTGGCGCGTGAAGACGCGCTGCGCATCGCGCGTTTCCTCGCCGCCGCACAACCGCTCCGCGCGCGGCTTTCGATGCCGAACCGCCCCGGCGGGCCCTTCGAAGTTGAAAATGTGATCGCAGAAATCCACGGCACAGACAAAGCGGACGAAATCGTAATGATCGGCGCGCACCTCGATTCATGGGAGCTCGGCTCCGGCGCGCTCGACAACGGTTGCAATTCGGCGCTGGTGGTGGAGGTGGCGCGCGCCATCCACGCCGCGGGAATTACGCCGCGGCGAACCATCCGCTTCGTGCTGTGGAACGGCGAAGAGCAAGGCCTGCTCGGCTCGTGGGCGTACGCGCGAGCGCACCGCGCAGAGCTCGACCGCGTGGTGGCCTACGTGAACTTCGACGGCGGCATCGGCCACGTGACCGGCTACTCGCTCGGAGGGCGCAAGGATATCGAAGCTGCGGTGCGCGAAATCTTGAAGCCGGTGGAGTCGTGGGGCATGAACGCGCACACGCTTGACGCTTCGGGCGGCACCGACCACGTGGACTTTTTGCTGGAGGGAGTTCCCACTCTCAGCGCCAATCAGGATGAAGGCAACTATCTGCCCAACTACCACGCCACGTCGGACACGATGGATAAAGTGGACATCCGCGAGCTCAAGTTGCACACGGCCTACGCCGCGGTTACCGTGGTGGGCATCGCCAACCGTGCCGGGCGCCTCGGCAAGCGGCAATCCCGAGCGGAAATCGAGGCGTTGATCCAGGAAACTGGCTTCGACAAATACCTGAAAGATTTCGGACACTGGGAAGGGTGGGTCTCCGGCCAGCGCGGCCGCCAGCGCTAGCTGTGCATCCGGGGCACCGCCGCCACCGTCACGGCCGCTGTTTTGAGTGGGGCGCACATCGTTTGCGTGCACGACGTCGCCGAAATGGTCCACGTCGCCCGCGTCGCCGACGCAGTTCTTGCGGCTCGCTAGGCATCAAAAGTTGCAAGTTAGTTGGGTGAGGCAGACTCTCCGCAGGGCAAGAGCTTTCGTGGGTATGCCAGGCGTAAACTTTTCCGCTTTTTGTCCTGGCTCTTCGCCAACTCAAGCTTCCAGTTTTGTGGCTTGTGCACTTCAAGAGGAAGGTCAATTTCTAGCCTGTAGAAATCGCTCATCGTTGCGTATATGGGTGCCAATGCAGCGCTCAGTTTGGCAAGATATTTTTCGTCGGGTGAAGGCTTTTGGAGAAAGATTGAGGGAGGACCGTAGAAGACAGCGCCCCCGGTGGTTTCCGTCAATTCCGAAATCTCATGGGCGGCGTTGAGGTCCTTGGGTGGGCGACCTCGGTCTGCTGATAATGAAGAAAGAGGAGGTACAGCAATGAATGGTCTGACGCTTGAAGTGATCAATCTGCGTTCGATTTCGGTCCGCTGCGTGCGACTGGCGGTATCTGCCCCGTCCGTTATCGCGTAGATAATATCCCCGGGCATCGCCGGCTGAAGAATCTGAACCGCTTCTAAGAGAGCATCCCACAATGCCGTCAGCCGTCCCTTCTTAAGGATGTTGTTTCCTGGTTGAATTGTAAGAAGCTGCTCCAACACAGCCGTTCGCCCCTGTGTGAAATCAACCCTCACTACCACCTGACTGCCGAATACAATCAGGGCAATCGGGCTGGCTTCCGGCGCCTTCCTGACCCAATCTATTGCCACTTGCCGGGCTGTCTCCCATTTGGCAAGACCCGATGACATGCTCCTGCTTGCGTCAAGAACAAGCACGATGCGCGGGGAGGCTGTCTGGGGTGTTAAAGTCAGAAGCCCAACAGGCTTGCTACCTAACTTCGCGGAGAAATCGTTCAAGACAAGGTCGCGAACTGGAAACCCAGCCTCCGTGGCCACGTTTACGATCACCGTTCGTCGTAGGCAGGACGCATCCTGTCCCCATATCTCGGCGCCGCACAGGAGCAGCGAGAGGGCGATCACACTGCCAGCGAGGATCCCTTTTCTCTGTCTCCTGAGTTTTATCTCGACAAGCATATGACCAACCGATATCACGTTCTTACCAAATGGGGCAACTCCTGTTTTGGGGAGACCGTTAAAGAAGGACAGCCGAAAGTGCTGCCGCGGCTCCCGATTCTATTTTTGCTGCTGCATTATGGATGATGAGGGCTTTGCATCTCTGTTGAATGCGCGTGCCCAAGATGGAGAGGAGTTAACAGCGAAAGTCGGCCGCACGGTATAATTGCAGTGGTCCCGCCCATGCAGGCTTCTCCCATGACGACTACATCTACGGCGAAAGCGTCTCTGGCGCCGGTGCTGGGGGTGGACTACGGGCGGAGGAGGATTGGGCTGGCGATTTCGGACGAGATGGGGATGACGGCGCGACCGCTGGGGACGCTGACGCGCACGAACCGGCCGAACGACCTGCGCCGCCTGCGCGAGCTGGCGCGCAAACACGGCGTACGGCGCATCGTGGTGGGTCATCCGCTGAACCTCGACGGCACGGCCAGCGAAATGACCGCCGAGGCCGAGCGATTCGCCGCGCGCGTTGAAAAGCACCTCGGCCTGCCCGTTGTACTGATGGACGAGCGGCTGAGCAGTTGGGAAGCCGGACAAATGCTCATGGAAATGCCGAAGCGCTCCTCGCGCAAACGCGCTCGCACCGTGGACGAAACCGCGGCTGCGGTGATTCTCCGCGACTTCCTCGCCCGCGAGCAGGCCCGCACCCTGGTTAGGGGTTGAGCCGTGCGCCGCGTCATTCTTATCCTTCTGGTTGTCCTCGCGCTCGCTGCCGGCTGGCTGGCCTACGCGCTTTACACTCCATTCCAGGCGTTCCCGAAGGGAGGCGTCTTCGTCGAGGTGCCGCGCGGCGCGTCGAGCCGAACCATTGCGCGTCTACTCCAGCAAGATGGTGTCATCCGCAGCCGCGTCGCCTTTGAGCTGCTGGCGCGATGGAAATCGCGCCAGCCGTTGCAGGCCGGCGAGTACTTCTTCGACCGCCCGCGCAACGCCATCGGAGTCTTCCGCTGGATCGCCGGCGGGCACGTTTACTTCCGCACGGTGACCATCCCCGAAGGCTACAACATGTTCCAGATCGCCGATCTCCTTGCAAAGGAAGGCTTCACCAGCCGCGCTGAGTTTCTAGCCGCGGCGCGCGATCCCGAGCCGATGCGCGATCTAGCTCCCGGCGCGCGCACGCTCGAGGGTTTTCTTTTCCCTGCCAGCTACCAATTGCCCCGCCGCCCCGCCGCGCGAGATGTTGTCGAAATCATGCTGCAGCGTTTTCGGGAAGCTTGGGCGGCGCTGCCCGAGCTCGAGCGCAGCGGCCGCAGTGTCGAACAGGTGGTTACGCTGGCCTCGCTGGTCGAAAAGGAAACAGCCCAGCCCGACGAGCGTCCCGTGGTCGCTGGCGTCTTCGCCAACCGCCTGAAGCGCGGCATGGCGCTGCAATGCGACCCGACGGTCATCTACGCGCTCGAGCTTGCCGGTCGCTACAACGGCAACCTGCTGCTGCGCGACCTGCGCATCAATTCGCCGTACAATACCTATCGCTACGCGGGCCTTCCGCCTGGGCCGATTGCCAACCCGGGTGAAAGCTCGCTGCGCGCGGCGCTGGCTCCGGCGGCGGTGGACTACTTTTATTTCGTGGCCAGCGGCGAGGGCGGGCACGTTTTCAGCCACACCTTGCGGGAGCACAACCGCAACGTTGCGCTCTACCGCCGCAAACTCGCGCAGAACCATTCCGCGGCGGCCGACCCGCCGCCCGCGCCGTCGCATAAGGCTGCAAGGAAGAGGCCGCGATGAAGCACCACGGCACGGTCACAAAGAAGGAGTTGATCCTGGAGATCGCGCGCGGCCTGGGCGTCCACCGCTTCACGCCCGCCGAGGTCGAGCAGATTCGCCGCCAGCTCATCGTGCGCCTGAGTGCGCCCGGGAAAACCTCGCCGGACTACATCGCCGACGTGTTGGAAGACGCCGGCCTGCGCGTGGTCTGGTCCACCAAGGCCGATACCGAAGGCAAGTACGAGGAGGAGTTCCACGACCTGCTGCACTTTGCCACGCTCGAAGAGGCGGAAATCTGTCTGATGCGCCTCGACGAGCTGCTGCGGAAATTCCGCGCTGAAGACGAGCGCGCTGCCGCCGAGCGCGTCCTGGAGGTCGCCCGCCTCGGCCGCCGCCGCGCCGAAATGATCGCCCGCAACCCCAAAGTGGATCCGCAGAAGCGTGCCGAGAAGGAAGAGATCCTGCACTGGTTCCAGATCTGGCTGGAGACACCGGACACATTTTTCGACTGGCTCGAGGTCCGCAAGCAGTCGCCGGATTTCCAGCAGCGCTTCCCGGCGGCCGAAACGGAGGCCTAGCGCCGTCGTGGAGCCGTTTCCCTACCAGCTCGAAATCGAGCCATTGGACCTAGGCGCCGACGTGAAGGCCGTCGGGCTCGAGCTGATCAACCCGGAGAGCCGAGAGCCAGTCCGCGGGCCTGAAGCTGCGCGCGCGTGGGCCGCCGTGCTGACAGCGCTGGCCGGCGACGAGTCCTGGGCGTTCGACTTCTTCAGTCACGCCGACCGCGTCCGTGATTTTTGCACGCGGCACAGCATCAGTTCTCGCGATACCAGCCCGCGCTCCCTGGTCGTGGCCCCGCCCGGCGTGGAGTCGCTCGAAGCACTCTTCGCGTGCTTTGAGGGAGAAACCTTCGGCATGCGCGCCGGCGGGCCGCTGGCGACAGGCGACGCTGTGCTCGAACCCGACCTCGCCCGCCGCGGCGTGGACGCCTACCATCCCGCCTATGGCAACTATCTTTTCTGCGCGGTTTGCGACTTTGAGAACGGCTTTCTGACCCTGCTTACCAATCGGCTTTGGGCCAGCGAAGTCATCCGCCGCGTCCGCCCGGCCCTCGACGGCTTGCCCGTCAGCATCTCTCGTGCGCATTAGGCTGCGCGAGACGGCTCGAAAATGCCCGATTCAGCTTGGTTGACACCTCTTGGAGCGGTTGTTAGATTGCTTGTTTGCGCTGTGAATGGAGGAAATCTCTGAGGGATCGATCTCCAACTTGGCTTATACTACTGGCAGCTACAGTGCTTTCGGTCGGCTGTTCGGTCAAGGACACCACGCGCATCGCTCCGGCCAAGGTCCCCGTCGCGCTCGAGGCGACAGCCGATCAGCTCCTTGAGCGCTCCAACCAGCAGGCCCGCGCGGTGCGCTCCATCAATGCAAGTATCGAGCTGCACCCGGTGGCCGGCTCGGCCTACAGCGGCGTGATCGAGGAGTACCACGATGTCCGCGGCTTCTTACTCGCGCAAAAGCCGGCGCACATTCGCATGATCGGCCAGGCACCCGTGGTGGCCAAGAACATTTTCGATATGGTCAGCGACGGCGAGACCTTCTCAATCTACATTCCCTCGAAAAACAAGTTTATCACCGGCCCGGCTTCGTTCGACCGGCCCTCGTCCAAGCCCATCGAAAACCTTCGCCCGCAGCACTTGCTTGAAGCGATCTTCTGGCTGGAGATTCCCGCCGGAGCGACGGTGCTGTTCGAAGAATTCAACGGCGTGGGCAATGATCTTTCCCGCTTCTATGTACTCACCCTGCTTCGCCAGGCCGCACCCGGGCTGGAGATCGAGCGGAGGATCTGGTTCAACCGCGCCGACCTGAACATCGCCCGCATTCAAGTCTACGACCCCGGCGGCAAGCTCGCTGCCGACATCCGTTACGCCGACTGGCAGCCGCTGGCCGATGTGCGCTATCCACGTCAAATCTGGATCGCCCGGCCCCGCGACGACTACCAGCTCGAGATCCGCATCATCAAGCTGGCGCTCAACGAGCCCGTTGCTGCCGACCGCTTCCGACTTGAGCAGCCTCCCGGCACGGAACTCGTCCGCGTCGGCCCCGAAACCGGAAAGACGGAGGAGCGCCCGTGATCGGCCACATGATCGCCCGCAACCTCCTCTACCGCCCGCTACGGACGATGATCAGCGTGCTCGCTGTGGCCGTGGAAGTCACCCTGGTGATCATTATCGTCGGGCTGACCAGCGGCCTGATGCGCGAGACCGCCAAGCGCATCGAAGGCATTGGCGCCGACATCATGCTCCAGCCGCCCTCGGCCTCCGTGTTCCTGGCTTTCAGCGGCGCGCCCATGCCCATCAAGATTCGCGAACGGCTTGAGGAAATGAAATACGTTGAGGCGGTGGCACCGGCGCTGCTCCAATTCAGCGCCACGGGCGGCCTAGATGTGATCTACGGCATCGAGCCGGAAAGCTTCCGCGAAGTCTCCGGCGGCTTTGTCTTCCTCGAGGGGCGCGACATGGAAGGCCCCGATGACCTGCTCCTTGACGACTGGGCCGCCAGGGCCAAAGGCGCAAAAGTCGGCCAAAAGTTCAAGTTGCTCGACCACGAGTTCAACGTGGCCGGCATCGTCGAGCACGGCAAGGGTGCGCGACTCTTCGTGCCCATCCGCACGCTCCAGGAGCTTTCCGGTTCCCGCGACAAGGCCTCGGTCTTCTTCCTCAAACTGACCCGTCCCGAGCACACTCCGGCCGTCATGGAGGAGATGCGCAAGCTCTTTCCGCGGTATGAAATCCGCCCGCTGAAGGATTTTCTCTCGCTCATGACTGCCTCGAAATTGCCGGTGCTGGACATTTTTATCCGTTCGATGATCGCGCTGGCGGTGGCCATCGGCTTCCTGGTGATCTTCCTCTCGATGTACGCCTCGGTGGTTGAGCGCACCCGGCAGATCGGCGTGCTCAAGTCGCTGGGCGCCTCGAGCGGCTACATCGTCAAGGCGTTGCTCAGCGAGACCGCTTTGATTTGCGCCTTCGGCATCCTGGCCGGCCTCGGCTTGAGCTACGCCGTGCGCGCCGCCTTCCTGACCCTGTTCCCGACGCTGTCCATCCTGATCACGCCCGTCTGGGTGGCCAAGGCCGGACTGATCGCCATCGCCGGGGGCCTGCTGGGCGCTGCCTATCCGGCCTGGATGGCCAGCCGCAAAGACCCTATCGAAGCGCTTTCCTTTGAATGAGCGGTGACCAGCCTGCGCCTGCTGCACGCCTCTGTCTGGGCTAGGCAGAAATCCCATTCGCGGCTACAATATTCGCGCTTTCAGGAGAATGGCCTGCCTTGCACGCGGCACGGGCAGCCGCGGCGGGCCGCTGGCAGATCAGACCCGCGGTGACCGCGGAAAGCAGCCCGCCCGCAACAGGAAGCTAGTTTGGAGCCGATGCTCAAAACCGAAGATCTGTGGAAGGTCTATCACACCGGCAAGGTGGAAGTGTCGGCCCTGCGCGGCGTGAACTTTGAAGTGTTGCCGGGCGAGTTTGTGGCCGTGATGGGGCAGTCGGGCTGCGGCAAGTCCACGCTGCTTTATGTGATCGGCGGGCTGGCCCAGGCCACTCGCGGCAAGGTGCTGGTGGACGGCAACGACCTGACTATCCTCAACGACGCCGAGCGCACCAGGCTCCGCCGGCACAAAGTCGGCTTCATCTTTCAGCGCTTCAACCTGCTGCCCACGCTCGACGCCTACGGCAATATCGCCATCGCGCAGCACATCCACGGCAATGGCTTCGACCCGCATCGCTTCGACGTCGTCACGAAAATGCTCGGCCTGACCGAACGGCTCCATCACCGCCCGTCGGAGATGTCCGGCGGTGAACAGCAGCGCGTGGCCATTGCCCGCGCCATCATCAACGAGCCCAAGATTGTCCTGGCCGATGAGCCCACCGGCAACCTCGACTCGAAAAATTCCGACATCGTCCTGGGCATGCTCCGCCAGCTCAACCAGGAGCTCCAGCAGACCATCGTGATGATCACGCACAACCCGGAAGCGGCCGCCTACGCCCATCGTGTGGTTCACATGCGCGACGGCGTAATCGTAGACGGCGTGCCCACCGACTGAGATGCGCACCCTCTGGCGCGGCCTGCTGAAAACCTTCTTCTGGTCCTACGAGCGCGGCACCTGGCAGTACGATCTCGCCGTGGCTGCGATTGTCGTGTTTGTGCTCTTCTCGCCGCAGCTCATTCGCTTCAGTGATCAGCCGCAGGTCGGCCCCCGGACCGCGCAGGTGGATCTGAGGAATTTCGACCCGGCCACGGGCATCCAGACCTATCGCCTCGATGCCCGCCTGCTTACCTCTCCGGCCCGCACGCCGGCCTTCAACCGCGAAATGCACGACGCCTTGCGCAAGAATGTCGACAAGTTGCAGGACGGGAAATTTCAGGTGGTCCGCTACGAGCCAGTCCGCGCGGAGGACGGTACGGTGGCCTTCTACGATGTGTTCGTAAAGCCCTGACACCTCCCGCTTTTCTTCTCCACCCGTTCCTCTTCCGCACCGCGAAACGCCGCCTCGGTTCGAGGCATCTGAATGGCTATGGTAAGATGCGCGCCTCGCTGCAACATTGTGGGCGCATCGGAAGCGTGAGAGGCTGGTCCGTGCCGCGGCGCGAGGAGACAGCTCTGAAACGCAGAGTCAGCAACCCGCAACGAACTGCGCTGTTTGTTTGGGCGCTACTGACCCTTCTGAGCGCCTCGCCCATCGCGCGTGGCCAATCTCGCCCGGCCTGGTCGGCTGACGCGGTCCTCAAAGAGCTTGATATCTCCGCGAAGGGTTTCCGCAGCGTTACGGCTGATGTCGAGCGCACCAAGGTAACTGTCGTCGTCAACGACAAATCCACGGAAACAGGCCAGGTGTTCGTCCGCCGCGACGACAAGATGCGCATCGAGCTTACCAAGCCCGACCCGCGCACCATCCTGCGGAACGGCGACAAAATCTATATCTACAATCCCCGGGCCAAGCGCGTGGAGGAATTTGATCTGGGCAAGCACCGCGCGCTGGTCGGGCAGTTTCAATTGCTGGGCTTCGGGACGCCCGGCTCCGAGCTGAAGAAGAGCTACCTGGTCACGTTTTTGGGCGAAGATTCACTCGACAAGCGGAAGGTTCTGCTGCTGGAACTGACCCCCAAAGACGAAAAGGTTCGCAACCAGATTTCGAAAATCCATCTCTGGCTGGACGCCGCCAGTTGGCTGCCCGCGCAGCAGAAATTCTTCGAGACCGGTTCCGGCGATTATTTCATCTTTCACTACACCAATCTGGTCCGCAACCCGAAGCTCCCTGATTCCCGTTTCAAACCCGACTGGCCCGAAGGCGTCGAAGTCATCAAGCCCCGAGGATAAGCCTGTTATCCGGCCAGCTCGACCTGCAGTCCGGCGCCGGTTCGCATCGCTTTCTCATACACCATCGCGGCGGCCGCAGCGTCTTCGATGGCAACTCCCGTACTGTCAAAGATCGTGATCTCCTCCTCCGAGGTGCGGCCGGGCTTCCTCCCTGCGACCACTTCACCCAGCTCTGCGAAGAAGTCGCAGCGGTGAACGACGCCTTGCTCGAGCGCGTGGTGGAGATCACCAATAGCAGCGCATTGCTCAAAGCTATCCACGACAACTCTGGCGTCCGCGAACAACGCCGGCTCCAGCTCCTGCTTGTCCGCATTGTCGGCGCCGACCGCAGCAAGAAACGTTCCCGGGGCCACCATCTTGCGCCTTAAATAGAAGCTGCGCGCGGGCGTACACGTTACGCAAATCTCACTTTTCTGGACAGCGGCAGCCAAATCCTTTACCGCCTCGACCTCAATGTTCAGCTCAGTGGAAAGATCTGCGGCAAAACGTGTGGCCGTGGCAGAATTTGTATCGAATGCAAAGACGCGCTCAATGCGTCGTACCTTCGCAAGCGCCCGGAGCTGCGCCCGCCCCTGGTTGCCACAGCCGCAAATCATTGCCACACGCGCATCCTCGCGCGCCAGATACTTTGCAGCAACGGCCGTTGCCGCTGCAGTCCGCTGTAGCGTGATCTCGATTGAATCGAGCAAGGCCAATGGAGCACCGTTTCCGGCATCGGCCAGCACAATGACTCCCTGGATGGCGGGCAGCCCGTGTCGCTCCGGATTGCCCGGGAAATTCGCATTCACCTTGGCGACAAAATAGTTTTTCTCCAGCGGAAGAAGGCCAGCCTTGATGTGGAAACCGCCCTCCATGGCAGGGATGCCCAGAATGCCCGGTGGCCCCAGTCTTCCTTCTCCTTGCAGTTGGAAGGCCCGCTCCACCGCCGCAATGCATTCTTCCAGGCTGAGCAAGGCCGCAATCTCCCGCTGTCGCAAGAGGAGAGTCTTGCAGGCCATTTTCATGGACTTGCTCATACCATCCCCTCTATTGCAGCACGAGTGCCCGCAGCAGGCCGATGAGACCGCCGGCGGCCACCACCCACGCCACGTCGGCCTTGAAGCGGTCCAGCGCAAGAAACGCTGCAACGCCCATCGCCACCGCGAACCAGTTCGTCGCCCCAGGGAGCCCGTTCGGCCAGATCACCGCGGCGCCAAACACCAGCGCCAGGTTGAGAATGACGCCGACTATGGCGGCGGTCACACCGGTTAGCGCGCCGTTCAGACGCCGGTTCCCGCGCAGCACCTCCACGTAAGGTGCGCCCAGCAGGATGAATAGAAAGCTCGGAAGAAACGTCGTGTAAGTGGTCACCAGCGCACCCACAACAGCGCTGGCTGTTTGTGAGAGGTTTTCCGGGTGGTTCCATGCGGCCATGAAGCCCACAAACTGCAACACCATGATCAGCGGTCCCGGAGTGGTTTCGGCCAGCGCCAACCCATCCACCGCCTGTGCCCGCGTGATCCAACCAAACGAATCGGTCGCCGCCTGCGTTACGTATGCCAGCACCGCGTACGCGCCGCCGAACGTCACCAGCGCGGCCTGCGAGAAAAAGCGGTACTCGACCACGTGCAAGCTCCCCCAGCCGCGCCAGGCAACGAGCGCCGCAAATGGCAAGGCCCACAGTGCCAGTCCCGCAGCCAGAGTTCGCAGGCTTCGTCGGCGGGAAGGGAGAGTGTGCGGCGGCGAAGGAGCCGCATCATCAATGACCGTTGCCTGCTCGCTCCCCTTTTCCTTCGAGGGTGTGCCTGGCCCGTTCGACGCAGGTGACGCGGAGAATGACGCGGGCCAGAATCGCGTGCCGACCAGGCCCACAATCGCGGCTCCGAGAACAATCCACGGAAACGCGACGCGCAGGAAGTAAATCGCCACAAAGGAGGCCACCGCAATCAGAACATGCGCACCGCGCCGAAGCGCCCGGCGGCCGATTCGCAGCACAGCCTCCACAACAATAGCGACGACGACCGGCTTGAAGCCAGCCAGCACGCCGGCCACGGCCGCCACATGTCCAAAGGCCGCATAGACGTAGGAGAGCCCCAGCAGGACAAAGATCGAAGGAATCACAAAGAAAGCACCGGCCACGATCCCGCCCGGGGTCCGGTGCAGTAACCAGCCGATGTAAATCGCCAGCTGCTGCGCTTCCGGCCCGGGAAGCAACATGCAGTAGTTGAGCGCGTGCAGAAACCGGCTCTCGGAGATCCAGCGCCGCCGCTCGACCAGCTCCCGGTGCATGAGGGCGATCTGCCCGGCCGGCCCACCAAAGTTGGTGAGCCCGAGCTTCACCCAAAAGTCAAACGCCTCCCCGAATGAAACGTTGCGCCGGGGTGCGCCGCTTTCAGTCGCGACTTGCGGAACGCCTGCCATCGGATCTCACCCCGGCTGCTTCCGAAGAGCGAAAGAACGCATAGAGCGATTCAAATACTGGAAAGGCCCGCCGGACACGCTGCTGGTCATCCGGGAAGACGCGCGCCAATCCATGCACAACGGCGTTCAGCCCGGCGGGCTCCCTGCGGTTGAACTTGGAATCCTTCAGGTCCATGTCGTGGACGATCTCGGCCAGCGCGCGTAACGCCGGGTCCTGCACGAGGCCAAACTTCTTCAGCATCGTTTCAAAGGTGCAGTCCTCGCCGTGATGACCCAGCTCGGCGCCGAAGGTGTCAAATGGGATTCCCTGCCGGATGGGGTCGTCTGCGGAAACAAAACGGAACCGCGCGCGGCGGTCGATGAATCGGCGAATCAACCAGGCGCAGGCCAAACGGTCAATGTGCGCTTCGCGGCGCGTCACCCACACTTTGTTTTGGTAGCGGCCGGGGATCGCTGCCGCACGGTCTCGCGCTCGTTGCGCTGCGCCGCGACCCGTGTGCTCTGATGATCCGTGGACCACTCTCCGGCATTTCTCATAGGCCGCATCGGCTGCGGCATAACCGCGTGCGCGGAAGTAGTCAACGGCACGGACGCGCTCCAGCTCCTGGTGCAGGCGATCGAGCTCAGTGGAAGCGGCGCCCATCCGCCGTGGCAAGCGATGCCCGCCGCGGTTCCGTGCCCGGACCGTTGCGGCCAGGCTTTCCAACTCTGCTGCCAGCCGGGTGTACTCCTGATCGCGGGTGCGACGAAACATCTCCTTTATCTCCTCTGTATTTTTTCCCTCCACCGTACCGGCGCGGAACACGCTTGCTTCACCTCCGGCGGACACAATCTCCTGCCGGAGCCACTGGAAATCTTCATGCGTTCTTTCTTGAAAGGGCAGAATGTAGACAGAGTTTTTCAGTGCCACCGCGCCCAGCTTTTGGAGCTGGCGCCAGACGCGCACACGCAGCCGGGTAGGCCGTGCCGGCAGTTGGTGCACCAGCAGGACCCATTCGAGGCTGGAGGTTGGGTTCATGTTCTTATGTAACAAAATTGAGAGTAACAGTTGTTACTAAATCATGCAAATGTTAAACTCAATGGGCCGGGATCCATGCCAAATTGCCCGGCGGAGGAGCCAGCGTGGATTCTCACTTCTTGGCCTTTGTCGGGATTGCCGCGCTCCTGACTGTGACACCCGGCGCGGATATTGCTCTGGTGGCGAGGAACGCCATCGCACGCGGGCGTAGCGGCTCGCTCTTCACCACCCTCGGTATTTGTCTGGGTTGTTTGGTCCATGCAACCGCCTTCGCTCTGGGACTTTCCGTCATCCTGGCCCGCTCCGCAGCGGCATTTGAGGTGGTGAAGCTGGCGGGAGCTGCTTACCTGATTTTCCTGGGCCTCCAGGCACTGTGGGGCGCTTGGCGAATCAAGGGTGAGGCGAAGGCAAGCCAGAACGGTGCAGTCAATCAGAATAGCCTTGCACCGGCCCGACGATTGGCCTGGCTGCCCAGTTTTGCGGAAGGGTTACTGACCAACCTGCTCAATCCAAAAGTGGCACTGTTCTATCTGATGTTCCTGCCTCAATTCATCGCGCCGGGGCAGCTGGTCCTGACGCGTTCGCTCCTGCTGGGGGGTATCCACGTGGGGATGGGCTTGGTATGGCTGTTGCTCTATGCAGCGTTTCTGGCGCGCCTGAGCGATGTGCTCTCGCGGCCAGTCGTGAAGAGTCGCTTCGAAGCCG
This sequence comes from uncultured Acidobacteriaceae bacterium, assembly GCA_964533185.1. GTDB lineage: Bacteria > Acidobacteriota > Terriglobia > Acidiferrales > UBA7541 > CAZHLD01. The sequence continues at coordinate 53,726 of CAZHLD010000008.1, read as the reverse complement.
TCACCGGCGCGGTTCTCGTGGCGCTGGGCCTGCGGCTGGCCTTCGAGAAGCACTGAGGCGTTGTGAAGAACGCTTCGGAATCGTCCGGTCACCAACGGTTCCGTGTCGCCGCTTTGCGCTCATGCTCGATTAGCGCTTCCTTGCGGTTGAGGCCCCAGCGGTAGCCGCCCAGGTGACCATCTTCCCGAACCACGCGGTGGCAGGGAATGACCACGGAGACGGGATTGGTGGCGCAGGCGCGAGCGACGGCGCGGTTGGCCTTGGGCCGGCCGATGGCCCGCGCGATCTCGCTGTAGCTGCGCGTGCTGCCGTAGGGGATCGCACGTAACTCCTCCCAGACGCGCCGCTGGAAGGCAGTGGCCTGCACGTCAACGGGCAGGTCGAGACGCGGCTCGAGACCTCGCAGGTGCTTCAAGATCGTCCGCACCCAGTTTCCCATCTCGTTCTGATCGCGATTGATTTCCGCGTTCGGGTATTCATGCCGGAGCGCGGATTCGATCTTGGCGTCGGAGTCGCCCAGGTACAGCGCGGAGATCCCGCGCTTCGTCGCGGCCACCAGCAGCCGCCCCAGCGGCGAGTCCACAATCGTGTAGCCGATCTGCATGCCCACGCCGCCGCGGCGGTAGGTGGCCGGGGTCATCCCCAATTGTCCGTTGGCTCGTTCGTAGAGCCGGCTGCTGGAGCCGTATCCTGCTTCATAGAGTGCAGTGGTCACGTCGTCTCCTTTTCTAAGCTGCGTTTTCAGGACACCCAGGCGCTTGGCGTCCGCATATTGCCGCGGCGAGATGCCCATCAGCCGCTTGAACGTCCGCTGGAGGTGGTGCGGGCTGAGGCCGGTCTTCGCGCTGAGGGTGGCCAGGCTTGGCGCGCCTTCGCTGTTTTCCCGCAGGTGCTCGTCAATCGCTTGGCAAGTCCGCCGGACCAGCGCAGCCTGCGGGCTGCCGTTGATCGCATCGCCCGGACGGCAGCGCCGGCAAGCGCGGAAGCCGCGGCGTTCGGCAGCTTCGGGTCGC
>CAZHLD010000008.1:48722-52613 GCA_964533185.1 uncultured Acidobacteriaceae bacterium | reverse complement strand
CCGGTCGAGTGCCATATTTGGATGGACCGATTTACACAAAGCGCGATTTTGGCCCTGTCTATTCATTCGGAAAGCAGCCGCAGACTTGACGCTGCGTAGAACAAGAGGTGTTCTCCCCTTTGCCATCGCCCCAAGGCTTCGCTATGCTTCGCTGAGACAACCGATGCCGCACACCGACCTGCTGCGCGACCTGATTGTGCTCTACGGCATGGCCATGGCCATCGCCTACCTGATGCGCCGGCTGCGCCAACCCACGGTCGTCGGCTATCTCGTCACCGGCATGTTAGCCGGCCCCTTCGGCCTGCGACTGATCTCGGACCGTAGTGCTGTCGAGATCCTGGCCGAGGTCGGCGTCGCTCTGCTGCTCTTCACCATCGGCCTTGAGCTTTCGATGCAGAAGCTCGCCAAGATGAAGCAAGTTGTGCTGGGCGCCGGATCGCTCCAGGTGGCTTCCACTGTCTTACTCAGCCTTGCGGTTCTTGTGGTTGCCGGGGTGGCCATGCGGGAAAGCCTCTTCTGGGGATTTCTGATCGCCACCAGCAGTACGGCCATCGTCCTGAAGCTGCTCCACGACCGCGGCGAATTAGAAACGGTACATGGGCGCATCGTACTCGGCATCCTGCTGTTTCAGGACCTGATGGTCGTGCCGATGATGGCGCTGCTGCCGGCGCTGGCTGCGTCAGGTGGTGGTCAGGCGCTGAAAATCTTGATGGCGCTGGGCAAGTCGCTGGCCGTGGTCGGCGTGATCCTCTTCGGTGCGCGTTATCTCTTCCCGCGCCTGCTCCGCGCGATCGTTTTGGTGCGCAGCCGCGAGCTGTTCGTGATTGCGGCCATCTTTTTCGCGCTGGGAACGGCGTGGGGGGCCTCGCAACTCGGGCTCTCGCTGGCCCTAGGCGCGTTTCTGGCCGGAATTGTGCTCTCCGAATCCGAATACGGTCATCAGGTACTGGCCGAGATCCTGCCCTTCCGCGACAGCTTCAACAGCCTGTTCTTCATCGCTGTGGGCATGCTGATCGACCTGCGTTTCGCTGCGGCACATGCGGGCTTGCTGGTCACTTGCGTTGCCGCCATCCTGCTTGGAAAATTCCTGATGGCGGGGGGGTCGGTGCTGGCGCTGGGTTTTCCGCTGCGCTTGGGCGCGCTGGTAGCTCTGGCATTGGCCCAGGTTGGCGAGTTCTCCTTCGTGCTCCTGAGAGAGGGCGAACGGCTGGGCCTCATGGTTGCCGACCGCTATCAGCTCTTTCTCTCCGCGACCGTTCTTACCATGATGCTCACGCCGGCGCTGATCCAGATGGGGCCGCACGTCTCGCGCTGGCTCGGGCAGAAGGGCGAGCGGCGCGGCAGCCGTCTGGGCCTGGACGAGCAGACCGAGCAACTCTGCGACCACGTCATCATCTGCGGCTATGGAATGAATGGGCAGCGCCTGGCCCACCTGCTCCGCTCAAACGAATTCCCGTATGTGGTGATCGAGATGAACCCGCGCGTGATTCGCGCCGCCCGCGCCCAGGGCGAGCCCATCTACTTCGGCGACGTCGGCAGCCATGAAATCTTGAAGCGGGCTGGTTGCGCGCACGCACGCGGTATTGTGCTGGCGATTTCGGACCGCGCCGTGCTCCCCCGTGCCATCTCCCATGCGCGCCTGTTGAACCCGGAGATCCACATCATCGCCCGCACCAAGCGCATCGAAGACGCGCGCGAGTTGCGTCTGACCGGCGCCACCGATGTCGTCGCTGAGGAACTGGAAGCATGGATGGAGATCGCCGTGCGCGTCCTGCGGCTCTACGGCATGCCGCGCGAGGCCGTGGCCAGCCAGATTGCGGATCTGCGCGCGGAAGACTACGATATGGCACGCATCCTGCCCATCCCCGGCCAGCCGCTTCGCCACCTGTGGCACTTGCTCCCTCAGGTGGACCTCGAGCTCTTTGTGATCCCGCCCAGCTCGCCGCTGGCTGGCGCCGAGCTGCGCCAGCTCGAGCTGCGCAAGCGCACGGGCGCCTCGGTACTGGCCGTCGTCCGCCCGTACGCCCGAACCGGCTCTTCGACTTCTTCCACGCAGGTGATTCACAACCCCGAGCCGCACTTCCGTTTTGCGGAAGGTGACCAGGTGGTGCTGATCGGCTCGCGCGAACAGCTCACCCTGGCCTTCAGCCTGCTGGGTGAACCCGCGCTTTCTGCCCGATCGGGCGCAGCGCCCCCGAGCGCGGCTGGCTCCTAGCAGAGCTTCCTCATCCCGGGTCCCGTGCAACCCGTCCGCGCAACATCCGCGGCGCCTTCGATTGGGGACTCGGCTCACTCTTCAGAATCCCCCGGCCAACCAGCACCCTTCCTCCCTTGCCTGTTAGAGCACCGCACGGAGCGGCTCTGTTGACCCGGTTCCGAGCACGGGAGATAGTGCCCGGAGCAGCGCCAGGGACGTTGGAAAGCATGAGGGAGACCCATGCGCGCTGCGGACCGCCCCAGGCCCACCAAGGGCGCATCACAGAAATCATCCAGGAGTGCCCCAGCCCCGGTACAAGCAGGCCCGCGCGTGCGCGAAGATACGCATCATTCGGTCGCGCCGCCTGAGCCAGCCCAGCCTCGGGCCGTGCGCAGCCGGGCGCGTGCGTTCTCCCGAGTGCCAACCCACGTTGTCACGGCGGAGTCGGACCGGCGGCTCTATCCGCGCGCATCGCTGCGTCTGCCGCTGCGTCTTAAGCGCGTGGCCGGCCAGCGCGAAGTGGTCCCGCTCACCCTGCTCACGCGCAACATCAGCTCGAGCGGCGTCTTTTTCCTTTGCCCGCGCTGGATCGAGCCGGGCACGCCGGTTGAGCTTGAAGTGGCGCTGGTGGACCGGCCCATCGGCCGCCGCAGCGTTCACATGGCCACGGTCGCTCACATTGTCCGCGTCGAGCCAACCGATACGCCCGGCTGGCACGGCCTGGCCGCCAGCTTCGACGACATCACCTTTCGTCGCGACGATCCGCTGCCGCAGCGCTTCCAGCAGCCGTGAGATCCTGTCGGCGTGCTCACGGCGGGCAAGTAACTTCTTCCAGACTCGAGGCCGAGGACGAAACCCTTGCGCTCAGGGCCTGCGGCCCCTCTGCTGGCCATTTGTCGGTGACCTGAATTTCCATAATTTTATCTCTTGCCTTGACGGGATACTTCTTTGTATGTTGTTGCCCTCACAAGGTGGGGGGACGCCAGACCATGGGGCAGGCGGCAGCCTTTCGTTTCACTTTCGCTCGGGAGGATTCAGATGAAGAAGCTTAGCGGTGTGGTGTGTGTGTTGATGGTGTGCCTGGCGTTGGCCGGACCGGCCTGGGGACAGTCGCAAATCACCTCCGGCACGATTCAGGGTGACGTGGTGGACGAGAAGGCTGGTGTCGTGCCCGGCGCGACCGTAGAAATCAGGAACCTGGACACAAACCTTACCAGAACGCAGACCACTGGAGAGGACGGCCGATTCGCCTTTCTCTTGCTGCCTCCCGGCCGCTACACGGTGACGATTTCCAAGGCGGGCTTTGCCACCATCGTCCAGGAAAACGTGAACCTGACCGTGGGCCAGGCTTTTTCGCTGCCGGTGACCATGAAGGTGTCCGCCGTCGCGGAACGCATTGTGGTCACGGCCACGCCCGTGGTGGACCTCAACAAGACCGAGTCCAGCACCACGCTGAACCAGGTGACGATTAGTACGACGCCCATCCTGGGGAGAAAATTCGAGGACCTGCTCACGCTGACGCCCGGGGTGAGCATCGTGCAGGGCCCCGACGGCGACGAGATTAACTTCAACGGCCAACGCGGTATCTTCAACAACATCAGCCTGGACGGCGGCGACTACAACAACGGTTTCTTCGGCGAACAGATGGGCGGGCAGCGCGCGGCCATTGACATCACCCTCGATGCCGTCAAGGA
>CAZHLD010000008.1:0-48622 GCA_964533185.1 uncultured Acidobacteriaceae bacterium | reverse complement strand
AACAGATGGGCGGGCAGCGCGCGGCCATTGACATCACCCTCGATGCCGTCAAGGAGTTTCAGGTGGTGGCGGCCGGGGCCAGCGCGGAGTTCGGACGCACGGCGGGCGGTGTGGTCAACGTGATCACCAAGTCGGGCACCAATGAGTTGCACGGCAGCCTCTTCCATTTTCAGCGTCTCCGGGGCTTGAGTGCCAATACGTCCGACCACAAGCCGCTCCGGGGCTTTCACCGCGAGCAATTCGGCGGCACCGTGGGCGGGCCTGTTGTCAAGGATAAGATGTTTTTCTTCACCGCCTTCGAGCAGATTTTTGAAAACCTCACCCGCCCCAATTTGAGCGAACCACTGGGCCCAGCGTGTTCGGTCGCTAATCCCGTGGTGGGGGTCAACGATGCCGTGATTAGTGCCAGCGGGGAATGCCAGCGGGTCGCTTTGCTCAACTTCTTCCGCGCGACTCGCAACCAGGAAGAGGGCGACCCGGTTGATCATCCCATTCGCAACTCCGCGTTTCTGGGCCGGTTCGATTGGAGTATCACGCCCAATAACCAGTTTTCGGCTTCTTTCAACTTTAACCGGTCCAAAAACATAAACCAGACCTTTGATGTTCCCACTTACGGCAACTCCGCCAATGGCATCGAAGGCCCGTCCAGAATTCAGGCTTACCGTTTCAATCTTGTCAGCACGGTTTCGCCGACCAAATTGAATGAGGCCCACTTTACCTACGCGCGAGAGGCGCGACCCCGTGCGGCGACGAGTTCCAACGTCCCGGCCGACACGGGCATGGGCCTCGACCCCACCTTCCGGTTTGGTAATCCCTTTTTTATCCAGCCCACGGTCGATGAACTGATTTGGCGCACCCAGATTCGAGATAACTTCTCCATCGTTACGGGAAGGCACACCTTCAAATTTGGCGGCGAGTGGCTGCACACCAACAACGGTCAGGTTTTCCGCGGGTTCTTTACCAGTCGCTACGTTTTTGACAGTGTGGTCGGCTTCCTCCACTTTGCCTCGCCGGCATCTATGGGCCCTGGATTTGGACCCCTCGCGGTAGCCTGCGCCAGCGGCTCGACTGTCACCTATGTGAATTTTTTTGCCTCGTGCCCCGCTGGGTTTTCTCCGCAGTTCTTGAATGGGCCGTCTGGCCTACAACGGGCTCCGCTCCTTTTCTACCTGCAGGGTGCAGGCAGGACCGGGCCGGCAACCGATGCCGCGGGAGCCTCGGAGATTGCTAACCAAGATTTCGCCTTGTTCATCCAGGATAAGTGGCAAATCTGGCCGAACTTTACCCTGAACTATGGCTTGCGCTGGGAGGCCCAGATCTTCCCCGATCCGACCGTTCCTCCTTCCGAAACCGTCTATGGAAAATTCCTGGGGAATCCCCTCTTCCCATCGGACGGCACGCTCCACAACCAGAAGAAGATGTTCCAGCCGCGCGTCGGCTTCGCTTGGGACTTGTTGAACAACAAGAAATCCGTGCTCCGGGCAAGCTGGGGAATCTACAATGCCCGGCAGAACATGTTGACGCAAGTCGGTTCCATCACCACCAACGGAGTTCAACAGCAGTCGATTTTTATCAGTTCCAGCTTCATTGGGTTTTTGCCTGAGGCGCCAAAGTGGCCGGGCGGGGTGACCCCGGCGGCTCAGTCGTGTCCCAACCCTCCCGCCCCCCCTAACCCGTTCCCGTGCTTCAGCGGTGTTCGAGTATTCAGCAGGGACTACGCCAATCCGCGGATCTACACGACGAACGTGGCTTTCGAACAGGAGCTGATTCGCGACTGGGCGTTGTATCTGGATTTCACTTTGTCGAAGGGCGTGCACCTCACTCGCTTTATTGATGCCAACAACGGTGGGCCCCCGGCGATCATTCCCCCGGGCGCAAACACAAATACTGTCTCGTACACGGGTGCCTTTCCCTTCGCGCCCGAATTGTTCAACCTGTTTGTGACGGCGAGTTCCGCGAAGTCACTCTACCGGGGCTTTACGGTCGGTATGAGAAAGCGCTTCAGCCATGGGTTCCAGCTGGAGGGCAATTACGCCTATTCGCGCGACCTCGACGACGACTCCAACGAGCGTGACCCCTTCACCGACCGCTCCTTCAACCGTTTCGATTTCTCCAGGGATTACGCGAATTCTGACCGCGACATCCGCCACAAGTTTAACTTCTACACCTACATGGAGTTGCCGGCAGGGATTCAGGCCAATGTGCGCATCCAGGCGCGCTCGGCGCAGCCCATCACCGTGGATACGACCGGCAATGGTTCCGGTGCCGCTTGCAGCCAGTCGAATTCGCAGACCCGAGTGGTAAACGGTACGGACTGCGGTCGGAACCATCTCCGCAAGAACAACGAGTACTTCTCCTTCGACTGGCGCGTCCTTCGTCCCTTCAAGTTTGGCGAACGCTTCGCGCTGATTCCCATGATCGAGATGTTCAACACCTTCAATAACGACAACAACGTGAATCCACTCATCTCGCCTGCCCGGGACAATTTTGATGGCTTCTTGCGGCAAGGTGTCGGTGATCCGCGACAGGTTCAGCTGGCGATTAAGTTCACGTTCTAACGCCCAGGTCGCGCTCGGCAGTCCTCTTCATCCCGGTGGTCCGCAAAGGCCACCGGGATGATTCTTTTATGGGAGGAAGCGAATGGCGCTTTCGCCTCGCCAGGTGGTCGAATTGTGGTCCTCGGCATTCAACCGGCAGGACGCCGACGCGCTGGCCGAGTTGTACGCCGAGGACGCGGTCAACTGGCAGGTGGCCGGCGAGCCGCTCCAGGGTCGCGAGGCCATTCGCGAGAGCTTTCGCGAATTTTTTCGCGCCTTCCCGGACAGCGGGTTTCGCCCGGTGAATCTGCTCGAAGACGAGGAATGGGCCGCACTCGAGTGGGACGGCTGGGGAACGCATCGGGGCGAGTTTGCCGGAGTGCCGCCCACTGGCCGCCCGTATCAATTGCGCGGGTGCGGTTTTTTTCAGGTTTGCGAAGGAAAGATCGTTTCTCAGCGGGGCTATTGGGATCGAATCACCTGGTATCGTCAGGTGGGCATTCCTGTCTAGGCCGGGCCGGCCTCTGCTAACATCGTGGCTGCGACCATGAGGAACCGCCATCCCATTCGTGCCGTGCTGTTCGATTGGGACGGCACCCTACTCGATTCCTTCCACGCGGATACACAAGCCTACCTGGCCATGTTTCATGCATTGGGGATCAACTGGGGGATCGCGGACCTCGAGCGGCATTACTCGCCCAACTGGCTGCGCGTTTATCGCGCGGCGGGGGTGCCGCGTTCACGCTGGCAGGAGGCCGACCGGCTCTGGCAGCGCTTCTACCGTCAGCACAAACCGGCGCTTCTGCCGGGAGCGCGGCGCGTGGTCGGGCAGCTCGCTCGACGCTTTACCCTGGGCCTGGTCTCCAGCGGCGACCGCCTGCGCGTACTTCGCCAGCTCCGGCAGTTTCGCCTGTCAGACAAGTTCGCCGCATGCGTTTGCAGTCAGGATGCCCGCCACCGCAAGCCGCATCCGGCTCCGCTGCGGCTGGCGCTGAAGCGTTTGCGGCTCGAGCCGGAGGTTTGTCTCTACGTGGGCGATGCGCCGGAAGACATCGAAATGGCTCGCCGCGCTGGCGTGCGTTCAGTCGGCGTGCTGGGCCCTTTTCCCACGCACCGCCGCCTCCGCGCCGAGCGGCCCGACGCGCTGATTTCCGCCATCGCTGAGCTTCCTCGCGCCCTCGAACAATTCTAGGCCGCGTCTATTGGGGGGCTTCCGGCTTGTATTCCTGCCAGCGGATCACCAGGCGGATTCCGACTTCGCCGTTCTTGGTCTCGAGCGCATCGTCCGAGCGAGAGTAATTGGGGAACCAGTATTTGCCGTCCACGAACTCGCGGTAGGTCTCAAACAGAATGAAGGGCACCTCCGGCAGGGCGGTGGCGTTGCCGGTCTCGGTGATCCACTTGCCGTAACTCTTCACGATGGCCAGGTCGCGGTCGTCCACCCAGACTAGGCCTTCGAAGTAGGCCCGCGCCCGCTCGAGTTGCCGCGGCTTCACGCGGAAGACGTACGTGTTCAGCTCGTCCACGGGCTGCTTCCCGGCGTAGGTGATCTCGTACTTGGGCAGGTTTTCGGTGGTGAAGGGGAAGAGCGGGATGCGCGCAAAAAGGTCCAGGTCCTCCGGCTCGAGGCGCATGCGCTTCAGCGTCGAGTTGGGCTGGGCAACGATCTTCTCGTAGCGTTTCCCGTCCGTACCCGTCGTCGGCTCTGTGGCGATCTGGTATTCGCCGCTGGCCTTGCCGTCCTCGCCCAGCTCGACGATCCGTATGGTCTTCCGGTAGGTGTACGAAGCGCGGGCGCGCGCAAACTCATCTTCCTTTTTCGCAAACTGGCTGATGATTTCTTCAGGTGGAATTGGCGGCGGATCGGGCGCCTTGTTCGGTGAGATGCGCCGGACGTCGGGCTGTGGCGCCACGATCGGGCCCGGCCGCTGTTCCTGCGCGCGGGCAATGGTCATAACCCCGCTGCTCGCTAGCAGGACCGCCAGCGCCATCTTGGCGATTCTTGCTTTTCTACTCATCTCCCCACCTTAGATGCTCGACGGCCGCACTACGCTTGTTCTGGCCCCTCTTCCTTTCCGACTCATTCCGGTGGCAGGATAGTGTAGCGCACTTGCTGCGGCTCCGGCGTGGCGGGAAGCGCGAGCCGCAACAGCGCGGAGAACTCCTTCATCTCAATCTTCATTCTTCCGCCTTTCCATTCGACGGCGAAGCCCGGCGAGCCGGCCGTTCGTACTTCCAGACGATGCGCCCTTGCAGGGACCTCGACCATCGGGCCGCCCCGTTGAAAATCGGCGCAGCGTGGCTCGGCCTCGCCGCCTTCGCTCCAGCAAAACCGTGTGCTGCGTTCTTGGTGGACCTGCGCTGGCACGGAGGTCAGCGTTTCCAATTGAATTCCGGTTGCCTCTGTCGGCGGGGCTGATCGGTATCGGTACCCCACTTCCACCGTTTCCGGCGCGACGATCTGTATGGCCTTCTCCACAGTGGTGGCGCCTTCACCCTCTGCGGCAATCGAACGCATCCGTACCCCAGGCCCGTTTGGCCCCTCGACCCATTCGCCGCGATAGGCCCGGATGGGTGCGACGCGCCCCGTGGCGAACACGATCGAATCGCGCACACCGCCCACGGTGGTGATCAAGCTCGTTCCTATTGTCTTGTCCACTAGTGCGACGGCGCTGCCACCCGCTTCCGGTTGCAGGATCAGCCGCAGGCGCTCGTTTTCCAGCACCCATTCCGGTGCGCCGTCGCGGTCAAAGTCGAGCTGATAGCGCGCCGTCTTTCCTTCTGCCACGCTGGCGAAGACGATCGGCAGCATCAGCCGCTCGCCACTCGATCGCGCTTCGAGCTCTCCGCGTAGCAATCCATTTGTGCTCTCCGCAGTGCCGTTTCTACCAGCGTCCTCTTGCGAGCCTGGTCCCAGTTTCATTTTCTCGTGCAGCGTCTCATTTCCGTCTAGGATCATGCGCTCGGAGCCGCGCACCGGCCCCTCCAGCCGGACATGGATTTCGCGTCCCATCTCGTCGTAGTTGTCGGCCCGGGCCAGCAGGTGACCCGTCCGGTTGGCGTCCAGGATGATGAGCGGCGGCTCGGTGGGCAGCGAGGCGTCCGGCCCCAGCGGCAGGCGCACAGCGTCGGCGACGGCAAAGGTGAAATCGCGCCGGCGGTTCTTCGAAGGGTCCGCCTTCTGCGGCACGTGCGGTGTGTACGGCAGGCGCAGCTTGAGCACACGGACAAAGTTTGGCGAGGCCCCGCGCGGTAGGGTGACCTCGAGGGTCTGCTCGGCCGGCGTCCAGTGGCCTTCGACACTGATCTCGTCCATGCGGATCCTCGCAGGCGTTTGTTCCAGCCGCAGCCGGATGGTGGCCCGCGCCGGCGTGTAGAAAGTCAGCTCCAGCGTCTTGTCGTCTCGCTCGACGTGCAGCAGCTCGGCTCCGGCACTCGTCACTTCGTCCCTGCACGTGCGCGTCGGCGGCGCTGCCGAGCACAACGGCGCGTGCAGCGGCAGCAGCAGCGATTCGCGTGGCGGCACCACCACCGTCAGCGGGATGTAAGGATCGCCGCTGCCCCGCGCGCCTGCTCGGGGCGAGAGGACTTCCAGCGTTTCTTCGACCGTATCATCGCCCGGGTTGCTCACGCTCAGCAGTCCCTGCCCGCAGAGCGATTCCCTCGAACAAGCGGCCGAGCGCGCACCCAGCGCCTCTGTGCCTTCATTTGCTACCCGCTGGGTCACGCGCAGAGCGAATGCGCTGCGTCGCACCGCTGGCCGCACGCCGGCGCGTTCGAGGATCGTGCGAAAGCTCTGCGTGGCCCACGCCGCTTCGAACTGCGCGCGGTTCTCCGCTGCATCCTGATCGAGCTTCACCCACGAATAGAAATCCTTGCTCCATTCGATGATACGGCCTTGGCCCCCCACCCGTTCCGTCGGTGCATCGGCCGATTTGGCCGGAGCCGCCGCAGCGCCCCAAAGAGCTGCAAAAATCTTTCCGGCAGGCCGCGACGGAAAGAAGACCAGTGTGCCTCCGCGCTCGACGTAATCCGCCAGCGCCCGCTGCGCCTTCTCAGAAACATCAAGTTCTCGCGGCGGGGCCGGCAGAAACAGCACGGCATGTCGCAGCAGTTGTTCCACGGGTTGCTGCGCGGGGTCCAGCCACTCGCCCTCGAGCCCGGCCAGCGCGCCGACCCGCTGCACCTGTTCGAGTGTCCTCTCAATTGTGGCGACGTCTTCGTTCGTCGCGCCGGCCGGCGGCGAAGCGCGAAGATCCACCATCCCAAAGTCGGCGCGGGTGTGCGACGCCGCCAGTAAGGCGCCGGACTGCTCGAGCAACCGCGCGTTCCGCTGCACTCCCTGCGCCCGCGGCTGGTGGTTGCCCGCCAGGTCCAGCGCTGCGTCCCAGCGAGAGACGCGGTTGGCGCCCGGCACGTCCCAGCCCGCCGGCGTAAGCCCGTCCTGCAGCGGCGAGTAAACGATGCCGGAGACTCCGCGAGCCATCAGCAAGCGCGAAGCCAGCAGCGTGTCGCCGAGAAACACCTCCGGCGGACGCCAGTCGTCCTCGGGCGCGCGCCAGCCAGCCTGAAAATCGGCAACCACCGGCGGGAATTGCGGCTGCGTGGCCAGCGCCCTGGCCAGCAAATCCAGCTCTGCCTCGTTCCGTGAGGTGAGCTTCCACGGAGCGGGCAGTTCACTCACTTTGTCGGCAAGCCGAGGCGGAAGGAGCCACTGCCCCGTCAGCGCGATGAGAAGATCTAGCGGCGGTGCTCCCGGTGGCGATTTCTCCAAGTGGGTGGGATTGATGGTGACGATCGTCTCAAGGCCACTCGCGCGCAGAACGTCGCGCAGCTCGTTCATGTACCGCCAAAAGGACGAGGTGCTCTGCGGTCCGGCCGCGAACACCGGGCTGCTGTCCAGTTGCACCCAGAGCAGCGGCCCGCTAATCTCTTTTTCCTCGGGATGACCTTTCTTGCCTCCCGGTGATGGCACGCGCAGCGTGCGGCTGGCCATGTACGGCGCCAGTTCCCGCGCGACCGCCGCCAGCCACTTCTGCACCTCGGCCATGTGCGTGGCATTTTCGAGCCAGCCTCGAGCGGCGGCTTCGGCATCGGTTTCGTTTAGCTCAGCAAGAGGCGGATAGGCGCCCGACTGTCGCTCGGCCGTATCCATTTTGTACTCGGGCCGTGCGAGCAGCCATTCCGGATAGCCACCCAGCCGCCAGGCAGCGCCGTCCGTCCGGCCAACGATGGGCCCAGGCCGCGCGACCAGCTTGAAGCCCTTCTCGGCTACCTGGCGCAACAGGGTGCGCAGGTCGCGTCGCGGGTTGGTGTGCCCGTCGAAATCGAATTCGGCCTCGCGCGGCTCGTGCCAGTTCCATGGAATCGAGAGCACAATCGTATTGATGCCCAGCTCGGCGTACCGGTCGAGCGAGCTCTCCCACAAGTCTCTAGGGATCCGGTAGTACTCAAATGTGGCGCCATGCACGAAATACGGCTCGCCATCCACACGCAGCTCCGGATAGCTTCCGTTTTGCACCACCTTCACGCCGCGCGGCGTAGTTGGCTCGATGCCGGGCGTCGACGTGCCCGCGGTCGCAGGGCCCTGACCGAAGAGGGGAACGCAAGAAATGAATAGCAGGATTGCTGCGGAAAACCTTGCCATCGCATTGGATGCGCGTTTCGCCACGGCCTGAATTCTTACATGAGTACGGGGAGCCATGCCACCGCTGGATCGAGTTCGCCCCGGCGTTCGAGGCGCGATGCCCGCGCCAGCGAGTCTTGCTTTTGATACAATCGCGCGTCGCCCCGGACATCCCGCCTGGCGCACCTGCTGCAGGATGATGCCTCGGGGCCACGGCTGTGCCCGAGAAGCCCATCGCCCGACGCTATCTTGTTTCCGGCATGGTGCAGGGTGTCGGCTTTCGGTTCTACGCCCAGCGCGTCGCCGAACGGCTGGGTCTTTCTGGATACGTGATGAACCGGCACGACGGCCGCGTGGAGGTCTACGCCATCGGCGAGCCCAGGCCGCTGCAGGAGCTGATGATCGAGCTTCGCCAAGGCCCGCGCGGCGCCAGCGTCTCCGACGTAGCCGAAGAGGAAGCAAGGATCCTGGACGAGTACTCCGGCAGCTTCACCATCGAACACGACAGCTGGTAGCCGCGGCGCTTGGCCGCACCAATCAGGGGAAGCCCTCGAATGAACGACCTCAAGAAACTGATCCGCGAAGTGCCCGACTGGCCCAAGCCGGGCATCCTTTTCTACGACCTGACCACGCTGCTCAAAGACAAGCGCGGCTTCCACGCGCTCATTGACAGAATGTGCGAGCACTACGCCAATAAGAAGATTGACGTGGTCGTGGGCATCGAGGCGCGCGGGTTCATCTTTGCGCCGGCGCTGGCCTACCACCTCGGCGCGGGCTTTGTGCCGGTGCGCAAACCGAAGAAGCTGCCGGCCAAGACCGCGCGCGTCACCTACGACCTCGAGTACGGCGCCGATTCGCTCGAAATTCACGAAGACGCCGCAGGCGCGGGTCAGCGCGTCCTTATCTGCGACGACCTGCTCGCCACGGGCGGCACCGCCGCTGCGGCGGTCAAGCTGGTGAGTGGCCTCGGTGCCGAGGTGGCCGGCGTGGGCTTCGCCGTCGAGCTGACCTTTCTCAACGGCCGGTCGAAACTCCCCGGCCTCGACGTCTTCTCCCTCATCCAATACGACAAGTAAGCACATCCGCACAGATCGCAATTTGACGCTGACCGAGCGACTCTCCTGGGTTTTTCTCGCTATCAGCGTGAATCCGCGTGTAGCCGCGGCGACAAGACGCTTCGCTGGCGGATGGCTTCAAAGAGGACGACGCCGGCGGCTACAGAGACATTCAGCGAGCGCACCGGCCCGGTGGTGGGGATTGAGACGAGGAAGTCGCAGCGCTTGCGAGTCAATTCGTGCAGGCCTTTGCCTTCGCCGCCTAGCACGAGCGCGGTAGGGATCGTGAAATCGGCTTCGGTGTAGCTTTTCTCCGCGCGCTCATCGAGGCCCACCAGCCAGTAGCCGGCTTCCTTCAACTCTTCCATTGCGCGCACGAGGTTGGTGACCCGCGCGACGGGCAGATGCGCCAACGCACCAGCCGAGGCGCGCTCGACTGCTTCGGTGAGCGGAGCGGCGCGCCGCTCTGGGATCACGATGCCATCGGCGCCTGCGGCCAGCGCCGTGCGCACGATTGCGCCCAGGTTGTGCGGGTCTTCGATGCCATCGAGCAACACGAGCAGCCCCTCCCTCCCTCTCGCTGGCGCAATCCTGGCGAGAAGGTCCTCCAGGCCCAGCATTTTCTTGGCGGCGGCCAGCGCCACCACGCCCTGATGCTCACGCGTGCCTGCCAGCCGGTCCACCTGCGCGCGGTCTTCAAACCGCACCGGCACGCCGCGCTGCCGCGCGAGCCGCACAAGCTCCTCGACGCGCTCGCCGTGCCGACCGCGCGCGATCGAGATGTGGTCGATCGCTCGCCCGGAGTCGAGCGCCTCGCGCACGGCATGGATTCCGGTGATGATGTTCATCGTCTTTGTAAGAGCTTTCCTAATCGAGGGCCGCGCAAAACTCCAGCAGCCGCTGCCGCACACTTTTCACCGGCACGGCAAACGGCAGTCGCGCGGCACTGTCGCACAAGAGGATGACGCGGTCGAGCTCGCCCTCGCCCGTTCGCCCGGCGAGCGCCAGCCGGATGGGGTGAAACAGGTCGCGGCTGCGCCAGCGCACTCGCGCTTTGAGCGCTTGGATCAGCTCCTTGAACCGCTCTGAATCTACTGTGCCGCTTTCCAACACCATGTGGGCCAGCTCGCGGATCACTTCGCGCGCTCCCTGCCGCGCGAGGAGGTTGTGCGCTTCAGGCGAACGGAGGATCGCCTGCGCATCGTACTCGAAAACGAGCGCCAGCAAGCCGGCCAGCGCATCACGGTCGGCGGCGTGTGGCCCAAGCAGCGCCGCCGCTTCCGCCATCCATACTGTGTGCTCAACGGTGGCAGCGGCCACGAGCCGCCCGCGCTCGCGAAGGATGGCTTGCACGTCGCTGGCATCAAGCGCGATGACTCGTGCGGCGTCGCTTTCCGTCGCGCGGCGAACTGTCTTTTCAAGGGACATTCAGAAAAAGATTGTAGCGAGTTTCGAGTAACGGATTTCGAGTTTCGTCTCTCAGGCTTCCAGTGTGGCGATGGCGTGGGCGGCGATGGCTTCCCCACGGCCGACGGCGTCCACGCCCTCGTTAGTTTTGGCCTTAAGGCTGATCTGCGCGGGCTTGATTTGGAGCGCGCGGGCCATCGCCTCGCGCATGGCGGGAAAATGCGGGCCGAGCTTTGGCCTCTCGGCGATCACGACGGCATCAATGTGACTGATGCGCATTTCTAGTCCGGCCAGCACTTTGCAGATCTCTTCAAGGAACACCAGGCTCGAGACGCCCTTCCACTTCGGGTCGGTGTCCGGGAAAAGCGCGCCGATATCGCCCGCGCCCGCTGCGCCCAGCAGCGCATCGCAGATGGCGTGCGCGAGCACGTCGCCGTCGGAGTGGCCGACGGGGCCCTTATCAAATGGAAGCTCGATGCCGCCGACGATCAACCTTCGTCCTTCGGCCAGCCGGTGCAGATCGTAACCAATTCCACAGCGCGTCATAGCGAGCGCCCCGCGCTCATCGAGCGGCGCTCCTGCTCGAGGTAAAAGCGTGCCAGATCCATGTCGGCGGGCTTGGTGATTTTCAGGTTGCGCTCGGAGCCGAGCACGACGTAAACGTCGTGCCCGAGCCGCTCGACCAGCACCGCTTCGTCTGATGCGGTCACTCCGTCCAGCACGGCCTTCGCAAACGCCTCGCGTAGCAGCTTGCTGGAAAACACCTGCGGCGTCTGCGCCAGCACAATGCGCTCGCGCGGGATGGTGCCGGTAATCAGCGCCACGTCCTGCGGCAGGCTGGCGCGCTTTACTTCCTTGACCGTATCAATCGCCGGGATGCCCAGGATTGCGGCGCCGCGTTCGCGAGCCACTGCAATCACCCGCGCCACCTGTTCGCGGGTCACCAGCGGCCGCACCGCGTCGTGCACCAGCACCAGTTCCGCATCCGCCGGCGCTTCCGCCAGCGCATTTCCGACCGACTCCTGACGGTTCCCGCCGCCACGCACCACGCGCACCGGCCGACCGAGTTTTTCCTTTTGTATGCGCTCCCGGAGCGCAGCCACCTCTTCTGCCAGCGTAGCGATGAAAAACTCTGTGATCGCCTCGCACGCCGCCAGGCGCCGCAACGTGAAGATCACTAGCGGCATGCCGTCGAGCTCGAGGAACTGCTTGGGCGTTTCGGCGCCCATGCGAGTGCCCAGACCGGCGGCGGGCAGTATGGCGGCAATGCGGCTCATAAGGGGCCGAAAGTCTAACCTAATTGCAGTCGCAGATAAACACAGATGAACACTGAAGCGAAGAATAGGGTGAGGAGCAGAAAAGGGAGGCGATTTCAGGGGGCTTTCCTTCTTATCTGCGTTAATTGGCGTTCATCTGCGGTTTCGACCTCCTTACTCATGGGTGACCGGGCGCGGCGGGCGGTCAGCGCTCTGCGGGGCGTCGGCCGGGCGAGGAGGCGCATCGGCCGGCTGCGCAGGGTGGCGCGGGCCGTTCAGTTCGCCAACTGGCGCGGGCGGGCGGACTTGCTGTTCGCCGCGTTCGTCGTAGCGACCGAAGATCATCTTGCCGGCGGTGGTCTGGTGAACGGACGTGACGTTGATATCGATGGTCTTGTTGATCATGCGGCGAGCACCGTCCACCACGACCATGGTGCCGTCGTCGAGATACGCCACGCCCTGGTTGTACTCCTTGCCCTCGCGCAGGATGAAGACGCGCATCGTCTCCCCCGGCAGAACGACGGGCTTCAGGGCATTGGCCAGTTGATTGACGTTGAGCACCTCGATGCCCTGCAGCGTGGCCACCTTGTTCAGGTTGAAGTCGTTGGTGATGATCTTGGCGTCGTAGCGCTTGGCCAGCTCGATCAGCTTCATGTCCACTTCGGGGACGTTGGGGAAGTCGTCTTCGGCGATTTCTACTTCGAGGTGGGCCATCTTCTGGATGCGCTGGAGCACTTCGAGGCCCCGGCGACCGCGCTGGCGCTTGAGCGGGTCGGCCGAATCGGCCACCAGTTGCAGCTCGCGCAGGACAAACTGCGGGATCACCAGCAGGCCGTCCAGGAAGTGGGCTTCGCATACGTCGGCCACGCGGCCGTCAATAATCACGCTGGTATCGAGCACCTTGTAGAGCCGCCGCGTACTGCGCTCGCTGCCAAAGAGGCCGCCAAGCGCCTGCAGGTTGAGCATGTCGCCTTTGTTCGCCCCTACGATCAGGCCGATGTAGGTCATCACCAGCAGGACGGCCACACTCAGAAACGAGCGCGAGCTTTCCGGGATCGAGGTGTGGTTTAGGACCAGGTGGATCAGGTAGGCGCCCAGGATGCCCAGTATCGAGCCCGCGGCCGCACCGATCAGGCGTCGCAGGCTGGCGCGGCGCAGGCGGATCTCGAAGAGCACCACCGCCACGGAAAAGCCCAGACCTGCAGCGGCGGCGTACAGCGGCGGCATCCCAAACGGTCGGAAGTGGTAGCTTGCCGCGACGCATACTGCCACAAAGATAAACCGCACCAGCATCATGTCCCACCAGCTGCCCACGCTTTGATCCAGCAGCGCGGCGGGTTCGGACGTCTTGAATGGGGCAGGCTCACCCCGGGCGGGGCTTCCGGCATGTGCGGGCCGGGAAGGAGTGCGTTGCATGGCTTCCTCTTATGAAAAAGCAGCCTTATAAAACAAGAGAACCCGATGAGCCGAATTCCTCTTCCCGGGAGTATGAGTTCTGACGGTAGGAGCCGGGAATGGCTCGGCAACCGAATCATCAACAGAATTACTGTGTCAGTATAGCACCGGCGTCAAGAAAGAAGGGCCAGGGTGGGGATGCTGGCCGTTACTAAGCTAATGGAGATAGAAACGGGGTACGCGCTTGCCAATTGCGCAGAGCACGTCGGAGGTAACCGTGCCAAGCTGGCGGGCCACGTCGGAGGCATACTGCGCGGCGTCGCCATCTGCCCCGTAAATCGTGGCGATATCGCCCAGCGCAGCGCCTGCGATGCCGGTAACGTCGGCCATGGCCAGGTCCATCGAGACGATGCCCACCAGCGGCGCTTTCTGCCCGCGCACGAGCACGCTGCCGCGGTTGCCCAGCAAGCGTAGCAACCCGTCGGCGTAGCCCGCAGCAATCACGGCGACGCGAGAGGACCGGCTGGTGGTGAACCGCGCGTCGTAGCCGACGCCCGAACCGGCCGGGACGTCGCGCACGGAAATCACCCGCGCGCGCAGCGATAGGGCCGGCGTCACCTTCAGTTCCTTCTCGGCGGCAGCGCGCCGCTCGGGCGGGTCGTAATTCTGGTGGTAGCCGTAAAGCAGCGCGCCCGGACGGACCATGGCTGCCCACGTCTCCGGCCGCGAGACAATGGCTGCGCTGTTGGCCAGATGCACGATGCCGGGGTCAATACTCAGCCCGCGCAGGCGATCGAGCGCCTGTCCGAAGAGCTTCTGCTGCTGTGCGGTCTGCTCGGTGGTAAAAACTTCAGAAGACGCGAAGTGCGTAAACACGCCGGTCAGCTTCAAGTGCGGGCAGGCTGCCAACTGCCGCGCAAAGCATTCCACATCACCGAGCGTGATGCCCAGGCGGTTCATGCCCGTGTCAATCTTCAGGTGGAAACTGATGGGTCGGCGCGGGCTGACCTTCAATCGCGCGGCGGCGCGCTCGAGGAGCGGAAGCTGGTCGCAGCGCGTAATCGCGGGCGTGAGCCGGTTTTCAATGATTCGTTTTTCTTCGCCGGGCCAGAAGCCGGTCAGGACCAGGATCGGCAGGCGGAGGCCGGCTTCGCGCAGCTCTGCGCCTTCGGCTGAACAGGTGACGCCGAACCAGTCCGCGCCGGCGCGGGCCAGTGCTTTCGATACCGGCACGGCGCCGTGGCCATAGGCGTTGCCTTTCACGACGGCGAGAATCTTTCGCTGCGCGCCGATGTGACGCCGCATCGCGCGCAGGTTCGCTTCGAGCGCGGTCAGCGAAACCTCGGCCCATACCGGCCGGCCTTCCATTTTCACCGCGGCTTTCTGAGGGGAGGCCATTTCCGTTGCGCTTTGAGAGTATTCCAAAATGCCGCTGGTCGTCATCTCGAATCGCTGCGCCCGCTCTTCCCAGTTAACCAGCAGAGTGCGGTCGCGCCTGCTGGCGCGATTGCAGAGAGCACGGTTGCTGCCAGAGATGTGGCGCGCTCCGGGAGGCGAAGCCATCCCGCAAGCTGCTCATTATGAGGAACTAACGCGGTTGTGGGCGACGCCTCGCTTGTGCAGCCCGCGAGATGCGCAGTCGCCTGCGCGGCAACTTTTTCACACCCGTGGCCGCGCGCAGACAAACCCGGCAGCCCCGCTTGCCATCGCACGGTGTAGGATGATGGTCATGAACTGGAGCCACGCAGAGCTTCGCTCGAGAAGAAGAAAGGCGCACGGCTCGTCGCGATTCCTAATCATTCTGGTGATTGCGCTTGCTTTGGCCGCTGCTGGTATCTGGATGGCTTCGCGCAAATCCGGCTCGCCTCAGTCTGCAGTTTCCTCGGAGCCTTCGAACGCTGCGGCTTCAGACAAAGCTGCGCAGCCGCAAGGCGAAGCGCGTCCGGCCCGGCCAGATGCAGCACCAACGTCGATGCCAAAACCGAGTCAGTCTCCGATACCGTCACCGAGCCTCAGACCGAGACCCGGTGGCACGGCTCCAACGTCATCTGCGGCGACCACGGCCGCACGGGCCGGTGCGCCCGGCGCGCTGGCTTTGACTGAAGCTTACCAGGGTGAATCGAAAGCGGCGCGCCGCGTTACGATCTCCGGCACGGTTTATGAAATTCACCAGTACTGCGGCGGCGCAAACCCTTCCGCGGAAATCCTCGAAGCGGTGCGGCGGCCGCGGCCGCTCGCCAACTATGAGCTGTACGTGCGTGCCGGTTCAGCGAACGCGCTGGCCAGCCTGGTCGTGCTCAAATTCTCGAGCGATGCCAACGGGAATTTTCAGATCGAGCTGCCGCAAGGCGAGTACTGCGTGATCGAAGCAGGCAAGAAAGACGCGCTGAAGACGCCTGACTTCACCGAAGAAAACCGCAAACTTGCGAAGACCGACCCCACCGCAATCCCCTACAGCCTGACCAGCCCGAAGTGCCTCACCGAATGGTGGCAGACCTGCGACAAAGCTCTTCGTGTGGGGAAAGAGAATCAGACGGGCGTGAAAATCGAATTCCACCACGGCTGCCGCCCTCCCTGCGTCCAGGGCGGCCCGGACGCGCGCTGACCAGCAACGAAACTCAATCCAGGGATGTTATTCGGCGGGCGACCAGGTCTCCGGCGCTTTTTCCTCGAAGCGCGTGAACTGGCTCAGGAAGACGAAGCCGACTTTGTCGGTGGGACCGTTGCGCTGTTTGGCGATGATGATCTCGGCTTCGGCGCGTTCTTCGGGAGTTTGGTCATGCTTATAGACATTCGGGCGGTGGATAAAGATCACCACGTCGGCGTCCTGTTCGATGGCGCCGGAATCGCGCAGGTCGGCCAGTTGCGGGCGCCGCTCGTCGCGCTCCGGGGCGCGGGTAAGCTGCGAGAGCACGATCACCGGCACCTTCAGTTCCTTGGCCAGCCCTTTCAGCCCGCGGGTCATGCTGCTGACTTCATCATTGCGGCTGTTGAAGCGGCCGCGGGAGCTGATTAATTGCAGGTAGTCCACGATCACCAGCGAAAGCCCCTTGTCGCGCTTCATCCGGCGCGCTTTGGCGCCGATTTCGACCACCGAGGAAGAGCCGGCATCGTCAATCCACAGCGGCGCTTCGGCGATGCGCGCCAGCGCCTGGGTCATGCGCGCCCAGTCGTCGCGGCCCAGGTGGCCGGTGCGGAACTTGTGCGAGTCCACCCGCGCCGCCGACGCCAGCAGGCGCTGTAACAAGGATTCCTTGGACATTTCCAGGCTGAAGACAGCCACCGGCGCGGGCTTCTCCTCGCGGCGGATGGCGACGTTTTCCACCAGGTTGAGCGCCAGCGACGTCTTGCCCATCGAGGGGCGCGCCGCCAGGATAATCAACTCCGAAGGTTGCAGGCCCGAGGTCAGGTTGTCGAGCTGCGAGTAGCCGGTGGAAAGCCCGGTAATGTGCTTCCCTTCTTTGAAGATCTGTTCAAGCCGGCCGATGTTTTTCTGCACCAGCTCGCGGGCGCCGATCAGACCGGCGCGCACGCGCTCTTCGGCGAGTTGGAAAATGGACGATTCGGCGTAGTCCAGGATCGTGTCGGCTTCTTCTTCGGCCTCGAAGGCCTGCTGCTGGATGGCGTGGGTCTGGTGGATGAGGCCGCGCAGCATCGATTTTTCCTTGACGATGCGCGCGTAGTGCTCGATGTTGGAGATGCGCGGCACGCCGTCCACCAGTTGCGCGAGGTAGGCGGCGCCGCCGGCGGCTTCCAGGTCTCCCTGGCGGTTCAGTTGCTCGGTGAGCGTCACCAGGTCAATGGCCTGCTGCGATTCGCCCAGCACGATCATCTGCTGGAAGACGCGGCGGTGCTGGTCGAGGAAAAAGTCCTCGGGCTTGAGCTTCTCAATCGCCGCGTCGAGCGTGTGGTTATCCAGTAGGACGGCGCCCAGCACGCTGCGCTCGGCATCCAGGTTGTGGGGAAGCGGTCGCTCTACAGTTGTCTCGGTGGCCATCGGGGACTCTGGTTTATGTTCGCCTTATTTTCGCCTAGCGGGCTGGCTGACGCAAGAACCATTTTTTCGGGTGGCCTGTACGGACGGCCCCGGAACAGTGCTGCTCCTGGCGGATGGACTGGGGCGCGCGGCGGGCGACCCGTTCTGTGGACTATGTGCCGGCCGGGCGCGGGACGACCCGGCCAGACCGTGCGTGGGGATCGAGCCGCCACGCCGCGCGCATCTCAGCGAGCGCGCATTTTGCATGGAGGTTGAGGTGGCGTCAATCCGCAAAACTGTGCAAATTCGAGGGGCCTGTGACTTCTGAGGAAAACTAAGGCGGAAGCGCCAACAAAAAAACGGCGTCCCGGCAATCCGGAACGCCGTCGAGATTGGAATTCCGAGCTTCGAACTTTAGCCTTCCCGCTGCACGACTACCTTGATCGTCGCGGTGACGTCGGTATAGAGTTTCGCGCTTACCTGGTATTCGCCAATCAGCTTAATCGGATCGGTGAGCTGGATCTTGCGCTTGTCCACGGTGTAGCCCTGGGTGGCGAGCGCCTCGGCGACATCTGCCGCCGTGACCGAGCCAAAGAGCTGGTCGCTTTCCCCGGCCTTGCGCCCGAGCGTCACCGTGACCGCGGCCAGCATCTCGGCCAGCTTTTGCGCGCTGCCCTTCTCATTGGCCGTGCGCCTGGCCAGTGAGCCGCGGATCTTTTCCAGACCCTTCATGCTGGCGGGAGTGGCGGCGATTGCGAGTTTGCGGGGCAGCAGGTAATTGCGCGCGTACCCTTCGGCCACATCCACCACCTCACCGCGGTGGCCGAGCTTCTCGATATCTTCCTGAAGAATGATCTGCATAAGCCTTTCCTCGATTCTCGATTTAGAGGGTGAGGTGCGCCGGCTTCCTGCCGCCAACCACGCAGCCTCCAGCGGTGTGAGCCCGCTTCTACAGCTCGGTGGCAAACGGCAGCAGGGCGATGTTGCGCGCCCGCTTGATCGCTTCGCCCAGCCAGCGCTGATGACGCGAGCAGGTGCCGGTCAAGCGCCGCGGCAGGAGTTTGCCGCGCTCCTGCACGAACGGCTGAAGCATCTCGACCTTCTTGTAGTCAATAAAGTCCACGCGGTCCACGCAGAACCGGCAGACCTTCTTCTTGCGGAAGTACTGCCGCTTGCCACGACGCGGGCCTCCCGGACCTCCCGGCCCGCCTCCTTCCCGGCGGGGTCCCGAGGGGCCGCCTTCCCGGCGCGAAGCCGGTGCCGCCTGCGGGGGTCTTGAACTCTCGTCGGCCATGTTGTTTCCTCTCCTCTTTCGATTCGGTTAGCTGGCGGCTGCGGTTGGCTCGCTGGCCGGCGGTGCCACTGGCGGTGCCGCCGGTTGTGCTGCGGGCTTGCGCGGGCGGCCAGCAGCGCGGCGCTCCCGACGCGCGGTGAGCTTCTGCTGGCGCTTGAGCTCTTCATCCAGCCGCACGGTCATGTACTTGATCACCGGGTCGGAGACCTTCAGGCGGCGCTCTAGCTCCTTGATCATTTCGCCCTGGTTCCCGCGCAGCATCAGGTACACATAGAAGCCCTCGCGGTGCTTGCTCACGCGGTAGGCCAGCTTCCGCGTGCCCCACTTCTCAAGTTTTTCCACTTTGCCGCCGCGCTCGGCGACCACATGCTCGAGTGTGGTCACAACCTTGTTGACTTCTTCTTCCGGCGTGTCCGGTCGGCAGATAAAGACCAGGTCGTACAATCTTTCTTCCATAGTTCCTCTCGGCTCCTTGAAACTTCGAACTTCAATCTTCTTCTTCGGCAGGCGGCACGCGCTGGTTGTACCGGTTCATCGCGCGATGCACGCCCTCGGACAAAATCGTCTGCACGGCCTGCGCTGCTTCGTTCACCATCCCGGCGGCCATTTCCAGTTCGGCTTTGCGCATTGGATGGAGCACGTACGCGGCCAGGTCGCCCACCGGGTGGTCGGGCTGCACACCCAACCGCACCCGGATGAACTCGTCGGTGCCCAGCGCGCCGATCAGCGACTTCAACCCGTTATGACCGCCGGCGCTGCCGCGCTCCCGGATGCGGAGCATGCCCCAGGGCAGTGCGACGTCGTCGAAAATCACAATCCAGTCCGCCGGCTCACATTCATACCGGCTGGCCAGCTCGCGCATGGCCAGGCCGCTCAGGTTCATCATCGTTTGCGGCTTGGCCAGCACCACGTCCTGATTCGCCAGCCGTCCCAGCCCGACGTATGATTTCGCTTCGGGTCGCTCGACTCGAATGTTTCCTTCTTCCGCGAGCCGGTCCACGACCAGGAATCCCAGGTTATGCGGCGTCCACGCGTATTCCGGGCCGGGGTTGCCGAGCCCCACGATCAGCCGCACAGCATCAACTCCGCGACGCCCGGCGATTCACGCCAAAAGGTTGCTTCACGCCGCCCATCGAAATGGAATCGCCCCGGCACGCCAGTCCCCCGGCCAGCCGCGCACTACTTCTTCTTTTCCTTCTCCGGCTCGGCTGCGGCAGCCTCTTCGCCCTCTTCTTCCTTCTTGCCCTTCTTGATGACTTCGGGCTCGGCGGGAGCAACAGCTTCGGCGGCAACGGCCTCGACGGGCTTCTCTTCCTCGGCGCGCAGCGCCACCACGTGCGCGATCACGCGCTGGGGATCCGTGACCAGCTTGATCTTTGCCGGGTCGACCGGCAGATCGCTTGCGCGAAGCTGCTTGCCGATCAGCAGCTCGGTGATGTCCACCTCGAACTCTTCGGGGATGTCCGCCGGTAGGCATTCCACTTCCACTTCGCGCGTCACCATCTCAAAAATGCCGCCCTGCAGCTTGACGCCCTGCGGCTCGCCGAAGGTGTGCACCGGCACTTTGAAGCGCATGCGCACGTCCATTGCTACGCGCAACATGTCCACGTGCAGCAGCGTTCCCTTCACCGGGTCCACCTGCCAGTCCTTCAGCATGGCTTTTTGTTCGCCGCCCGACAGCTTCACAGTGAAGATCGTGTTGTGCCCGGACTCGGAGCGCAGAATGCCCGCCACCTGCTTGGCATTCACCGTCACCGCCACCGACTCTTCCTTGCCGCCGTAAAGCACGGCCGGGACCTGTCCGGTCTGGCGCAGGCGTCGCGCGGCGTTCTTGCCGCGGTCGCCACGAGGTGTTGCTTCCACTGTGATCGCTTCCATGATTCCTTCCTTCGAGTGCGGCGGAGAGCTTGCCCCGAGCGAAGTCGCGGGGCCGCCGCTTCAGATAAACAGCTCGCTGATCGACGTCTCTTCGTGGATCGAGCGGATGCCGCGGGCCAGCAATTCGGCCACGCTGAGCACCTTGATCCTGGCCACCTTCCGCGCGGCACCGGAGAGCGGCACCGAGTCGGTCACCACGACCTCTTCGATCTTCGACTCGGTGATGCGCTCGACGGCCGGGCCGGAGAGCACCGCGTGCGTGCAGGCCGCATACACTTTTGTCGCGCCTTCTTTGAGCAGCGCTTCGGCCGTCTTAACCAACGTGCCGGCGGTGTCAATAATGTCGTCGATGATCAGCGCGGGCCGGCCCTTCACGTCGCCGATCAGGTTCATGACCTCGGCCACGTTCATGTCCACGCGGCGCTTGTCCACGATGGCCAGCGGAGCATCCATCTTCTTGGCGAAGAAGCGCGCCCGCTCGACGCCGCCCGCATCCGGCGAGACCACGGTCAGGTCGCCCAGCTTCTTTTTCTTGAAATACTCGACCAGCACCGGCAACGCGTACAGGTGGTCCACCGGCACGTTGAAGTACCCCTGGATTTGCGGCGCGTGCAGGTCGAGCGTCAGCGCGCGGCTTGCGCCGGCGGTTTCGAGCAGGTCGGCCACCAGCTTCGCGGAGATGGGCACGCGCGGCTTGTCCTTGCGGTCCTGCCGGGCGTAGCAGTAGTAGGGCACCACCGCAGTGATCCGCCATGCCGAGGCGCGCTTGAACGCGTCAATCATCATGAGCAGTTCCATCAGGTGGAAGTCCACCGGATTGCTGCATGGCTGCACCACAAACACGTCGGCGCCGCGCACGTTCTCCAGGATCTGGAAATAGATCTCCCCGTCGCTGAATTTCCCCAGCGCCGACTGCCCCAGCCGCGCCCCCAGAACGCTGCAGATGCTCTCCGCCAGCGGAGGGTTCGCGCTCCCGGAAAAGATCTTGAATTTATCGTCCGTCAAGGAGCGACCTCGCAAACCCGCCGCGTCCCCACAGGGCGAGACGGTATTCTTCCCGTGCAAGCGTTGTGCAGACGAAGACCCGGTCCCCGGAAAACTTCTGGGCGGCTCGGCGCGCCTGCGCTGGGTTTCGGAAGAGTCCAAACACCGCCGATCCGCTTCCCGCCAGCGCGGCTCCCGCAGCTCCAGCCCGGAGCAATGCCCGCTTGATGCTTGCCAGGCGGGGGTGCCGCCGGAAGACCGCCGACTCGAAATCGTTCTCAAGCGGCGCTTCCTGCGGGCTCCAGCAGAGAGCGCAGAAACACCATAGTCTAGGGTCTGGGCCCGGTTTTGTCAATTTGCGGTGGAGCCAGCCGAAGGCGTCCCGCGTGCTCACGGCGATGCCCTGCGGTGACACCACTACAACTGTCCGTCGAGGCCCATCCGGCAAAGGGAAAATCTGGTCGCCGCGGCCTACCCCCAGCGCGCGGCCACCAAGAAGAAAAACTGGCACGTCGGCACCGAGGCCAGCGGCGATTTCGGAGAGTCGCGCCAGAGGCAGGCGTCGGCCGGTCAGGCGGAGCAGGCCGACAAGCATTGCCGCGGCGTCACTTGACCCTCCGCCCAGCCCGCGCGCCACCGGGATGCGCTTGGTCAGGCGCACACGGACACCCCGCCGCAGCTTCAATTCGCGTCGGAGCGCCTCCGCCGCCCGCCGGACGAGGTTGTCCTTGCCGATCGAAAGCTCTGGGTCGTTGCAGTCGAGTTCAACGCCTCGGCCAGCGGCGAGCGAAATCTCCAGCGTGTCGTGCAGTGAAATGGTTTGGAAGATGGTGCGCAGGTCGTGGTAGCTGTCAGCGCGACGCCCCACCACCTGCAAACACAGGTTGACCTTGGCAAACGCGGGGATCTTCAGGAATCGCATCTGGCCGGTGAGGATACTGCGATCCCGCCAGATACGGAAGCCTCGCGTCTAAGCTGGCTCAGTTTGGTTGCGGAGGACGGACAACGGAGAACAGAGAACTGAATACCGACAACTGATAACAAACAACGGCCTACTGCGGTTTCGCCTCGCCGGCGGGCTTCTGCTGCGCCAGACGATGCTTCAGGCCTGCGAGCTTCTTCTCGAGTTCGGCCACGCGCTCGGCCTCGCTCTCCGAGGGGAGCACGCGCTTCCAGGCGGCCAGCGCTTTCTCCCATTCGGCGGCGGCCAGGTCGTGACGCCCGGTCTTGTAGAAAACCTCGCCCAGGTGCTCGCGGATGGTGGGGTCGCTGCCCTGACGCGCCACTGCCTTGCGCAGATAGGTTTCTGCTTCGGGCAGGCGTCCCTGCTTGAAGTATGCCCAGCCCAGGCTGTCGAGGTAGGCGCCATTGTGCGGGTCTTCGGCCAGTGCCCGCTCGACCAGCGCGACCGATTCATCCAGCCGCACGCCGCGGTCGGCCAACATATAGCCGAAGTAGTTCAGCACCGGCGCGTTGCGCGGGTTCACGGCCAGCGCCCGGCGGAACTGCTCCTCGGCCTGGTCGAATTTCTTCTGCCGCTCGTAGATTGCGCCGAGCAGGAACCACACGGTCTCGCTATCCGCCGGCTGGGTGGAGAGCTTCTCAGCTTCCTGCGCAGCCTGCTCAGCTTCGGCAAACCACCGGCCGCGCTCATAAACCTGCGCCAGGTCCAGATAAATTTCGCGGTCGCTGGCGGTCTGGTTAAGCAGCACGCGGAGTTGCCTGGCCGCTTCGGCCGTGTCTCCCTTTTCGCCCAGCAGCAGAGCATAGCTGATGCGGATGTCGCGGTCGTTCGGGTAGCGTTCGAGCGCCCGGTTCGCCGCCGCAATTGCGCCCGGCAGGTTGCGGCCCGCGCGCAGCGTGTCGATAATCAGGATGCGCGCCCGCCGGTCCTGCTCCTCGCCGAGCTTGCCCAGGTCTTCAAAGGCCGCCACAGCCGCGGTGTAGTTTTCGACTTCGCGGTAGAGTGCGCCGAGCTGCTCGTACACCGCCCCGAGCGTGTCGCGCACCGCCGGCGAAGTGGTTGCCAGCGGCTTCAGACCGCCCGAAGCGTCGCTCAGCACCCGTATGGCGTCTTCAAATCGCCCCTGCGCTTCGTAGATCTTCGCCTCGGTGTACAGTACCTCGAGGCTGCCCGGGTCAATCTGCTTGGCGCGCAGGATGTTGTCTTCAGCTTTGTCGAGCTGCTTCATCTGCCGGTCGATCTGCGCCAGGCGCAAGTAGTTGTCCGGATCGCCCGGTTCGAACTCAGCCAGGCGCGCGTACTGTTCCCGCGCCGCCTCGTACTTGCCCTGCTGGTAGAGCGTCCCGGCCAGCCCCCGACGGTGGCGTACCTCGCCCGGCTCCAGCTCCGCCGCCTGGCGATACGCCTGTTCGGCACGAGTGAAGTCGCGCGTCTGCCGGTAGGCGTCGCCCAGCAGGTTCAGCAGCCCCGCCGTCGGCGAGCGCCCGGTGATGCGCTCGAGCAGCGCGACGGCCTCCTCGGACTTGCCCGCATCGAGTAAGAGTTGCGTCAGTTGTTCGACGGCGGCTTCGTTTTCCGGCTCGCGCTTGAGCACCTCGCGCAACACTTGCTCCGCGCTCGAAGTTTCCCCCAGCAGCCGGTAGAGGCGCGTCAGCCACAACGCCGATTCGGTATCGTCCGGGTCCAGCCGGATGATTTCGCGGAACTGCTCGGTGGCGCGCGCCATGGTCTCGCGCTGCGTGGGAGTGCCGGAGAGATTGCCGAGCGTGTGCAGATAAATGCGGGCCAGCAGGCGGCGCGCGGGCAGGTTGTCCGGGTCGCGCCGGAGGATCTCCTGCGCCTCGAGCACGGCCTCGCGGATGCGCTGGGCCTTGGCGTAAATTTCCGCCAGCCGCTCGCCGATCACCGGCGAGCGCGGGTCGAGCTCGTAGGCTTTCTTGTAGAAGTCGATGGCCAGGTTGGCGTATTCGCTGCGGCTGGTGGACTCGTAATACTCCTCGTAGAGGTGGCCCATCGTGAAGTTGTAGTAGGCCTCGGAGCGACGGTCGAGCGCGGACTGCGGCAGGGCCTTTTGCTGGGCGGCGCGCGCGCCGCTTTCCTGCCCGGCCTGGGGAACCGCAACCGAAAGGCTGGGGCTCGCCAGAGACAAGAAGAAGGTTAGCGCAAGGAATTGAGGGGTCATCAGGGCACCAGAATCTCTCATTATCCTACACCGCTTCGGAGGGGTCAAAGTGTTCACTAAAAACGTTTCCAGTCCGGCAAGCCACAAAGAGTGGGATGCGCGCGGGTTCGAGGTAGTTCGCTCCTTGGCCGGGCGTGAGTACCCCAGCAAGAATGGTCTTGACATATTTCTACATTTCTGCAATCATGGAAATATGACTTGTGCCACTGACACCGGTAAAGTTTCCCGCCTGGCCGACCGCTTGTCCGCGATGGGCGCCGAGCCACGCTTGCGAATCATGCGCCTGCTGCTTACTGCTCATCCCCAGGGTATGGTGGTCGGAGAGATCCAGCAGGAGCTCGGAATACCCGGATCGACTCTCTCCCATCACCTTGATAAGTTGAAGAGCGAAGACCTGGTTTCTGTCCGCCGGGAGAGCCAGTTTCTCCGCTACACGGCCAATGCCGATGCACTGCGCGAGCTGCTGGCGTTTCTCTATGCCGAGTGTTGTTCGCTCAGCCAGGCGGTCCGGCCGGACTGGCTGATTGAATTCGACACGCAGGAGACGCCCGCGGTTATCCCGGGCAGCACAAAGGAACAAACATGAGCCAGCAAGACTTGAAAGAAACGATCCAGAAGAAATATGGAGAGGCGGCGCGGGCAGCCGCGCGCGGGGGCAGCTCCTGCTGCGGGGCGCCCTCTGCGACGTCGTGCAAGGACCCGATTACCTCCAACCTGTACGAAAAGACGGAAACCGCAGGCCTGCCGGAAGAGGCGCTACTGGCTTCGCTCGGCTGCGGCAATCCGACGGCTCTGGCGCAGCTTCATCCCGGCGAAACCGTGCTCGACCTCGGCTCGGGCGGCGGCATTGATGTGCTGCTCTCGGCCCGCCGCGTGGGACCCACGGGCAAGGCCTACGGCCTGGACATGACCGAGGAAATGCTTGCCCTGGCGCGCGAGAACCAGCGCAAGGCCGGCGTGGCCAACGTCGAGTTTCTGAAAGGCACAATCGAAGAAATCCCGCTGCCGGACAACTCGGTGGACGTCGTCATCTCCAACTGCGTGATCAATCTTTCGGCCGATAAAGACCGCGTTTTTCGGGAGATTTTCCGCGTTCTGCTGCCGGGCGGACGCGTGGCCGTCTCCGACGTGGTGGTGCGGGGCGAAATGCCGGCCGAGATCCGGCGCAGCGTCGAGCTGTGGATCGGCTGCATCGCCGGCGCGCTCGAAGAAAATGACTACCGCCAGAAGCTGCTCGCCGCCGGGTTCGTGGACGTGGGCCTGGAGCCGACGCGCATCTACCGCGTCGAGGACGCGCGAGAGTTCCTCGTCGAGGCGGGCATCGCTGTGGAGAAAGTGGGGCCGCTCGTGGACGAGAAGTTTCTGAGCGCGTTCATTCGAGCGCGCAAGCCACAGTCGGCACCGAAGTCGGCCAGTTGTTGCGCGCCCTCTTGCTGCAGTTAGTGCAGGAAGTGCCGCACGCCGCATAGGCCTGTCCTTCTCGATGGCCCGAGTTGCGGTCCGCCCGTGATGGCCTCGGTTTTTACAATCTTTCTCTCGACAGGTGAGATAAACAGGAGTAAAGGTTGAACCCCGCGCAAGGGAAACTACAACGGAGCGAACCTATGACCACTAGTGTGAAACCCATCCCGGAGGGCTACCATTCAATTTCGCCGTACCTCGTGATCAAGAATGCGGCCGAGGCCATTGAGTTTTACAAGAAGGCCTTCGGCGCCAAGGAGAGGGGCCGAATGCCCGGCCCGGACGGCCGCATCATGCACGCCGAGCTTCAAATGGGCGATTCCGTGGTCATGCTTTGCGACGAAATGCCCGAATACGGCAAGCGTTCGCCACAGACGCTGGGCGGCACGCCGGTCAGCCTCTTTCTTTACGTGCCCGACGTGGACGCCTCGTTCCAGCAGGCCGTCGCCGCCGGCGCAAGGTCCACGATGCCTGTCGCCGATATGTTTTGGGGCGACCGCTTCGGCAAACTGGCCGACCCCTTCGGCCACGAGTGGTCCATCGCCACTCACAAGGAAGACCTGACACCCGAGGAGATCGAACGCCGCGGCCGCGAGGCCATGTCCAAGTCCGCCGGCGCATAGTCCGCTAGGAAAAGTTCGGGGCGGGAGGGGAATCCTCCCGCCCTCTTCTCTCTCGCCTCTAGCCACTTCTTCTCAGTGCCGGAAATGCCGCACACCGGTAAAGAGCATGGCCACGCCCAGTTTGTTGGCCGCTGCAATGACGTCGGCATCGCGCACAGAACCGCCCGGCTGAATCACGGACGTCGCACCGGCCCGCGCCGCCTCTTCGACGCCATCGGGGAACGGAAAGAACGCATCGGAGCCCACCGCGCTTCCCTGCAATGCCAATCCTGCCGCGGCGGCCTTCATCACCGCGAGTTTCACCGAGTCCACTCGGCTCATCTGACCGGCGCCGACGCCCAGCGTCTGCCCGTTGCGCGCAAAGACGATGGCGTTGGACTTCACGTGCTGGGCCACCTTCCATGCAAACAGCAGCGACGCCATCTCCTCGCGCGTCGGCTTGCGCTCCGTAACCACCTTCAGGTCTTCTTCACGCAGCTTGTGGCGGTCCGGCGTTTGCACCAACACCCCGCCGGAAATTCGCTTCAGCTCGAGTTCGTCAAATGCGCCCGGCAAGTACGGCTGCAACGGGGCGGGATCAATCTCCATCAGCCGCAGATTTTTCTTTGCTGAGAATTTCTCCAGCACCGGCGGCTCATACTCCGGCGCGATGATGCATTCCACAAAGAGCTTCGCAACCTCCTCCGCCGTGGCCGCGTCCACCGGCCGGTTGAACGCGATCACTCCGCCGAACGCCGAGACCGGATCGCATGCCAGCGCTTTGCGATATGCCTCCAGCAGCGTGTCCTGTTCGGCTGTCCCGCAGGGGTTGTTGTGTTTGATGATCGCTGCGGCCGGCCGGGAAAACTCCTGCGCGAGTTTCCATGCCGCATCCAGGTCCACCAGATTGTTGTAGGAGAGTTCCTTGCCCTGTAGCTGTCTTGCGCCGGCTAGGCCCGTCGCCGGTTGGCCCGCCGGAATATAGAGCGCTGCCTTCTGGTGTGGGTTTTCGCCGTAGCGCAGCCCGCGGTGCATCTTCAGCGCAGGGTGGAGCCGGGTCGGCAGCCAGGATTTTCCCTGCACGATGCTTCGGCCCAGCTCGATGTCGTCCACGCGGCAGGTCAGCCGCTCGAATTCGGTGGCGATGATGCCGTCGTAGCGCGCCGTCAGCGCAAAGACCTTTTCGGCCAGCAGCAGCCGCGTTCCTAGGCTGAAGTCACCATTCTGGACGAGCTCGTCGGCCACCCAGGAGTAATCGGCCGGGTGGGTCACTACCGCCACGCTGCGGAAATTCTTCGCCGCCGAGCGCAGCATCGTCGGCCCGCCAATATCAATGTTCTCGATCAGCTCGTCCGAGGTCAGCCCCTCTTTCGCGGCGGTGGCCTCGAACGGGTAGAGATTCACCACCACCAGGTCAATCGGCTCGATCCCGTGCTCGTTGACCTGCTTGCGGTCGTCCGCGTTGTCGCGGCGGAAAAGCAGCCCGCCGTGGATCCTGGGGTGCAGCGTCTTCACGCGCCCGCCGAGCATTTCCGGCCAGCCGGTGAGCTCGCTGACGTCGCGCACGCGCAGGCCCGCCTCGCGCAGCAGCTTCGCCGTGCCTCCGGTGGAGACCAGATTCACGCCCGCGCCGGCGATCCGCCGCGCAAACTCCACAATGCCCGTCTTGTCATGGACGCTGATCAGTGCCCGTTCGATGCCCACGCGTGTCCCCAGGATGGAAAAAGCCTCTTAGTGTAAGCGCGCGGCGTGATTTTTCAAACCGGGGTTTGCGGTGTGAGGGGGGAAAGCTCTTACTTCACGCGGGCCTTTAGCTTTACCTGGCCGCGCTCGACGGCCACAACGTATTCCACTGCCTGGCAGCCTTTTTCTTTCTTGAGCCGCGCGGTCTTCTGCTGGACAAACGTGCGGAAGCTATCCAGGCTCATCTGCCCGTCGGTTTGGCCGGAGGCCTGGTTGGCTTCCACCAGGGCACCGTAGAGCGCCTCGACTTTTTCCGCCTCGCGGGCCGGGTGCGAGCAGTCCATGCTGAAGTTTCCCTTGCGCGCCGGCCGCGCGGCGGAGGGTTGCTCACCCTCCCGGCTCCGGGCGCGCTCGGCCTCGATGGCTTTCGCGGCGGCCCCGAAGTGGCGCGGGACGCGCCCCTCCTCGCGGTTGCGCAGTCGCTTGCGGAAAATCTCGCGGTACTTCGCATAGGTCTGGGCAAGGTTCGAGTAACGGAACCGCTGGGCGAAGTTCATCTCCGCCGTGCGGTCGGCGTGGCGCTTGATCACCAGCTCAATCCGCCATTCGATGTCTGCAGGCGGACGCGCACGCCCTCCGCCGAAGTACTGTTCGTACTCGATCTTCAGCTGGCGGACATCTTTTTCCAGCTGGCCCAGGTCTTCTTCGGTCGTTGTCATAAAGTGTCCGGAAGGCTTTGAACACCCAAGCCTAACGGCACCGCTTGAACCGCGTCAACTGGACCCAGGTACAGGTGTACAGCACTACCAACCCGACCTGCGTCCTCCCGTAGTTGCCGCGCCGCCAAGCCTGTGCTGAAATACCCAGGTCATGAGCGCCACCGCCGATTCCGCCGCCCGCGAAAAACTGCTCCGGCAGATCCCTTCGGTGGACGAGCTGCTCGCCCGACCGGCACTGGTGCGGTTGGTCGAGCGCGCCGGGCGTTTGCTAGTTCTGGAAGTCGCCCGCCAAACTCTGGCCGCCCTGCGCGCAGAGATCGCCCGGGATGCCGGCTCGGCAGCCGCGGCGCTGGCCCCGGAGGTGCTTGATGCGCGCATCGCGCAAGAGGTGGAAAGTGCGCTCTCGTTTTCGCTACAGCCGGTGATCAACGCCGCCGGCGTGATCCTCCATACCAACCTGGGCCGCGCCCCGCTGCTTCCCGCCGCCATCGAGCGCCTGCGCGAGACGGCTACGCAGTACTCCAACCTCGAATACGACCTCCGCGCCGGCGCGCGCGGGCGTCGCGACGTCCACACCGCGCGGCTGCTCGCTCGCGTGATCGGCGCCGAGGCTGCCCTGGTGGTCAACAACAACGCCGCCGCTGTCTTCCTGGTGCTCAACGCACTGGCCCGAGGCGGCGAGGTAATTGTCTCCCGCGGCGAGTTGATCGAAATCGGCGACGCCTTCCGCATCCCGGACATCATGGCCGAGAGCGGAGCCGTGCTGCGCGAGGTCGGCACCACCAACCGCACTCGCCTGGCCGACTATGAGCGCGCCATCACCGAGCGCACCCGCCTGCTGCTGCGCGTGCACCCGTCAAACTTCCGCATTGTCGGCTTCACCGAGCGCCCCTCGCTCGAAGAGCTGGTCGAACTCGGCCGCCGCACCGGCTTGCCCGTCTTTGAAGACCTAGGCTCGGGCTGCCTGGTGGACCTATCGACTTTTGGCATTACGGAGCCCGTCGCCGGCAAGAGCCTCGAGGCCGGCGCTTCGGTCATCTCCTTCAGCGGCGACAAACTGCTGGGCGGGCCGCAGGCCGGCATCATCGCGGGCAAGCAGGACCTCATCGAGCGCATCCGCCGCAGCCCGCTCTTCCGCGCCCTGCGCGTCGATAAACTCACCATTGCTGCTCTCGAGGCCACACTCAACGCCGTGCTGCGCGGCGCCTGGGATGAAATCCCCGCCATGCGCATGATCCGCCTGCCGGCGGCGGAACTCGAACGCCGGGCTAAATCGTTTGCGGAGCGTCTCCGCGCGCAAGTACCCACCGGCGAGGTCGAAATCGACCTCCGCGCCGGCGAATCGGTGATTGGCGGCGGCTCGACGCCCGCTCAGCACCTTCCGGCTACGCTGGTAACCATCACCAGCGTCCGCGCCTCCGCTGCCGAGCTGGAGCGCCGCCTGCGCCTGCCCGCGGCTGGCCCGGCTGTGCTCGCCCGCGTCGAAGACGACCGCCTCGTCCTCGACCTTCGAACCGTTTTTCCCGAACAGGAGCCGGCCCTGCTGGCCGCCCTCGCCGCGGCTCTCCGCTGAACACCGATATGCTTTCTTTCGTCGTTCGCCGCGGCCGCCTGGTTGCTCAATCGAAGCCGGTGCCTCGCCTGCGCCCGGGTTGGGCGCTGGTCCGCATGCGCCTGGCCGGGATCTGCAACACCGACCTGGAAATCCTGCGCGGCTACCACAGTTTCCGCGGCACGCCGGGACACGAGTTTGTCGGCGAAGTGGTCCGCGTGAACGCGAATTCGAGAATTGCGCAACGCTGGGTCGGCCGCCGCGTGGTCGGCGAAATCAATATCGCCTGCGCCTCGTTGGGCTACGCGAGGAAGTGCTCGTATTGCCGGCGCGGCCTGCCGACGCACTGCGCCCGTCGCCACGTGCTCGGAATCGTGGCCCACGACGGCGCGTTTGCCGAGTACCTCTCGTTGCCGCTGGCCAACCTGCATCGGGTTCCGGCAAGCGTCACAGACGAGCAGGCCGTTTTCACCGAGCCGATTGCCGCCGCCTGCGAGATTCTTGTGCAGGTGGATGTGCGTCGCCACCGCGAAGCGGTCGTTCTGGGTGACGGCAAGCTCGCGCAACTGATTGCTCGCGTACTGAAAGCGGCAGGCCTGCGCGTCGTGATGGTGGGCAAACACGCTCGAAAGCTTGCGCTGGCTCGCCGCGCGGGCGTTTCCACGGTGCGCTTGAATCCTGCGCGGGCCATGAGCGCGCCCCGGCAAAGGTATTCACTGGTGGTCGAAGCAACCGGTTCGCGCACTGGTTTGCAGCACGCGCTCGGGCTCACCGCGCCACGCGGCACACTGGTGCTGAAGTCCACTTTCCATGGCGCCGCTGCGATGGAATCCTGGCCGATTGTCGTGCACGAGCTGACGCTGGTCGGCTCGCGCTGCGGGCCTTTCGCGAAGGCTCTCGATCTGCTGCGCCGCTGCCGCGTGGATCCGCGGCCGCTCGTCATGCGCACTTTCCCGCTCGCCAAGGCGCTTGAAGCTGTTCGCCACGCGGGGCGTCGCGGCGTCTTGAAGGTTTTGCTTAAACCCTGAGCCGCAGTTGCTACGGCGTGCTGTCGCCCATCAACTTTCTCACCGGCTGGTTATCGGCATAGACGCGCCACTGCGCCACCAGCCCCTCGCGGACCACGGCCAGCCACGCCGCGGGAATCTCCCACTGATTTTCTTTTCGCAGCTTGCCGTCGGCGGCATATGTGCCCCGCGCTGTGCCAAACACGGCCACCAGGTTCCCCTTCGGAAGGATTTCTTCGTGGGAGACTTTGTAGTCCGGGATCCAACTGAAATAGACCGTCCATGCCTGCCGCATCTTTTCCCGGCCCTCAACCCGCGCGCCGAGAGCATCCACAAAGAGGTGGTCTTCGGTCATCAGCGCGCAGATGCCCTCCACGTCGGCGGCGTTGATCCGCTCCATGAACGCCAGCACCACTTCCGTCGGCTCTATGCCTGCCATGCATGCGCCTCCCCGCCGCGCGATTCTACCATTGCCCCTGCCTTGACTATGCCGGTAGCCGCTGCCTACACTCGACGCTTCTGCAGAATGCGATGACTTCCAGCGAAGGCAAGACCGTCACTGTCGGCGTCACCGGCGCTTCCGGAGCAATCCTGGCGCAGACGCTGCTGCGCCTGCTTGACCGCGACGCCCGCGTCGCCCGGGTTCATCTGGTCGTCACGGAAACTGGCCTGCGGCTGCTGGCCACCGAGCTGGACATCGTGGCGAATGATGCGCGGCGGCTGCCGCAACTTGTCACCGGCAGCCGTGCTGAAAAAATCGAGCTGCTCCCCAATAAAGACGTGGGCGCCTCAATCGCCTCTGGCAGTTATCCCGTGGACGCCATGGTGGTCATCCCATGCTCGGCCGGGACGCTGGCCGCAATCGCCACCGGGCAGAGCGACGACCTGCTCAGCCGCGCCGCCGACGTTTGCCTGAAGGAAGGCCGCCGCCTCGTGCTGTGCATCCGCGAGACGCCGCTCAATCGCATCCATCTCGAAAACATGCTGCGCGCGCAGCAGGCCGGCGCAGTAATCATGCCCGCAATTCCTTCGTTCTATCACGTGCCCAAAACCATCGACGACCTCGTCGGCCAGTACGTCTGTCGGGTCCTCGCTCAGCTTGGCCTGCCGCAGGAGCAGGCCTTCGAGTGGCGCGGCGGTCCCCAGAGGAAGGCCAAGGAAGCCTGACCCCCAAATGTCTGCCGGCCGCATCCGCAACTCCCACTTCTGTCCTGCTGAGCCCCGACTCGGACTGGGCCAAGCATCTGAGCGTTTAGTGTTGAAATGACCGCGACAACTCACAAGGTCCGCACTGTGCTCGAGATGATCAAGTTCGAGCACTCCGTCTTTGCCCTGCCCTTTGCGCTCACTGCAACGCTTCTGGCTGCGCGCTATGACGGCAACGTCAGCGCCTGGCCCACGCTGCGTCAGGTAATCTGGATCGTGGTGGCCATGGTGACGGCGCGGTCGGCTGCCATGACCATGAACCGCATCGCCGACCTGCGCTATGACCGGCTGAACCCGCGCACGCAGTCGCGCCCGCTTGTGACCGGCGCGCTTAGCCTGCGCTTTGCCTGGGTGTTTACCTTGATCGCAGCCGCGGTGCTCGTTTTCGCCGCCGGGCAGCTCAACCCGCTCGCGCTCAAGCTCTCGCCGGTGGCGCTGGCGATCATCTTCTTCTATTCGTACACCAAGCGCTTCACCACCTGGTCGCATGTCGTTCTCGGTTTCTGCCTGGGCATTTCGCCTGCCGCCGCGTGGATTGCGATTGCAGGAAGCCTCGACCCGCGAGTGCTGCTGCTGTCGGCCGCGGTCACGCTCTGGGTGGCAGGTTTTGACGTGCTCTACGCCTGCCAGGATATTGATTTCGACCGCCGCGCCGGCCTCTATTCCATTCCTGGACGTTTCGGCGTGGCCCGTGCGCTGCTAGTTGCGCGCGGAATGCACATCCTGATGGTCGTGCTCTTGATCGTTGCCGCCTACAGCTTCCGCCTGCCGTGGCCGGCGATCACGGGGGTTGTCGCGGTGACCATGCTGCTCGGCTACGAGCATTCTTTGGTGAAACCCGATGACCTCAGCAAGATCAATGCTGCGTTTTTCACGGTGAACAGCTATATTAGCGTGTTGTTCTTTCTTTCCTGGGGAGCGGCCCTGCTTGTGTCGCGGCCATAGCGTTTGCCGCGTTCGAAGGGTTTGAATTGACTGAACTGCTCATTGACGACCCGCAACTGAAACCCATTGCCGAAAAAGTGCTCGCGGGCGAGCGGCTGGACTCTGACGACGGCATCGCGCTCTATCGCTCGAACGATCTGCTGGCCGTCGGCTGGCTGGCCAATCGCGTCCGCGAGCAGCGCCACGGCAACGTCACCTACTACAACATCAACCGGCACATCAACCCGACCAACGTCTGCGTGGCACACTGCCGGCTGTGCGCCTTCGGCCGCAGCCCGGACGCGCCGGGCGCCTACACCTTTGCGCTCGATGAAATCTATCAGCGGGCCGAGCAGGGCGTCCGCGAAGGCGCCACCGAGTTCCACATCGTCGGCGGGCTGCATCCCGACCTGCCCTTTTCGTATTTTCTCGACCTGCTTCGCGGGCTCAAGCAGCGCTGCCCGCAGGTTCACTTGAAGGCGTTCACCATGGTCGAGGTGGGCTACT
Source organism: uncultured Acidobacteriaceae bacterium (assembly GCA_964533185.1). Lineage (GTDB taxonomy): Bacteria > Acidobacteriota > Terriglobia > Acidiferrales > UBA7541 > CAZHLD01. Next base: position 14,407 of record CAZHLD010000008.1, on the reverse strand, counting down.
TCGCGCGGATTGCAAAGCTTTCGATTCGCGAAACGCTCCTCGCGCTCAAAGAAGCGGGCGTTGATTCACTGCCCGGCGGCGGCGCGGAGATTTTCAACCCGCGCGTGCGCAAGATCATCTGCGACCACAAGGTGTCCGGCCAGCAGTGGTTGAACATCGCACGCACGGCACACGAGATCGGCCTGCGCTCCAACGCGACCATGCTCTACGGCCACATCGAAACCGAAGAAGAGCGCGTCGAACACCTGCTGCTGCTGCGCGGGCTCCAGGACGAAACGAAAGGCTTTGTCGCCTTCATCCCGCTCGCCTTCCACCCGGAAAACACGGCGCTCTCCCACGTGCCCAAGCCGACCGGCTTCGCCGACTTGAAGAACATCGCCGTCGCGCGCCTGCTGCTCGATAACTTCGACCACATCAAGGCCTACTGGATTATGCTCACGCCGCGCATCGCTCAGATCGCGCTCTGCTTCGGCGCCGACGATATCGACGGCACCGTGGTCGAAGAGAAGATTTACCACGACGCCGGTGCCACCACCGCGCAGCTCACCACCCGCGCCGAGCTCGAGCGGCTGATCCGCGAAGCCGGCCGGGTGCCCGTGGAGCGCGATACGCGCTACCGCCCGCTCCAGCGCCCCTCCGTGCCGGGCCCCCAGCCTACGCCCTCCTCCGACTTCGTCCCCTCCACCACCCTTACCCTCAACATCTAGGCGAACGGGAGCCCCGGCTTGGTCTGCGATTTCTGCACAGTGGCCCATTCCGGACTGATGTCGCAGGCGTAAGTTTGCCCGTATTTCCCTTCAACCCCCGCGCGCCCTTATCGCTGTTCACATCCGCGCACTCGGTAATCCGAATCAATAGAGGCTGATCGGCTTCCTTGCGCGTGCAACTCGTCCTTTCGGTCAAGTCGCTGCCGCCGAATGCCGTTCGATCCAAGTCAGCGCGGCACGCTGTGTGCCCTAAGCGTGCCTCGTGCGCGATATTCGAACTGGATTGAAGCAGTGCGATTGCTGGCGACCTCGTTCTTGGAGAGCGAAGAATTGTTTCAGGCCGGTGCGGGTTGCGGCCCTGTTCCTGTCTGGAACGGCCCTGCTCGCCGTTCCCGCAAGTGCATAACAACCCGCACCTGAGTCTTCCACCGCGCAGACCACTGAAGAGACGCTCCTCGGTGCTCAGCACATCAAGCCGGGCACATCGAAGTCAACCGCTCAAGACGCGCTATTGAAGAAACTGGTCAGCCGGCCAAGCCGAACGAGCGAAATCTTCTGGCCGGTGGAAGGCTACCGCCACAGGTTCTTCGACCGGACCAACGTCATCCTGTTCTCCGGCGTGGGCGCCGCTCGTGCGCTCGACTTCGCCTCCACGCGCCACTTCCGCGCTCACGGCCGCAGTGAAGGCTTGCTGAACAACGACATCGTGGACAACAAGCCGCAGTTCGTGGCCATTGAAGCAGCCAGCACGGCCGCCTCCATCGGTGTCGCCTATCTTTTCCACCGCATCGGCCAGCACAAACTCGAACGCTGGACTTCTCTGGTTCACATCACCGTGGGCACGGCCGGTGCCGTTCGCAACTACCGCGCCGACGGCTTCTCTCCATCCGTCGTCCGTGCCTGGAGCAAAGCCAGCCGGTAATCCAGGCGTGCGTCTGCGTGCCGCCGGATGAGGCTCCCTGTGGAAATCCATGTTGACGTGTACCACCAAAGGGTTACACTCCCCTCCATCAAACCCTCGGTGATTTGCCGGGGAGGCTGTGTGACAGAGGAGTGGCACGATCGCTGGCTGCGTCCCCATCCTGCGGTTTCGACTGAACATCTAACCAATGCCCCCTGGAGGTGGCAGAAATGAGAAAGCTGATTCTTCTAAGTGTCGTTATGTGTCTGGTTCTTTCCTGCGCTGCGGTGGCCCAGGCGCAGAGTTCTGCTTCGTCGTCGAACACGTCACCGAAAATTCTCCAAATCTACCGCGAGGAGGTAAAGCCCGGAAAGAGCGCCGCGCATGCGGTCGTCGAGGCCGGTTGGCCGGCGGCGTTTGCTCGGGCGAATTGGCCGGTTCACTACGTGGCCATGACTTCGACCTCCGGGCCGAACGAAGCCTGGTACGTCACTGGCTACGAATCCTTTGCCGCGATAGAAAAGGACCAGCAAGCCGTGGAGAAAGCCACCGTCCTCAATGCCACCCTGGAGCAGCTTTCGGCCAGGGACGGAGAGCTTCTCTCCAGCACCCGCGGCGTCACGGCCGTCCATCGCCCGGACCTGAGCTATCGCTCGGACTCAGTCAATGTGGCCGAAGCCCGCTACGTGCGGGTCGCCACCGTGCGGGTTCGCCTGGGTCATGGCGACGCCTTTGTCGAAAGGCAAAAGACGGCCATGGCCGCGCACGACAAGGCCAACACGGGCGCTCACTGGACCGTCTATGAGGTGGCCGGCGGGATGCCCGCTGGAACTTATCTGATCTTCTCGTCCATGAAGTCGCTGGCGGAAGCCGACGTCGATGTCAGCAAAGCCTTCCGCGAAGCCATGGGCGAGGAGAACTTTGCCAAGCGCATGCAGTTTGCGCGCGACAGCCTGCTGTTCGTCGAGTCCAACATCTTCGCCTTCAGCCCGAAGCAGAGCTATGTTTCGAAGGAGTGGGTGGCAGCCAACCCGGACTTCTGGGCACCGAAGACGGGGGCTCAGGTGGCCGGCAAGAAGCCGGCGGGGGCCAAGACCGTCCCGACATCAGCCAAGCCGCCACAACAGTAAGGCGGAAAACAACCAGGGCGGGAACCCGAGCGCGGCGAAGCAAGCGTTTCGGGGTGCCCGCCCTTTCCCTTTGCGAACTGTTCAAGGCTGGTCTTCTTGCGGTGGTCGCGGCGGCATCGGTTGCCGCTCAATCAAGCCCGGCTGCGGCCCGAAAGCACCCGGCGGTGCCGGTGGGCGCGGGAAGCTGCGCTCGTGACGCTGCTGAATTTCCTGCAGCTTCTTCCACTGGTCCACGGTCAGCACGCGCCGGATCGAGAACATCATCATCGCGTTGGCCTTCTCCAGCCGCCCGCGCGCGGCCAGCACCTGGTCGATCTGCGCGCTGACCTTTGCTTCGTCGGGCTGGTCGGCCTCGACCAGCGGCTGCAACCGTGTCTCCTGCTTCTCGAGGTCGGCCTTCAGGTCAATCAACTTCAGCCGTTGTTCGAAGAAGGTTTGCTCGATCTGCCCCACCTGCGCCTCGCTCAGCCCCAGCTCGCGCACGATCTCCGAGTTCTTCCACCACTTGCCCGTTCCCATCCCGGGCGGCGCGGGCTGGCGTGGGAAGCCGGGCGAAGACGGCACGGACGCCGGCATGGGGGTCTGCCCGGGAGCCGTCGCCGGTGCCATTTGAGCAACTGCCACGGCGGGCACGAATAGCGCCGTCAGCAACAAGATTCCTGCCATCTTTTTCATTGGTTCTCTCCTCCAGATCGTCTGTTCTTCTGTGTGCAACTGTGCTACCGATTGGTTTTCTTTCCCGCGCTCTGATTCACCTCTTGCGCCAGCAGCGTGGCCGGCTCGAGCGCACGCGGCACCGGCCGGCGCACCAATTGTTGCACCTCGACCAGCAGTGTCTGGTCCGGGTCGCTTGCGGGCACTGCCGGCATTGGCTGTCTAGGTTCGAGCGCTAGCATTGCCACCAACGCCACGGTCACCAGCGCCACCGCCCATGTCAACCGCTGCGCGGTCTCGCGCCCGGCCAGCCGATTGTGGATGGCACGCTCCTGCGCGTGCCAGAAGCCGGCAGGCCGTTCGGCCCCAGCATGGGCCTGGGCGGCCCACTGCCCCACCGCCGCGCGCAGAGACTCTTCTTCAGTACGACACCCAGCGCAGCCTTCCAGGTGGAGGGCGGCTCTGGTGTCGTTCCCGCCCTCGATCCAGGCGATCAGTTGTTCATCGCTGAGATGGTCTTGCATCGTTGTCCTTCTCCCGCAGGCGGCGACGCAGCGCGCCGATGGCGCGGTGCAGATGCGTTTTCACCGTGCCCAGCTTGAGCGAAGTCGCCTGCGCAATCTCTTCGAGCGTCATCTCCTCCGCAAAGCGCAGGAAGAAAACGGCCCCCTGCTGTCCGGAAAGCCCTTCCGTCGCGGCCCAGACGGCATCGAGCTCCTGCCGTGCGGCCAGCTCCCGCTCCGGCGTGGCCTGTGGCGCGGCCAGCGCAGCCGCCTCATCCATTGCGCTCTCGCCGTGAGCAGACAGTGTGGCCTCGCGGCTGTCTTTCCGGCTGCCGCTGAATAACCTGCGCCAGAAAGCGTTCTTCCGGCTGCGGCCGTGGTCCCGCGCCAGGTTGACGGCAATCCGCACCAGCCAGGTGCCCACGCTCGATTCCCCGCGGAATCTGCGGCGGTGGCGGTAGGCGCGGAGGAAGCACTCCTGCGTGAGCGTATCGGCGGCGTCTGTATCGCGCACAAGTCCGAGCAGCACGCGATAGATCCGGCGCTGGTGCAGGCGCACAAGCTCGTCGAACTCGGCAACGGCGATGCCCCGTACAGCGGCTTCGCCGGCGGCGGGCGTGAGCCGGATCAGTGTTCGCTCCAAGAGTCCTCTTGCCTCTGCACTCTATAGACGAGTGTTTGCGTTTTTGGGTTTACACAGAGCCGGGATAACGCAGGGAATGAGCGGTGTCTAGTCCCGGCGACCGGCGGTCGCCACCCGCTCGCGAGCGGGATCCTCGACCGGCTGAGGTTGTCGGCGGGCGCGTCGCCTAGCAGTCACCTGGTTGTGGCGCAAACCCCACCGGCACATGGCCTCCACCACCGGTCGCAGGCTCTGCCCCAGCGGCGTCAGGGAGTACTCCACTTTGGGCGGGACTTGCGGATAGACGCGCCGGCGGACCACGCCGTCGCGCTCCATCTCGCGCAACTGCTGCGTGAGCATCTTCTGTGTGATTCCGCCCATCGAGCGAAGCAGCTCCGAAAATCGTTTGGTGCCGTCGAACAGGTGGAAGAGGATCACCGTTTTCCACCGCCCGCTGATCACGTGCAGGGTGGTTTCAACCGGACAGTACGAACAGCCTTTGGTGGTAATCGGCATGAGTGGTATCCTTTAGGTAAGTATTGCACGTAAAAGTGCGTACTTGTCAATGAGAAAGTTTAGGTCTATATAGTGCGTGTACGCTCTTCCCGGTGAGCTTGGGGGGATTATGTCCACGATTTTCAATGTGCACGCCGCTATCAACGAAGACCAGCTTATCCGCCTGGGCCAGAAGGGTGACGCGCAGGCCCTGGATACTCTTTTCGGCCGTTATACCCACGCGCTCTACAAGGCAGCTCTGCGCCTGCTCGGCAATCCGCAGGACGCCGAGGACGCCCTTCAGGACGGCCTGCTCTCCGCCTACCGCAACTTGCCGCGCTTTGAAGGCCGCTCGAAGTTTTCCACCTGGCTGACGCGCATCGTCATCAACGCCGCGCTGATGCGCCGCCGGAGCCAGCGCGCCCGCCCGGCCGTTTCCATCGACGACGTTCCGCACGAGGACAGCCTGCCCCTGGCCGAGCGCGTGGCCGATGAAACTCCCGGCCCCGAACTGCTCTACCGCGGCAAGGAGCTCCACGCCTTAGTTGAGCAGGACCTGGCCGGACTCTCACCCGCCTTGCGCCTGGCCTTCGTGCTCCGCGAGGTCGAGGGCCTTTCCACCGCCGAAGCCGCAAAAACGCTCGGCGTTTCGCCCAACACGCTCAAGGCCCGCCTCTGGCGCGCCCGCCGCTATCTCACCGAAGCGCTCTCTCGCCGCCTGCGCGGCAGCGGGACCAAGCCTGAGGCTGGTGGCCCGCTGCTTGGCCCGCCGCTCTGCGGTTGCGAAGGTCAGTAGCCGTTCTCTTTCGCACGTCTCCGCAGAATTCCCTGCCCGATCAGCAGCGCAAAGAACGGCCCGTAAGTGAGCCACTGCAGCACCGGATCAAAGTGCCACCGGCCGGTGGCCTGAAAATCAATCAGCACGTTGTAGGAGAGGAATTGCAGTACGGTCAGCAGCAGCCAGGCCGAAGCCGTGCGCAATCCCGGCAGGAAACACAGCACCGGCACAATCCAGGTGAAGTACCAGGAGTAGCCGTTTGGCGCGAGCAGCAGCGTGGCGCCAATTAACAGGTAGGCCGCGCGGGCCGGCTCGAGCTTCCGTGCCGCGGCCCACAGCGCCAGCCCGCCCACCACGCCTACGCCCACACCGGCGGCTACTGCTGTAGATTGGCTGAACCAGCCGATCAGCGTGTACAGGCTGGCGTTGTTGTTCTGCCAGCGCGATTCGTAGTAGGTCAGCACGTCGAGCACGCCTGGCCACGCCGAGCGGTACGGCCACGCGCACACCGCGGCCAATGCCAGCGCTCCCCCGGCCGCCAGCCAGCCCCGCGTGCGCGGCCAGCCCACGCGTCGCAGCCACAGCGGCAACAGTACTGCCGGGAACGCCTTGGCCAGCGCCGCGGCGGTGAGCAGCCACGTTGACACGCTTTCGCTGCGCCGTATAATCACCACGGCGGCGACCACGCCCGCAATCGCCAGCGCGTCGTTGTGGCCGCTGGCGGCCAACTCGACCACCACCAGCGGGTTCCACGCGTAGATCGCGACCTGGCAGGCTCTTCCCCCGGTGGCACGGACCCACCCGGCCAGCATCAGGACCACCAGCAGGTCGGCCAGCAGGAACGGCAGCTTGAACGCCACCGGCCCCGGCAGCCATCGCCAGGTCAGACGAAACACCAGCTCGGTGAGCGGCGGGTAGATCGTGGGCGTCTCGTGCCCGGGCATCCCGGCCCCGGCCCCCGGCCCGAGTCTTTCGCGCAACGGCTCAAGGCGCGGGTCATCGGGCCGCACGGTGTACGGGTTGTAGCCGGCCTGCTGCACCAGGCCGTCCCAGCGGTAGCGGTTGATGTCGGTGGAAAGCGTGGGCGGGAGCGGCGCCAGCAGCCCGCGGAAGAGCACGGCGCCGGCCAGTACCAGCCAGAAGGCGGCGCGGTGCTCGCGCGTGTGCTCCAGCGCGTAGAGCGCAGCGATATAAATGACGCCGGCGGCCAACGCCAGCGCGATGGCTTCGACGACGTAGAGTTTCAGATTGCCCAGCCGCCGCAGCGCCTCGAAGCAGGCGCCCAGTGCGGCCAGCGCCGCGAGCGTGACTACGAGTTGTGCCCGCGCGGCGCTTTTCAGGCGGTTCAGCATACGGAGGCGAGTTGGTCGTGTGGTACTTGGCGAGTTTCGTGCTCTTCCTGGTGGCCCAGAACCCGGTGAGCGACTACTGGGCGAAGCTCACCGACAAGAACCGCAACCCCTTTATCGGTCTCTATCACCTGAATTCCTTTGACCTCGCGGTGATGATTCCTTACTTCCTGGTGCTGATCGTTCTGGCGATGTACGGGATGCACCGCTACTGGCTGGTCTACAACTTTTTCAAATATCGCAAGAATATTCCGGCTCCGCCGCCCGACCCCGCGGCGTGGCCTAAGGTTACCATACAGCTTCCCATCTTCAACGAACGCTACGTCATCGAGCGCCTGGTCGATGCCGTCTCGCGTTTTGATTACCCGCGCGAGCTGCTCGACGTACAAGTGCTCGACGATTCGACCGACGAAACCCGCGACGTCGCCCGCGGCTGCGTCGAGCGCTACCAGGCCCTCGGCTTTCCCATCACCTATCACCATCGCAGCAACCGCGAAGGCTACAAGGCCGGCGCCCTCCAGGAAGGCATGAAGACTGCCCGCGGCGAGTTTGTCGCCATCTTCGACGCCGATTTCATCCCGCCGCCTGACTTCCTCCGCCGCGCCATCCCGTATTTCCACGATCCGACCATCGGCATGGTTCAGACGCGCTGGACCTATCTGAACAGCGACTACTCGCTGCTCACCGAGGTGGAGACCATTCTACTCGACGGCCATTTCGTCATCGAACACGGCGCGCGCTCGCGCCGCGGCACTTTTTTCAACTTCAACGGCACGGCGGGCGCCTGGCGGCGCATCGCCATCGAAGACGCCGGCGGCTGGGAGCACGACACGCTCACCGAAGACACGGACCTCTCTTATCGCTCGCAGCTCCGCGGCTGGAAGTTCCTCTACCTACCGGAGATCGAATGTCCTTCCGAGCTGCCCGTTGAGATGAACTCCTTCAAGGCCCAGCAGGCGCGCTGGGCCAAAGGGCTGATGCAGACGGCGAAGAAAATTCTGCCGCGCATGCTGCGCTCGGGACAGCCCTGGCACGTCAAGGCCGAGGCCTTCTTCCACCTCACCGCCAACATCAGCTACCCGCTTATGGTGTTGCTCTCCACCATGCTGCTGCCGGCGATGATCGTGCGCTTCTACCAGGGCTGGTTTCAGATGCTTGTGATTGACCTGCCGTTGTTCCTGGCCTCCACCTGCTCGATCTCGAGCTTTTACCTCACTGCCCAGCGCGTCCTGCGACCGAAGACCTGGAAGCGCACGTTCTTCTACTTGCCGTTTGTGATGGCTGTCGGCATCGGCCTTTCGGTGCGCAACGCTGTCGTCGTGATCGAAGCCATCCTTGGGAAAAAGTCCGAGTTTGCCCGCACGCCGAAATACCGCATCGAGGGACGCAAAGATTCGTACGCCAAGAAATCCTACGTCAACCGCGCCGGCTGGATGCCCTTTGCCGAGGTCGCCCTGGGGCTGTACTTCGCCGCGACCATCTTTTACGCCATCCAGAACGAAAACTACGCTACCGCTCCCTTCCTGCTGCTGTTCGTCTGGGGCTACCTCTATACCGGCTTGATGTCGCTTGGCCAGACCTACTTCCACCGCTTCCGCTTCGGCGTTCGCCCGCCCGCCGAAGTCCGCCCCGCCCCCACCGGTGCCCCGGGGTTCTAGGCTCGCGGCCGCCGTGCTATGCTAAAAAGACGTTATGAACCGATTCACTCGAATCACGATTGATCCGGCCATGATGGGCGGAGTCCCGTGTATCCGTGGCCTGCGCATTCCCGTTTCTACGGTTGTCGGAATGGCTGGCGAAGGAATGACAGAAGCCGAGATCCTGCAGGCCTACCCTGACCTGGAGAAAGAAGACATCCGCGAAGCGCTTCGATATGCAGCAGAGGCTGTCCGAGAACGTGAACTACCCCTGACCGGCACTACTTGAAATTCATCATCGATAATGCGCTGTCCCCTATTCTGGCCGATGGCCTCCGCAAGGCAGGGTACGATGCCGTGCACGTACGCGAGTACGGGCTGCAGGCATCCGCAGACGAGGCCGTATTCGAGCGAGCCACTCAGGAAGACCGAATCCTTGTTTCGGCGGATACGGACTTCGCTGCACTACTTGCCCGGCGGGAAGTGAGGGGGCCGTCAGTCATATTGTTTCGACGGGCGCCCCGAAGGCCCGCAGCTCAACTCAAGCTACTGCTTGTTAATCTGCCCAGTTTGTCAGATGTACTTGAAGAGGGGAGTCTGGTCGTCATCGAGGAAACGCGGGTCCGTGTGAGGCGACTTCCGTTTGGCGGGTAATCCTGCAGATTATTGTGGCTCGATCCATGCATGTCGAACCCAAATCGATGCCTTCGGCGGAGAGCCTGCTGCTGGCCAATCTGGTCGCTTACCAGGAATGCTCCGGAGTCAGCCGGACGTTGGTCAAACGCGACAGCGGCAACGTCACCCTGTTCGCTTTCGACGAAGGCCAGGGCTTGAGCGAGCACACGGCTCCGTTTGATGCGCTGGTACAGATCCTCGAAGGCGAAGCCGAGATCACGATCTCCGGCAAGCCGCTCCGCGACCCGCCCCATCATGCGGTTTGTCGTGGAGAAATATTGAGCGTGGCCTTGTGGTAGTATCCCCCTCCGTCGATAGGTTCACTTCTGGAGGTGCTGCCATGAAAAAGCTTTCCCTGCTGGCGAGCCTGGCGCTCACATTGGCGCTGTTCGCCGTGCCAGCCCAGTTCTCCGCCGCCCAGGCCGAAAAACCAGCGGCCACCCAGGCCGCCGCGCCGACGAGTTGGACGCCCGAAGAACAAATGAAGACGAAAGGAGTGGGCGGCGTGCAGGTCTCGCCCGACGGACGCCGCGTCGCCTTCACCGTCAACGAAGCTGTGATGGCCGGAGAAAAAAGCGAAATCCTGACGCACATCCACATGGCCCAGGCCGACGGCTCCGCCTCCTTCCAGTTCACCTTCGGTGAAAAATCATGCAACAACCCGCAGTGGTCCCCCGACGGCAAATGGATGGCCTTCACCACCTCCCGCACCTCGGCAGGCGCGGGACAAGCTCCGGCAAAAACCAACCTCTGGCTGATCCGCTCCGAAGGCGGTGAAGCTGAACAGCTCTCCGACGTGAAAAGCTCCGTCGGTGCGTTCGCTTGGTCGCCCGACGGGAAATGGATCGCCTTCGTCAGCCCCATGGCGCCTTCCGACGCCGAAGAGAAGGCCAAGAAGGAAAAGAATGACGCCGTGGTGGTGGACGACAATTTCAAGATGAACCACATCTGGGTGATCCCGGTTGCACGCGACGCCGCGGGAAAGCGCGAGGCCCGCCAGGTAAGCAAGGGCGACTTCCACGTCGCCGGCGGGTTTGACTGGTCGCCCGACGGCAAGACCATCGTCTTCTCCCATCAGATCACGCCGCGCGTCAACGACTGGCCCACATCAGACATCTCCACAGTGGATGTGGCCTCCGGTGAAATCAAGCCACTGGCCAGGACCGCGGCTTCGGAAAACTCTCCGCTCTATTCCCCCGACGCCCGCTGGGTCGCCTATGTGGCCAGCGACGTCCCTGTGACCTGGGGAGGCTCAAACCTGGTTTACGTCGTGGCGGCATCGGGCGGCCAGCCGCGCGCTCTGGCCGAGACTCCCGACCGCCAGCCCGACCTCGTTGGCTGGTCCGCCGACGGCCAGCGCATGTACCTCACCGAAACGCGCGGCACCGTCTCTCGCATCTCTGCCCTCCCTGTAGCTGGCGGCGCGCCGCAAGACATCGACTCCGGCAACGGCGTCATCGGCGGCGTCAACCTCAATTCCACGCGCAATGCCTTCGGCTTCACCTGGCAAACGGCCGCGCGCGCGCCCGAAGCCCACGTCTCTCGCCTCGACCGCTTCGCCCCCGTGCAGATCAGTCGTGCCAACGCCGACCTGCCCACTCATCCCCTCGGCCGCACCGAGGTGGTGCGCTGGAAAGCGCCTGACGGGCTGGAGATCGAGGGCCTGCTCACCTACCCGGTCGGCTATGAAACCGGCAAACGCGTTCCCATGCTGCTCGCCATCCACGGCGGCCCGACGGGCGTGTTCACTCAATCCTTTGTCGCCGGGCGCGGCCCATATCCCATGGCCACGTTCGCCGCGCAGGGCTACGCCATCCTGCGGCCCAACATCCGCGGCTCCTCCGGCTACGGCGCAAAGTTCCGCCACGCCAACTACAAAGACTGGGGCGGCATGGACTACAAGGACCTGATGGCCGGGGTGGACCACGTCATCGCCATGGGCGTCGCCGACCCCGACCGCCTCGGCGTGATGGGCTGGAGCTACGGCGGCTACATGACCTCCTGGGTCATCACGCAGACGAAGCGCTTCAAGGCCGCTTCCATCGGCGCGCCCGTCACCAACCTGATGAGCTTCACCGGCACCGCGGACATCCCCAGCTTCATCCCCGACTATTTCGGCGGCGAGTTCTGGGAGAAACCCGAGGCTTACCAGAAACACTCCGCCATGTTCAACATTAAGGGCGCTTCGACGCCGGCGCTGATCCAGCACGGCGAGCGCGACGAGCGCGTGCCGATCGCGCAGGGCTTCGAGCTCTACAACGCGCTCAAGCGCCAGGGCTCCACCGTGCAGATGGTCACCTATCCGCGCATGCCCCACGGCCTGATCGAGCCCAAATTTCAGCTCGACGCCGCCAAGCGCAACGTTGCCTGGTTTGCCGCGTACTTGCTAAAAGAGGCCTCACCGGCGAAATAGTCAAGCGGGAATGGTCAGAAAATGGATACCGCCAGCGCGTCCTGCGGCCAAAGACCTGGAAGCGCACGTTCTTTTACCTGCCGTTCGTGATGGCCGTCGGCATCGGCCTTTCGGTGCGCAACGCTGTCGTCGTAATCGAAGCACTCCTGGGCAAAAAGTCCGAGTTTGCCCGCACGCCGAAATACCGCATCGAGGGTCGCAAAGATTCGTACGCCAAGAAATCCTACGTCAACCGAGCCGGCTGGATGCCCTTTGCCGAGGTCGCCCTGGGGCTGTACTTCGCCGCGACCATCTTTTACGCCATCCAGAACGAAAACTACGCTACCGCTCCCTTCCTGCTGCTGTTCGTCTGGGGCTACCTCTATACCGGCTTGATGTCGCTTGGCCAGACCTACTTCCACCGCTTCCGCTTCGGCGTTCGCCCGCCCGCCGAAGTGCGACCCGCCCCCACCGGCGCCCCGGGCTTCTAGACGGCGGCTTAGTTTTCGGCGGCGGGGGAGTTCGGATACAATTAGGTTTCCGGTCACACTGGTTGGTTGCATCCCTGGAGTGGAGGCCCGATGAACCGTCAATGGACACGCCTGAGTCAGATACTGCTCGGCCTCTGTGCGGCGCTGGCGCTTTGCCTTGCCGCGCTGTCCGCGCTGGCGCGCACCCGCGAGCCCAACAACATTTACGCCGAGCGCCGCGCCCGCCTGCGCGCCCAACTGGACGGTCCGGTAGTTCTGTTTGGTTTCACGGGCAAAGAGAATTCCTCGCCTTCCTACGTCTTCTCTCAACAGGAGGATTTCTACTACCTCACCGGCCACAACGAAGAGGGCGCCGCGCTGTTGCTGATCCCCGCTACGGCCGCGGGCAAATCCTGGGCCGGGCCTGCGGAGATTCTCTTTCTGCCGCAGCGGAACCCCGTCACTGAGCGCTGGGGCGGCCCGCGCATGGGCCCGACGGATGCGGGCGTATCCGAGCGGACCGGCTTCGAATCGGTACAGCCCTTCTCCGTCCTCAAGGGCGAGCTCGAGAATCTCTCAAAGGTCTTCACGAACTTCTACGCAATCCTGCCGAAGGACAACGAGCGCGGCTACCCGCATAGCAAGACCTGGGCGAACTGGCTCTCCCAGGTGCTCCCGCAGTCGTCCACGCGTGACATCTCCGCGAAAATCGCCGCTCTGCGCCAGGTGAAGTCGCCCAGTGAGATCGAGCTGCTCACCCGCGCCATCGATCTTTCCGTGGACGCGCACATCGAGGCCATGAAGACGATGCGCCCGGGCATCTACGAATACGAGGTGGCCGCGCGCATGGAGTACGTGATGAAGAGCGGCGGCTGCGAAGGCCCCGCCTACGCCCCGATCGTCGGCAGCGGCTTCTACTCCACCGTGCTGCACTACAACGACCTGACGCAGAAAATCCAGCCGGGTGAAATCGCCGTGCTCGATGTCGGGTGCAGCTATTCAGGATATGCGGCAGACATCACCCGCACGCTGCCCGCTGACGGCAAGTTCACCCCGCGCCAGCGCGAGATTTATGAGATCGTCCTCGGCGCGCAGAATGCCGCTCTGGCCGCGCTCAAGCCCGGGATGACTATGGGCCGCGGCCCCAACGGCCTGCAGAAGATCGCCTTCGAGTACATCAACACCCACGGCAAGGATAAGGACGGCAAGCCGCTGGGCCGCTACTTCATCCACGGCCTGGGCCACCACATCGGCCTCAATGTCCACGACGCCGGCCTCAACGACCGCCCGCTTGAGCCCGGCATGGTCATCACCATCGAGCCGGGCATCTACATCCCGGAGGAAAACCTGGGCGTGCGCATCGAAGACGACGTGCTCATCACCGAAACCGGCTACAAGCTCCTCTCCGCGCGCCTGCCGCGCACTGTTGACGAAGTTGAGCGCATCATGGCCGTCGCCCGCAAAGCTGGCCCTGGTGAGGTCCGGCTTCTTCACATGGTTGCTCCCGTTTATCCGCCTTTGGCGCACTTGGCGCGGATTCAGGGTGACGTTTCTGTGGATCTCACAGTCTCCGATAACGGCAAGGTCTCGGCTTTGAAATCTCAGTCGGGTCATCCCTTGCTAAAGGTGGCAGCAGAAGAAGCGTTGCGGGAATGGTCCTTCGAAGTTGGATGCGGTGTTCAAACGCCGTATACCCAGAACGTCGTTGTAGAATTCCGAGTTGAAGGGGAGCCGGTACCGTACCCCTGGAAGGTTAGCGCCAAGTACGAATCGGATCTTCCAAAAAGGATTCGAGTGACGTTACCGCCTGCTCTGCCTAGTCACAACGCTGCCAAGCTCCAAGCTCGCTGATGCGACCAGTCCTCAAAGAACCAGCGCCCAAGCCTGTTGAGCAGGATTTATCACCCAACACGGTCGATCCCAACGCCCTGTACGGCTTCTGGTACCCAGCGCTTCGCAGCGAACGGATCCGGGGGCGCAAACTTGCCACGGCCATGCTGCTCGAGATTCCGCTGGTGTTGGGCCGCGACGCCGCCGGCCGCGCCTTCGCCCTGCGCGACGCCTGCCCGCATCGCGGTATGCCGCTTTCGTGCG
>CAZHLD010000007.1:82820-88562 GCA_964533185.1 uncultured Acidobacteriaceae bacterium | reverse complement strand
GCCGTGATGTTGGCCGTCAGGCCGCTGGGCTGCGACACCGTGTAGTTCCCCGCGTCCGCACCAGACAGCGCGACGCCGAGCACCGTCACGGCCTTGCCGTTGGCCACGGTCTTGGTGGCGAAGCTGGCCGAGTAGCCTGAGCTGTCGATGCTCACGGCGTCCAGACCGATGACGCCCACCAGGGAGGCCCCGGCGAAGTTCACCGTAGCCGAGGTGCCGCCGTCGTACTCCTTGTTGTTGGCCACTGCGCCGCTGATCGTCAGGTTCTTCGCCGTGATGTTGGCCGTCGTGGTCGCTGATGTCGAGGAGAGCTGGTAGTTGCCCGCGGCGCTGCCCGAGAGGCTCAGGCCCGTGGCCGTCACCGTCTTGCCATTGACGACGTTGGCGTCACTGAAGGTGGCCGTGCCACCGCTCAGGCTGACGTTCGCCACATCAGCGGGCAGCACGCCCGTGAGCGTGCGGGTCAAGATTGTCGCCGCCGTCGTCCCGTTGTAAACCTTGTTGTTAGCCGTGATGCTCGGCGTCACCGTGGCCTTGCCGACCGTCAGCGTGCCATCGCCAGTGGCGAAGTCGCTGGCACTGGTGCTTGCCTTGACCGTGAAGGCGGTTGTCCCTGCAGGCGTCGAACCTGTCGTTGAGATCGTCAACGTCGAGGTTTTGGAGCTGTTGGCTGGCGCAAACGAAACCGGGTTCGGAGAGAACAAGGCAGTAGCACCGGTCGGGAGCGCAGTCGTGACGCTCAGGGTGGCAGTGAACGCCCCGGAAGAACCTCCGCCGGTTCCTCGATTCACCGTTATCGTGTAGGTCGCGCTACCGGCAGTGCCATAAGTAAGTGTGCCCGACTGAGCTCCCACAGCGACCGAACCAACTTTCGGGGCATCCGTAAACGACGTCTGCGCCTGCGAAACCGAGCCAGTTGCGGTGAGGTAGAAGCGGATGCCGATGTCGTGAAGCTCGGGTGAGAACGAATTGTCGAAGATGTTGCCAAACGCATTGGCGGTTGCCGTGAACGTGCGGTCGGCGTGCGGGTCGGGGTTGTTGACCTCATGCAACAGCAGGCTCACGGTCTCGCCGGGTTGCCAGCCGCTGCCGCTGATAGTCCCAATCTCGCCCGGGGCGTAGTCGTCCTTATCCGTCTTTACTGTGGCGAAGCCATAGAGTTCGCTGGACGCCTGTCCGCTGCCGCCGGCGACAAGCAAAAGTCCATCCTGCTGCATCGTGCTGCCTGCCGCGCCGGCGCGAGCCGTAGAGAGAGCACCAGTCGGCTGAAACGTGCCGGACCACGGAATGTACAGCTCTGCGGAAGCCTGCGCCGTTCCCATCGAGGAACCGCCAACAATCAGGACGCTGTTGTTGTTGGGCAGGCGGAAGGCCAGGTGACCGCGGCGGGGCGCGCTCATGTTTGCGCCCGGCGCGAATGCTGCGGCTGCGCTGTCTGCAATTTCGGAAGTAGCCAGATCGTCTGCGCCATTCGACCCGCCGCCGACGAGCACGCTGCCATCAAGCAAAGTGGTGGCGCTGTGACCCGCGCGCGGAGACGAAAGAGCCGGGCCGGCTGAGACGGTTCCAGAAGTCGCGTCAAAAATATCTGATGAGGCCAGAACATTCGTGCCGTCTGAGCCGCCTACAATCAGCACGCGTCCGTCGGCCAGCACGGCTGCGGCGTGGTCCTTGCGGGGTGAAGAGAGAATTCCTGCAAAAGAAAAACTATCGATCGTGGGATCGAAGATTTCCACGCTCGAGCTAATGGTCGCGCCGCTATCGCCACCGGCGATCAACGCGCGCCCGTCTGCAAGCAGAGATGCTGTGTGGCCCGCGCGAGCCTCAACCATGCCGCCGGCGACACTGGTCCAGGAGTCGCTCGCCGGATCGTAGATCTCCGCGGAATTGGTCACACCACCACCGCCCGTGCTTCCGCCGGCCACGAGTACGCGGCCGTCCAGCAGCGCCACAGAGACATGCCTGCTGCGCGCCGCGTTCATGGAGGCCGCTGGCGAAAACGCACCGCCGCCGTCGAATATCTCCGCACTGGCGGACTCGCCGTTCGCACCGCTGCCGCCGGTGATCAACACGCGGCCGTCCGCGAGCAGCGCAGCAGACGCGCCGTCGCGCGGCTCGGCCATGTTGCTGAACGCGGCCCACGTCCCGGTGGGCACAGAGACGCCTGCGCCCTTCACCAGCAGCGTCGATAGAATGACTAGCACGAGAAACAAGAAATATTTGCTAGTGCGGGACATCGGAGAACCTCCTCATGCTAACAATGCTTCACACCCTCTTCAGCACAAACGCGCACCAAAAGCTGCACAATTCTCTGCATTTTCGATTCCAAGCGTTGGCTGAAAGAATAAAAAGGACTTAGGGCGAAACGACGTTTGTGGAAGCATCTATTCTGTACACAATTTGTGCGAAGTCCCGCCCGGTGTGCAAAGCAAAGTGAGTACGACTGCCGCCCACCACCCTGCCATGACTAAACGCATTGCACTCCTCCTCTTTCGCTCGTTCGACTCAAACCCAGCAAAACAGGCGACACTTCCACCTTCGCCAGCCTCACGCAGCGCGGAGACGCCTCTTCCCTCCTTCCGCACCCTCCCGCCCGGCGGCGCGGTTTCTCACATTCCCCTGCAAGATTGTGTCCACGACCGTGCACAACTTCCCTCCTCGAGAGGAATCACCTACTTCGCTCTGCATCTCCCTCTCAGCTCTTCTTCCCGCGTCTGCAACCCTCTCTAACCTCTGTGTTTGAAAGCCTGTTTCGACCGCCACCTCTCGCAAAAATTTTTTGCTCTCTAAATTGTCTCCTCCTCCTCGTTCTGCGGACTTGAACTTGCTCTGACTCTCCCCGCAACCAGGGGCGGGTGTGTCGCCCTCGGTCGCGAAGGGAGCGCGCCAGCGTGAATACCGCCGTCATCAACAACTCCCCACAAACTCTCGAAGAAACCGGCACCCATCGCCCTCTGCTCGAGGGCCTGGCTCTGAAGACCTTGCACATGGAGACGGAACTGACCCTGGTCGATCTTGCGAGAAAAATGAAGCTCAACCTCGCCGTCATCGAGGAGATCTTTCTCCGCCTCCGTAAGGATCAGTTCTGTGAGGTCAAGGGCTTGACGGCTGGGGTTCACCGCATTGCCATCACCTCGCAGGGCCGCGATCGCGCTATGTCCTTAATGCACCTCAGCCAGTACGTCGGCCCCGCTCCGGTTTCTCTCGAGCAATACACGGCCCGCGTCCGCTCTCAGAGCGTGCGGAATCATGAAGTGCATCCCCCCGAAGTCGAGCGGGCGCTCGCCCACCTGGTCCTCAACACAGAAACCCTCACGCAGTTGGGCACCGCCGTGGTGTCCGGCACCTCAATTTTCCTTTATGGTCCTCCGGGCACTGGCAAGACCACCGTGGCCGCGGCTCTGCCCAAGATCTACAACGATGCCGTCTGGATTCCTCACGCCGTGGAAGTGGACTCGCAAATCATCGCCGTTTTTGATTCCGGCATTCACGAGCGCATCGACCCGCCCGGCTCCGTCGAAGTTGACGAGCGTTGGGTGCTCTGTCGCCGGCCCTGTGTCTGTGTGGGTGGCGAGCTCACCATCGAGATGCTGGATCTCCAGTTCAATCCTCTCTCCCGGTATTACTCCGCTCCCTTGCAAATGAAGGCCAATAATGGCGTCCTCGTCGTTGATGATTTCGGCCGCCAGCGCATCCGCCCGGAAGAACTTCTCAACCGCTGGATTGTCCCCCTCGACCGCAGCGTGGATTTCTTGACCCTCAGCGGCGGCAAAAAATTCGATCTTCCCTTTGACCTCTTCGTTGTCTTCGCCACCAATCTCGATCCGGCCACTCTCGCCGACGAAGCCTTCCTGCGCCGCATTCAGAATAAAGTCCGCCTCGAGCACGTCTCCCCCGCTCAGTTCCATGTCATTGCCCAGCGCGTCTGTGAAAACCTGGGACTCTCCTACGATCCTCAGGTCGTCGATCATTTGATCCATCTCCTCTCCAAGGAGTTCAAACAGGAATTGCGCCCGTGTTATCCGCGCGACGTCTTTCGTCAAATCGTTTGGGGCGCCACCTACGAAGGCCAACCCCCGAAGCTGGACCGCTCCACTGTCGCTACGGCCTGCCGGAATTACTTCCTCTCTGCTGCGGATTAAGGAAAGACCGGCGCCGCCCATTCGGGCCTATGCTGTCCGGTCATTCTGGGTGGGAATCTGGTGGCGGGGTTTCGGGCCTTCTGCCTCTGTCACTTCCTCGGCCGGTTCATCGTCTAACGCGTCCAGCTCGGATTCGCTGTCGCCAGCAGGTTGTACAGGGCCAGCAACAGACCAAGCAGGCATGCCACGGCTAGGGCCCACGGTACCACGCCGAACGAATCGCGATCGCCAGGGGTGTTCATGGTGTCTCCTTCTTCCATTCGCACCTGCAGAACTCTTGCCAAACTTCCTCAGAAATTACGCCCGTGCTCCGCCTGTCTCCCCCACCCGAATCTCTTCAAAACACTGCTTCACCCGGCTTGCCAGAACTTCGCTTCCACACCAGGCTTCCTGGCGCAATACCTTCTCCTCTGGCTCCTGTGAACAATCGGAGACACCACCGGTCGCGAAACGTCCGGAGATAAGGGGTTCAGGTCCTTCAGCAGATACCGGAAAGGAGGAGGCCCAGCAGGAGTACCGAAGCTACGTGACGATGAGTCACCGAGTAGAGCGTGAGCTCCACCCGATTCGAGACACCCAGCTTTTCGTACGCTCGAAACAAGTAGTTCTTCACCGTGTGCTCACTCAGCTTCAACTGTTCCGACACCTGCCGGTTGGTCAGCCCTTCGGCCACAAGGCGCGCTACCTCTCCCTCCCGCTTCGTCAGCAGATCTTTTCCCGTGCTGCTCACCAGCCGCGGCGTGGCGGTGCGCGTTAGCGCTTCCAGCAGAATTTGCAACTGTTCGCTGTTCGCCCAGATTTGCCCCTGTTTCACGCTCAGGATGCACTTGCACAGCGTTTCTAGCGAGTCGGAGCGGGAGAGCAGCCCTTTCGCTCCCGCGTGAAACGCTTCCACCACCAGCGCCGGATGCATCGTGTCCCCGAGCAGGATCGCTCGAATCCCGGGTGCACTCTCGCGCATCTCGCGCACCACGCGAATTCCTTCCAGCGGTCCGTCCTTCAGTTGTACCCCGATAACCGCTACCTCGATATGATTCGCTCGCAGTTCTCCCAGTATCTCCGCCGTCGTGCCCGCGCACGTCCTTACCTGGAGCGGAGACACTGGCGCTTGGATTGCTCTCGCCAGGGACTGGCAGGCTAGATCGCTGGCGTCCGCGATCAGAACGTGCAGGAGTTGGCCATTCGAGTTGCCGGGCGCTGGCATGGTCTTGCCTCTTGCGAGGGATCTAGATAAAAGCCCTCTCCGCTCTTATGCACTATTCAGCAACAACACCTTAATAGAACTCCAGTAACATTCTCCGAGTACCTTGGGACTAGTGTCGCGTAACAGAAAAACGTGACACAGGCGGGCGGCCTAAAGGCCTGCCCCTACAGCCTTTGCAGCGGCACGATGTGTCACCTATTTCGGAAACACGACACTAGAACTCCGCCTCCTCGGCCTCTCTAACCTCCATAAAATCAACAACTCTCACACCAGGTCCCATACTCCCAGGTGCGGCCGCTTCCGGAGCCTCCCTATTTGATCCCGTTTGGCAGTTCAAGTGCCCCCCTTACCATGTGCCAGCGTCCCTGTGAGCCGGGATTGGCTTTGCGTAAATCC
>CAZHLD010000007.1:70629-82720 GCA_964533185.1 uncultured Acidobacteriaceae bacterium | reverse complement strand
CCCCCTTACCATGTGCCAGCGTCCCTGTGAGCCGGGATTGGCTTTGCGTAAATCCGTTGCTTTCTTCAAGAACCGGCTCCAAACGCCTGAACGTGCTTAGGCTTATCGCTTCTTCGCGAAGTTGCGTCTTGTGAACATCTCGGCCGTTTGCCCTGTTAGCTTCCGGGAACAGTTCACTCGGTCTAAGGAGCCTCATGGTTGCTCATGTACTCTTGCTTCCAGAGTCCCCTCACAGAAGCTGGTGGGGCGATCTCGCCGTCTTGTTGGCTCGAGGCTCTCGCCGCTGGCGCTACACTCCCCCTGGCTATCGCCAACTGACCCAGCCCGCTTTCCAATCCCCCGGCCGGGCGCTGTTCTCCTCGGCTCTCCTTCACGTTGCTGCCGTTGTTCTCCTTCTTCACATGCCGGCCGCACTCCTTGTCCGCGAAGCAACCTCCTCGCCTCAGACCCCCAAAGTCATTTATCACCTCTCCATGCTCGATGATGAGGAGTCTCTTCCGACCCTAAAATCCAGTGGGCCGGGCGGTGCCCCAGGCTCCGGCCATCGCCCCGACCGTGCCCCCGCGCTCGGCAGCACTGCCTTTCACAAGCGTTGGACAATCGTCTCGAATCCGCCCAATCCCGACAATAATCGCCAAACCATCATTCAGCCCCTGGCTCCACCGGAAATCCGCATTCCCTATGAAGTCTCCGTTCCCAATCTCCTGCTTGGCGGCGCTGCGAAGCGCCTGCGACGCCCCTTGGATTTTGCTCCCTCCTCCCCGGCTCCTCTTCAGAAACGGCCGCAGCCCGAATCTGTTTCCGAACCGCCTCGCTTGTCCTCTCAACAATCTGACGCGGATTTGTCCCTCCTTTCCTCAAACATCACAAACCCGAATCTGCCGGTTCCTCCCCCGGCCGATTCAGCTCCCGCTGCCTTGCCCAACGGCGCGCAAGAAGCACCTGCCTCAAATTCCAGCAGCCAATCCCAGCCTCTTGCAGGTGGAGACGCTGGCTTCTTGGCACTGAGTCTTGGGAACGCTTCCTCCAGTCCTGTGCTTACTTTGCCTTTGGGAAACCGCTACGGCGCGTTCTCGGTTTCTCCCGCCGGTTCGCGTCCCGGCTCTCCAGGCGGCGTCGAGGGCGGTGATCCTCAGGGCGGAACGGGTGGCGGCACAAACGGCGGAGACTCCAGCACCGGCGTTGGCTCCGGTTCCAGTCGTGGCGGCGCCGACTCTTCGGGCAATCTGGCGGATCTGCCAATTAGCTTGCATGGTGACGGCAACGGAGGAAGCAGCCCGGATCTGACGCTTCACTCCACCTTCACGCGAGGTCAAATGTTCCCCGTCGTTTTTCATCCTCGTCTGCGCACCAACGCTCTGGTGATCTCCACTGGGCCCGTCGGTGGCGGCGGTCTGCAGGTTTACGGCGTTCTCCGAGGCGGAAAGATTCACACGGTCTATCTGCCCATGCCGGGCAAAAACTGGATCTTGCAATACTGCTTGCTGAACGATCCGGTTGCTCAGGGCGAACGTCCGGCCACCAGCGCGAGGGTTCAGTTGGATCAGGGCTTGGCGGCCCCCTTTCCCACCGAAGGATTCGATTTCAAGCGCCCCAAACTCGTTCGCGAGACCGCGCAACCCTACATCATCCTCCACGGAGTCATTGCCGAGGATGGCTCCGTCCGTCGCCTGAGGGTCTATCAGAGCGTGCAACCTGACGCCGATCAGTTGGCCCTGGCCGCCTTTTCACGATGGAAATTCCAGCCGGCGCTGCGTGCCGCAAAACCCACTGCCGTCGAAGTTCTGGTTGGTATCCCGGGTTCGGTCCCCCAAAAGTAGCTCTCTCCCGGGGCTCTCCCACTTACTGTAATTGGACACCTATCATCAAATTTTTCCCCCTTGTCTTCAAGAGCTCCTGCCTGCCTCTTGCCCCAGGGCCGAAAGTACCTATCCGGGTGGAAATTGGTCCCTCTGACTCTGGTGCCCTGTTTATCTCCCTCGTCTCCCCAACTTTGCGCTTCTTGCGGCTTTTGCACTTCGGCTGTATTCATAGAGGTGCCCCGCCTACCAGCTTTACCGCGCACCCGATGCGTAATTGCGGCGGCGCCCGTGATCACCCGGGAGCGCAAGCATCTTTCATCGAGTCTTCAAACTATCTTCTCGCGGGAGGATGTGAATGGTTTTCAGCGGCACCGCTCGGGACTCCTTCTGTAGATCACATTCTCCGGCCTTTTCGTTGCTCCCAATGGATTTCTCCGGCTCTTCTCGAACGCCACATCTGAAGCTCAGGCAGCTCCGATCGGCGTCCGAAAAGAAAGCGGTGCAGCGATGAGCTCCACAAACACACGCGTGTGGTTCTGTAGCTCGGACACCGGCTTCGGTGAGATTTTGGCTCGCGCCCTGGGTTCCGGCTTCGAGTTGCGCACCAGCGAGCAACTCAATCCGGCCGCTGCCTCGCCCCAGGATTCTTCCTTCGACGTCTTTCTGATTGATCTTCGCAATTCCGACGCCGATATTGATCGCGATCTCCGCCTTCTCTTCTCCGATTTCATCTCCACGCTTCCTTGTCCTCCCCCTCCGACCGTCGTTCTCCTCCGCGACACTCAGCCGGCCCTGGTCCTCAAAGTGATGGAGCACGGTGCCTACGACACTATTTCCGACCCCCCGGACATGGTCGAGCTCCGCCTCATCCTCCGTCGCGCTCACAAGTCCCGCCAGATCGAAACCGAGCTTTTCCAATTGCGTTCCCGCGAGCATTCCGAGGGACGCATGGACCGCATGCTGGGCTCCTCCCCCTGCATGCAACAGGTCTTCAAGCTGGCCCAGAAAATCGCCTCCTGTGATGTCTCCGTCTTGATTACCGGTGAGACAGGCACCGGCAAGGAGTTGGTCGCCAGGGCCATCCACCGCGAAAGCGCTCGTGCTGAAGGTCCCTTTGTCGCCTTTTCCTGTGCCAGCATCCCGGAAACCCTGGTCGAAGACGAGCTCTTCGGCCACGAGCGCGGTGCCTTTACCGGCGCGCTGGTCGCACGTCGCGGCCGCTTCGAGGCTGCCGAACGCGGCACTGTTTTTCTCGACGAGATTGGCGATCTGAGCCTCTCCTTGCAAGCCAAGCTTCTCCGCGTTTTGCAGGAACGCTGCATCGAGCGCCTTGGCAGCAACACCAGCCTCCCCATCAACATCCGCCTGACTTGCGCCACCAACCGCAACCTTTCCGAAATGGTCAAGAAAGGCGAGTTCCGCGAAGACCTCTTTTATCGCGTCAATGTCGTGCCCCTTCATCTTCCCGCTTTACGCGAGCGGCTCGACGACCTCCCCTTTCTCGCTCAACATTTCCTCCAGACCTTTGCCCAGCAGTTTGGCAAAAAGGCCCGACGCTTCTCCCGCCTCGCTCTTCAGGCCCTCGAAGAGCATCCCTGGCCGGGCAACGTCCGTGAACTTGAAAACGCTGTGCAGCGTGCCGTCGTCATGGCCGAAGGAACCACCATCGAGGTTTGGCATCTCCCCCTCTCCATGCGCAACGGCTTCGACGCTCCCCAGGCTCCCCTCCGCTCCTACGAAGAGGAGGTCCGCGATTTCAAACGCCGCCTCATCCGCCGCACCCTCGAGGAGAATAGCTGGCGCAAGACGGAGACGGCCCGCATCCTGGGCATCGCCCGGAACTATCTGCATCGGCTCATCAGCCAGTTGCAAATCCATCCGGAGCAGAGCTACACTGCCACTCCGTTACTCAACCAACCCCCGCCGACGGATCGCGTGATGTAACCCTCTTGGCGCTCTGCGAGTGCTGATGCCCAATCACCTGCCAGCTGGAAATGAGACTCCCGCCACACCCGCCGATGAATCTTTCCTGAATCACGTTTGTGCCCCTTTCCTGCTTCACTCTCAGAATCCCGACGGTGGCTGGGCCTTCCATCCGGAAAGTCCCAGTTGCGTCGAGCCTGCTAGCTGGGCGCTTCTCGCTCTCAACTCCCTCTCGGAGTTTCCCCAGGCTCACCGCGCCGTCCAGAGGGGTTGCGACTGGCTGCGGACCGCGCAATTGCCCAACGGTTCGTGGCCCTCGCAGTCCGGTCTAACCGAAGGCTCCTGGGTCACCGCGCCGGCGTGTCTTGCCCTGCAATTGCATCTTGACCCGGGCGACGCAGTTGCTCGCGGCATCGACTGGCTGTGTCACCAGCGCCCGAGTGAAGGCCGCCTGTGGTGGCGCTTCCTCCACTGGGTACAGCGCAGTTCCGCCGTGGTGCGACACGATCTCTCCTTGCCGGGCTGGAGCTGGACTCCGGGCACAAGCAGTTGGGTCGAACCCACTGCTGTCTCGTTGATCCTCCTGCGTGGCGCGGCAAAAAACGCTGGCCCCTCAACTCTGGCTCGCCGCTGTCGCCAGGCCACGGCGTTGCTCTACGACAGAATGTGTCCGGGCGGTGGCTGGAACAGCGGCAATCCAATCGTCTATGGAGTCCCCGGTGAGCCACAGCCCGCCTCCACTGCATGGGCGCTGCTGGCCCTTCAGGAACATCAGGATCGCAAAGAAAATCAGGAAAGCCTGCGCTGGCTCGCCCGCATCTATCCCCGCATCGAGGGACCCTCCTCCTTGGCGCTTTCGCGCATTTGCCTGCGCACCTGCGGCCGCACCCTCCCCCACGGACCTGACTTTCACCAGTTGCACGCCCGCAATGAATTCTTTCGCGACGTCTCCGTTTACGCCTGGGTTACGCTCTCTCTGGTTCCCTTGCAGCCGTGGCTCTCTTGGTCGGCGCTGGATCGGGGGCAACCGTGACCCTAGACGCAGGCCCGCTGATTCACCCCTTCGCCCGCCCGCTCTCTCGCGTCGCCATTCGCCGCGCCGAAAGCTATCAGCGCGACCTTGCGCAAATCATGTACGAAACGTTGTGCGAGTTTGCTCTCCCGGTTCAGGACAAATGCGTTCTCCTCAAGCCCAATCTCGTCGCTCTGGATGAACGCGCCACCATTAATACCCATCCCGCGGTAATCGCCGCAGCTCGCGAAAGCTTTCTTCGCCTCGGCGCGCGCACTGTCCTCGTTGGCGATGGTCCCGCCCTCGACCGCGATTCCGAGGCCATCGTCGAATCGATGCGTCTCCGCGAATTCCTTGGGCCTCTTCTGCACACCTTTGTGGATCTCAACGTGGATGCTCTGCACCCCACGCCCTTGCGCACTCGCGCCTCCTCTCTCAAGGAGCTTTATCTCCCCGCCACCGTGCTCCGTGCGGATTTTGTTGTTTCCATGCCCAAGCTGAAGACCCACCACTGGGCCGGCGTTACTCTCTCCATGAAAAACATGTTTGGCATCGTCCCCGGCAGCCGTTACGGTTGGCCGAAGAACATTCTCCACTGGGCCGGAATCACTCGCGCCTTGCTCGATATCATCAGCACCGTCCGCCCGGACTTCGCCATCGTGGATGGCATCCTCGGTATGGAAGGCAACGGGCCCATCCAGGGGGCTCCCAAGTCTTGCGGGGTTCTGATTTTCGGCGACGACCCTGTTGCCGTCGACGCCACCTCCTGCCGCATCATGGCTCTCGCTCCCGAACGCATTGAGCATCTCCAGCGGGCTGGCCATCTCCTGGGTCATCTCCGCGAAGACAAAATCTCTCAAATCGGTGAAAGCATCGCCTCGGTTCGCACCCCCTTTGCCGTGATTCCATCCTTCGAAAGGCTCCGTCTCCCGCCTTCTTCCGCTTCCTAGCGGAAGCCGAATTGCTCAAGTGATTAGGGAGTGGGCTGAAAACTGAGAAGGTAGATGAGAATGTGTGCCCGATTGGAGACACGTACAGCCTCACGGCGTCCCTCTTGGTGGACACCGATCAGAGCAGACCACGGCGCTCAATTGGTCGAAGCCGCCCTGGTAATTACGCTCCTATTCACTCTATTGATTGGCATCATTTGGCTGGCCCGGGGCTATAACACCGCTCAGACCGTCACTCGCGCTGCCCGCGAGGGAGCTCGCTTCGCCGTGGCTCCCACCTGCGCCACCTGCGGCAACGCCTATCCCACCCAGACCGAAGTTCGCACCGTCGTCGACCAGGTCCTCCTGGCTTCTTCCCTCGACCCCTCTCTCGTGACCGGGTTCACTCTTCAACGCGGCATCGTCCTCAATCCGGGCAGCACCCCCTCGGAAACCGGAGTTTCCGTCACTTTCAATTATCCCTTCCAGTTTGTGCTGCCCTTTACTTCCACTCATCTCAGCACAATCACGCTGGCGGCTAATGTCCATATGAGGGAGGAATAAGCAGTGAAAGGCCAGCCCACACCAGCTCTACTGCAAACTCCCTCCCGTCGCTTCTCTCTCCTCGCACTTCTCCGCCGCCAGGAAGCCGCGCAATTGGTCGAGTTTGCCTTCATGCTTCCGCTCTTGGTCATTCTCGTCATTGGCGGCGTGGATTTTGGCCAGGCCTACCGCCTCAAGCAGCGCCTCACCAACGCCGCCCGCGAAGGTGCGCGCATCGCCATTGGACAGAGCCGGGCCGACCTCGCCCAGGCTACCCCCACGACGGTTCAAGCCGTCCGCAATGCCGTGGTCAATTATCTGGCCAGTGAAAACATGAACACTTCCTTCATCGCCGCGGCTCCCACGAAAACGGGCCCGCAAGAGTGGACCTATTCCTCCACCGCCTCCGGTCAGCCCGTCCTGGTGATCAATCGTGGCGCCGTCGTCCCCGTCACCGTCGGCGGCGTCACCACTCTTGCCGTCAGCACCCGCGTCACCCTTCGCTATCCACACTCCTGGACCTTGCGGCAGGCTCTGCAACTCTTCTCAACTTCGACTACCGTTCCCGCTTCATTTCAGATTTCGACCACTGTTGTGATGAAAAATTTGACTTAGCAGGAGCGCACGCGATGCAACGCACAAGCAACGCAAGCATCACCAGAAATCACCAGCGCGGCATGACCCTCTACACGGTTGCCGTCATGCTCTTCATCCTGCTCGGAGTGGGCGCTCTCGCTCTCGACCTCGGCATGCTCTACGTCACTCGCAGCGAGGCTCAACGTGCTGCCGATGCCGCGGCGCTTGCCGGAGCAAAGAAATTTATTGAGGCGGGTTACCTGTCTGGTCTGGGCTCACAAGCCACGGCGCAGAATCTGGCGCGAGAAGAAGCGAAAGCGGTCGGGGGCCAAAATTTCATCGGGGGCCAGCTGGCACAAGTCCTGAACGAAGACGTAACCTTCCCTGCCTCGCCAACGGGAAACCCCTGGATCACGGTAATGGTGCAGCGAACCGCAGCTCGCGGGAACGCAGTACCAACCTTCCTAGCCAAAGCGATGGGAATTTTTCAGGCGGATGTTTCAGCCACTGCCACGGCGGAGGCCTACACCTCTTCCGGCGGCAATCTTCCTGTCGGGACGAGCTGCGTGAAACCGTGGCTTCTGCCGAACTGTGATCCGTCCCACACGACGCCCGGGAACCCGAATTGTCCGGGGAGCGCATACTTCGTGGACCCGTCGACGGGCCAGGTGGCGAACCTGGGGCCGTTCTCGTCAGGCGGAGTCATCGGCGAGAAACTTCTGCTGAAACCGGGAAGCCCGGGTGAGGCCCCGGCGCCCAGCAAGTTCTACCCTGTGCAGATTCCCCCCGGAGAAGAACCGGCGATCTGTCCTCCATGCGCACAGAACACGGGATCCACCGGCCCGGGTGCCGCGCTGTACGAAAAGAATATCTCCTGCTGCAATACAAACGTGTTGTATTGTGGCCAGAACATCACTTTGGACCTTCAGACGGGGAACATGGTGGGACCCACGCGGCAAGGCGTGCAATGTTTGATCCACCAGCAAACGAACAGTTGCGCAGGAAGCGCCAGCGGCTGCGGACAAGACTACCTGCAAAACACAACGACATTTCCTCTCCCCATTATCGGAGGAACGAACAATCCCAATCCGGCCCTGATGGGCCAACTCATCAGTTCAAGTGACAACATCGTGACGATTCCGCTCTACGATGGGCACAACCCCTGTCCCGGCGGAGCCGCCACGTGCGGGACCGCGACCATTGTCGGGTTCCTGCAAGTCTTTGTGGAAAAGGCGGGACCACCGCAGGCCACGGTCACCGGCTACGTGATGAACGTCGCCGGATGTGGTGGCGGAAGCGGTGGGGGCAGCGGGGGCTCCGGATCTGGCGGGCTTACGGGGCCCGGAGGATCGTTGTTCCCTGTCCGCCTGATTCGGCCGACAACCTAAGACAATGCCGACTCCTGTTGCGTGTAGCTCTTATCGGGCAGATCGAGGAATCCTCCGGAAAGTGTGTTCCTTTCCCGTGTTTCTCGCTGTCTTGCTTCTTGCCGGCGTTTTTACCTGCGCTAGGATGAATCCGCCTGAGCCTGACACCTGGTGGCACACGGCTGTCGGGGAGCAAATCCTTCGAGAAGGCACGTGGCCGGAGGCGGACTCCTATTCCTTCACGGTTTCCGGGACGGAGTGGATGGCCTACGAATGGCTGGGCGAAGTCGTCATGGCACTGGCGGCGCGCGCCGCTGGCCTTCAGGGTCAAACCGCTCTGGTCATCATTCTCGCCGGTCTGATCTTTCTTCTCCTCTACTACTGGTGCTACTTGCGCAGCGGCAATGTCAAAGCTGCTTTTGTTGCCTGCACTCTGGTCTTGCCCTTGTCGGGTCTCTTTTTTGTTTTGCGACCCCAGCTACTGGGTTACGTCCTGCTCCTCCTCATGCTCATTTCTTTGGAGCGCTTCCGCCTCGGCCACTCAGGGGCTTTGTGGTTTCTTCCTCCCCTGTTTTTGGTTTGGGTCAATACCCACGGCACGTTCGCATTTGGCTTGGCCATTTGGGCATTGTATTGGCTGAGCGGTTTCCTCAAGTTTCGTCTCGGCGGAGTCGAGGCCGTCTCGTGGACTCCGCTTCAGCGGCGCAATCTTGCCCTGGCCTATCTGTGTTCTGTTCTTCTCCTGCCCCTGACCCCGTATGGCACTCGCCTCGCTGCCTATCCTCTGCAAATGGCCCTGTTTCAACCCGTCAACATCGCCAGCATCCGCGAATGGCAGCCCCTAGGACCCGATCTGCTGATGGGCAAGTTCTTTCTCGGACTCTTGCTGCTCTTCTTCTTGGCTCAGGTTTTGTTCCGCATGCAATATCGTCTCGAGGATCTTGGTCTTCTGCTCTTCGCCGTCTACGCTGCATCCTCGCATCGCCGCTTCCTCTTTTTCTTTCTTCTGACTTTTGCCCCGCTCCTGGCCGCCTTGCTGGCCCGCTGGTTGCCGCCTTACCTGCCCCAGAAGGATCATCCGGTGCTGAACTTTGCTCTGCTGGCCGTGATGGTTTTCGGCATGGTCTGGTTTTTCCCTTCCGCTGGCGCCCTGCGCCAGACCGTTCTTCGCAATTATCCGAAGAAGGCCGTGGCCTACCTGCAGCAGAATCCTGTCCCCGGTCCCATGTTCAACGAATATGGCTGGGGCGGCTATCTCATTTGGTCACGCAGTCCTCACTCCCGCGTCTTCATTGACGGACGCGCAGACATCTATGAATACGGCGGCGTCCTGGCCGATTACATGAGCATCTCCTTGCTCCAGCCGGACACGCAGGCTCTTCTCCGCAAGTACGGCGTCAACTCCTGCTTGATCCAGCGCGACGCCCCCTTGGGAACGCTTTTGGCTGGCCTGCCGGACTGGCAACGCGCTTATGCTGACGAGGTCAGCGTCCTTTATGTCCGCAAAGGACCTCGACCGGTTGACGCCTCCCTGCTCTCCCAGCGCCTCTCTCCTGAGCACAAAAGTCCACACTTCCCTGCTGCCTTGGACACCATTCAGTGAATCTACATCTCCTAAGTACTTGCTTCTATCCTTTGCGCCTTCCCATCGGCTCCTAAGCCTTTGTTTTCTGGCGCTCTTCCGTTCTAGGACTCGTTGCCCTTTGGCAATCTGTGTGCTCTTCCGCTCCGTGATTAGGGTAGCTGTACCGCGTGATCTACTTCGCGTGAAGGAGAAAGAAAGATGAAAACCCAACTGATGCGCCTCTGGCGGGAAGAGGAAGGGCAAGACCTCACCGAGTACGCTCTCTTGCTCGTTCTGCTCTCGCTGGCCGCCGTTGTGTTCCTGGCCCCACTCGCGACCGCGATCAACGCCGTCTTTTCCAACGCGGCCGCCAACCTGACGACCGTCACCTAAGGCGTCGTCCGGTTCGCTTTTCTCTGGCCGCCGGGTTTTCTCACAGCCCGGCGGTCAGGAAGAGCCTCTAGGGAGAATCTCTAACGCCATGCACCTCGTGATTTGGATTGTCGCCCTCTGCTTCGTCGCTCTCGCCGGTTGGTTCGACTGGCGCAGCCGGCGCATTCCCAATTGGCTGACCGTTCCCGGACTCCTCCTCGGACTCGCGATGAACACTCTTTCTTGGGGCTGGCCGGGAATCAAGCTGGCTCTGGCTGGCGCGGGTCTTTCCCTCGGTGTGCTCTTGCCCTTTGTACTTCTCCGCGGCCTCGGCGCGGGCGATTGGAAATTGATGGGCGCCCTCGGTGCCCTTCTGGGTTTTCCTCTTATTGTTCTGGTCTTATTCGGAACGATTTTCGTTACCGGCCTCATGGCCGCCGTGCAGATCACGCGCCTGCATCGCTGGGGAGCAACCCTGCGGAACTTGGTCGAGCTGGTCCAAGCTGCCGTGACCTTTAAGGTCTTCCCCCACCCGAAAATCTCTCTCGACAATCCGGGAATGATGTCTCTGCCTTTCGGCGTGGCGGCCGCTCTGGCCACTTCACTCTGTTTTGTTGCCAGCTTTGCCCTGCGGGCTTTTTGAACAGGAGATGCAAGCATGAATCGTACTCGAATCATTCTCGCGATTGGCTTCGCGGTCATCTTTGGCTTGGTTGCCAGCATGTATGTTTATCGCCAGTTC
This sequence comes from uncultured Acidobacteriaceae bacterium, assembly GCA_964533185.1. Taxonomy (GTDB): domain Bacteria; phylum Acidobacteriota; class Terriglobia; order Acidiferrales; family UBA7541; genus CAZHLD01. The sequence continues at coordinate 71,890 of CAZHLD010000007.1, read as the reverse complement.
GCCCAGGTCACGCCCGTCGTCAAGGCCGTGGAAACCAGGCAAATCGTGGTTTCCGCCATGCGCATCCCGCTGGGCACGCGCCTCGAGGCCAAGCACCTTCAGCTCATCGCTTGGCCCGCCGGCGATACTCCCCCGGGCATGTTCTCTCGCGTCGAGGACTGTCTCAACCGCGCCCTGATTACTTCCATCGTTGAGAACGAGCCCATCCTTGAAGGTAAGCTGGCCCCCAAAGAGGCCGGCGCCGGCCTGGCCGCCACCATCCCCGAAGGCATGCGCGCGCTTTCCGTGGCCACCAACGACGTCGTGGCAGTTGCAGGGTTTGTGCTGCCCGCGACGATGGTGGATGTGCTGGTGACCGGATCCGTCCAGGGGCGCAGCAGTGCCGGAAGCGACACCGTTACGCGAACGATCCTGGAGAACGTTCGGGTGCTGGCAGCGGGGCAAAAAATCGAGGAGGACAAAGAAGGCAAACCGCAGACAGTCGCCGTTATAACGCTCTTGGTGACTCCGGAGGAGGCTAACAAACTCGCGATGGCCAGCACCGAAGGCAAAATTCAACTGGCCCTTCGGAACACGATTGACTTGAAGAAGGCCGCTCCCCCGGCCGTTCTTCGCACCCAATTGTTTGCGGTCGGTGCCCCACCCCGGCGCGCTGGCAAGTCCGTGCCCGCCCCTGCGCCTTTTGTGGTGGAAGTCATTGTTGGCACCAAGCGCGAATCGAAAAGCTTTTGATCAAGGACAAATACATGATGCCCATGACACGACAACGCCTTTCGCTCCACCCTCGAGGCTGGCAGTTCCTTTCTCTTCTCCTCGCCTTTCTTCTTCTGGGTGCTGGGAACGCCGGCGCTCTGCTCCAATCGTCTTCCGCCGCTCCCACCCCTGCCCCGGTGACGGACACCTACACCGCCCCCCAGGAGTCCGCCGGCGCCGAACGCCTCCATCTGCTCGTGGGCCGCTCCTTGGTGATTACTTCTCCCGGGCGTCTCAAGCGCGTTTCCATCGCTGATCCCAACATTGCCGACGCCGTCATCGTCAGCCCCACTCAGATTCTCATCAACGCCAAGGCTCCCGGCGGCGTCTCCCTGGTTCTCTGGGACGAATCCGACGTCAGCCAGACCTTCGATCTCCGCGTGGACATCGACCTTCTCGGCCTCTCGCAGAAACTCCGCGAGGTCTTCCCACAGGAGCCGGTCAAGCTCGAATCCGCCAAGGACGTCGTGATGCTCTCCGGCCAGGTCTCCTCCAAGGAGGTCGCCGA
>CAZHLD010000007.1:68310-70529 GCA_964533185.1 uncultured Acidobacteriaceae bacterium | reverse complement strand
CCGCCAAGGACGTCGTGATGCTCTCCGGCCAGGTCTCCTCCAAGGAGGTCGCCGAGCGAATGTTCCAGCTCGTCTCCGCCGCCTCTCCCAAGGCCATCAATCTCTTGCAGGTTCCGCTGCCTCCCGCCCCCGGGGAAGTTCTATTGGAAGTGAAATTCGCTGAGGTAAACAGATCTGCCATCAGCCAACTAGGTCTCAATATTTTCAGCACCGGCGCCACCAACACCATCGGCTCGATCTCCACGCAACAATTCTCCCCGCCGGCGTTCAGTTCGCTAACCGAATTCCGCCTCACCGATGTGCTCAATGTCTTTGCCTTTCGACCTGACATCAACCTGGGCGTGACGATCCGCGCCCTCGAACAGAAGAACTTACTGCAAATCCTGGCCGAGCCCAACCTGCTCACTCAGGTGGGTAAAGAAGCGAGTTTCCTTGCCGGCGGTGAGTTCCCCTTTCCCGTCCTTCAGAGCGGCGGCACTTCCAACGCTGTCACCATTCAGTTCAAAGAGTTCGGCGTGCGGCTGAGTTTCACCCCGACCATCACACCCGAAGGAAAGATTCACCTGAAAGTTCGGCCCGAGGTTAGCGCCCTGGATTTCACCAACTCTCTCACCTTGCAGGGCTTCTTCGTCCCTGCTCTGTCCACGCGGCGCGTGGAATCGGAGATGGATCTCGAAGACGGGCAGAGCTTCGTGATCGCGGGGCTGGTGGATGCTCGCCTGACGGAGACGATGCAGAAGGTCCCGCTGCTCGGTGATCTGCCCATTTTGGGCAAGCTTTTTCAGAGTCGCGCGAAGAACAAGACCAAGACCGAGCTGCTGGTAGTGGTGACTCCGAGGCGAGTCAAGTCTCTGTCCCCGGGACAGGTGCCGCCGGGACCCCAATTCCCGCAGCCCTTCTTGCCGCCCGCGGCTCCGGAAAAGTCCGGGGCGCCGGCTAAGCAGTAGCTCGCTCTTCTCGCGACGCTGCTCGATAGGTCGGATGCTTGGTTGGAAAGTGAGGATCTCAAGGTCATGCTGAGTGTCGCTCTCGTCAGCTCAAACGCAGCTTCCAGCTCCACCCTCCGGGCGAGCTTTCTTCAGTCCGGATTGGTGAATTCTGTCCTCGAGTGGAGCCCCCGCTCCCAGCCGCGGCGGCAGCCCGGTTCCTCCGATCCCATCCCCGACGTGATCGTTCTGGATCTTCCCGCCGATACCGAACCGTTCTTTTCTTTCGCCAGCGAGCTCCGCCAGTTGCGCCCGGCCGTTCGCATCATCGCCTGCTCACACCAGGAGCAGCCGGACCCGCAAACCTTGTTGGCCGCCATGCGCAGCGGCGTTCAGGAATTCCTGCCCAAGCCCGTCAACCCCGCCGCCCTTCACAAGGTGCTCACCCGGTTTCTCCGCGAGTCCCGCGGCCCCGCGGCCCGCACAGGTCAGAGGCTCATCGCGGTCCTTGGTGTCAAGGGGGGTGTCGGTGCGAGCACCGTCACCGTCAACCTCGCCGTTCAAATCGCCCGCCTCACGAAGAAGAAGACCCTCTTGCTCGATCTCGCACGTCCCGTCGGCCACATAGCCTTGCTGCTGGATCTCCAGTCGCGCTTTTCCATTCGCGATGCCGCCGAAAACCCGGATCGCCTCGACGCCAGCTTCTTCAGCGGCCTCCTGAGTCATCACAAGTCCGGCGTGGACTTGCTGCCCGGCGCTTCTCATCCGGAAGAATGGAATCGCATCGACGCCTCTTCCGTCTTGCGCATCGTCAATCTCGCCCAGACCTCCTTTGACTATGTCCTCCTCGATTGCGGTTCCCACTTCTCCCCCGAGTGGGCCCCCATCCTTCACTCGGCGCGCTCCGTTCTCCTCGTGGCCGAGCCGAGCGTGCCCGCTCTGTGGTCTCTCGAACGTCACTTCAATAGCCTGACCTCCCTGGGCCTCGAAGCCGACCGCGCCCGCCTGGTCATCAATCGCTGGCGTCGCGCCGACGACGAAACCCTCAAGGGCATGGAAAAGAAGCTGCGGCGCCCTGTCTTTGCCCGCCTGCCCAACGATTTTCGCCAGGTCAATGAAGCCATCACCCAGGGCATACCTCTCTTTCGAAACCATAACAATTCCTTGGTCCACGAGTTCAAGTTCATGGCCGGTCAGTTGGCCGGCGTTTCGTCCCAAGCAATGGGCAAGCACTCCGGGCTCTTCGGATTGTTTTCCCGCCCTTCTTCGAGGTGAGTGAACGATGGAACCCCA
>CAZHLD010000007.1:36330-68210 GCA_964533185.1 uncultured Acidobacteriaceae bacterium | reverse complement strand
GCTCTTCGGATTGTTTTCCCGCCCTTCTTCGAGGTGAGTGAACGATGGAACCCCAGGTCGAATCTCGCGCGGGCTACAACGAAGTCAAAACGGCCATTCACCGCAAGCTCATCCAGAAGCTCGATCTCGATAAGATCACTCACATGGACCGCGGCGCCGTCCAGAACGAAGTGGCCTCGGTCATTGAAGGCCTCGTCATCGGGGAATCCACCCCCATGACCCTTCAGGAGCGGGAGCGCCTCTCCCGCGAAGTTCTCGATGAAGTCTTCGGCCTCGGTCCTCTCGAGCCGCTCCTCAAAGACCCCGCCATCTCCGACATCCTCGTCAACACTCATAAGCAGGTCTATATCGAGCAAAAGGGAAAACTCGAGCTCACCAATGTCGTCTTCCGCGACGATGCTCACCTCATGTCCATCATTGACCGCATCGTCTCTGCCGTGGGCCGTCGCGTGGACGAATCCTCCCCCATGGTCGATGCTCGCCTGGCCGATGGCTCCCGCGTCAACGTCATCATTCCTCCTCTGGCGATTGATGGCCCGTGCCTCTCGATCCGTCGGTTTGGTCACGACCCCCTTCAGGGGAAGGATCTCGTCGCCAACAACACCCTCACGAACCAGATGCTCGAGCTCCTCGAGGGCTGTGTCCGCTCCCGCCTGAACATCCTTATTTCCGGCGGCACCGGCGCCGGCAAAACCACCCTCCTCAACGTCCTCTCCTCCTTTATCTCCAATCGCGAGCGCATCGTCTCCATTGAAGACGCTGCCGAGCTTCAGCTCCATCAGGATCATGTCGTCCGCCTGGAAACCCGTCCTCCAAACGTCGAGGGCAAAGGTTCCGTCCGCCAGCGCCAGTTGGTCATCAACTCCCTCCGCATGCGCCCGGACCGCATCATCATCGGCGAAGTCCGCGGCGAAGAAGCCCTCGACATGCTTCAGGCCATGAACACCGGCCACGATGGCTCCCTCACCACCATCCATGCCAACTCCTCCCGCGATTCCATCAGCCGTCTCGAAACCATGGTGGCCATGGCCAACCTGAATCTTCCCGACAGCGCCCTCCGTCGCCAGATCGCCTCGGCCATCGATGTCGTGGTCCAGGTCAGCCGCTTGAGCGACGGCACGCGCAAGGTCACCAATATTGCGGAGATTACCGGCATGGAAGGCGAGGTCGTCACCATGCAAGATGTCTTTATCTTTCGCAAGCGCGGCATTGGCGAAAATGGCGAAGTCCTGGGTGATTTCACCCCCACCGGCATTCGTCCCAAGTTCGCCGAACAATTGGTCACTTCGGGCATTCGGCTGCCCATGGAAATGTTTGAGCCGAACGGGTCCAAACTCTAGGGGGCTTCGGTGCCACTGCTTTTTGCTGTCGCGACCTTTGTCATCATCGTCGCCCTTGGCGTCTTCGCCGGTCTGGCCGCCGGACGCCGCGACCGCCAGGCGCTCATCCGCCGCCGTCTCGAAGCCATTCAGAAGGTTCAAAAGCGCGGCCGCGACACCCTCGAGCTTCAACTTATCCGCGACGAGCTTCTCAGCGACGTTCAGCCCCTGAACCGCTTGATGCTCCGCTGGTCCTGGGCCTCGGCCCTTCGCAATTTCATGGTTCAGGCCGGGATGCAAACTCGTCCCGGCAAAATCCTCTTGATCAGCGCCATTCTCGCCCTTGCTTCTTACCTCGTCGCCCGGACCTTACTTCACTCGGTCCTGCTGGGCATCGGGATCGGTCTGATCTGCAGCCTGATTCCTCTGGCAGTCATTGCCGTTCGTCGCTACATGCGTCTGCGCGCTTTTGAGAAGGGTCTTCCGGACGCCATCGATCTCTTGGGCCGTGCCGTTCGTGCCGGCCATGCTTTCACCACTGGCTTGGAGATGATTGGCAAGGAACTCTCCGAACCTGTCGCTGGCGAGTTTCGCGTCACTTTCGAAGAACAGAATTTCGGCCTCCCTCTCAAGGACGCCTTCCTCAACCTTACCGAGCGCGTCCCTCTGGTTGACGTCCGTTTCTTTGTTACCGCCTTGCTCATTCAGAGGGAAACCGGAGGCAATCTCGCGGAGATCCTCGACGGTCTCTCCCGCGTCATTCGCGAGCGTTTCAAAATCCTGGGCGAGGTCAGGATCCGCACCGCTCAGGGACGCCTCACCGCCGGCATTCTGATTGCTTTGCCTCCCTTCATGATCGTGATGATGGGTTTTTTGAACCCTGGCTACATCAAGCCGTTGTTCACCGATCCTTGGGGGCCATTGATATTGCTTGCTGCTGCCGGCCTGCAGATTGTCGGCACGGCGCTGCTCTGGAAGATCGTGAATATCGAGGTTTGAAAGCGGAGGAACCGTTGTCCATGCTCTGGGTGCTGACCATCATAACCTTCCTGACCACCGTACTCCTGGTGGTGGGCGCCGCCTACCTCCTTTCTCCGGCTGGCAATGCCGCCTCCAACCGTCTGGCACGGCTGTGGAACCTCACTGCCAGAAAAGCTGAAGGTAACTTTCAAGATCGTCAGAAAGAGAACGCCAAGCGCACCCTGGCCAAGGTAGGCCAGATGGTGCCGTCTTCTCAGAAGAAACTCTCGTCCACCCGGCGTCTCATGGTCCGGGCCGGCTATCGCAGCACGGAAGCGGTTCTCGCTTTCCAGGGGGTTAGGCTTCTTCTGCCCTCCATCCTTCTGGCCGTGGTCTTTTTCACCGGATACTATCGCGAGAAGCCCCTCTCGTTGGTTCTGGCTCTCATGGCGGGCGTTCTGCTCCCGGGTTTTTGGTTGAGCCGCCGCATTCGCCATCGCCAGCACCGCATTCGTCTCGGCCTTCCCGACGCCTTGGACTTGCTTGTGGTCTGCGTAGAGGCTGGGCTGGGACTGGATCAAGCCATCATGCGTGTTTCACAGGAGCTGGGCATTTCTCACCCGGAGGTGAGCGAGGAGCTCCAACTCTTGCACTTCGAGATGCGGGTGGGTAAGACGCGCATCGAGGCGTTGCGGGAGTTAGGGGTGCGCACGGGCGTGGACGACATCAAGGCGCTCGTGGCCATGCTGATTCAGACTGATCGGTTTGGAACCAGCATTGCTCAGTCCCTGCGAGTGCATTCGGACGAGCTGCGGACCAAACGCCGCCAACGCGCCGAGGAGGCCGCGGCCAAGACGCCGGTCAAAATGGTTCCGGTTCTTGTGTTTTTTATTTTCCCCGCTCTGTTTGCTGTGATTATAGGTCCGGCCGTGATCACGATAGTACGGCAGTTGCTCCCCATGATGAACAAATGAGCCGGATTTGATTTCCCCGACGTAGTAGCACAGTTCGACTAGGAGGCAACATGGATAGCTCAATGATTATCCGGATCGTAGCTGGCGCCCTGGCCGTGGTGGTGTTTCTGATCATCCTCTGGCGCCGCCGGCGGCAAGCCGCGGACTAAGTCTCCGTTTGTTTCGGGGGCTTTCGTTCGCTCACACTCTGCTCTGGGGCGGGAACATGACGGGTCAAAACGGCGCACGGGTGTACGTGTACAACAAATCGAGGGAGACTTTCCTGGCAACGGAGGCCGGCGTAGCCGACACGTATTTCACTCGGCTCGTCGGTCTCCTCGGGAAAACCGCGAAGTGGGCGAAATCCGGCCGCGGGCTTTGGATTATTCCCTCACGCGGGGTCCACTCTATCGGGATGCTTTTCCCGATTGATCTCCTCTTCCTGGACAAAGGCAAGCAAGTTGTCCACCTTGAAGAGTACGTGCGCCCGTTCCGCATCTCCCGCATCTGCCTCAAGGCTGAGAGTGTGCTCGAACTTCCGCCCCATACCATCCATCGCACCGGCACGCGGGTCGGCGATCTTCTCGAAATTGGTCCCTGCCGCGCCCGCTAGCCGGTGATGCGCTCGCGGCAAGAGCCCGCACGCTGGCTCTCGCTTCGGCTCACACCGGCGGCCCCGCGGCTCCGGGTCTGCCTGTGTCGGTGCAACGCGCTCCGCAGCAACGGCGCGGTCAGTCCGTGCGCTCGCGCACCTCTATTTACTTGCGGTTCGTTGTCGGCTGCGTGCGGTCGTCCAGCCAAAAGTTCCTTCCGTCCTCGCGAGGCTCTGGAGCGGGCCAGGAGCGAACAGTCTCCTCTTAAACGCGGTTCCTTACCCCAATCAAAGGAGCTGCTCTCTCCTTGGCCTTGCTCTAGCAGCTTGTTGAAGAATTCGAGTTGACGGTGATTTCTACGCTTATCTTCGCTTCGAATCGGATTAGTGCGGTAGCGTGGGGCCGCGCCAAGCGGGTTGTGCAGGTCGCCGATGCGTCCTCGCGGCGCTCTGGTGGAACCATTCGCGCCCTGCAGTCATGCGGTGGCCCGCGTTATTTGGAGATAGCTGCCTGTCGAAGTTTTACTTCCAGCTTGCTTGGCAATTCACTGAGCGTCGGTCGGCGCAGCGCTAAGCGGTTGATTTGGGTTCGGTGTCCTTAGCTTTGCCCTTTCGTAGTCTACGATCCTAAAAAACGGCCAAACTGAGTAGCCCCCCAGTTTCTTCGCCTGCTCGATCCGCCTTCTCCCAAACCACTCGCCACCAATGAAAGCAAGGATCGGATTGAGTAGACCGTGGTGGCCAAGGTCAGGCCACTCATATTCCAGATCCGTAGCCAGGAAAAGTGCGCATCGCTCGCCCAGCTCTTTTTCCTTAGGCACCAATTCGTGCTTCCCTGTTAGCCGATGGGTTTTTAGGTCGTCGTACCAGAACCACAACATTTGGTCGATGGCGCGAAGGGCCGCATCCTCAGTTTTTGCCGGGAAAGCGTCCCCGAAGTCATCATTCGTTATCTCGCCCGCCATAAACTGGAGGATTAGCTCCCTTGCTTCTGCTCTTTGCTCTCGATTGACCATAGCAGGAGCTCCGCTCACAGCTATCGCACAGGTTGCTCGTTCGTCAAGCAGTCCCCGATAGAAGCTACGTTATAGACCAAAATAGCGGCCCCAACAAAGGGTGCAGCGCGACCCTTGAACTTCCGCAAGTATCGGTGAGGCAAAACGCATGGCGCGGGAAACTCCAAGAACCGAAGAACGAGAATGCCGCGCGAACGTTTGCCATCTCCGTTAAGTTAGCGGAAAACCTGCGGGCGTTCAAATGCGGATGGCGTTCTAATCCAAGCCGTTTGCTGTTTGCCAGCCGTACTGGAACACCTTGGGATGCAAACCTGCTTGTGAAGCGGAAGCTGCACCCGCTCCTCAAGAAACTAAACATCGAACGCTGCGGACTGCACGCATTCCGGCACGCAAACGCAACGCTGATGGACCGGCTGGTTGTTCCGCTAAAATTGCGGCAACAGAGGCTAGGCCAGAGTGACGCGGAAATGACGCTGGGCGTGTACAGCCACGTGAACCGAGAGGACGATATGAGAATTGCGGGACAGTTGGGAAAGATTCTGGACCCAATTGGACCCATTCTCAAAAACGAAGGGGCTGCCTCGTTGAAGCAACCCCTTGTGAACTAGCAGAATAGCTGGTTGCGGGGGCCAGATTTGAACTGGCGACCTTCGGGTTATGAGCCCGACGAGCTACCAGACTGCTCCACCCCGCGCAAGCATCATAGCGGATTCGTCTCCACGCGTCAAACGCCGCCCGCCCGTTCGAGCGCTTCTCTCACCACGAGCTGTAGGGTGTCTTCTCGGTGGGCGATATCTTGTCTGAAGTCGAAAACACGTCGCTGATCCCGGTACCTGCCTGGTCTGGGCTCAGCGATACATCCTCGTACACCACGCGCCAGTCTTTTCGTTGCGTGATCTGGTCAGTGGGGATTTCGCGCAAGTAACCCGCAGACACCAGCTCCTCGAGCGACCCCGGCGCCTGCTGCTTATCCAGCGTGTAATTGTCAATCGCTTTGCGCATCACGTTCAGGTTCTGTTTCAGCGCAGCTTCTTTGGCCCGCAGCACTGCCCGCTCATATCTCCCCGCGCCCATCGCCATCAAGATCAGGATGATCGTAATGACGATCATCAACTCGAGCACGGTGAACCCCGCCCCCGCGAGTACCCTGTGCCCTCGTGGCCACACCCGGTTCAAGCGCCGCATTAACTCCTCACCACTCCGCATACCGTGTCCCATCCAGCCCCGTCCCCTGCGAAAGCGAGAACACATCAAACACGTTTTTCCCGCTCCAGCTCGTGGACTTGGGGTCGTCCTGGATCGCGCGCAGTCCCCATTCGGCCCGTCCGGCCATCGGGTCCACCGGGATACGTCGCAGGAAGCGCACCCGCCGGTCGTCGGCGCCGTAGGTCACCCCGTTCACCAGCGTCTCCAGGTCCGGCGGATACCCTTCACTGCCCACTTCGACGCGGAACAAGTTCCGGTCGGCCATGTCCTTGTACCGGTCAATTGCCGTCCGCAGTTCCCGCAGTGCCGCGCGCAACTCGGCCTCTTTCTGCCGCATCACGGTGACCCGCGCGATCGGCAGCGCCGCCGAGGAGAGCACCATCAGGATGGCGCACGCCATGATCAGCTCGAGAAGCGTCATCCCCGATTGCTTGCCGTGTTGGGAAAACAGCCGCATGACCGGACGTCCTGCCTACTGCACCCGGAAGGTGGCTTCGCTCGTCACCAGTGGGATCGGTTTCTGCTGCGAGTCCCGCGCGTTCACCTGCACCACGCTGAGCTTCGATTCGCCGCTACTCACTGCCCGAATCACGATTCCCACCAGCGTCCCCGTGCCGGTCACCCCGGACGTATTGGGCTGGCGCGTGGCGGAGATCACCGCGTTGCCGCGCTCCCTATCGATCCGCTGCACGATGGCAATCTCCTGCGTGCCGCCGGAGAGAAATCCTCCGTGCCGCACCTCTTCCACCGAGATGACGGCCGGGTTGTACTGGAGAAGGAAGGGAATGGAGAAAAGGTCCTGCACGTCTTCTACTACCACGCTGACTGTAGCCGTCTCGCCGGGCCTGAGGGAGATGTTTGAGGGTTCAAACCGCACCCGCCCCGTTCCACCGGCCGGAGCGCCCGCAGTCGGGGGCTGCTGAGGCTGTCCCTGCAGTTGGCCCTCTTGGGGCGGAGCCGCAGGCGGCACCGACGGCGCCTGACCCTGCGCCTCGCGCCGCACCTGCACGTTGGTATCGGTACCCGCGCTGATTCCGCTCAAGTTCTCCGCCGTAATGCTGAGCGCGCGCACGATCCGCGGCACCAGGATGATCAGCACCTCGTTCTCCGTGCTCTCCACCTTCTCGCCGGAGAAGAAGTAGCGCAGAATCGGGATGCGTGCAAACCCGGGCCAGCCGGCAATACTTTTCGTGTCTGAGCGGTCGATCAATCCGCCCAGGATGCTCGCTTCGCCTTCCTTCAACCGCACGTCGTGGCTGATCTTCCGCTGGCTGATGATCGGCTGCTCGATGCCGCCGATATTAGTTCGCCCGCTCACCGAGGAGACCTCCACCGAGACCTTCATGCTGATCTCGCGGTTCAGGTGGATCCGCGGGGTAATGTCCACGTTCACGCCAACGTCGATGTACTGGAACTGCGTGTTCACCAGTGGGTTGACGATCCCCGCTCCCCCCGTCGTTCCCACGCCCACACCGGCCTGGAAGCTCCCCGTCGCCACCGGCACGCGGTCGCCCACGTTGAGCTTTGCTGATTGCCCGTCCACCACGCGGATTTGCGGGTTTTGAATCAGCTTGGTGGTGCTGTCAGTCAGCAGCGCCGTTGCCGTTGCTCCCGGCAGCGTCACGCTGTAGTCCTTGCTGGAGAGCTTACTCACTTGGTTAAGCGGGATTCGGTTCCCGGATGTCGTGGCCCCGGCCGCCCCCCCCGCGGTCGCCGGAACATCCGGCGTGAACAGAATTTGCGCGCCGGTCTCGGGCCGGATCCCCAGGTCGCGCAGCCGGTCGCGTCGTACCTGCAACACCGACACCTGGATCACCACCTCCGGCTTCGGCCGGTCAATATCTCGTATGATTTTCTCGGCCAGGAGCAGCTTATCGGGGGTGTCCCGGATGATGATGGCGTTTTGCGAGTTCATCTGCTGGATGCGCTTCAGGTCCAGCAACTGCCGCAGGCCAGTAACGATTTCAGTCAGGTCCTGCGGCTGGACGGTGTTGCCCAGATAAAACGTCTTCACTACCTGCTCTTCATAGTCGCGCCGCTTCTGCGGCTGTTCCGGGATTACCAGGATGATGTTGCTCGTCACCGGCTTCCAGAACGCCTTGGCCTGCAGTGACACCACGTCCAGCGCCTGCTCCAGCGTCACGTTGGTGAACTCGGCCGAAATACGCCGGGCAGGGAAGTCCGGGTCAAAAATCACCGTCAGTCCGGCCAGCTTGCCAATTGTCTCGTAAACAATTCTGGCGTCGTTGCTAATCTTCAGGTTGATGGGGGCCCGCGAGAGCGGCTGCAGCTCCGGCGGCTTTTCCATCAACTTGCCTTCCTCGGTGGGCGGTGTCGGAGTGGTGTCGCCGGGAACGGCTTGCTGGGCCGCAATGGTTTCCAGCGTCGGCCGGATCTCCTGCTCGGCAATCGGGCTGGAAGGATCGATTGCCAGCGCCTTCTGGAACTCGGCCAGCGCCAGTTGCAACTGGCCCTTGTCGCGATATTTCAGGCCTTGCTCGACGTGGAATTGTCCGGCCTCGAAGCGGATTCGGGCCGTTTTCAGCTTGTACTCGACGTTCTTCGGGTCAGCCTGGAGTGCTCTCTGGTAATTGATGAGTGCCGTATCCCAGTCCTTCAGCTCCTCCGCTTTCTTCCCCGCCTTGTAGTCTCCGCCGCCCTTGGGACAGCCGGAGACCCACACGACGACACATGCCAATAGAATCGCGGTCAGGGGACGACGGCCCATTATCACTCCACGCAAAGAAAACAACTCTCTGCGCCAGTCTAGCACCGGCCCCAAGGCCGAACAAGCCGCCCGCTTGCTTCTAGTTACTACCGGCGGCTATGATAGCGGTTTGTGCGCCACAAGCCCAAGAAGCCTGAGAAGACCTCCAAGCCCTCCGAACTCGTCGTGGCCCAGAACCGCGCCGCGTCCTATAACTATATTCTCCTCGAGAAGTTTGAGGCTGGGATGGCCTTGCGGGGCACCGAGGTGAAAGCCCTCCGAGAAGGGAAGGCCAACATCCGCGACGCCTATGCTGTGGTGCGCGGCGGCGAGGTTTGGTTGCTCAATTGCCACATTGCCCAGTACCTGGCCGGCGGGCCCTGGAACCACGAGCCCCTCGGCCCCAGGAAACTCTTGCTCCACAAAAACGAAATCTTCAAGCTCAGCGGCAAAACTCAGCAGAAGGGCCTCACCGTAATCCCTTTGCGGATCTACTTCCGCAACGGCATCGCCAAGTGCGAAATTGCCGTGGCCCGCGGCAAAAAGCAGTACGACCGCCGCCACGCAGAGCGCGATAAGGAAGCCCGTCGCGAAGTCGAAGAAGCCATTTACCGTTCAAGGAGACGCTGACCCGCACTATGCAGATTACCCTGGATGCACGCCCGTTCGCTAAACTCGATACGCAAGCCCTCGTCACCTACGCCTTTGAGCAGGACAACCCCATACAGGGAGTCCTCTCCGAGCTCGACGCTGCTGTCGGCGGTGCCCTCGGAAAACTCGCTAGGAGCTGCGAGCTCACCGGCAAATCGCTCGAAATGGCTCTGCTGCATTTCCCTGCCGGCATTGCTGCCGAGCGCGTCCTCGTTGTCGGTGCCGGCAAGCGCTACAAATTCACCACCGCTGAGCTCCGCCGTCTCGCCGGTACCGCCCTTCGCTACTTGAAGTCCCGTTCGGTCAAGCGACTCGCCTTTTTCGTCCGAGAAGACGACCGTAACGCCGCCTCGGCCCAGGCCGTCACCGAAGGCCTCCTCATCGCCGATTTCGAGTCCGACAAATACAAAACCGAAAAGAAAAACGACAAGGAAATCGAATCCGTCCTCCTCGCCGGCTTCGCTTCCGCCCCGGCTGCAGAAATCGAGGCCTCTATCGCCCGCGGCCGCACCATGGCCCTCTCGCAGAATTTCACCCGCGACCTCGTCAACGAGCCCTCAAACCACCTCACTCCGAGCATGCTCGCCGACCGCGCTGCGGCCATGGCTCGCGAAGCCGGCCTCGCCGTGGACATCCTCGACGGAAAGCGCATCACCGACCTCAAAATGGGTGCGATTCTCTCGGTCGCGCAGGGCAGCGCTGAGCCGCCCCGCGTCATCGTCGTCACCTACACCCCGCCCGAGACACGCTCCGGCGCGCGGGTCATTGGCCTGGTCGGCAAAGCCGTCACCTTCGATACCGGCGGCATCTCCATCAAGCCTGCTGAGGGCATGGAAAAAATGAAGTACGATATGGCCGGCGGCGCCACCATGCTCGGCGTGATGCGCGCCATCGCCGCGCTCAAGCCCGCCGTCAAGGTCATCGCCGTCGTTCCGGCCACGGAGAACATGCCCGGCGGCCGCGCCCAGAAACCCGGCGACGTTCAAATCGCCATGTCCGGCAAGTCCATCGAAGTGCTTAACACCGACGCCGAGGGCCGCCTCGTCCTCGCCGACGGCATTGCCTACGCCAAACAGCTCGGCTGCACCCACCTCGTGGACGCCGCCACGCTTACCGGCGCTATCGTCGTCGCTCTGGCCAATGTCAACGTCGGCGTCTTCGGCAACGACCAGGCCTTCACCGACCGCCTGCTGGCCTCCGCTCGTGCAACCGGCGAAAAAATGTGGCCCATGCCTGTGGACGACGACTACCGCGAGATGATCAAGAGCTCCATCGCCGATATCCAAAACATCAGCAACTTCAAGGGAGGTGGCGCCAGCACAGCCGCCGCCTTCCTGCGCGAGTTCGCTCAGGACATGCCCTGGGTGCACCTCGATATCGCCGGCACGGCCTGGCTCGACGACGCCAAGCCTTGGGCCGCCAAAGGCGCCTCCGGCGTGGCCGTCCGCACTCTGGTTGATCTGATCATGAATACGAAGGCGTAGCGCCAGGCTTACGAGCAGAAGAAAAGGAAGCGACCCACATGCGCATCATCATCGTCGGTTTCGGACGCCTCGGCACGCAGGTCGTCCGCGCCCTGCAAAACACCGGTCACGAAGTTGTGGTCATCGATAAGCAGCGCAACCTCTTCGCGCGCGCCGACCGCAATCCCAACCTCAAGACCGTCATCGGCAACGCCATCGATCCCGACGTACTCCGCGAAGCCGGCGCCGAGGGCGCCGACGCCCTCTTCGCCCTCTCCCGCGACGAAAACACCAACCTCATGGTCGCCCAGGTGGCCAGGCAGGTTTTCCGCATCCCCAAGGTCATGGCCGTCGTTTACGATCCCGCCCGCGAGCCTAGCTACCGCGCCGCTGGCATTGAGACCATGGCCCTCACCGTTGCCGGCGCCGAATTCATCGTCGGCCAGCTTGCTGAAAACCCGCCGCAGGAATTCGGCGAGGTCTGGCGCCGCGCACACGGCCATGCGGCTGAAGTTCCCTCAGCTCCCGTCCGCGCCGAGCCCGTCGGCCCGATGTACGTCATCATCGTCGGCGGTGGACGCGTCGGCTACTTCCTCGCCCGCGCCCTGCTCGAAAACAACATCGAAGTCACCATCATCGAATCCAGCAAGGAAATCTTCGAGCTCGTCTCCCATCAGGTGGATTGTCCGGTGATCCTGGGCGACGGCTCCTCCACCGCCGTCCTTGAGCAGGCCGGCGCCAACCGCGCCAACGTCTTCGTCGCCGTCACCAATCACGACCACGACAATCTCATCGCCTGCCAGCTCGCCAAACAGCAGTTCGGCGTCCCCAAGACCATCGCCCGCGTCAAAAACCCCAAGAACGAAGCCATCATGCAGACGCTCGGCGTGGACATCACTGTCAGTTCCACCTCCATCATCACCAGCGTCATTCAGTCCGAGCTGCCCCACAGCCGCATTCGCCAGGTCCTCAATCTCCACGCCGGCCAGCTCGAAATCATGGAGTATCGCCTCGACGCCAAATCGCCCGTCGTCGGCCGCCACCTCCGCGAACTCGAAGTCCCGCACTCCGCCAATATCGTCACCATCTTCCGCGATGGCGAGGCCGTCGTGCCCCGCGGCGAAACTCAGTTCCAGGTCGGCGACGTCGTCCTCGCCCTCGTCAAAATCCCCGCCGAACCCGCTATCCGCAAATTGCTTCTGGGTATGTAGCGGCGGGCTCTGTACCCGCCACCGTTGCGCCGGCACCCTTGCCGGCAGTTTTCTGCCGGGGTAGCGCCGGCGGCCCGCCGGCTCTTTTCTTGTTTATCTGCGGTGAGTTTCCAGCAACCAGGCAGGTGTGAGGCTTGCACCGCCTCACGTTCAATTGTCACCTGCCACCTGTTCCCTGTCCTTCACATCTTTTCCGGCGCTTCAATCCCCAGGAGCTCCAGGGCCCGCACCAACTGCGTTTCCACCAGCTTGCTCAGTACCAGCAGAAACGTCTTACGCGCCGGATTCTCCTCCGAGAGGATGTGATGCTTATGGTAAAAATTGTTGAACGCCTGGGCCAACTGAAACGCATACTTGGCCACAAACGCTGGCTCCTGCGCTCCCAGCGCCGCCCGTACCGTTGCTCCCAGCGACCCGGCCAGCACCACCATCTCCCAAAGCTCATTTCCCTCGGGCGCAGCCAGGAAAGATTCCAACTCCTCCGTCCTCATCGAGCCCCCGAACAGGATGGCTCTCTCGTGGCCTTCCTTTTCCGCCAGCTTTCGGAAAATATTCCGCGCCCTCACCACCGCATACTGGCAATACGGCCCCGTCTCCCCTTCAAAACTCAGCGCGTCCTTGAAGTCAAACGCGATCACCGTGTTCCGCGCAAACCGCAAGAGAAAATACCGCAGCGCGCCAATGGCGATCGCATGAGCCATTCGCGCTCGGTCGGCTTCCGACACCTGCGGGTGACGCTGGTCCACTTCGGCCCGCGACGCGGCCTCGAGGCGGTCCATCAGATCGTCGGCCTTCACGCCCAGGCCCTTTCTGCCGCTCACCTCGACGTACGGCCGCTTCGCATCCTCAGCCGTCAGCGTGTACCCCATCTCCTCCGCGCACCGCGGCGTGAGCGCCACCATCTCGTACGAAAAATGCACCGACCGGTCGGCCTGCTCCGTGTATCCCAGCGCGCGCAGCCCGGCTACAACCACGTTCTGCAAGTATGCCTGCCGCGAGTCAATCACGTTATAGACGCGTGCGGCGCGTCCAAACTCCGGCGCGCCCTTCTCGCCTCCTTCGGCCGCACTCATCCACACCGCCTGCCCATCGCCATACGTCTCAAAGCGCCGGTACTGAAAATCCTTCCCCAGCAGGCCGAATTTCCACATCTGGTAGGCAATGTCCTTCCCGACGTACGTCACCGTGCCATTCGACCGCACAATGATCTTCGTGTCCTGTTCGTCGGCCTCCTCGCTCTCGCCGCCATCGCCCGCGTCTTTCGCGTCCGCCGTGGCGGACAGCCGCATCACCCAGCAACCCGCGTTTTTGCCTGCGGTCGCCAGCTCAATCGCGTCAGTCTGCTTCAGTCTCTCGAACGCGGCGTCCCAGAACTGCAGTCGCAGAATTTCGCTCTCCCGCGGCAGCAGATCGTACTGCACGCCCAGCCGCGCCATCGTCCGCAGGTGGCAGCGCACAATCGCCGTCGAGACAATCTCCGCAATCTCTGCCGCATCCCCATGCCCTTCTTCGATCGCCTTGAGCGTCTCCCCGCGCAGCGCCTCGCGCGTCTTATCTTCTTCGTAGAACTGTGTCACCCGTACATACAGGTCCCAACAGGCGTAGTCAAATCTCGGCCCCGCAACCATCGCCCCAACCTCGCGAGGCGATTTCTTCTCCATGTGCAGAAATCCCACTACCACGTCCGCCACTTGTACGCCGGTGTTGTCAATGTAGTTCTGCACCTCCACGCGCTCGCCCGACGCCCGCAGCAGCCGTATGAACGTGTCCCCCAGCGCCGCATTTCGTAGGTGACCGATGTGGGCCGCCTTGTTCGGGTTGATGTTTGTGTGCTCGACCACGGTCTTCGCCGCGCCCGACGCTGGCTTGGCCTTTTCCGCCATCATCCCCGTAAACGCGGCATGGAAGAACGCTCCCCGGTCGAGGAACGCATTCACGTACCCCCCGCCGGCCACCTCCCACCGCGCCACTCCCTCGACCACGCCAATCTCCGCGGCAATCTCCTGCGCGATCTGCCTCGGCGCGCGCTTCAGCCTCTTCGCCAGCTCGAAGCACACCGGCGACGCCACTTCGCCCATTTCCAGCCGCGGCGGCCGCTCCGTCACCACGGTCACTTCCGCGCCGTACTTCCGCGCGATAAACTCTCGCAGCGCCGTCTTCACCCGCTCTTCGACAACGTGATACACGCTCCTCCTCACCCGCCGAAAATCACCCGATTATAGGTGAATCCTCGTCCGCATTGTAGGGGCCGACTTCAGTCGGCCCATTTGGTACGCTTCCGCTTCATTTGACACTCTCTCCCCTCGCGCCTAATATCACTCGTTTGAGCCACACACACACTTCTGAACTGGATGCCGTCGCACAGGCTGCCGAGTGGCTGGCTGCGGCGCAGTCTGTCGTTGCGCTCACTGGCGCCGGGGTCTCGGCCGAGAGCGGGCTGCCCACTTTTCGTGGCCCCGTCGGCCTCTGGCGCAACCGCCGCCCGGAGACGCTGGCCACTCCGGAAGCCTTCGCCGCCGACCCCAAAACCGTCTGGGAGTGGTACGACTGGCGCCGCTCGGGCCACGCCGGCTGCTCGCCAAACCCGGGCCATCACGCGCTGGTCGAGCTCGAGCGCGCCAAGTCCGAGTTCTGTCTGGTCTCGCAGAACGTGGACGGCCTCCACGAGCAGGCCGGCAGCCGCCGAATCCTCAAGCTCCACGGCGATCTTTGGAAGGTCCGTTGCCTCGATTGCGGCAGGGAAGAGCGCGACACGCGCGTACCCATCGAGCCGCTTCCGCCCTACTGCCCATGTGGCGGCATGCTTCGCCCCGCTGTCGTCTGGTTTGGCGAATCGCTCTCTGAAGAAACTCTTCGCGCTGCATTCGACGCTGCCGCCCGCGCCGACTTGGTTCTCGTCCTCGGCACTTCTTCGGTGGTCTATCCCGCGGCGGCACTACCGCGCGTCGCGCTCGAGCACGGCGCCCGCGTCATCGAAATCAACCTCGAGCTTACCGAGCTCTCGGGCGTCGCGCACCTCTCCCTCCGCGGCAAGACCGGCGAGCTCCTCCCTGAAATCGTCCGCCGCGCCCTCGGGAGCGCGCCATGAAGCCCAAGTTCTACCTCACCACGCCCATCTATTACGTCAACGCCCGCCCGCACCTGGGCCACACCTATACGACCATCATCGCCGACACCATCGCCCGTTATAAGCGTATGCGCGGCTTCGAAGTCGTCTTCCTCACCGGCACCGACGAGCACGGCCAGAAGGTCGAGCGTTCCGCCCGCGCCGCGGGTCTTCCTCCGCAGGAGTTCACCGATCGCATCTCCGCCGAATACCGCCGCCTCTGGGAGGATCTGGGTCTGCGCTTCGATTGCTTCGTCCGCACCACCGAGCTTCGCCACGCCCGCGCCGTCCAGCGCCTCTTCCGCAAGATCGCCGACGCCGGCTACATCCACAAGGGTCACTACGAAGGCCAGTACTGCGTCTTCGACGAGCTGTACGTGGACGACCCCACGCCCTCCGCGCCCTGCCCCGAATGCGGCCGCCCCACCGAGCGCATCCGCGAAGAAAACTACTTCTTCAAGCTCGGCGAATTCCAGAACCGCCTTCTCGAGCACTACCGCCAGCATCCCGAATTCGTCCAGCCCGAAGCGCGTCGCAACGAAGTCATCCGCTTTGTCGAAGGCGGCCTGCGCGACCTCTCCGTCAGCCGCACCACGCTCAAGTGGGGCATCCCCTGGCCCGGCGACGAGCAGCACGTCTTCTACGTCTGGGGCGACGCCCTCACCAGCTACATGACCGGCGTCGGCTATGGCGATGACCACGCTCAGTGGGAAAAGTTCTGGCCCGCCGACCTCCACCTGATCGGCAAGGAAATTCTCCGCTTCCACGCCGTGTACTGGCCCGCTTTCTTGATGGCCGCTGGCGAGCCCCTCCCCAGGCAGGTCTTCGCCCACGGCTGGTGGGTCTTCGAAGGCGAAAAGATGAGCAAGTCGCGCGGCAACATCCAGCTCCCGCAGCCCATCGCTCGCGTCCTCGGCGCCGACGCCTTGCGCTATTTCTGTCTGCGCGAAATGGTCTTCGGCCAGGACGGCAACTTCAGCCGCGACGCCCTCATCACCCGCTACAACTCCGACCTCGCCAATGGCCTCGGCAACCTCGCCTCCCGCACCCTCACCATGATCGAGAAGTATTGTGACGGCAAAATACCTCCTCCCTCGAGCGCAGGCATGGCGGGAAGCGATGCCGCGGTCACAACGACCGCCAGGGCCGCTCTTGGTCAGGCACCCGAGCTCTACGATCAATTCGCCTTCTCGCGCGCTCTCGAAACCATTTGGGCGGTCGTCGCCGAAGTGGACAAGTACCTCACCAACGAAAAGCCCTGGGTACTGGCCGAAGACCCTGCCCAGAAGGAACGCCTTGGCCACGTGCTCTACGCGGCAGCAGAGGGGCTGCGAATCGTCGCCGTGCTGGCCCATCCGGTGATCCCGCACGCCACGCAGAGAATCTGGGAGCAGTTAGGGCTGCCGGGCAGGATCGAGCAGCAATCAATTGACCAGCTCGCCTGGGGTCAACTCAAACCCGGCTCAGCCATCGGCAAGTTCGAAGCCATCTTCCCGCGCGTCCAGAAAGACGAAACCATCGAAAGGATCGAAGCCATGGAAAACGAACTTCGCCAGCCACCCGCTCCGACCGCTGCCGCCGCCGCTTCTGCTCCCGCCGCCGCCCCAGCGCACATCACCATCGACGACTTTGCCAAGGTCGAAATGCGCGTCGGCCAGGTCAAGTCCGCCGAGCGAGTCGCCGGCGCCGATAAACTTCTCAAGCTCATGGTCGACATCGGCACCGAAGTCCGCCAGATCGTCGCCGGCATTGCTGAGGTCTATCAGCCCGAATCGCTCGTCGGCCGCAAGGTTGTGGTCGTCGTCAACCTCCAGCCTCGCAAGCTGCGCGGCGTCGAATCCAACGGCATGATCGTCGCGGCCAGCGTTCCGCCCGAAGGCAAACCCGTCCTCGCCGGCTTTCTCGAGGACGTCCCCATCGGCTCAAGACTAAAATAGGTGTCATTCTGAGCCCCGACGGTTTTGGTCGGGGCGAAGAATCCCTCTTCAAAAGCGATCATGGACCTCATTGATTCTCACGCGCATCTGGACTTCTCGCAGTTTGATTCCGACCGCGAAGAAGTGCTCTCTCGCGCTCAGTCTGCCGGCGTCTCCACGATTCTCGCCATTGGCTCCGGCACCGGCCCCGAAAAACTCGACGCCGCTCTCCCCTTTGCCGAATCCCACGATTGGATCTTCGCCACCGTCGGCATCCATCCCCACGAGGCCCGCCTCGCCACCGACGCCCATTTCGCCGATCTCGACCGTCTCGCCCAGCATCCTAAAGTAATCGCCTGGGGCGAAGTCGGCCTCGATTATTTCTACGATCATTCTCCGCGCGACGTCCAGCAGCAAGTCTTCCGTCGTCAACTCGACCAGGCCCGCACCGCTCGCAAGCCCATCATCATCCATTGCCGCGACGCCTGGCCCGACTGCCTCACCATTCTCGAAGACGCCTGGCGCTCGTCAGGTCTCGGCGGAATCTTCCATTGTTTCACCGGCACGCTTGACGAAGCCCGCCGTGGGCTCGACATGGGTTTCCTCATCTCCTTCGCCGGCAACTGCACCTACCCCAAATCGCAGCCCCTCCGCGACGTTGCCGCCGCGCTCCCTCTGGGAAACCTGCTAATTGAGACCGATGCGCCCTTCCTCGCCCCTCAGCCCTACCGCGGCAAGCGCAACGAGCCCGCCTGGGTCGCCGAGGTAGCAAAGACCCTCGCAAGTGTGAGAAAATCCACTTCGGCTGAGATCGCCGCCGCCACCGCGGAAAATTTCCGTCGCTTCTTCAGGCTCAGTGCCAATCCGGGCCGCGGTTCGCAGGCGTAGGGGGACGCCATCACCCTTCTAGCTGTCAAAGAACTCTTCGATCTCGTCCGCGACGATCTCGCCCTCGTCGAAAAGGAGATTGCCGCCCAAAACGGCTCGGCCATCGAGCCGGTGGCCGAAATCACCAGCTACCTTCTGACCGGCGGCGGCAAGCGTCTCCGCCCCGCAGTGCTCCTGCTCTCTGCCGGCTACTGCGGCTATCGCGGCCCCAGCGCCATCCGCCTAGCCGCCGTCGTCGAGCTAATTCACAGCGCCACCCTTATCCACGACGACGTCATCGACGGCGCCGACACCCGCCGCGGCCGCCCCTCGGCCAACTCCCGCTGGGGCAACCACATGAGCGTCCTTGCCGGCGACTGGCTCTACATGCAGTCGTTCCAGATGGCCCTGCGCGAGCGCAACTTCAAAATCCTCGACATCCTCATCGACCTCACCCAGAACATGGTCGAAGGCGAGCTCCTCCAGCTCACCAAGATCGGCCGCATGGACCTCTCCGAAGGCGATGCGCTGGCCCTTTCCTATCGCAAGACCGCCTGTCTCTTCAGCGGCTGTGCCCGCCTAGGCGCAGTGCTCGGCCGCAAGTCCGAGGTCGCCGAACAGGCTCTCGCCGACTACGGCCGTTACTCCGGCCTCGCCTTTCAGCTAGTGGACGATCTGCTCGATTTCACCGCTTCGCCCGAACAGCTCGGCAAGCCGGTCTTGAGCGACCTAAAGGAAGGGAAGGTTACCCTGCCGCTCATCTACGCCATGGAGAATGGCGACTTGTCCGGCCGTCGCTTGGTGGCCACCGTCCTCGAGGAGAAAGGTTTCCAGAGCGTCCGCCCCGACCAGATCACCGCCCTGGTTCGCAATTCCGGCGCCCTCGACCGCGCCCGCCTCCTTGCCCACGACTACGCTGCCCGCGCCAAAGCCTGCCTCAATGGCTTGGGCAACTCCGACTTCGCCCGCGCCCTCCACTCCATCCCCGACTTCATCCTCGACCGCGATAGCTAGTGGGACAGGCTTCAGCCTGTCCTGTGGCCAGCGGCGCTGTCCCTCTGATTGATTTGCCTTGCCGTTCCAGATAGGCTGAAGACGTTTCTCTATGCTCCCCTTCAAGCTCGTCTACCACGACCACTACGACCTCCACCTCGGCGCCCACGTCTTTCCTTCGCAAAAGTACCGCCTCGTCCGCGAAACTCTCCTGGCTGAGCGCCTCGCCGAGCCTTCAGACTTCCTCACGCCCGAGCCCGCCGCCGACGTCGACGTCCTCCGCGTCCACTCGCAGGACTGGGTTCGTAAGCTCAAGACCGGCACGCTCTCCGCCACCGAGCAGATGCGCCTCGAAATCCCTTCCTCGCCTGAAACCGTCGAAGCTTTCTGGCTCGCTGCTGGTGGTTCCATCCTCACCGCGCAACGCGCCCTCGCCGACGGCTTCGCCGCCAACATCGGCGGCGGCTTTCATCACGCCTTCCCCGGACACGGGGAAGGTTTCTGCATGATCCACGACGTTGCCATCGCCATCCGCCGTCTCCAGGCCGACGGCGCCATCCGCACCGTCATGGTCGTCGACACCGACGTCCACCAGGGCAACGGCACCGCCGAAATCTTTGCCGGAGATCCCGACGTCTTCACTCTCTCCATCCATCAGGAAAACAACTACCCAATGCCCAAGCCGCCCTCCAACATCGACCTCCACCTCGCCGACGGCACCTCCGACGACGACTACCTGGCCATTCTCGAAAAACACCTCATGCAAGCCTTCCACGATTTTCACCCCGACCTGCTCTTCTATGTCGGCGGCGCCGACCCTTACCGCGAAGATCAGTTGGGCGGGCTCTCGCTCACCCTCGAAGGTCTTCGCCGCCGCGACTCGCTCGTCTACGAGCACGCCCGTCGCCTCCGCGTTCCCGTGGCCATCACTCTCGCCGGCGGCTACGCCCGCCGCGTCGAAGATACCGTCCGCATCCACGTCAACACCATCCTCGCCGCCCGCGACCTCGCCACCAAACTATCCTCCTCCTTCCCCCGCTGACCTCAGCTACAATCCCCAGTCCGGCATTGGGGCGCCGGCGCCCCCCCGGTTGTTTTTCAGGATTGGCATTTCTTTGTTGGAGGCACGAATGAGAATCAAGTCTCTCCATCTTGCAAATCTCTCACTGATCCTGCTCTTCGCTGCTCCTTGTTCCGCCCAGCAAATCCCCACCCGCTCCATGGACGACCTCAACTGGATGGAATTCCGCCAGCTCGTTCCCGCAAAAACGAAAACCGTCCTCGTGACAGTCGGCACGCTTGAGCCTCACGGCGTCATCAACAACGGTGCCGACAACACCGCTCCCGTCGCCATCGCACAGGCCATCGCACCGGACGTCAACGCCCTCATCGCTCCACACATCCCCTACGGCGTCACCGGCTCGATGGCGCCCTATCCCGGCGCCGTGCACATCCCCGAAGACGCCTTCCGCGCCTACCTCCGCGCCGTCCTCGAAGGCATGGTGAAAAACGGCTTTCGCAACATCATCGTCATCAACGGCCACGGCGGCCCGCAGACCACCATCCTCGAGCAGCTCACCCGCGAGCTCGCCCTCAACCACAAAGTCAACACGCTCGCCATCCAGTGGTGGGCACTCGCCGGCGACGTCACTCTGGAAGTGTTCGGCGAAGATGGCGGCCACGCAGCCATCAACGAGACCGCTTTCATTCAGGCCATCAACCCCAAGCTCGTCCATCGCGACCTCTACACCGGCCGCGATATGGCCACGCCCAATCCCGCGCCCGGCGCCTGGTCCGCCACGCCGTTCCCGTCATCCATCACGCTCTACAAGGAAGGCCAGGGCTGGCCGAAGGACTTCGACCAGAAAAAGGCCGATGAGTATTTCCGCAAAGTTGTCGCCAAAGTGAAAGGACTCGTTCTGGACACCCTGAAGAAATGGGAGGCCGCCGGCTTCAACTAGCTCCGGTCTTGGCCCGCTCGATCGCCTGACTCAGAGCCTCTGCAAATCCCTCGGGTGCGAACCCCGACGCCCGGTAAATAATCTTCCCCTCGCGGTCGAGCACCATCACCGTCGGAATTGACGCAATCTTCATCCACTGGTCGAGCCCGTCGGCAAACACCACGGTCGACCGCACCTTCTCCCGCTCCACGTACGGCTTCACCAGCGCTTCGTCCTCGTCCGTGTTCACGGCCAGGAACATCACGTCCGCCGGCCCCGCATACTGCCTCTCCACTTTTTCAAACAGTGGCTCCAGCTCCCTGCACGGCAGGCACCACGTCGCCCAGAAGTTCAGCACCAGCACCTTGCCCTTCGCTTCGCCGAGCTTCACCGCCGCGCCGCCGTCCAGTCGCCGCAGCTCAAACCCGTACAGTTCCTTCACGCCGGTATTGCGCTCAACAGTAACCGCCGGCTTCGACGCAGCCACCGCCTTGTCGTAGGTCTCGAGCAGCCGCCGCCCCAGCCCGTCTTCGTCGCCGTGCACCTGCTTCCACAGGTTGCCCAGCTTGCGCCGCACTTCCACGCGGTCCACCGGCACGCCAAACTGATCCGGCAGCACGAACGCCACCAAGAACTGCTCGATCGCCTTTTCCCGCTCCCCGCGCAACTCAGCGATCTCGCCCAGCCGCAGCGCCGCCGCGGCATTCGCCTGCAAGCGGTAGCTCTTGTCCAGGTCCGCTACCGCCGCGTCATAGTTTTTCCGCTCCATCTCCAAGCGCCCGCGTACAAGGTAAATCGACATCTGCAAGCGCTTCTGCTGCGCCTCCCACTCCTCCTGCGAAGTCCGCGCCGGCTTTCGCTCCACGCCGGCCTTCTCCACGCGGTCGAGCACCCGCGTCGCGTAGCCCACCGCCCGCCTCAGGCTGGCATCGTCGCCCGCCTGCTCGAGCAGGTCCACGGCGAAGAGCAGCATGGCTGCGTCGTCAGGCCGCAGCGCGACATACCGCTCCGCATACTCGAGCGCGCGCTTCGGCTCGCGCAACTGCACCGACGCCTCCACAATCGCCCGGTACACCTCCGGCTTGTGCGGGGTCTCCGGGTAGCGCTTCAGGTACTCCTCGAGCTTGCCGACCAGCGCCGCCCGGTCATTTCCCGCCTCGATCACTGCCTTTTGCAGCTCCGCCTCCGGGTCTGGCTTTGCCGCTGGCGCGGGAGTATCCGCCGCCGGCGTGCTAGGCTTCACCGGCGCGGACGTGCCCGGCTTCACTTGAGCCGGCGCCTTGCCCGGAGCGCTCGTCTGCCCCGGCTGTGTCGGCACCGCCTTCTGCCCTGGCTGCATGGGCGCTGGTTTCTGCTCCGGCTTCGGCGCAGGTTTCTTCTCGGCCTCCTGCGCCAGCACAGACCCAACGCTCAGGGCCACCGCGATCGCTATCATTCGAACTGTTCGCGATTTCACTTCGTCATCCTACTCTACTTTCTGCGCACGAAGTCTTGCTGAAAGCTGATGGCTGAAAGCTACTTAAAGTCCAGCAACACGTCCACCGTCGTCGTCTGCGCATTCCTCCGCAGCCAGAACCCCTTGCTCTCGAATCGAATCGGCGTGTCAGCAAACGTCTGCGCAATAATCTTGTCGAAGAACTCCTGAAAGTATCCGTTGTCAAATACCTGCCCCTTCGGCAGCTTCCACACCTCCGCCAGTTTCTTTTCTGCGGCCAGCGAGAGACCCGTAATCACCAGCTCGCTCATCCGGTACTGTGGCCCTTCTTCAACCGCCACGCGGTAGCTCACCTGCGCCTTCGCATCGTCAAAGACCGGTTCCGCCGAAATCTTCACGTCCAGGTATCCCACCCGCCCGTACTCCTTCTCGATCTGTTCCCACGCGCCGGCCAGCTTCATCCCGTCGGCCACGTCTCCCGGTCTCATCCCGACCATCTGGTCGAGCGCCGCCGGCCCGTAGGCTGCATTCCCACTCCACTGCGTGCCGCTCCAGTGATAAACCCGTCCGGGCTCGATCGGCACCACCACCAGGACGTTATCCGCCAGAGGCCTGTCCGGTGGCCCTGCGAACCGCGCCGTCGGCGGCCCAATCTTCGCTCGCAGGAATCCTTTCTGCGCATAGATTGGCCGCACCTGCTCGTTCGAGAAAACCTCGATCGCAAACCGCGAATAGGTGTGCCCCACCAAATCCCCCAGGCGCTGCTGGATGGCCCGGGACTCTGCCGCCAGCGCATCCCCAAACAGCACGCCGTTCACCTTTAGCGCCCTCCCGGTCAGCTTGAACTGCTGGATCATCCCCTCGCCCACCGGCGAGGCCAGCAGCGTCCGTTCGACATTTCCCTTGATGTCCCGGCTCGTCAGCAGCTTCTCGATCGCGGCGCGCATTTCTTCCAGGATTTCTCCCTGCTCCGGCGCCGTCCCATTGAAGAGCAACACCTCCTTCTTCAGAGTCTCGGTCAGCTCGGCGTCGGTAAACCACGGAAAATTGTCAAACCACACCGGCACCGTCGGCGCGTCCTCCACCTGGAACTCCACCGTCAGTTCCTCGCCCTTGCTCGCAAACCGGAACTGCGCCTTCGAAAACGGCCCCAGCTGCGCCAGCCGGTCCGCCGCCGCTTGTATCTCCTCGCGCCCGACGGTCTGCCCCACGCTCAACCCGATTGCCGCCACCACCTGTCCCTCGGCAAACCTTTGCGTCCCGGTCACCCGGATCGCTGTAACCTTTCCTTTCTGCGCGAAGAGGGGGGGTGCTGTTGCCAGGAGGAATAGCAGGCAGAGGCAAGGGAAGGCCGCCCGATGAGTTCGCGTCCTCACGTCTTCCTAATCCTACGCGACTCAAGCGCTGTCGTGCGCAGCTTTTAAGATTTGCTGATGGCTGACGACTGACAACTCAAAGTTGATAGCTGAAAACTGACAGCTGAAAGCTTTTCTACTCCACCGTCACCGACTTCGCCAGGTTCCGCGGCTGGTCCACGTCGCACCCTCGCCGCACTGCGATGTGGTACGCCAGCAGTTGCAGCGGGACGATCTCCAGGATCGGCGCCAGCAGCTCCGGTGCGTGCGGAATTTCGATCGTGTGGTCCGACGACTCCCTTGCCAGGTGATCTCCCTCAGTCACCACTGAAATTACAATCCCGTCCCGCGCCTTCACTTCCTTGATGTTCGAGACCGTCTTCTCATACCTCGTCATCGAGTCCGCATCCGACTCATCCCGCGTCGCCAGCACCACCACCGGCAGGTTCTCGTCGATCAGCGCGTTCGGGCCGTGCTTCATCTCGCCCGCCGGGTAGCCTTCCGCGTGGATGTAGGAAATCTCTTTCAACTTCAGCGCGCCTTCGAGCGCGATCGGGTAGTGGATTCCGCGGCCCAAGTACAGAAAATCAGTGTACCGGAAAAACTGCCGCGCCAACTCTTCGTAGTCCTCGTCCGCCTGCAGAATCGTCTCCATCTTGTGCGGGATGCGCGTCAGCTCCTGCATCAGCACCCGCGCGCAGTCCGGCGTGATTTGGTTGCGCACCTGTGCGAGATACAGCGCCACCAGCGTCAGCGCCGTCAGTTGTCCGGTGAACGCCTTGGTTGACGCCACGCCGATCTCCGGCCCCGCGTGCGTCAGGATCGTCCCCGAAGCCTCGCGCGTGATCATCGACCCGACAACATTACAGATAGCCATCGTCTTCGCGCCCTTTTGCTTGGCTTCGCGCTGCGCCGCCAGCGTGTCCGCGGTTTCGCCCGACTGGCTGATGCAGATCGCCAGCGTATTGTTGTCCACGATCGGGTCGCGGTAGCGGAACTCGCTTCCGTAGTCAACTTCCACCGGCACTTTCGCCAGCCGCTCGATCAGGAACTTCCCCGCCTGCGCCGCGTGCCAGCTCGTTCCGCAGGCCACCATCTTCACGTTGCGGAACTCCTGGAACTCTTTCTCCGTGATGTCCATCTCGTCCAGGAAAACTTTTCCCGTGTCCAGCGAGATCCGCCCAAGCAGCGTGTCGCGCACTGCGCGCGGCTGCTCGAAAATCTCTTTTTGCATGAAGTGCTTGAACCCGCCCTTCTCGGCCATGATCGGGTCCCACGTGATGTGCTGCACCGCCCGCTGGATCGCGCGTCCTTCGAAGTCGATCAGCCGCACGCCCTGCGGCGTGATCACGGCCAAGTCGCCGTCGGCCAGGAAGAAAACGTCCCGCGTGTGGTAGAGGATGGCCGGGATGTCGCTGGCCACGAAGTACTCGTCCTGTCCCAGCCCGATCACCGAAGGCGGGCCCCACCGCGCCGCCACAATCTTGTTTGGGTCGCGCGTCGAGAGAATCGACAGTGCATAGACCCCGCTCAGTTGTTTCACCGTCTTGCGCACGGCCTCCTCAAGCGGCCCGCCGTTCATGTGCTTCTCCACCAGGTGTGCGATCACCTCCGTGTCCGTCTCAGTAACAAACTTGTGTCCCTCGGCAGCCAGTTGCTTCTTCAGCTCGACGTAGTTCTCGATAATCCCGTTGTGCACCACGACAATTTCGCCCGAGCAGTCCCGGTGCGGGTGCGCGTTCTCTTCCGTCGGACGCCCGTGTGTTGCCCACCGCGTGTGCCCGATGCCGTAGAGTCCGTCAATCGGCGAAAGCCGGATCGCCTCTTCCAGGTTGCGCAACTTCCCCGACGCGCGCCGGATGTCCAACTTGCCGTTCTGCGTCACCACCGCGATCCCCGCCGAATCGTAGCCGCGATACTCCAGCCTCCGCAGCCCGTCAATGATCAGCGGCACCACCTTCTTCGGTCCGATGTAACCCACTATCCCGCACATGGTCTTCTCTCCGTAGTTCTCTTACTTGCTACGCCCGCGGATAGCCTGTCAGCAACTTTCAAGATTAGCACACCAGCCGCGTCTGCGCGCACCGCCGCCCCCGCCGATGTTCCTCGGCTGCAATTCCGGGCTCATCTTTGCATCCGGCCCGGCTACTCCACCAGTTTGAAGCGGAACTCTTCAATGACGGGATTAGTCAGCACATCCTTGGCGATTTTCTCCACCTGTGCCCGCGCCGCCTCGCGGTCGGCGCCGCCCAGGTCGAGCACGAAGAATTTACCCTGCCGGACGTCCTTCACCTGTTCGTAGCCCAGCCCTGCCAGGGCGTGCTGGATCGTCTGTCCCTGCGGGTCGAGTACGGTCGGCTTCAACATCACCCAAACGTGTGCTTTCATGGCCTTCAGTATACCAATCCCTGCGCCTTTGCATCGGCGCGAAATAGGTTCACAAGCGTCGCCTTTTCTCCCGACGGCAAAAACGCTGCCTCAAACCCGCACTCGGCCACCCGCGCCCCCTCTGCCGCGCTCAGCCCCAGCCGCAACGCCACTGCGTACTCGCCATTGAGCGTGCACCCAAACATCGCCGGGTCATCCGTCCCCACCGACACGCGCAGCCCACGCCGCACCAGCTTCGGCAGCGGATGGTCCTCGACGCTCGCATCGGCTCGCCCGAGCTGCTTCGCCAGCGCGCCCGTCCTCAAATTGCTCGTCGGGCAGACCTCTAGCGTCACTCCCCGCTCCGCCACCAGCGCCATTGTCCGTTCATTGCCCGCCACGCCGATTCCGTGCCCCACACGTTCCGCACCCAGGGTCTCAATCGCATCCCTCACTTCCTCAGGTCCGCCGATCTCTCCCGCATGCACCACCCGATGCAGCCCCTCCTGTGCCACGTAGTCGTACACCTTTCGGAACCTTTCGGCCGGCATGGCTAGCTCATCGCCACCCATTCCGAACGCCACCACGCCCTCGTTCTTGAATCGCACCGCGACACGCACCACATCGAGCGCCGCTTCCGGACCAAACTGCCGCACGCAGTCGTAAATCCAATGCAGCCGCAGTCCCTTCGCCCGTGCTCGTTCCCCCGCCTCGCAAATCGCGAGAAAATTCGCCTCCACGTCCAGTTTCCGCCACAGCATCACGCCCACCGAAAGCGTCACTTCGGCATAGACCACATTCTGCCGCAGCAACGTCTCCGCCAGCCGGTCGGTGATCAACGCGTAGTCCGCCGGCTCTCGCAAAAACGACGTCACCCACTTGAACGCCTCGATGAACCCCAGAAAATCCGTGTACTGATACCTCGCCGCCACCTCTTCCCGCGTCAGCGCAATTCCGTGCCGCGCCGCCAACTCTACTGCCGTCTCCGGCTCAATCGAGCCTTCGAGATGCAGGTGCAGTTCCGCCTTGGGGAGTTTCGCAATCAGGGCTGCGTCGTCTTTGAAGGACACGGGAAAGGGAACTACCGCTGCGGGATTTGCGGGCTGCCGGCGTTGCGCCACGCCGTCAACCAGAACGCGCCAACGTCCGTCGCGGCGTCGGAGAATTGCCGGATCAGCACCGCCCCGGCTTGGTTGTAGAACTGCGCGTAGTATTCGTCCGTATAGTCCGGCTGACCGCGCCGCGCGCGCAGGTCGGCCAGCAGGATGATCTCCAGCCAGCTATGCGACGAAAGGCACGCCTCAAACGCCGCATCCGTCGGCTCTGAGATGAAGTAGGCGTCATTCGGCCGCAGAAATAGGAACTGCGAGAAGCGGTCCACCAGGCTGTTGCCAAATCGCAGGTTCACGCCCGGCTGCCCGGAAAGCTGCCCGTCCCCATTCTCAGTCGTGTTGAACGGGTCGTAGGCTTCGCCCACGTAGTACGCCAGGATCGCCGCCATCAGCCTCGCCTCTTCCCAATTCCCCTTACGGAACGCGTTGGTCAGCTTCTCGCTGTACACGCCGATCTGCCACGGCAGCACGCCGTTGGCGTCCAGCTTCGCCTTGCCAAACTTTTTCAGCGCCGCTTGGTAGTTCCGCGGCAGCGCGCTGAACGGGAACCGCCCGTAGCGCTCAAACAGAATCACGTGGTTTTGCCGCTCGGTTGGGTTTTTCACCAGCCAGTCCAGCGGGTCGGCGGCGTGCTGCGTGATGAAGATCCGGTTCGCTTCGAAAAACGGCCGCAGTTCCGGCGGCAGCGTTTCTATCGCCTTGTTCGCCACCAGCCGGTGACCGTTCGCTCCCCAGCATCGCGCCACCGGCGGCGTCAGCAGACACACAGCCGCCAGCACCGTCACGCTCGCGAGTATCCGGCGGCTCATCCTCATCTCTCCCGCTGCGTCTCCAATCTAAGCGTGCTCCGCTTCCGGCTGTAAACGAAGTAGATTACCAGACCAATCCCCAGCCAGACGAAAAAGCGGATCCAGTTCATGATTGGCAGGCCCGCCATCAGCAGCAGGCAGGTCAGGATCGTCACGATCGGCGCCAGTAATCCGCCCGGCGCCCGGAAGGCCCGCTTCCGGTCTGGTTCGCGGTAGCGCAGAATCAGCACTCCCGCCGCCACCAGCGCAAACGCAAAGAGCGTCCCGATATTCGATAGCTCGGCTAATGTCCCAATGTCAAACAGCCCCGCCGGTATTCCAACTAGGAACCCCGCCACCCACGTCGAAAAATCCGGTGTGCGGAACCTGGGATGTACCCGGCTGAAAATCTTCGGCAGCAGGCCGTCGCGCGACATCGCAAACCACACCCGCGCCTGCCCCAGTTGAAACACCAGCAGGGAAGAGATCATCCCCACCAGTGCACCGATCAGCACCGCCAGCCGCACCCAGGTCAGGTTCAGCCGCTTCAGTGTGTTCACCACCGGCGCGGCGTCGTTCGTCAGCGTCTGCCACGGCACGAGACCGGTCAGCACTACTGCCACGCCGATGTACAACACCGTGCAGATCACCAGCGACGCAATAATCCCGATCGGCAGGTCCCGCCGCGGATTGCGCGCCTCCTCGGCCGCCGTCGACACCGCATCGAACCCAATGTACGTGAAAAAAATAATCGACCCACCCGTCAGCACTCCGGGCCACCCGTTGGGCATAAACGGCACCCAGTTCCCGCTCTGGATATACCGCGCCGCAAAGCTCACAAAAATCAATATGGCGGCGATCTTCACCACCACCATCACGTTGTTCGTCTCCGCTGATTCGCGGATCCCACGCACCAGCACCATCGTCAGCAGCATTACGATCAGGAACGCCGGCCAGTTGAACCCGAAATGCCAGCCCGGGTCGTACAGCACGTTGCCCTTGAAGTCGGCCATCCCCGCCGGAAGGTACGCCGGCGTGATCCATTGCAGCGACGGGTGAATGCCAAACCAGTCCAGAAAATCCACGATGTGCGCCGCGAACCCCACGCTCACCGCCATGTTGCTCACTGCATACTCCAGGATCAGGTCCCACCCGATGATCCACGCCACCAGCTCGCCCAGCGTCGCGTAGGTGTACGTGTATGCGCTGCCCGCAATCGGGATCATCGACGCCAGCTCCGCGTAGCACAGCGCCGCAAACCCGCACACAATCGCCACCAGTAAAAACGACAGCGCAATCGCCGGCCCTGCCCCGGGCCGCCCGAACGTCGGTGAGCGGTGAATCAAGTACTCCAGTAGCGGCGCGTTCACGATTGAGGAAACGGTCAACTGCTGCCCCGCAATCGCCGTTCCGATCACGGTGAAAATCCCCGACCCGATCACCGCCCCGATTCCGAGCGCCGCTAGGCTGCCCGCCCCGAGCGTTCTCTTCAGCCGTCGCTCGGGCTTATCGGCGTCGGAGATTAACTGGTCAATGCCTTTTGTCCGGAAGAGCTGCGAGCCCACTCGTCACCACCACCAGTAGGACAGGCTTTAGCCTGTCCTTCTTGCCTGACTTGCCTCTTTCTACTCTCACGGCCCGCCAAAGTCCCGAAACTCTACCTTGCCCCGCCCCTTCGCGCAACCATCCCGCCGCCGCTCGCTCGTCTAGGCCGGCACCAATTTCGCAAACCGCTCCAGTAGCTTCTTCGTTCCGTGGTCGCTGAAGCTCACCGTCAGCTTCCGCTCTTCTCCCTCGCCATCCACCTCAATAATCGTGCCAAGGCCATAGTTCGGGTGCCGCACCCGCGTCCCGATCAGTGGGTCGCGCGGCCCGCCACGTGTCGTCCTCGAAGTCGCACGTGCCCGTGCTGGCGCGCGCGTTGGCTTCGGCGGGTACGTCCCCTGCCGCACGCGCCTGGTAAACTCCTCCGGCGTGTACGAGTACTCCGGGTCCGGCTCATAGCGACGCGTCTCGCCCGCATCGGCCAGCGAGCCCTTCGCCGTCTCGATCAGCTCGCCGGGGATCTCTGCCAGGAACCGCGACGGCAGCGACCCTTCCAGCCGCTCCTTCCCGTACTCCCGCCGGTACACCGCCCGCGTCAGCGTCAGCGTCTCCTTTGCGCGCGTCATCCCTACATAGCACAGCCGCCGCTCCTCCTCGAGCTCGTCCGCGCCGTTCATCGACCGGCTGTGCGGGAAGACGCCCTCCTCCATCCCCGTCAGAAACACGTGTTCAAACTCCAGCCCCTTGGCCGAATGGAACGTCAGCAGCGTCACGGATGCCTTCTCATCGTAGTTGTCGGCGTCGCTGGCCAGCGCCGATCGCTCCAGGAACTCGCTCACACTCTCTCCGTGTTCGGCTCCTTCGGCCACCGCGTTCACCAGTTCGCGCAAGTTCTCGGCGCGACCCGTCTCTTGCGACATGTCCTGCTGCTCGGAGTAGTCCATGTATCCGGTGCGGTCCAGCATCGTATTCAGGAATTCCGACGGCGTTTTCGTCTTCACCAGCTCACTCAGACCCTCGATCAGCTCCCGGAAGCTCTTCAGTGGCGCAATCGCTCGTCCCGCGCCGCCTGTCTCGACCGTCGCTCCGATTGCGCTCCATAGCGAGACACCGCGCTCCCGCGCCATTGCTTGCAGCGCATCAACGGCCTTTCCGATCCCTCGCGGAGGCGTGTTCAGCACGCGCAGCAGCGCCACGTCGTCCTCCGGGTTGATCGCCAGTCGCGCATACGCCAGTGCATCCCTAATCTCCGCTCGCTGGTAGAAGCTGAACCCGCCCAGCATCCGGTACCGTGTCCCGGCCCGTCGCAGCGCCTCCTCGAGTGCCCTCGACTGCGAGTTCATCCGGTACAGTACGGCGATATGCGTCCCTGGGTCGTTTCGCTCCAACTGAAAAACCTCGCTTGCGATATATTCCGCCTCCGCCGCGGCGTCTCTCGCCTCATAAAACCGCAGCGCACTCCCTTCGCCGCGCGTCGCCGTCAGACATTTCCCCAGCCGCTTAACATTCTTCGACACCACCCCGGCCGCCGCATCCAGTATCTTCTGCGTCGAGCGGTAGTTCTCCTCAAGGCGAATCACTTGCGCGCCCGGAAAATCCTCGGCGAAGCGCAGCACGTTCCCCACGTCTGCGCCACGCCAGCTATAGATGGACTGGTCCTCATCGCCCACCACGCAAAGGTTTCGCCGCTCGCCGGTCAAGAGTCGCAGCAGCTCGTACTGCACCCGGTTCGTGTCCTGGTACTCGTCCACCAGCACGTACTTAAACTGCCTGTTCCACTGCGCTCGCGCCTCATCGAATCGCCGCAGCACTTCCACCGCGCGCAGCAATAGGTCGTCGAAGTCCAACGCCCCGGCCCGCTTCAGCGTCTCATCATACGCCGCATAGATTTTCGCCAAATCCTTGCTGCGGTCATCCTTTGCCTGCTCGGCCATTGGTGCGGGTGTGATCCCGTGGTTCTTGGCAAAGCTGATCCGTTCCAGTATCCCGCGCGCCGCGTAGCGGCTCTCTTCATACCCGACGCGCCCCAGCGCAAGCTTCAGCGCCGCGGCTTGGTCGTCCTCGTCGTAGATGGCGAAGTCGCGCCGTAGGTCTAGCCGCGGCGCCTCGCGACGCAGCATCCGCGCGCAGAAGGAATGAAACGTCGAAACCCACGGCTCGCTCATCGCACGACCGCTGCGCGCCGCCAGCCGCGTGACGCGCTCTTTCATCTGGTCCGCGGCCTTGTTGGTGAACGTTACCGCCAGGATGGACTCGCCCGGCACGCCCAGTTCCATCAGGTAGGCGATCCGATAGGTGATCACGCGAGTCTTGCCCGTTCCGGCGCCGGCCAGCACCAGCACCGGCCCGTCGCTGGCCAGCACCGCTTCGCGTTGTCG
>CAZHLD010000007.1:0-36230 GCA_964533185.1 uncultured Acidobacteriaceae bacterium | reverse complement strand
TCTGCGCCGCCGGCGCCAAATCCACCTCGAAATACAGCAGCGCCTGCTTGTTGTGCATGAACTCCAAGTCCGGCACGTACAGCCGCGCATACTCCACCCAATCGTAGTGGCCATCCATGTCAAAGAAGAAAAACCCCTTCACCGTCGACCGCGGCGGCAGAATGTCATTCTCATACGCCACACTGCGCAGCGTCGTCTCCAGTTCCTCCCAGTCTTTTCCGCGCCCCGTACTCGGCCCGCGTCCCGGTATGGGGATGGGCACCCGCGGCCTATTCGCCTTTTGCCCGCCCTTGTTCAGGACGCCGTCCGCCACATCTTCGACCGTCATCGGCCGCAGCCTTTGCTTTTCCGCGCCAGGAATGGCCAGCATCAACCGCACACTCTCGAGCATTAAGCGGATCGGCTTATCGTTGTCGTTCCGGATGAACACTTCCACCGCCAGGATCCCTACCTTGTACGGGTTTTTCTTTCCGAACCGCTCTTTGTACCGGGCCTCGTCCTGGTAGGGGTCTGCCGAGATCGTCACGCCTTCGTGCGCGTCGCGCGCCGGCAGAGAAGCCGGGTTCGCCTGCGCCCCCGCCGCTCCTGTCGCCAGACCGCACATCGCCGCCGCAAGTAGCACTTGTCTCTTCATCGGCCTCTTGAAGTCAGATGCGCGGTCTCCGCCTGAGTTGCTCCGTGCATCCACACGCGCGCTATGTCTATAATACGCCGCTCATGGGACGCTTGGACGGAAAACGCGCACTGGTGACCGGCGCGGGTGGCGGCATTGGCCGCAGCATTGCCGCGCTTTTTGCCCGCGAAGGCGCGCGCGTCGCCGTCCTCGACATCAATCCCACGGCCGCCGAAGAAACCCGCCGCCAGATCGACAGCCAGGGCGGCCGCGCGCTTTCTCTCGCCGCCGATGTGGGCAACGCAAATCAAGTGGCCGAAGCATTCGCCCTCGTGGGCCGCGACCTCGGCGGCCTCGAAATCCTCGTCAACAACGCCGGCATCTCCCGCCGCGCTCTCTTTGAAAATCTTTCCGACCGCGATTGGGAGGATGCGATCTCCACCAATCTCAAGGGCGCGATCCATTGCACCCGCTCGGCACTGCCTTTGCTCAAGCGCCAGCCCGGCGGAAAGATCATCAACATCGCCTCGGTGACCCTCTCTCACCATTCTCGCCGGCTGAGCGCGTATTCCGCCACCAAGGGTGCGCTGGCCAGCCTCTCGCGCTCGCTCGCCCTCGAGCTAGGTCCGCATTCCATCTGTGTGAATTACATTTGTCCGGGCTACATCCGCACCGAGATGACCCGCCCGTTCCATTCCCGCTGGCTCTTTCGCAAGTACGTCGAGCGCCGCACCCCGCTCGGCCGCTTCGGCGAGCCGGAAGACGTTGCCCGCGTCGCCCTCTTTTTGGCCTCGCCCGATTCCGACTTCGTCACCGGCGCCGGCATCACCGTGGACGGCGGCCTCACCCTTCGCCTCAATTGATTGCGCCGGGTTGCCGCTTCTCTTCTTACCGGTTGACTTTCCGCCTCATCTTGACTATCTTCCGCGCCGTTCGGTTCAGATTCTGTCCCAACTCGGTTCCTTCCCGTCAGCGAAGTGAGGTGCCATGGTCACTCGTGAACTTGCGCCCGGCAGCGTTACCCGCGACACTCCGATGTCTCCGGAGTATCGCAAGAACCTGCTCAAGCTCCTTGCCGACCACGCCCGCGCCGAGCTCTGGGCCGCCCATACCTACTCCAGTTGGGTCCCTCGCGCACCGGGTCCCGACGAAAAAGTCCACATGGCCCACATCGCCCACGAAGAGGCTGAGCACTGGCACAAGTGCATCCTCCTCCTCGGCGACCTCGGCGTGCCCAGCAAAGAGGCGCGCCGGCACGAGTCCCAGCACTGGTTCTACCGCACCATCAACCTGGTCTTCCCAAGTCTCAACTGGCTCGACGTCCTCATGCTCACCTTTCTCATCGATCGCGGCGCCTACTTCCTCATCGAGGACTACGCTCAGAGCAGCTACGCCCCCTGGATGCAGATGTCCCGCCAAATCCTCGGCGAAGAAGAAGGCCACGTGGACTTCGGCAGCGGGCGCTTGCGGGCTATGATGGAAAACGGCAATAAGGCGCGCATTCAGGCCGCTATGAATCGCTGGTGGCGCGTCGCCCTGAACATGTTCGGCCCTCCGCACACCAAGAATACCGACCTCTACATCCGCCTCGGCCTCAAGTTCCGCACCAACGAAGATCGCCGCCAGGCCTACATCCGCGATGCTCAGCCCCAGATTCTTGCCCTTGGCCTCCAGGTCCCCAAGCTCTACCGGCAGAGCTATCCCTTCCTCTAGCCCGCCCTTCGCTTTATCTGTAGGGAGTCCATTTTCGCCCCGCCCGTGTTACCGTAACGTCGTCCCCGGATGACCCACTCGACGCGATCGCGCGCTCCCCGGCTGTCGTTCCGCGCCTGGCTCGAATACGCCTTTCGCAGTCTCGTGCTGGCGCTGGCTGTGCCCATTCTCGGTCCTTACTACCTGATCCGAGCATGGAGCAGGGGAACCGGCGTTCGTGGCCTCGCCCAGCGTCTCGGCACCCTTCCGCCAGTGTTCCACCAGCCCGCCCCCGGCGCCATCTGGATTCACGCCGTCTCGGTGGGCGAGGCCCAGGCCGTCGCCCCGCTTCTTCCGCTCCTGCGCTGCCGCTATCCCGAACGCCGCATCTTCGTCAGCACCACCACCGAGACCGGCCAGGCCCTTGCCGCGCAGAAGCTGGCCGCCGACGGCACGTTCTATTTCCCGCTCGACTTCGCTTTCGCCTGCCGTCGCGCTCTCCGCGCCATCCAGCCCGCACTGGTCGTCATCGTCGAGACCGAGTTCTGGCCGCGCTTTCTCCGCGAAGCCCGTCGCGCTGGCGCCGCCGTGGTTGTCGTCAACGGCCGCATCTCCGACCGCTCCTTTGGGCGCTATCATTTCTGGCGACGCTCGATGCGGTCCATCCTGGCCCACGTGGACCTCTTCTTGATGCAGACCGAAGAAGACGCCCGCCGCATCGTCGCCATTGGCGGCGAGTCTGCCCACGTCTCCGTCTGTGGCAACCTCAAGTATGACGTCCCCCTGCCCGACACCTCTCCTTTGGCCGCCTGGCTCGAAAACTCTCTCGCCCGCGCGCCGCGTCGCCCCGTGCTCGTCGCCGGCAGCGTCGTTGCCGGCGAAGAATCTGCCGTCCTCGAAGTCTTCACCTCCGTGCGTGCTGAACATCCGCGTGCCCTACTAGTCGTTGCTCCGCGCCGCCCGGAGCGTTTCGACCCTGCCGCCCAGCTCGCGACTGATTCGCGTTATCGCGTCCTCCGCCGCAGCCAGCTCGACTTCTCGACGCCCCTCGATGATTCCGCTGACGTTTTCATTCTCGATAGCATCGGCGAGTTGGCCGGTCTCTACCGTCTGGCCGACCTTGCCTTTGTTGGCGGCTCGCTCGTCTCGGCCGGCGGTCACAACATCCTCGAGCCCGCTGCCGCGGGCGTACCCGTCCTCTTCGGCCCCTCGATGGAAAACTTCGCCGAGATTGCTCGCCTCGTGCTCGACGCTGGCGCTGGCCTCCAAATCAACAATGCCCAACACTTGGGCCGCGCCTGCCTCGATTTGCTCCGCGACCCTGCCCGTCGCTCCTCCATGGCCCGCGCCGCTTCTGATCTGATGGGGCGCAACTGCGGCGCCGCCTCCCGCGCGCTCGACCGCATCGCCGCCCTGTTCGACCAAGTGGAGCGCGCACCATGAAGCTCCATCCCATTCTTCGCTGGCTTCTCTGGCCCGCCTCGGCTCTTTACGGCCTCGCCGCGCGCCTTCGCGCCGTTTTCTACCGTCGCGGCATTCTCAAGCAGCATCGCCTCCGCGGCGTGGTCATCAGTGTCGGCAATCTCACCGTCGGCGGCGCCGGCAAAACGCCCCTGGTGCAGTGGATCTCCGGTCGCCTCCTCGACGAAGGCAAGCGCGTCGGCATCCTGACCCGCGGCTACAAGGGCGTCGGTTCGATGAGCGACGAGGTCGCCCTCCTCCAGTCTCGCCTCGGCCGCCGCGCTCATTTCGGTGTCGGCCCCGACCGCTTCCAGCGCGGCCGCATGCTCGAGCGCCACGGCATCGAATGGTTCGTCCTCGACGACGGCTTCCAGCATCTCCGCCTCGCCCGCGACGCCGATGTCCTTCTCCTTGATTCCACCAACGCGTTTGGCGGCGGCTGGCTGCTTCCCGCCGGCCCGCTCCGCGAGCCTCGCTCTGCGCTGGCCCGCGCTGACATCATCGTCATTACTCGCACCGATCACGCCCCGGCTCTGGAGACCGTTGTACGTCACCACAGCTCTGCACCCATTTTCTACGCCCAGACGGCCCTCGACGGCGTCTTCGTCCATCCCCCCGCCGCGGCTCCCGCTCCCCTCGATTGGAAAGGGAAGAAGTTTTTCGCCTTCAGCGGCATCGGTAATCCCGACGCCTTCTCGAGCGATCTTCGCCGCTGGGGCATCGATGTTGTCGGAGAAGTTTCTTTCCCCGACCACCATCGCTACACTCAGCAGGAAGTCAACGACCTTGCCCGCCGCGCCTCCTCCTCCAGCGCCGATGCTTTGCTCTGCACCGAAAAAGACATCTTCAATCTCATCGCCGTCCAGCCCCCCGCACTCCCGCTCCACTTCTGCCGCATCTCCCTCGTGCCCGCGCTTCCCGAGCTATTCTGGCAAACGCTCTTTCTGACCATCGCCCGCAACCGCGAACGAGGCCACCCGTGAGAATCCTCGTCCGCGCAACCAATTGGGTGGGCGATGCCGTTATGTCCATCCCCGCGCTGGCCGTCATTCGCGGCCGCTGGCCGCAGGCGGAGATCGCTGTCCTGGCCCGCCCCTGGGTCGCTGACCTCTACCGCGACCAGGGTTTTCTCGACCGCCTCATCGTCTTTGACCACACCGGCCGTCATCGCGGTCTTCTCGGAATCGAGCGCCTCGCTCGCGACCTCCGTCGCGACCACTTCGACCTAGCCCTACTCCTTCCCAACTCTTTCCAGTCCGCCTGGATCGCCTGGCGCGCTGCAATACCGCAGCGCATCGGCTATGCCCGCGATGCCCGCTCCTGGCTCCTCACTCAGCCGGTTCCGCTGCCTCATCCTGGCGAAATCCCCGCCCTCGAGCCTTACTACTATCTCGAGCTCCTCCGCCGCTCCGGCTTCATCGCCCGCCTTCACCCCGTTGACCGCATCGGCCTCCGCGTGGACCCCGCCGCCCTCGCCCGCGCCGAAGACCTGCTCCGCCGCGCCGGCTGCCG
The DNA here is from genome assembly GCA_964533185.1 of uncultured Acidobacteriaceae bacterium. Classification (GTDB taxonomy): domain Bacteria; phylum Acidobacteriota; class Terriglobia; order Acidiferrales; family UBA7541; genus CAZHLD01. The sequence continues at coordinate 30,952 of CAZHLD010000007.1, read as the reverse complement.
CACCGGCGCGCTCCGCATTGCCCTCGCCCCGGGCGCGGCCTACGGTTCGGCCAAGTGCTGGCCGCCCGAACGCTTTGCGGCTGTTGCCTCCCGCCTGATTGCTGATTTCGACGCCGATGTGATACTTTTCGGCACGTCTTCCGAACGCGTGGTCGCAGAGAAAATCGCTGCCGGTATGCGGCGGCCTCCCGTGATGCTTGTTGGTCAAACTCCCATCCGTGATCTGCCGGCCCTGCTCGCCTCCTGTCGCCTGTTCATTGGCAACGACTCCGGTGCCATGCACGTGGCCGCCGCGGTCGGCCTGCCCGTGGTGGGCATTTTCGGTCCTACCGATCCGTTCGGCACCGCCCCGGTCACGCCCTTGGCCGCGCTCGTCCGCCAGCCCGTTTCCTGCAGCCCTTGCTTCCTCCGCCACTGCCCGGTGGACCATCGCTGTATGACGCGCATCGCCGTCGACGACGTTTACCGCGCCGCGTACCGTTTCACCGCCTCCGGCCCGGCCGCCGCTTCCGGGAGCACAGGGGATGCTTGATTCCGCCGCGCGTCCGGCGGTTTTCCTCGACCGCGACGGCGCCATCTGCGAGGAGATGGGCTACTTGAACCATATAAGCCGCTTCCGCATGTTCCCTTTCGCCGCCGGGGCCATCCGCCGCCTAAACGATGGCGGCTTCCCCGTCGTCGTGGTCACCAATCAGTCCGGCATCGCCCACGGCATCTTTCCCGAATGGCTGGTCCACCAGATTCACGAGCGCATGACGCAGCAGCTCACCGCCGCCGGTGCCCGCCTCGACGGCATTTACTTCTGCCCCCATCGCACCGAAGAGGCCTGTGCCTGCCGCAAGCCGCATCCCGGCATGCTCGAGCATGCCGCCCGCGAGCACAATCTCGACCTGCAACGCTCTTGGGTCGTCGGCGATCGTTTCCTCGACGTCGAAATGGCCCATCGCGTCGGCGGACGTGGCGTTCTGGTCCTCACCGGCTATGGCCGCGGCGAGTACGAGCTTCACCACACCGAATGGCCCCGCCAGCCTGATTGCGTCGCCGAAGACCTGAGCTCTGCTGTGGACTTCATCCTGCAGGAGGCCCGGTGAGCGCCGATCTCACCCGCCTGGTGGACATCGTCGAGTCGTTCCCCAGGCAGTCCATCGCCTTGCTCGGCGATTTCGTCGCCGACGAGTTTGTGTTCGGCGAAATCTCCCGCGTCTCTCGCGAAGCCCCCGTCCTCATCCTCGGCCATCGCCAGACGCAGATTCTTCCCGGCGGCGCCGCCAATGCCGCCAACAATCTCGCCGATTTGGGCGCGCGAGTCCTGCCCGTCACCGTCGTCGGTGACGACACGCCCGGCCGTGCCCTGCTCGACTACTTCCGCCAGAAGCGCGTCGAAACCTCCGGCATCCTCAGCATTCCCGGCTGGACCACGCCCACGAAAACTCGCTTCCTCGCCGGCTGGACTCACACCACCAGCCAGCAGGTTCTTCGCGTCGATCGCCAGCCCTCGCCGCCGCTACCCGCTCGCGCCGTCCGCGCCCTTGAGAAGAAGGCCCGCGCCCGTGCCCGTCGCGCCGCTGCCGTCCTCGTCTCCGACTACGGTTGCGGCGTTGTCACTCCTTCGCTCGTCCGCGGCCTCAAGGGTCGCCTCATCACCCTTGACTCACGCTTCGCACTCCTCGACTACCGCTCTTCCCGCATCACCGCCGCCACGCCCAACGAGCCCGAGCTGGAAGCCCTGCACCACACCCGCATCGCCACAGACACTGCGAAACTCTTCGACCTCGGCAACCGCACGCTCAAGCAAATGAAACTCCAGGCCCTCGTCGTCACTCGCGGCAAGGACGGTATGGTCGTCTTCGAACGTGGTCGTCAGCCCGTCGCCATCCCCGTCTATGGCGCCGATCAAGCCGTGGACGTCACCGGCGCCGGCGACACTGTCATCGCTGTCTTCACCCTGGCCCTCGCCGCCGGTGCCACCTTCCTTGAAGCCGCGCATCTGGCCAACTACGCCGGCGGCATCGTCGTCATGAAGCGTGGCACCGCCACCGTCACGCGCGACGAGCTTTTGGGGGCCATCCGCGGCGAAGCCACTAGCCCTCCCGGGAATCCTCCGCGCTGATGTTTGCCACGCGCCAAAAAATTCTCCCGCTCGATGAGCTTCGCCGTCGCCTCGACGACGAGCGCTGGCGCGGCCGCCGCATCGTGCTCGCCAACGGCTGCTTCGACCTCCTTCACGTCGGCCACGTCCGCTATCTCGAAGGCGCCCGCCGCGAGGGTGATCTCCTCGTCGTCGCCATCAACTCCGATTCCGGCGTTCGCGCCCTCAAAGGCCCCGGCCGCCCCATTCTTCCCGCCGCCGCCCGCGCTGAGCTGGTCGCCGCTCTCGCCGCTGTGGACTTCGTCGTCCTTTTCGACGACCTCACCGTCGAGCCGCTCCTTGAAAACCTCCGCCCGGACGTCCACGCCAAGGGCACCGACTACACTCTGGACACTGTCCCCGAGCGTGACGTCGCCGCGCGTCTCGGCATCCGCGTTGCCATTGTCGGCGACCCCAAGCGTCACTCCACGCGCGACCTCCTCGCCCGCGTCCGCGACCCGAACCATGGCTGATAATTCACCCGCTGATCGCTTCCTCGTCGTGCGCCTCGGCTCGTTGGGCGACGTCGTCCACGCGCTGCCTGCCGTCGCCGCCCTGCGCGACACCTTTCCCTCGGCTCGCATCGACTGGCTCATCGAGCGCAAATGGCTTCCTCTGCTCGCCTCCAACCCTGCCTTGGCCACGCCAATTCCTCTCGATCGTGGCCTTTCCGGCACCCTTTCCGCCGTTCGCACTCTGCGCCGCAACGCTTACACCTGCGTCATTGACTTTCAGGGCCTCTATAAATCGGCGCTCTTCGCTTTTCTCTCCGGCGCGCCTCGCCGCATCGGTTTCGACCGCGCCTCCGCCCGCGAAGGCGGCGCCGCTCTGTTCTATACCCAGCACGTCTCGCCTTCTGCCCCGCATATCGTTGACCAGTTCCTCTCCGTGGCCACCGCTGCCGGCGCGCGCATCGGCCCCGCTCGTTTTTCGCTTGTCATCCCTGAGCCTGCACAGCTCGAAATCGCGCGCCGCCTCACAGGGCAGGGAATCACTGAGTACCTCGTCGTCAGCCCCGGCGGCGGCTGGCGCTCGAAGCGCTGGCCGCCCGAGCGCTATGGCGAGCTCTGCCGCACGCTCGAGCGCGACCGCGGACTTCGCGCCATCATTAACTTCGGTCCCGGCGAAGCCGCGCTCGCCGAAGCCGTCTGCCGCGCCGCTGGTCCGGCCGCGCCCGTCCGCTTCGAAACCGACTTGCCTCAATTGATGGCTCTTCTTTCCTGCGCGCGCCTTGTCGTTGCCGCCGATACCGGCCCGCTCCATCTCGCCGTCGCCTTGGGTACTCCCGTCGTCGCCTTGTTTGGACCCACCACTTCGCGCCGCAACGGCCCCTACTCCCCGGCTGATGTGGTCGTCCAAAACGCCGCTCTCTCTGAGAACACGCACAGCCGCGGCCGCGAATTCGCCGCCTCCATGCTCTCGATCACCGTCGAACAGGTTCTTGCCGCCGTCGCCACTCGTCTGGAGCGCGCCCGATGACCGTCCCCGGTCAATTCTGGACACGCTGGCGCGTCCGCCTGAGCTATCCCGTCGCTCTTGCCGCCTACTTCCTTGCGCATCCTTCGCCTCGTTCTCTCGCCATCGGCGCAGGCGTCGCTCTTCTGGGTCTCTTGCTCCGCGCGTGGGCCGCCGGGCATCTCCGCAAGCACGAGCAGCTCTCCCTCTCCGGCCCCTACGCGCACACGCGCAATCCGCTCTACCTCGGCAGTCTCCTCCTCGCCGCCGGCTGCCTCCTCGCCGGATGCTCCTGGCTTGCCGCCGCTCTCTTCGCCCTCTATTTCCTTCTCTTTTATCCTGCCGTCATGCGCCGCGAAGAGGCAGAGCTCCGCGCCCGTTACGGCTCTGCATTTGACGACTACGCCCGCCGCGTCCCGCTCTTCTTTCCGCGCCCCGGCCGTTCCATCGCATCCGCAGCGCGATTCTCCTGGGATCTCTATCGCCGCAACCGCGAATACCAGGCCGATCTCGGTTTTCTTGTGGGGATTGCCTTGCTCAGTCTTCGGATATACTGGCAGTGGCCCTGGAGTTGATCGCCCGGCCTAGTTCAGCCGGTAGACTTCCGCGATCAGTTGCTGAAACTTCGGCCTGAAAATCAGGTCGTACACCTCTTTCTTGCCGGGGAAGAGCGCCAGCGCCATCCGCCGCGTTGCCGCGGCGATTTCTTGCGCTTCTTCAAATGGCAGGTTGCCCTGGGCGATTAGGCTGAGCGAGAGGTGCACCACGATCCGCAGACGGCGCACGCGTCTGGATTCTTCGTCAATTTCTTCCTTGCTCGGGGCGCGTCTCTGCAGTTCGGTCATGGGCCCGTTGGATTTCTAGTATAGCGACTGCACCAATATGCAGCAACCCCATCCCGAACCCACGCGCGAAAAAGTTATTGTCGTTCACTACGCTGGCACCTCCACCGAAGCCCTCGTCCTTCGCGGCCTGCTCGAAAGCGCCGGCATCGCTTCGCCTGCCTCCACTTCCACCGACCCTTTTCCCCTCCGCGAGCCGCCCAAAGGCACGCACGGCGTCGAAATCCAGGTCCTCGAATCAGAGGCCGACGACGCCCGCCTCATCATCGCCGCCTACCTCTCCTCCGCCCCGCCCCTCTAACGCACACGCTGCTCTTTCTTCTTGCGACTGTCGCGCTTGGCTCGCTTCTTCTTGTCTTTTCCTCCGGCCTTCGCCCGCCACCCGCTCGAGCGATTTGCCTCCATCTCCGCTGGAGATTTCGCGCCGACGCGTGCTTCATCCACATCTGTCGCGGCCTCGGGCCCACTGCTAGTCGCGCTGTCTGCCGCATCCGCCGGCGGGTTGCTCACAAAGCTCCGCACCTCGAGCCTCTGCCCGTCGCTCAGCGCCGTCACCGCTCCGTTGCGGTCCGTTCGCAGCACTTCAATCCCCGCCGCGCGCAGCCGCCCCACCACGTCCGGGTGCGGGTGGCCAAACGGGTTCGTCTCTCCCACCGAAACCACCGCCACCCGTGGCTTTGTCGCTCCGAGCAACTCCTCTGTTGTCGAAGTCCGGCTCCCGTGGTGCGGCACCTTCAAAAACTCCGCGCGCACGTTCTCTCCGCTCGTCGCCAGCGCGCTTTCCACCTGTCGCTCGATGTCTCCCGGCAACAGCAGCGCCACGCCGCCGTGTTCCAGCCGCAGCACGAGTGAGTCGTTGTTGTTGGCCGGCCCTGCTTGGTTCGTCTCTTCCGGCCACAGCACTCGCCCATTCACGCCGTCCCACTGGAAACTCTCCCCTCTGCCCCTGTGCACGACGCGAACTCCCTTCTCGCGTGCCCGCTCGACCAGCTCCCGGTATGCATTCGAGTCCACGTCGCGGCTCACCCACAGCTTCCCCACGCGAAAGTTCTCGAGCACGGCATTTAGTCCGTCCAGGTGATCCATATGCGCGTGCGTCAGCGCCACCGCATCCAGACGCTTCACTCCCCGCTCCCACAGATACGGCGACACCACCTGCTCGCCGATATCTATTCCCGTTCGCACGCCTCCCACCCGCGGCGCTGCGTAGCTGCCCCCGCCGTCCACCAGCAGCGTCCTTCCATCCGGGAACGCCACAAAAATCGCATCGCCCTGCCCCACGTCCAGCACCGTCACTTCGAGCTTTCCCCGCGCAAGCTGCGGCGCAAACGGATGCATCGCCACGACCACCGTCAGCAGCACCAGCGGCACCGCCGCGATCGCCTGCCAGAGCGCGCGCCGTGAGTTCGCCCGCGCCGCCAGCGCCATCGCCACTACGGCCGCGATAAACGCCACCATCGCCCACTCCGGCGGCCGCGGCACGCGGTACGCCCCCCAGCTCCACGCGCTGAACCACTTCACCGTCGCCACCAGCACGGTAGACAGCCCACCCAGCGCCGCCGCCAACCACCGTCCCAGCGACTCCCACGCTGCGCTCGCCCCCATCGTCGCGTAGCCCAGCGGCACCATCACGCCGGAGAGCAACGTCGCCGGCACGTTGGCCAGCGGCCCTACCGGGCTCACGCGGTGGAAGTAGTGCGCCAGCAGCGGCAGCATCCCCAGTTGGATCGTCGCCGAAATCAGCAGCACCTCCCACAATGCAAACACACTGCGCAGCGGCGTCGTCACGCACCACGCAGCCCGCGCCCGCAGCCGCACTGGCAGTCGCCGCTCAAGCCAGCCCGCAATGGCCCGCAGGTCCAGCCGCCATTGCGTCGCGCGCGGCGAGTGCACGGCATCGCGCGTCACGTCCTCCAGGTGGTCGAGCGCCCTCCGGTACGCCCCGCTCGTCTGCGCAACCCACGGCTGCCCCAGCGCCCCGATCATCGCCACGGCCGCGAACGAAAGTTGAAAACTCGCATCCTCGAGCGCCGAAGGCCGCGCCGCCAGGATGAGCAGCGCCGCCACCGCCACGGTGTTCAGCAGCTCCACCCGCCGGTACATCAGCCGCGCCGCCAGATACACTGTCACCATCAGCGCCGCCCGTTCAATCGGCGGCTGGTCTTCCACGATGGCCACAAACGCCGCCAGCGTCGCCAGCGTCAGCACCGTTGACCCCGCCAGTCCCAACCGCATTCGCCGTCCCACCCAGAACACCATCGCCGCCAACACCGCCACCTGAAACCCCGAGATCACCAGCACGTGGTACGCCGCCGTCTTCTGGAACGGCACCGCCAGGTCGCGGTCAATAAAGTTGTAGTCGCCCAGCAGCATGGCCCGCAGCACCGCCGCCTGGTCGGGCTTGCCCGCGTAGAGCGCATCTAGCCGCCCAAGCAGCCATCCCCGCGCACGCGCCCCAGCATGCGCCACGTCCGTGGGTGTCTCTTCGATCCGCTGCAGCAGCTCGACGCTCCGCAGCGAGCCAGTCAGGTGAATCCCTTGCCGGGCCAGAAATCCTCGATAGTCAAACATCCCGGGATTCTGGAAATTCCGCGGCGGCCGCGCCCGCACCAGCGCCTCCACGTGGTCGCCCGCCCTGAGCGCCGGCATCTCTTCCGGATGCTTCTCATTACGGAAGTAGCTGATCCGCAATCCGCCCTCCGCTGGCGCCGCGCGCCCCTCGATCTCCACCTCCTCCAACTCCACCTCGATCCGATAGCCCCACGGCAGCCGCACCGGATCGCTGCGCAGCCGCCCTCGCCACCGCAACGGATCGCGCGACTCGAATCTTCCTTCTGCCACCATACGCGTCACATGATTCACCGACACGTCCGCTCGTTCGCACCGAATCGCCAGCGCCCCTAGCGCCACCCACACCACCAGCCCAATGGTCCACGCCGCCCGCAGCCACCCACGCCACACTAGAAGTAGCCCTGCGAATACTCCGATGATCACCACTCCCAGCCACACCCGCACCAACGTATCCGTTCCCAGAGGGGCACTGCCCAGCAGTATCCCTGCCGCAAACGCACTCACAATCCACAATGCCGGCAGCTTCATGCCGTTCGCCTCTGACGGCGATCCCGCACCCTGAACACAAACGGGCCGCGCTGCCGCAGTTATGGCATTAGTTGTACTGTCTTTGCAATAGCCTTGGAAGCTAAGGAGGGTCTACTCGCGCCGGGTGAGCCGCACCAGCGCTTCGATGTGGTAAGTCTGGGGGAAAACGTCCAGCAATTCCACCGACTGAATCTCATAACTCGCGCCCGGCCCATCGCTCGCCACGAGCGCCGCCAGGTCCCGCGCCAGCGTCGAAGGGTCGCAGGACAAATACACGATCCGCGCCGGCGCAAGCCGCCGCAGTTTTTCAATCGCCGGTCCCGGCACGCCCGCGCGCGGCGGGTCCAGCACCACCAGGTCCGGCGCATCCTTCCACGTCGATAGAAATTTCTCCACGCCTTCGTCCACCGCGCCGTACTCGACCTTGTTCTCCTTCGCATTCGCTCGCAAGTCTCGCACCGTCGCCGGGTTCGCCTCCACGCCGATTGCGCGCTCGTACCGCCGCGCCAGCGGCAGCGTGAACAATCCCACGCCGGCAAACAAATCCAGCGCCAGCCCTCCGCGTTCCTCGCCCACCACTCGCTGCACCATCTCTTCGATCAGAAACCGGTTCACCTGGAAAAACGACAGATGCCCCACGCGGTAGCGGAATCCTCCGGCTTCGTAATTTATGAACCCCGGCCCATCCAACTCCATCACTCCGCGGCTGGCTTCGTGCAGCAGCACGCTCTCCGTGCCTTCGATTCCACCGCGCAGCGTCTCCGCCACCGCCTTTTCCTGCCCGTGGAAATGCGATAGCGACGCACTCAGCAGCACCCGTTCATCCGCCGCATCCGCAAACGCTTCAATCTCGGTCACCGTCGGCGGCAGCCTCTTCTGTGCCGCCAGTTCCCGCACGCGTTCCAATATCTTCGCCAGCCGCGGCGACAGAATTGGACACTCCTCCACCGCGCACAGCACGCTCGTCCCCGATTGCAAGTAGCCTGTTCCCTCGCTGCGGATGTGCCACTGCGCGCGGTTGCGATAGCCCAGTGGCGGCGAGCCCACTGTTTCAATCGGCCCTTCCCAGTTCACCCGCCCAATCCGCCGGAGATTCTCGCGCAGGATTTCGGCCTTGTACCGCAACTGCACCTCATACGGCATGTGCTGGTAGTGGCACCCGCCGCACACTCCAAAATGCCGGCAGGGCGGGGAAGTGCGCTCCGCCGACGCGGTCACCACCTCCTCCACTCGCCCGCGCACAAATTTCTTCTTCCGCTCGAGCGGCCGCACCCGCACCACTTCCTCCGGCAGCACGTACGGCACAAACACCGTCGCCCCGTCCGCATGGCCCAGGCCATCGCCCCCGTACACCAGCTTCTCAATCTTGACGTCCATTCGTCTCTTTCTTGTAGCGCCGGCATCTTGCCGGCCGGGGTGCGGGGCAGAGCCCCGCCCTCTGTTCTTCTCACGCCAAATAAAACAAACTCAGCCTCGGCACCTCATACTCTTCAAACAGCCTCTTCTGCAGGTATTGCCGCTCGAGCTGCGCAATCTGTTCCGCGGTCATCTTCCGCCGGTACGGCGCCAGTTGCCGGTCCATCTCCCGACGCGCTTCGAGCAGCACCTCTTCGCTCGCCCCGGCCGTCAGCGCCGCTGTCAGCTTTTCTTCAAGCACCGTCAGCCGCCGCTCCAAGTCTTCCAGGTCCACCTCGCCCGGCGCTTCCACCAGCGTCAGCATCTCCTCCAGACGCTTCCCAGTCTCGCTCACCCGCGTTGCCAGCTCCCCAGAGCCGTTCGACAACTTCGCCGCCGCTCGCTCCAGCTTCTCCGCGTTCTTCTGGAAGTACCCGCGCAGCTCCTCCCGCGAAAAAGTCTCGCTCGCCGCCGCCTTCCGCACTGTCGGCCCGGTACCCGCCGCTGTCTCTTTCTCTTCTTCCGCCGCGTCCAGCACCGCGTCCACGCAGTACGCCAGACTTTTCATTGCCCGCCCTGCCGCTCCGCGCCGCGACCTCTGCCAGCTCTCAAACGCCCGGTCAATTCCGCGCTGCACCGCCGCCACCGATATCCCCGCCTTCTGCCACGTCTCGAGGATCGCCCAATCCAGCGGCGACACCAGCAGGTGCGCCCCGCGCTTCTTGAGGAAATACTCCTCGATCTCCGTGTAGTAGTTGAAGTAGTTGAGCGTCCGTTCCACGCCCGTCATTCTAACAGGTCTCCAGCCCGCGATCTTTCCCCGCGCTGACATACCAAGTCCCGTCGATTTATGCCCGCGGCCCTTCCTTGTGCTGTCCTCCCGAGCTCCGGCAAGAGCTTGCGATGCCGGAGCGAGGGATCTGCTTGTTCTCAAAACGATCGGCGCGTTTCATCACTCGTGTTATCGTTGCTCCCTCCATGAAAAACCCCGCCGCCGCACTCCGTCATCTGAAGCGCTCCGATCCCATCCTTCGACGCCTCATCGCCCGCGTCGGCCCGCTTCGCCTCCACCGCGAGCAGAACCGCAACCAGTTCGGCACGCTCGCCGAAGCTATCATTCACCAGCAGCTCGCTCTCAAAGCCGCCCGCACCATCTCCCGCCGCTTCCAACAGCTTTACGCTCCCGGCCGCGGCCGCCTGCCGCGTCCTGCCGAGCTTCAGCGCACTCCCCTTCGCAAACTCCGCGCCGTTGGTCTCTCCCGCCAGAAAATCAGCTATCTCCGCGACCTCGCCCGCCGCGCCGCTCGCAGCCAGCTCAGGCTCGGCCGCTACGCCCGCATGACCGACGAGCAAATCATCGTCAATCTCATCCAGGTGAAGGGAATTGGCCGCTGGACCGCGGAGATGTTTCTGATTTTCTGCCTCGATCGTCCCAACGTTCTCCCCGTGGACGACCTCGGCCTGCAGTACGCCATCAAGGAAGCCTACGGACTCAGGAAACTTCCTTCGGCCGAGCGCATCCGCAAGCTCGCCGAACCCTGGCGCCCCTATCGCTCGATTGCCACGTGGTATCTCTGGCGCGCCCGCCGCGCCACCCTCGGCGTGAAGTGAGCCCGTTTTTCTTTGGAGTGCGGCGGCTCTTGTCCCGAGCGGAGCCGAGGGATGCCGTCGCTTTGCTTGGAAGCGGTACGTCTGGAACTCAGCCCTTGCAGGAAATGCTAGCTACTCCCTCTGCCTGGCCGAAGCTTTTTTCGCCGGGTTCGCCGCCGCCGACTTTGCCTCGCGGTTCCTCTCCCAAATAATTCTCAGCCCTTCAAGCGTCAGAAACTCATCCACCGTCTCGATATGCTTCGACGCCTTCTGAATCAGCGGCGCCTGCCCACCCGTCGCGACCACGCGCGTCTTCGGACCCATCACCTGTTTCATCCGCGTCAGGATCCCGTCCACCAGGTCCGCGTACCCGTAGTAGAGGCCCGCCTGCAGCGACGCCGCGGTGTTCGTCCCGATGATTTTCCCGGGGTCTTTGATCTCCACGCGGAAGAGCCGCGCCGCCCGCGAAAACAGTGCATCGGCCGAAATCCCCATCCCCGGCGCCAGCACCCCGCCCACATACTCCCCGCGCGCCGAAACTGCGTCGAAGTTGATCGCCGTGCCGAAGTCCACTACGATGCACGGCCCGCCATACTTCTCAAACGCCGCCACCGAGTTCACGATTCGGTCTGCGCCTACTTCCTGCGGGTTGTCGTAGAGCACCGGCATGCCCGTCTTCACGCCTGGCTCGACGAACAGCGCCTTCACGCCCCAGTACCGCACCGCCATCTGTTCAAGCGTCCCGTTCAACTGTGGCACCACCGAACTGATGATTACGCCCTCGGTCTGTTTCGGCTCCAGCCCCGCCAGCGTGAAGAGGTTTCGCGTCAGTATCCCGTACTCGTCAATCGTCTGGTCCCGCGCCGTGGTCAGCCGCCAGTGCGCCACCAGCTCTTTTCCACGGAACACCCCCAACACCGTGTTCGTGTTCCCGACGTCCATCGTCAGCAGCATCTCATGCCCTCATTGCCAGCCTGTCATTCCGAGTCCGCCGCGGCGGACGAGGAATCTGCTTTTCTCTTCAGTCAGACCTCGCTCACGTCGCCCGAAATCACCACTGCCGTTCGCCCGTCCTCGCGCTCCACGCGCAGCAACCCGTTTGCTTCGAGCCCCGCCGTCGTCCCCACGTACGTTTCATTCACCGTCGAAATCCGCACGCGCTTCCCCCGCGCATAACTCGATACCCGGGCAAACTCCTCCACCACCGGCCGCGACCCCTCGGCCAGGAACTGATTGTAGTGTCGCTCCAGCGCCCGCAGCAACTTCACCAGCAGCTCCAACCGCGAATGTTGCTTCCCCGTCGCCAGCCGTAGCGACGTCGCAATTGGCTCCAATTCCTCCGGGAACTTCGCGTGGTTCACGTTGATCCCGATCCCCACGATCACGAACTTCACCTGGTCTGGCTCCGCGTGCATCTCCGTCAGGATCCCACTCACCTTTTTGCCGCCCAGCAACAGGTCGTTCGGCCACCGAACGTCGCAGTCGAGGCCGGTCTGCTCGGCGATCGCTTCGCGCGCCGCCAGTCCTGCCAGCAGCGTCACCAGCGGCGCATCGGCCGGAGGAATCGTCGGACGCAGCAGCACCGTCAAATAAATCCCGCTCGACTTCTCCGAATGCCACGACCTCCCCGCGCGCCCCCGCCCCGCCGTCTGTTCTTCAGCCAGCACGATGGTTCCGTGCGGCTCGCCCGCGTGCCCCAGCTCCAGCGCCACCCGGTTGGTCGAGTCCGTCTTGAAAAAATGATAGACGCGCTTGCCCAGCCCGCATCCGTGCAGCCGCGCGCGCAGCAGCTTCGGCACCAGCACGTCCGCCACTCGTTCGATCTGGTAGCCGCTTCTCGGGTGGCCCTTCACGCGTACGCCCAGCGCCCGCAATTGTGTGACCCAACGCCACACCGTCGAGCGCGTCACCCCGATTTCCCGCGCGATCTTTGCCCCGCTGATCACGATCATCGGGTTCTCGGCCAGCAGCGCCACTAGCGCGTCAATCCGCCGGTCCGTCGTCCCCGGTAATGTTGTCGGTGGCATTGTTTTCTTGTGGGCTGTCATTCTGAGTTCCGGCCTCCTGGCCGGAACGAAGAATCCCTCTGTTTCCGCTCGCCAACTTCCAGCCGCGCGGAGCGCCAGCTTACTCGCCGCGCCCTTCTTCCACAAGCAAACTCACATCCGCCGCCGGCGCCGAATGCGTCAGCGCCCCCACGGCAATGAAATCCACGCCCGCCTCCGCATACGCCCGCACATTCGCCAGCGTCACGCCACCCGACACCTCCACCGCACACCCCGCTCGCTCCTGACGCACAATCGCCGTCAGCCGCCCCGCCTCTTCCGGCGCCACGTTGTCCAGCAGCACCGACACCGCGCCTGTCTCAAGCGCCTCCCGCAACTCGGCCTCATTCCTCACTTCAATTTGGAGCGGAAACCCACCTGCATTGGGCGGCGCAAAGCTCTCGTACGCCGTCATCTCTCGTGGCTGCCCTGCTTCCTGCTTCGCTTGCTCCCGCGCCCGCCGCAGCGCCTCGGCTACTCCGCCCGCCAGGGCAATGTAGTTTTCCCTAATCAGAATCGTGTCAAAGAGCCCGAACCGGTGGTTCGCCCCACCGCCCATCCTCACTGCATACTTCTCCAGCGCCCGCAGCAGCGGCGTGGTCTTCCCGGTGTCGCGTATCCGCGCCTGCGTCCCGACTATCGCTTCCACAAACCGCCGCGTCAACGTCGCCACTCCGCTCAGGTGCGAAAGAAAATTCAGCGCCGTCCGCTCTCCCGTCAATATCGTCTCCGCACGCCCCTCGATCCACGCAATCTCCGCTCCCGCCGCAGCCTTCGCCCCTTCCTCAATCTTCGCCTCAAACTCGATGCCGCCGTCCAGCGCTCGGAACACCCTCTGCGCCAGCGGCAACCCCGCCACCACCAACTCCTGCTTGGCAAGTATCCGCGCCCGTGCCCGCGCGACTTCCGGCACCGTCGCCGCCACAGTCCGGTCTCCTGCGCCGACATCTTCGTTCAATGTAGTTGCGATGAGCGAACAGATTTCTTCGGAGTCCCAATTGAAGCCGCCGGAGCTTCTCAACCAGCCATCCGCATGATTCTGGACGCTACCCCTTGACCTCTTTGGGTGGCCTTGCTCGTTGGTAGGCGCCCTACGTGGTCGAAGCCCCGCTCGTTCCATTCCACCCGACATTGGAGGAATTGCGACATCAGGGTATCCAGCCTTCCATAACCGATTGTATGTACAGCGCTTAGCAGTCTTTCTGCCAATCCCCTTCACAACTCTTTACAACTTTTTGCTCCCCTTTGACACATCCCCTGAAACTCTTGTTTACAATTTGCGTCTAGTGGTTAGAGACCCTAGACTCGCTGGCGAGGTTGCCATGAGCAAGAAGCGTTGGAACGAGCGCACCCGCATGCTCCTGACGCTCCAGCTTGCCATTATTCTCCCTGCGGCTGCCATCATTGGCTTCACCCTCTGGAACCTCCGCTCCATCCAGCGCGACAAAGCCATCGAAGCCGCCATCCATCGCGACTTCCTCTACATCACCAAGATCGCCGAAAAGAAAATGGTCGAAAAGCTCCGCGGCATAGTCGCCGAAATCCGAAAGGAATTCCCCTGTCCCGACGACCACGTCGCCGCCGAACTCGAAAAGGTCCTCCGCGAAAATCCCCAAATCGCTTTTGCGTTTCTCTACGACCAGAAGACCAACGCTTTCATTGTCCGCTCCCGCTCTGACCGCGCCGATGGTTCTGACTACAGGCTGGAGATCAGCAAAGCGATCGACGCCTTCTCCAAATGGCTCCCCGTTGAGTCCAAGAGCATGCTCGAAAAGTTCCGCGAAATGGAGAAGAAGGATCAGCCGCCCTATTACATCTTCACCGAGGTTATTAGCGGCCCGGGAAAAAGGAACATTCCCACCACCATCGCGCTCTTCACTCCGCCGCATCTCACCGGCGACCGCGTGGCCATGGGCGGTATCGTCTTTGACCCCGACTACCTGCGCAAAGACTTCTTCCCTCAGATGCTCGATAGTGTCCTCGCCTACACGTCTTCCGAGCCCAGCAAGAATAAGAACGCGGCCAACCAGGCGGTTATGATGATCCACCTCCGCAAGGAGTGGGAGCCCCTTGCCGCTTCTTCGGACTGGGATGGCGGGAAGCCCGAGGTTGAGCGTGCCTTCGAGGAAGGTTTCCCCGGCCTGGTGATGGCGATCAAGTACAAGGGCACCACGGTGGCCGCCATCGGCCAGCAGTTCGTCACCTACAACTTCATCATCCTCGGCTGCCTCTCCCTGCTGATGGCCGCCGGCATCTGGCTCACCTGGCGCAACGTCAGCCGCGAAATGGCGCTGGCCCGCCTCAAATCCGATTTCGTCGCCAACGTGTCCCACGAGCTCCGCACGCCGCTCTCGCTGATTCGCCTCTACGCGGAAACGCTCGAGCTCGGCCGCCTCACCTCGCCAGACAAGTTCGGGGAGTACTACCGTATCATCCGCAAGGAATCTGAGCGGCTTTCGGCCCTCATCAACAACATCCTCGATTTCTCCCGCATCGAGGCCGGACGCAAGGAGTACGAGTTTAAGGAAACGGATATCGCTTTGCTGGTCCACAATACCCTGGAGTCCTATCGCTACCAGATCGAGCAGAACGGCTTCTCCTTCGAAGAAAGAATCGCCGAAGACATCCCGCCCCTCAAAGTGGACCGCGAAGCCATCGCCCGCTCCCTGCTCAACCTCGTCAACAACGCGCTGAAATATTCCCGCGACCAGAAATACATCGGCGTCAACCTCTATCGTGCCAATGGCTCAATCAAGCTCGAGGTCATCGACAAAGGCATCGGCATTCCGACGGCCGAGCAGTCCAAAATCTTTGAGAAGTTCTATCGCGTCGGCGACCCCTTGGTCCACAACACCAAGGGCAGCGGCCTGGGTCTCTCCCTGGTCCGCCACATCGTCCAGGCGCATGGCGGAGATGTCTCTGTCGAAAGCAAGCCCGGCAAGGGCAGCAAGTTCGTCATCGCCCTGCCGATTCAGAGCAACCGGCCGCCGCAGGCAGGCACCAGTCCCTCGCCGGCCGCAGCCTGAACGGTTTCGATTTTCGGAAAGGGAGACACGGAGTGGTCATGACCAAAATACTGATCGTGGAAGATGAACCCAACATGGTTGCCGGCCTGCGCGACAACTTCGAATACGAGGGCTACCAGGTGATCACCGCAGGCGACGGCGCCGAAGGCCTCCATCGCGCCATCGAGGATTCGCCGGACCTGGTTGTGCTCGACGTCATGATGCCCAAGATGAGCGGCCTCGACGTCTGCAAGCAGCTCAAGGCCAAGCGCCCCTCGATGCCCGTCATCATGCTCACCGCGCGCGGGCAGGAAGTGGACAAGGTTGTCGGCCTCGAGCTCGGCGCCGATGACTACGTGACCAAACCCTTCTCCATCCGCGAGCTCATCGCCCGCGTCAAAGCCGTCCTGCGCCGCGCCCACGCGCTGCCCAAGGACCAGGAGACCTACAAATTTGGCGACGTCGAGGTTAACCTCCGCAGCTATCAAGTTGCCCGCCGCGGTAAGTCCGTGGACTTCTCCGCCAAGGAGTTCGAGCTGCTGAAATATTTCCTCGGCCACCCGGGTGAAACGCTGAGTCGCGACCGCCTGCTTGAATACGTCTGGGGGTACGAGCACTTCCCCACCACGCGCACTGTGGACGCCCACATCGTTCGCCTGCGCCAGAAACTCGAACCCAATCCGGAGGAACCTCGGTTCATCCTGACCGTGCACGGCGTGGGATATAAATTCGTCGGCTGATGCGCGTTCGCCCCGGACGGAGGGGGCTGCCCGTGAGAAAGACCCAGCACTCGCCTCGCGCAGACCATCGCCAAGAGCTCGCCCACTTTCAGGCCTGGCAGGCGCTGGCCGGGCGGCCTGCCAAAGCCTCTCGCAATGGGAACGGCCGCAAGCCCGCTGCCGACCTGCTCCAGCGCAACCTCGCCCTCGAAGCCGAGCTCGCCGCTCTCCGTCGCCAGCAGAACGAACTCCAGCAAGCCCTCTTCGGCGCCGCCCAACTCCAGCGCAAGCTCTGCTCCACCCGTGAGCTTCGCCGCGGACGATTTGAGCTCGCCAGCGAAGTCTTCGCTGTCCGCCATATCTCCGGCGACTTCTACAACGTCCTCGACCTCGGCTCCGAGCTGGCCCTGGCTGTCGGCGATATCGCCGGCAAGGGTTTTCTGGCCGGCCTCTGGTTTACCCATCTGATCGGCCTGCTACGTATCCACGCTTCTTCCGTCCCCGGCCCGGCTGCCGCGACTGCGGCCATCAACCGCGATCTCTTCCAGATCCAGCCCGACCCTCCCATGGCCGGCCTTTTCCTCGGCCGGCTCGACCCGCACAAGGGCGACTTCATCTACTGCAACGCCGGCCAGCCGCCTGCTCTGCTGCTGCGCCGCAACGGCTCGGTCGAGACGCTTCGCGAAGGCGGTCCCATGCTCGGTGCCGTGGCCGGTGCCACGTTCAACTGCGGCCGCGTGCGCCTCGGGCATGGCGATACGCTTGTGATGTATTCCGACGGACTCATTGAGTGTCGCAATGCGCGCGACGAAGAGTTTGGCACTCGCGGATTGCTGGCCGCCGCCCGCGCCGCCGCTGGCTCTTCCGCCAGCGCGACGCTCTTTTCGCTCCTGGGTGCGGTGCAGGATTTTGCCGGTGGCCACTCGCGCGGCGACGACCTGACCCTCATGGTTCTCCGCCACCTGTAGCGGCCGGTTTCTCCTTCCACCGATCGTCTATCATTCCGAGCCTGCCGCTTGCCCCGAGCTTGTCGAAGAGCGGCGGGCGAGGGACCCGCTTTTCCGTCCCCTCTTCGCCTCCCGCCTTGCCCGTCTACCCGCCCCGCATTAGGATTCCGCAGCAGCTACACTTTCGCCCTATGAGGCCGCGCCATGAAAAAGATCCGCTCAGCCGTTTGTCTCTTGCTTCTGGTGTCTCCGGCCGCGCGCTCGCAATCCGAATCGAGGCCAAAAGACTGCGGCCTGCCCTCCGCAATGATGCAGGTCCTCGACGTCCTCGGCCGCCGCATCGCCGCCATGCTGAACAACGATTTCTCCGAGCTCGACGCGCTTCTTGACGACGCGCTGGTCTATACCCACTCGAGCGGCCGCGTCGAAACCAAGGCCGAGTTCCTCGCCGCCCTGCGTTCCGGCCAGTTGAAATACGTCGGTGCTGATCTCGATGATTTGCGGGTCCGCATTTACGGCACGACTGCTCTAGTCACTGGCCACGCCCGCATGACCGTCGAATCCGGCGGCCGGCAGCGCGTCCTCGAGATCCGCTTCCTCGACGTCTATTTCCGCCGCAACGGCCGCTGGCGCCAGGTCGCCTGGCAGTCCACCCGCCTCGCTGACCAGTAGCGCCCACGGCACACTCTTGTCCTCCATGCGAGACCCGGCCTGGCTCGACAACCCTGCCAACCCCCCAAAAATTCACGACGGGCTCCGGCCGACTCAACTTCGTCCTCCTCGTCCTCTAGCGCTGTTGGGTTCTTTGGCTATGGTGGGATTGCTCTGTGTCTCTGTAGCTTTCTTAATCTTTTTCCTCCAGCTTCAGCGCCGCCGAATTGATGCAATACCTCATCCCTGTCGGCCGCGGCCCGTCCTCGAACACATGCCCCAGGTGCGCCTCGCACTGGCTGCACGTCACCTCGGTGCGAACCATCCCGCGACTCGCGTCGCGCTCCACTTTCACCTTGTCCTCATCAACCGGCGACCAGAAGCTCGGCCACCCGCTCCCCGAGTGGAACTTCGTCTCCGAGCTGAACAGTGGCTGCCCGCAGCACACGCACCGGTACATGCCCGGCGTCTCCGTGTCCTCGTACTCGCCGGTGAACGGCGGCTCCGTCCCCTTCTGCCGCGTCACGTGGTACTGCTGCGGGGTCAGCTTTGCCTTCCATTCCGCATCGTTCTTCGTCGGCTTCTCAGCCATCGCTTCAATCCTCCCGGCGATTAGATGCTCCGGCCGCTCCTTTCGGAGCAGGCCCTGTTGGGGAAGGGAAGAGGCGCTTCAGCAGAAGGTGCGTCGGCAGATAAATCAGAATGAACAGGCACACCAGGATAATTGCTAGGTGCACTGGCGCCGGCCCCAACGAGCGCTCAAAGACCGGATCGATGACAGAAAAATTCAGGTTCCGGTGCGGTTCGATCCATCGCGAAGCCGCCACCACCGGCACTGCAATCGTCGCTTGCAGCGCGAGCGACCGCCGGTCGTACCCCACCCGCCGCACCGCCCACAGCAGCAGCACCGGCCACACCACGTGGTAGCAGGAAAGCAGCCGCACCCACAGCGGGATCGCCGGGTTGAACATGTACTCGGTCCCTTTGATCAAGTGCGTCCCGAACAGCATGTACCCGGCCACGTTCGCGCACCAGAGCGTCTCCACCACCAGCGACCCCACGGCCTGGCTCCCCAGCAGCAGCGCGCTGCCCCGCCACAGCCCCACGCATGTCAGGATGATAGCCACGTCGCAGAGATGAAAAAAGTTCGCCCAGCCGTGCAGGTACCAGTAGGTCGGCAGCCACACCGCTAACCACGCGAGCACCACCCATCGCATCACCGGAAACGGATGCACTGAAGCCGCCGCTTGGCCACTCTGTTCTGTTGTGGTGTCTTGTGTCGCCATGTTCTGGCGCTCTAGGTCGCCTACTCTACCCGATTCCGTGCCACTTGGCCCTGAAAAGACGAAGGCCGGTCCGCCTAAACGGACCGGCCGTCCTTTTTCCCGGCAAGCATTGCGCCGCGCTCGACGCTCCTATTCCGGCTCGCCCATTTGCTGCGCCAGGTATTGCGTCAGCCCCAATTGGTCAATCAGGCTGAGCTGCTTTTCCAGCATGTCCACGTGCATCTCTTCGTCTTTGAGGATGTCTTTCAAGAAGTCGGCCGTCGCGTTGTCGCCCGCCTTCCGCGAGGTCTCAATCGCCTTATTGTACGCCAGCACCGCGCTGCGCTCCAGCGCCAGGTCGTTCTTAATCTGCTGCGGCACGTCCTTGCCGATGGTCAGCCGCCCCATCTCTTCCATCCGCGGCATCCCCTCGAGGAACAGGATCCGCTCCATGATCTGCTCGGCGTGCTTCATCTCCCCGATGGACTGTTTCTTTGTCGCCTTGGCCAGCTTCGAGTAGCCCCAGTTGTCCTGCATCTCCGCGTGCAGCATGTACTGGTTGATCGCTCCCAATTCTTCCTTCAGCATTTCCGAGAGCGCGCCGATCACTTCCGGTTTGCCTTTCATCTCTTCTCCTCTCTGCGGTGGACCCCTAATGTTAGAATCATTCTAAATTACTATGCCCCGGTCCGCAACCTCTTTCTCGCGGCCGTGCAGAACCGCCCCGCATGCTACACACTTCCGGGGTCGTCTGGCAAATCCCGCATCTGGCGCGGCTTTGCGCGCTCCTTCCTGCAACCTGGTTGCCGTTTCGCGCGACCCTGCGCCCTGCCGGTTCTTTCAGTAGGACCGGCTGAACTTGGCCCACCAGTGCCGTGCGCCGCAAAGGGAGAGGCGGGGCTTTCCCTTTGCAAGTTTGCCCGGATTTGTTGTGCATCTGGCCGCCCGATTGGAGAACCGGGCGTATTCGCGCATGAATGACAGCTGAGAGCTGACTGCTGAGAGCTGACAGCTGATAGCTGACCGCTATCTTACAATCTCAATCTCCGCCTCCCCACCCACATTCGACGGAGCCGCGGCAGCCGCCGGTGCCGCTCGCTTCTGCTCGGCCAGGTCGGCCAGTTCCAGGCGCAGGTTGCCGGCGTTGGTCGAATAGGAAAGCGCCGTCTCCAAGTCCACCATGCTCGACCGCACGAGTTTCTCGAGCTCACTGTCGAAGTGCTGCATACCGTCGTTGGCGCCGTCGCGCATAGCGTCCACCAGCGTCTTGCCTTCGCTCTCGCCCTTCTCGACATACTCCCGCGTGCGCATGGTGGACTTCAGGATTTCCACCACCGCGATGCGCCCGCCTTCCTTCTGATTCGGCACCAGCCGCTGCGACAGGATGAACCGGAACGCCTTCGACAGCCGGTTCCGTATTCCCAGCTGGTCGCCCTGCGGGAAGACGCCGATGATCCGCTCGACCGTCTTCGCCGCGTCAATCGTGTGCAGTGTGGAAAACACCAGGTGGCCTGTCTCCGAAGCCTCCAGAGCGATCTCGATCGTTTCCCGGTCGCGCATCTCGCCCACCAGAATTACTTTGGGGGCCTGCCGCAGCGCCGCCCGCAGCGCCAGCGCAAACGTCGGCGTATCAGTGTGCAGCTCGCGCTGGTGGATGGTGCTCCGCTTGTGGTTGTGCAGGAATTCGATTGGGTCTTCGATGGTCAGAATGTGGTACGCCTTCTCCTGGTTGATCTTGTCCAGAATCGCCGCCAACGTAGAGGATTTCCCCGACCCGGTCGGCCCGGTCACCAGCACGATTCCGTTCCGCAGCTCGGCACACTCGGCCAGTTGCGGTGGCAGGCGCAGGGTGGCGAGCGTCGGGATCTGCGTAGGAATCACCCGCATCACAATCGCGCAGCTCCCCCGCTGCCGGAAAATGTTCACGCGGAACCGCGCCACCCCGGGCAGGCCGTAGGAAATGTCGGCCGCTCCGTCCTGTTCGAGCTTCTGCATTGCGTAGGAATCCCGGCCGATCAGGTCGCCGGCGATTCGCCGCGTGTCGTCCGGCACGAGCGCGCCCATGCCCGGGATCGGCACTTCCACCAGTTGCCCGCTCGTCTCCACCTGCGGCAATCGTCCGGGTGAAAAGAGCAGGTCGCTGATCCGCTCGTGCGCCCCCAGCATCCGCGCGATGATCTGCGCCGTGGGCACGACTGGCTTGCCGCCCGCCGCCCCCGGCGCGTTCGTCGTCCCTGCGGGTTTCGCTGTTGTGGCGCTCTGTCCTTCGGACGGCTTAGTTGCAGTAGCGTTCTGACTTGCGGGCGGCTGGCTTGGCTGGTCCATGGCGTTTCCCTCGACTCGGTGTGTCTCACCAGTCTAGGCTCTGCCGGTCCGTGGTGGACGCCTACGCGTGCCGCGGTTGCCGGGACTGCAACAATCCCGCCACGTCGGCTCCTAGCCACATCCTGCGTTGATTCTGGAATTCTTAAGGACAACCGACAACGGAAAACATCTCGCTACTTGTTGGCCCCGGACCGCTGAAAGCCGAAAGCTCTCTGGCTATCTCGCCTTCCGCTGCACCATCCCCATTTCCTGCTCGATGGCCTGGCGAGCCTCCGGACTGATCTCGACGAACTCCACTCCGATCCCGACGCCCGGCAGGCAGTAGCGCACTTCGCACCGGGTCTTCACCTCGACGCCCGACTGGGTTAGCACGAATTGCAACTTCAGCACTGCTCCTTCCGGAAAACGATTCGGCGTGTTGATGAACATTCCCTTCAGACTGATGTCCGGCGTGCGCACGGAAATGGCTTCGGTGTGGCCTTCGTAGGAGATGCTCAGCTCCCGCAGGTGCGGGAAGCGCTGCCATTCCCGCGAGGGTGTCGTGAAGTTGCCGTTCTTCCGGGATTTCATGTTCGTAGCACTCCTTCCCTCACCGGCGCGGCCGTCCGCGGCCCGGGACCAGTGCTCCGCTCCCGCGCCGACCCGCAGTGCGGGCAGTAACGGAACTCGGTCAGCAGGCTTCGCCCGCACCGCCCGCAGTCGGCCGCGCTCAGCGGCTCGAACGGAATCACCCTCAGCACCTCGTCCACCGACGTCACACACTGCCCGATCTTCTCCAGTGCGTCAGCCTGCATCCGCTTCATCCCGCTCACCCGCGCCAGCGACCGGATCTCATCCATCTGCCCCCCGGAGGCCACGGTCATTTTCATCGCTTCGTCAAACACCAGTAGTTCGTAAATCCCCACTCGCCCGCGGTAGCCGGTGTGGTCGCACGCCGTGCACCCTACCGGCACCCCGACCTTTTCCGGTGGGTCGGTCACGCCGACTGCCAGCAGCCGCGCCACTAGCTCTGTGGTCATCCCGTGCTCCTCGTGGCAGGCGCACAGCCGCCGCACCAGCCGCTGGGCAATCACCCCGGAGAGCGACGCCGCAATCATGAACCCCGGCACCCCTAGGTCCGCCAGCCGGGTCACCGCCGAGATGCTGTCGTTGGTGTGCAGCGTCGAAAGCACCAGGTGTCCCGTCTGCGACGCTTTCATAGCGATCTCCGCCGTCTCCTTGTCCCGGATCTCGCCCACCATGATCACGTTGGGGTCCTGCCGCAGGATGGACCGCAAACTGCTCGCAAACGTCAGCCCCGCCTTACTGTTCACTTGCACCTGGTTCACGCCCGCTAGCGCGTATTCGATCGGGTCTTCCACGGTGATGATGTTTACCGTTGGCCGCCGCACATGGTTCAGCGCGGCATAGAGCGTCGTGCTCTTGCCCGACCCCGTCGGACCCGTCACCAGCAGCATCCCCTGCGTCAGCTCCAGGATCCGCTCCAGCCCCACGCGTACTTCTTCGTCCAGCCCCAGGTCGGCAAACCCTTTCAGCGGCGTGTCCGGCACCAGCAGCCGCATCACCACCTTCTCTCCGTACTGCGTCGGCAGCGTGGAGACCCGCAGGTCCACCTTTTGCCCCTTCATCTTCACCAAGAAACGGCCGTCCTGCGGCATCCGCCGCTCGGAGATATCCATATCCGAGAGAATCTTCACCCGCGAGATCAGCGCGTTCTGCAGCCCCCGCGGCGCACGCTTCAGGTCCCGCAGGATTCCGTCGATCCGGATCCGCACAACCGTGTCGTCCGCTTGCGGCTCGATGTGGATGTCGCTGGCCTGCTTCTCAAACGCCGTGAAAATTACCTCGCTCACCAGCCGCACCGCCGGCGTCCGCCGATGCCCCAACTCTGCCTGCACCTCCAGCATCGCCTCCCGGTTGGCCTGTCGTGAGCTGCTGGAGATAAACTCCATCTCCGGCGTCTCACTCACTTCCTCCGCCGCTGCTCCCGTCACGATCTTTTCCATCTCGCTCGCCTGAGTCTTCCCGTACCACTGCTCAATGGCTGCCTGGATCTCCTCGGCAAACCCCAGCCGCGGCTCGACATCCATCCCTGAGGTGAACCTCAGTTCGCTGATCACGTTCAGGTTTTGTGGTTCGGCCATGGCCGCCACCAGTCGCCCGTTCTCCCGCCTCAAAGGCAGCGCCAGACACCTCTGCGCCAACGCCTTCGGGATCAGCCGCAACATCTCCAGGTCCGGCTTCAACTCCCGCAGGTCCACATACCGCACCCGGGTCACCTCTTCCAACGCCGTCGCCAGGTCGGCCTTGTCCACCAGCCCTCGCTTCAACATCAGCTCGCCCAGCCGGATCACCTTCCCCTGCTGCTCCTGGACCACCCGGGCCAGGTCGGTCGGCGAGATCTTCCCCCTTTCTTGCAACACCTCTCCCAGCTTTTTCCGCTTCATGGTCGGCCTCGTCCCACGGCTTGCTGCAGAACGATGGCCAAAGGGCGAGGCCCGTCGCGCCCGCAAGTCTCCTTGCGTCAACATTGTGCGGAACGGGTCTGGGAGAGTGTTCCAGTCCAGTTTCAGAACTGGACGCTCTGCACCGCTCTGAAACTTTCCTCTGCACCGCATCCACGCCCCATGATCCTCGACACCACTTTCCAATTCTCAATCCCTTCAACCACTTCCTCGCTTGCTCCCATTCCCACTCAGGTCTCGCACCCATTCCAAAATGAACATTAATGCTCTTCCAATTACTCCCTCTTCATTCCGCCACTTGCTCAACTCTCGTTTTCCCAATCGCTTACACACCGCGCATTTTTGGCGGTTTCTGGCCTGCAACTTGCTCCACCGTCCGCGGAGTGCGTTCCGTATGACGGTCCGCGGGTTTCGGCGAACGAGGGGAAGGGGCTTGTTCGCCGTTTCACTCTGGCCGTTCCCACCTGCCTCTGAGAGGGAAGCTAGGATGGATGACCCCACGCCCCGGTCAAAAAAAGACCGGGAAACGGAACGCTCTCTTGGGGGTGGCTGATCCCAAGCAACCACCCCCTCCTTTTTTTCTAGTCCTCAGTTTTCAGTCTGCAGTTCTCAATTCTGAGTCTTATGAGAGCAGGTTTCTACGCCTCTGCAGTGAATCTTTCTTTCGCCGGCCGCAGCCCCGCCCCGCACCGTCCGCCTCTCTGCAATGTCTTGGGAAGTCGTTCAAGGTAGGGCTTGCTTCCTGAACTGAAAACTGACAACTGCCTGCTGATCGCTGAAAGCTGAAGGCTCCTCCCCTAACTAACCACCCTCACCACTGCAATCCTCGCCTGCCGCAACACCTGTTCCACTTCGGTCCCTTTCAGCCGCGACGCGTCGTACTCAAACGTTAGCCGCCGCTTGGCATTGTCCACGCGGAACCGCCGCAACCCATAGGTGTTCGCAAACCCGCCCAGCGCCCGCAACTGCTCCTTGCCCAGCGGCCCCTGCAGCTCGAAGGTGATCTCCACCAGCGTCATCCCCGGCATTATACCAGCCGCCGCCCGGCTCGAAACTCGCCCCGGTAGCGCCGACGCTTCCCCTGAGCTTGCCGAATGAGGCTCGCCGGCACTTCTTTCCTTGCCTGCGCTCTTGTAAAATTCCTGCAACGGATTAAACTTGTCCGCGGGGGGAGACCCGTGAAGACCGAAACCTTGGTGAGAACGGAGACGGCCGTCAAGGAATTCCTCAAGCATCACTTTCGTCACTTCAACGCTGCGGTCGTCGTGGACGCTGCCGAGGGTTACTGCCGACATCTCGCCACCGGCGGCAAGATGTTTATGACCCTGGCCGGCGCGATGAGCACGGCCGAGCTCGGCCTGTCGCTTGCCGAAATGATCCGCAGGGGCAAGGTCCACGCTATTTGCGCGACCGGCGCCAACCTCGAAGAGGACATCTTCAACCTGGTCGCGCACGACCACTATCGCCGCGTGCCGCACTACCGCCACCTCTCCGCTGACGAGGAGCTAGCCCTGCGCGAACAGGGCCTCAATCGCGTCACCGACACCTGCATTCCTGAAGAAGAGGCCATGCGCCGAATCGAGCGCCAGGTGCTGCGCTTCTGGCAGCAGGCCGACCGCGAAGGCAAGCGCTTCTTCCCCTACGAGTACATGTACCAGCTCCTCCGCAGCGGCGCGATCCAGCAGTTCTACCAGATCGATCCCAAAGACTCCTGGGTGGCCGCTGCTTGCGAAAAGAATCTCCCCATCTTCACGCCCGGCTGGGAAGACTCCACCCTCGGCAACATCTTCGTCGCCAACGTCCTCCGCAAAGACGTCTCCGGCTTCCACGTCGTCAAATCCGGCGTCGAGCAGATGGCCGCGCTGGTGGACTGGTACCGGGAAAACACGCGCGACGCCTCAGTGGGTTTCTTCCAGATCGGCGGCGGCATCGCCGGCGATTTCTCCATCTGCGTCGTTCCGTTGATAATCCAGGACCTTAAAGAGCCGTGCCGTCTGTGGGGCTACTTCTGCCAGGTCTCCGACAGCACCACCTCCTACGGCTCCTATAGCGGCGCCGTGCCCAACGAGAAGATCACCTGGGGCAAACTCGACCGCGATACGCCGAGCTTCATCATCGAGTCCGACGCCACCATCGTCGCCCCGCTCATCTTCACCTACGTCCTCGGCGACTGACGCTGCCTCGGCTATGCCGGCGGCTTTCTGCCGCCACGCCCTTGCCTCGTTCCACGTACCGCTTGCAACCCGGAATCATCTAATATGCTGTCCGTATGCCCGACGACCCTCACGCCCACCACAAACGTGCTAATCTGCTCCCGATCGTGGGCGGCCCGCATGCACATGCCGCTTCGCCCGCGCCCGGCGCCAAAGACCCTGTCTGCGGCATGACCGTTGACCCTGCCCGCGCTGCGGGCCACTTCGACCACACCGGCACCACTTACTACTTCTGCTCCGTCGGCTGCCTCGAAAAACTCAAGGCCGACCCAGCAAAATATCTTGTCGCGCCAAAGCTCCACGGCATCGCCCCCGAAGGCCACGCCTCTCCGGCACCCCACGCTCGCGCATCTCACGCGCACCCCGCCGCGCCACCCGCCGCAACCGACTACACCTGCCCGATGCACCCGGAAATTGTTCGCGACGCTCCGGGCGCCTGCCCCATCTGCGGCATGGCGCTCGAGCCGCGCGCGGTTGCCGCCGCGGAAGAAGAAAACCCCGAACTGGTCTCCATGACCCGCCGCTTCTGGGTCAGCACCGCCCTCGCACTGCCCGTCTTTCTCCTCGCCATGTCCGAAATGCTCACCGGCCAGCCCGTCCAGCACGCACTCTCTGCGCGCTGGCTTGTCTGGATTCAGTTCGTCCTGGCGACGCCCGTGGTCCTCTGGGGCGGCTGGCCGTTTTTCGAGCGCGGCTGGCAGTCAGTCGTCAACCGCCGCCTCAACATGTTCACGCTCATCGCCATCGGCACCGGCGCTGCGTATTTCTTCAGCGTCGCCGCCGTCCTGTTTCCGAGCCTCTTCCCTGATTCCTTCCGCGGCCACGGCGGCCAGCTCGCCGTTTACTTCGAAGCCGCCGCCGTCATCACCGCGCTTGTTCTTCTTGGCCAGGTACTCGAGCTCCGCGCGCGCAGCCGCACCTCCGCTGCCATCCGCGCGCTTCTCGGCCTCCAGCCCAAAACTGCCCGCCGCCTCGCAGCCGATGGCTCCGAGCACGACGTCTCGCTCGACCAGGTCCATCCCGGCGATCGTCTCCGTGTCCGACCCGGCGAGCGCGTGCCTGTGGATGGCGTGGTCCTCGAAGGCGCAAGCTCCGTGGACGAGTCCATGCTCACCGGCGAGCCTATCCCCGTCGAAAAAAATCCCAACGACCGCGTCACCGGCGGCGCCGTCAACGGCACCGGAAGTTTCATCATGCGCGCCGAGCGCGTCGGCAGCGAAACGCTCCTCGCCCAAATCGTCCGCATGGTCAGCGAAGCCCAGCGCAGCCGCGCCCCCATCCAGCGACTGGCAGACACCGTCTCCGCCTGGTTCGTCCCCGCCGTGGTTCTCGCCGCCGTGGTGACCTTCATCGTTTGGGCGCTCGTTGGCCCCGAGCCGCGTCTCGCCTACGCGCTGGTCAACGCCGTCGCTGTGCTCATCATCGCCTGTCCCTGCGCGCTGGGCCTCGCCACGCCGATGTCCATCATGGTTGCTGCCGGACGCGGTGCCACCGCCGGCGTCCTCATCAAAAATGCCGAAGCCCTCGAGATCCTCAGCAAAGTGGACACGCTCGTCGTGGATAAAACCGGGACGCTCACCGAAGGCAAGCCCCGCCTCGTGAGCGCGCATATTGCGCCCGGTTCGGCCGTTGCCGGCGAAGCCACGCTCATTCGCCTCGCCGCCAGCCTCGAGCGCTCGAGCGAGCATCCTCTCGCCGCTGCGCTGCTCGCCGCCGCGCGCGAACGCAAACTCGCCCTCTCCGAGCCATCCGACTTCCGCGCGCTGCCGGGGAAGGGAATTACCGGCAAAGTCGAAGGCCGCGCCGTCGCTCTCGGCAATGCCGAACTCTTCCGTGATCTGCGCATCGATCTTTCATCGCTTGCCGCCGAAGCCGACGCGCTGCGCGGCGAAGGCCAGACCGTTCTCTTTGTCGCTGTCGAAAACAATCTCTCCGGCCTGCTCGGCGTCGCCGATCCCGTCAAAGCCACCACGCCCGAAGCCATCCAGCAGCTTCACGCTGATGGCCTGCGCATCGTCATGCTCACCGGCGACAACCGCACTACTGCCGAAGCCGTCGCCCGCACCCTCGGCATTGACTCCGTCGAAGCCGAAGTGTTGCCGCAGCAAAAGGGCGAAATCGTTCGCCGTCTTCAGGCCGAAGGCCGCGTCGTGGCCATGGCCGGCGACGGCATCAACGACGCTCCTGCGCTCGCCCGCGCCAACGTCGGCATCGCCATGGGCACCGGCACCGACGTCGCCATCGAATCCGCCGGCATTACCCTCGTGAAGGGCGACCTTCGCGGCATCGCCCGCGCCCGCCGACTCTCTCGCGCCACCCTGCGCAATATCCGCGAGAATCTTTTCTTCGCCTTTCTCTACAACGCCCTCGGCGTCCCCCTTGCCGCCGGCGTTCTTTATCCTTTCTTCGGTCTGCTGCTGAACCCCATGATTGCCAGCGCTGCCATGAGCTTCTCCTCCGTCTCCGTCATCTCCAACGCCCTCCGCCTCCGCAAAGTCTCACTGTAGCGCCGGCGTCCCGCCGGCAATGTTTCTTTTGTAGCGGCGGGCTCTGTACCCGCCATCTTTCTTCCTTCGGAGAACGAAGAACGTACAACGAATCACGAGTAACGAATCACGTCCCCCTGTCCCCTGCCACCTATCACCTATCACCTTTCCCCCATCCCCTTCTTTTTCCTTTGGCTTTTTCTTCCTTCTCCTGTATCTGTTTCCCGATGCCCGACCATTCCCGCCGCTCTCTTCTCCTCCGCTGGCTCTTCGTCCTTGCCGCTGCGGCCGTCATTCTTTTGATCCCGCGCCCGGACCCGATCGATCCGCGCGGCTGGCGCCTGCTGGCAATTTTCGTCGCCACCGTCGTTGGACTCATCGCCCAACCACTGCCCATGGGCGCTCTCGCGATTATCGCCATCACGATTTCCGCCGCCACTTACACCGTCACTCCTGAAGTCGCCCTCTCCGCCTTTGCCAGCCCGGTCATTTGGCTCATCGTCGCCGCGTTTCTATTCGCCCGCGCCGTCACGCACACCGGCCTCGGCCATCGCATCGCTCTACTCTTTGTCCGCTGGTTTGGCTCAAGCTCTCTCCGCCTCGGCTACGCGCTGGCCGGCGCCGACCTCGTCGTTTCTCCCGTCATTCCGTCAGACACCGCGCGCGCCGGCGGCATCATTTTCCCCATCGCTCGCAGCCTCGCCGAAGGCTACGACTCCCGCCCCGGCCCCACTGCCCAGCGCCTCGGCTCTTACCTGATGCAGTGCGCCTATCACGTCGGCTGCACCACCGCGGCCATCTTCCTCACCAGCATGGCCGCCAACCCGCTCGCCGCCAAATTCGCCCAGCAGTTCGCCGGAGTCGAAATCACCTGGCTTGGCTGGGCCGCCGCGTCGTGTGTACCTGCGGCGGTGTCTCTCGCCGTCCTGCCCTGGCTCATCCATCGTCTTGACCCGCCCGAGCTTCTCCTCACGCCCGACGCTCCGCACCTGGCTCATGCTGAGCTCCAGAAAATGGGCCCCATTTCCTCGCGCGAAAAGCTGCTCATCCTCATCCTGCTGGCCGTGATTGCCGGCTGGATGGCGCAGCCCTGGCATCGCCTGCACCCGGCGGTTGTGGCCTATGCCGGCGTATCCCTAATTGTCTTGTTCGGTGTGATCCGCTGGGACGACGTGCTCGAAGAGCGACGCGCCTGGGACGCCTTCATCTGGTTCGGCGCACTCATCATGATGGCCGATGGCCTCGAAAAATACGGCGTCATCAAGTGCTTCACCGGCGTCCTGGGTGTCCATCTCCGCGGCTGGCCGTGGCTGGCGGCGTTTGTCGCCCTCATCGCCGCCTACACCTACATCCACTACGCCTTTGCCTCGATGACTGCCCACATCACCGCGCTCTACCCGGCCTTTTTGCTGCTGGCCGTCGGCGCCGGCGCTCCGCCCATGGTTGCTGCGCTCGCTCTGGCGTTTTTCTCCAACCTCAATGCCTCGCTCACCCACTACGGCACCGGCCCTGCGCCCATCTTTTTTGGCTCGGGTTATGTGCGCCTCGAAACCTGGTGGCGGGTCGGCTTCTTCGTTGTACTCTTCCACTTTGTGGTCTGGCTCGGCCTCGGCCTCCTCTGGTGGCGCCTTCTCCGCCTCTGGTAGGACAGGCTTTAGCCTGTCCTCTGCTTGCACCCTCAATCATCGATTCAGCGGAAGGATTCTCCTAACCGCCTGACGAAAGTAAAGAGGACAGACTAAAGCCTGTCTTACTTTTTCAACCTTGAACGCTGGCACTCGACCACGCCCATTCTTCTGGTTGCTTGACTAACCCTGCCGCAACTGGATTTCTCTCGATATAGCTGATGATGCGCTGACATTCGCTCTCGCTTCGCACCCAGTGATCAAAGGATTCATCCTGCCAGAATGCTTGACCGGTTCGCCGCAGAATTCGGTTTGCTTCGCGGGCCGTGTGCCCTTTGATCAGGCGGGTGATTTTGGCCAGAGGCACGCGCGGTTCAAAGAGAACGTGAACATGATTGACCATGACCACAAATGCAAACAGATTGTATAGCTTCAGCTCCATTTCACAGTATCGCAGGCGCTCGACCACACCATGGGCAATGCGTGCATCCTTCAGCCAGAGCGGTCCCGTGGACGCTTTATCCAGATACCGATCGGCATATGCAAACCTCTTGCCGGCGCTTGATGTGGGGGCTGCTTGTAAGACTGACGCGGGCAGTGAGCCACTCAATCGCAGGTCACAAACAGCGGGCGTCCTTCGGGCTGCCAGTGTGGCAGATGCCGCTCGTAGTAGCTCATTGTGTAGGACAGGCTTTAG
>CAZHLD010000006.1:88072-89368 GCA_964533185.1 uncultured Acidobacteriaceae bacterium | reverse complement strand
AATGGCGGAGAAGCAATCAGCCGTCAGCTTTCAGCGGGCCGCGGCAACGGGCGGCGGAAGGGTTGAGGGCGCCAGTAGGTGAGGGAGCGCCAGAGCCACTCGAAGGGACCGTATTGGAAACGGCGGAGCCAGAGAGAACAGAAGATGAGCAGGAAAACGTAAACGGCGAAAGTGATTATTTGTTGGCCGAGGCGGTCCACGCGAGCGAAGAGGCCGAAGCCGTGGCCGTAGAAGAGGGTGGTGGCGATGATGGTTTCGAAGAGGTAGCAGGTGAAGGCCATGCGGCCGGCGGCGGCGAAGGGGCGGGTCAGGGAGGCGAGAAGCGAGGAGCGGCAGATGAGCATGACCAGGCCGATCCAGGCGGCGGAGACGAAGAGGCTGCCCCAGTAGTTGTACTGGGAGCCGAAGAAGAAGGAGTAGCGGATGTCCCAATCGTGGGTGAAGTTGGCGCGGACGCCGGTGAAGATGACGGGCAGGCCGACGCCAAAGCCGAGGAGGACCATCGTCACGTAGAAGGCGGCGCTACGGGCGGCGCTGAAGACTCCCCATTGGAAGAGCGCCATGCCAATCAGCATCAAGCCACCGGCGCGCCAGAGACCCCAGATCCAGATGACAAAAGACTGAAATTCGAAGGCGATCTTGGCGCGATGGGGGAGCTGGTCGAGCCAGCCACCCTGGTAGGTGCGGATTTCGGCGGCGAGGGCGTCGGGCGGAGGAGCCCACTCCTCGTTTTTCATCTGCTCGATCTGCGAGGGCGGCCAGAACTGCATAGACCAGCCACTGAAGACGAAGATGGCTGAGCCGATGGCGATGACAAGCAGGCCGATAAGGAGGAGCCTGGCGGGCGAGAGTTTGCGCAGGAGAAAGACGAGGAAGCCGCAGACGGCGTAGAGGACGAGGATGTCTCCATACCAGATGAGGTAAGCGTGGATGAGGCCGAAGACGAGGAGCCAGAAGGTGCGGCGGTAGAAGATGCGGGCGGAAGAGCGACCGGTGGCCTCGATGCGGCGCGTGAGGACGATGATGCCGGCACCGAAGAGGAGGGAAAAGATGGTCATGAATTTCTGGTCGGCGAAGAGGTGGCCGAGAAGCCAGACGCGGTAGTTGATGCCGGTGAAGTCGCCGAAGGCGGTGGGGTTGAGGTAGGCGGCGAAAGGCATGGAGAAGAACTGGATGTTCATGATGAGAATGCCGAGGACGGCAAAGCCGCGGAGGACGTCGATGGAGGCAATGCGGTCAGAGGCGGAGATGGGGCCGAGAGAGGCGGAAGGGGTGGCCATTTGGCGGGGGAGTGTA
>CAZHLD010000006.1:86769-87972 GCA_964533185.1 uncultured Acidobacteriaceae bacterium | reverse complement strand
GTTTGCGGGGTGCGAGGGCATCGGATAGAATGAGCGGCGAAACAGAGCGGAACAAAGACGCAATCGATCGAAACGGGAAGGGCAGGCATGCTTCGGCTCGTCCTCAGCGGCCCGCCGCGGCGGGCTCGGGACAAGCGCCAGCCTACCCAGACCAGGGGAGTGGACAGGCTGAAGCCTGTCCTACCAGATGGACGAAGAGCAGAAGAGCACGCCGCTGGTTTACCACGCCGAGGACGAATACCGCCCCGAACCCCTCCCTGAGCCAATTCCGCCATTTTGGGCGGACGGCAGCTACCGAGTTGGAATCCATACGTCGATTGCAGGGGACCTGACGGCGGCGCTGGAAAGCGCGGCGAAGCTGGGGTGCAACGCGCTGCAGATCTTTTCCTCCAGCCCGCGGATGTGGCCGCGAATGGGCGGGAGTCGAATCGCGGAGGTGGATGCGGCGCGGTTCCGGTCGAGGCGAAATGAGCTGGGGCTGGGGCCGCTGGCGATCCACGACAACTACCTGATCAACCTGGCGTCGCCGGACCGGGTGATGCGGGTGCGGTCCATCCAGGCGTTTCGCGATGAGTTGGTGAGGGCGATGGCGCTGGGAGCGGATTACCTGGTGGCGCACCCCGGGTCGGGTCGAGGGACACCGCTGGCCGAGGCGGTGACGGCGGTGTCGCAGGGATTGCGGCAGGCGGTCAAGGGCTTGAAGCTCGGCGGGCTGCGAATACTGATTGAGAATACGTCCGGGATGGGGTCGGCGCTGGGGTGGAGGTTTGAGGAGATTGCCGCGATCATGGCGGGATGCCCGGAGCTGGACTTGGGCGTGTGCGTGGATACGGCGCATACGTTCGAGGCCGGGTACGACATACGGTCGGAGGCGGGGCTGGAGCAAACGCTGGGGCTGATTGACCGGACGGTGGGGCTCGAGAGGGTGTGCGTGGTGCACGTGAACGACTCGAAAACGAAGATGGGGTCGAGGGTGGACCGGCATGAGCATATCGGGAAAGGGAAAATTGGGATGGAGGCGTTTGGGAGGATTCTGAGCCACCCGAGACTTGGTCCGGGGGCGGGGATGGGAATGCCGGGGAGAGCGTTTATCCTGGAGACGCCGATTGATAAGCCGGGAGACGACCGGCGGAATGTAAGGACAGTGTGGAAGCTGGTGGGAGTGAAGGCGAGTCAGGCGCCGAGGGCGGAGGATGGGTTTTC
>CAZHLD010000006.1:68752-86669 GCA_964533185.1 uncultured Acidobacteriaceae bacterium | reverse complement strand
ACGTGGGGGAGTACGAGGCACAGGCGGTCGAGGCGAAGTGGCAGAGGGTCTGGCGCGAGCAGAGGGCGTTTGAAGCCGATGCCGCGCCGGGGCGGGCGAAGTACTACGTGCTGGAGATGCTGCCGTACCCGTCGGGGACGCTGCACATGGGGCACATGCGGAACTACACCATCGGGGACGCGGTGGCGCGCTACAAGCGGATGCGCGGATTCCACGTGATGCACCCGATGGGCTGGGACGCGTTCGGTCTGCCGGCGGAGAATGCCGCAATCCAGCATGGGATCGCGCCGCGCGACTGGACGATGGGGAACGTGGCGGAGTTTAAGCGCGTGCTGGAGCGGTTCGGGTTCAGCTACGACTGGCGGCGGGAGATTGCGACGTGCGAGCCGGAATACTACCGCTGGAACCAGTGGTTTTTCCTGCGGATGCTGGAGCGCGGGCTGGCCTACCGGAAGAAGAGCCGGGTGAACTGGTGTCCGAAGTGCTGCACGGTGCTGGCCAACGAACAGGTGGTGAACGGGTGCTGCTGGCGTCATGAGGATACGCCGGTGGAAGTGCGCGAGATCGAGCAATGGTTTTTG
Organism: uncultured Acidobacteriaceae bacterium; assembly: GCA_964533185.1. Classification (GTDB taxonomy): domain Bacteria; phylum Acidobacteriota; class Terriglobia; order Acidiferrales; family UBA7541; genus CAZHLD01. Next base: position 86,088 of record CAZHLD010000006.1, on the reverse strand, counting down.
CGGATTACACAGTACGCCGACGAGCTGCTGGAGGGCCTGGAGACGCTGAAGGATGGATGGCCGGAGCGCGTGCTGGTGATGCAAAGGAACTGGATTGGGAAGTCGAGCGGGGCGCGGGTGAGGTTTGGCGTGGAGGGGATGGCGGGGGAAGCGATTGAAGTGTTCACGACGCGGATTGACACGATCTATGGAGCGTCGGCGGTAATCCTGGCGCCGGAACACCCGTTGCTGGCGAAACTGATCGCGGGAGTGAAGGAGCAGGCGAGGATTGAGACGCTGCTGGGGAGCCTGCGGCAGAGGTCGATCAAGGCTGAGGATTTGGCGATGGCAGAGAAGGAAGGCGTGGCGATTGGGCGAAGTGCGGTGAACCCGTTCAATGGGGAGAAGCTGCCGATCTGGGTGGCGAATTTTGTGTTGATGGAATATGGGACGGGCGCGGTGATGGCTGTGCCGGCCCATGACCAGAGAGACTTTGAGTTTTGCAAGAAGTATGGGCTGCCAATCCGCGTGGTGGTGCAGAACGCAGAGAAGTCGCTTGACGCGGCCACGATGGAGGCTGCCTACGACGAGCACCAGCAAGGCGAACTGGTGAACTCGGGGCCGTATGCAGGGCTCGACGTTGAGCAGGCCATCGAAAAGATGACGGCGGATGCCGCGGCGAAGGGGTTTGGTCGGGCGGAGACGACGTATCGGCTGAAGGATTGGGGCATATCGAGGCAGCGGTACTGGGGCACGCCGATTCCGGTGGTGTACTGCGCGAAGTGCGGGATGGTGCCGGTGCCGGACGCGGAGCTGCCGGTGGTGCTGCCGAAGGCGGCGGCGCTTACGGGGATGGGGCAGTCGCCGCTGGCGAGCGACCCGGCGTTTGTGAACGCGAAGTGCGGGAAGTGCGGAGGAGCGGCGCGGCGCGAAACGGACACGATGGATACGTTCGTGGATTCGTCGTGGTACTTCTACCGGTATCTTGACCCGCACAACAAGAAGCTGCCAGTGGACAAGGCTGTTGCGAAGTACTGGGCGCCGGTGGACCAGTACATCGGCGGGATTGTGCATGCGATTCTGCACCTGCTGTACTCGCGGTTTTTTTGCCGGGTGATGCGCGACCTGGGGCTGGTGGAACACAGCGAGCCGTTCACGCGCCTGTTTACGCAGGGGCTGGTGCTGAAGGGTGGGGCGGCGATGTCGAAGTCGAAGGGAAACGTGGTGGGCGCCGAAGAGATGGCCGAGAAGTACGGCTGCGATACGGGACGGATGTACACGCTGTTTGCGGCGCCGCCGGAAAAAGATATGGAGTGGAGCGAGCAGGGAATCGAGGGATGCGCGCGGTTCCTGCACCGCGTGTACCGGCTGGTGGAGCGGCATGCGGAAGGGTTGCGAGGCGTGGCGGCGGCGGGGAACCCGCATCCGGTGGAGTTGAGCACGGCGTCGGAGAAAGAGAAAGCGCTGCTGAGGAAGGCGCACCAGACGCTGCGTCGAGTGACGCAGGATTATGAGAAGAGATGGCATTTCAATACGTCGGTTGCGCTGGTGATGGAGCTGGTAAACCTGATGCAGGAGAACGAGCCGCTGGAAGAAAACGCGCGGCCGGCGGCGGTGAAGCATGTGTTTGAGCTGCTGGTGCTGATGCTGTCGCCGATGGCTCCGCACCTGGCGGAGGAGTTGTGGGAAAAGCTGGGGCATGGCGGAGGGCTGGCGAAGTCGCGCTGGCCCGCGTATGCGCCGGAGCTGGCGGCGGAGGAAGAGGTGGAGGTAGTGGTGCAGGTGAACGGGAGGGTGCGGGCGAGGATTACGGTCGAGGCCGGTCTGGGCGAGGATGAGCTGGCGGCGCGGGCGCTGGCACACCCGCGGGTGGCGCAGGAAGTGAATGGAAAGAGCGTGAGGAAGAAGATTGTGGTGGCGGATAAGCTGGTGAATTTTGTGGTGGGATGAGAGAGGAAGAGAATTTCAAATTGCAGATTTGACATTTCAGATGAAGAGAAAGAAAAAAAGAAAGATTTAATGCAGAGGCGCCCCGACCAGGTCGGGGCAGGCGCCGGACGCAGAGGAGCGCAGAAACAGGAAGCGTGCCGGTGAAGAAGATAACGTCATAGATGAGGCAAAGGCTTGGTATTCGGGAACATCCAAGTGCCTGGAAACGTTCCATTGAAGAAGACCATAACGTCCTATCCGACGCTCTTTGGGGCTCTAATCGCTCTCCTACTCTGCGGCGCGATCTTTGCCATCACGATCTGGGCCCCCTGGATTTGGGACCATCTGGGCAGGCACAAAACGCTGGTACAAGCTATTTATTTCACGGCGTTCTTTTTCGCGGCCTGCGTTTATGGCTTCTGGCGCTGGCGACGCCGAGGTGCATTCGCGTTCTGGGCGTCGATGTCCATCTTATTCGTGCTTCACGCGCTGGGTGTTTTCCTCTATTCCACCCTTGTTCAACCTATTGGCGTATGGCAGTGGACAATCCTGGGCCTACTGGAATGCTACACTGCCGCTTTTTTCTTGTATTGGTCAACACGCCGCTTTGGCCATGCAAATATGCGCCGGCATTCTCGACTGCGCTCGGGACAAGAGCCGCCGCACTCCAAAGGTGACAGATGAGTGAGAAGGGCGGAATTGTTGTACTGGATTTTGGGGGGCAGTACACGCAACTGATCGCGCGGCGGATCCGGGAGCAGCAGGTGTTCAGCGCGATCCTGCCGTGTACGGCTTCGCTCGAAGAGATCCGCAAGATGGAGCCGGCGGGGGTGGTGCTGTCGGGCGGGCCGAGTTCGGTGTACGACGCCGACGCGCCGGCGTGCGACCCGCAGGTGCTGCAACTGGGCGTGCCGGTGCTGGGAATTTGCTACGGGTTGCAGTGGATCGCGCACACGCTGGGTGGCGAAGTGCGCAAGGCGGAGCGGCGGGAGTACGGGCGGGCCAAGCTCGAGATCCGAAACGGCTCGGAGCTGTTCAATGGTTTTCCCCGGCAGATGAATATATGGAACAGCCACGGCGACCACGTGGTGGCGCTGCCGCGCGGGTTCAAGGTGACCGGCGAGACGAACAACGCGGTGTCGGCAGCGGAAGACCCGGGAAGGAAGATTTATGCGGTGCAGTTTCACCCTGAGGTGCGGCACACCGAGCGAGGGACAGAGATCCTGCGGAATTTTGTGTTCGGGATATGCGGGGCGAAGGCGAACTGGAGCGGGTCGGCGTTTATTGTGGAGACGGTGGAGGCAGTGCGGCGGCAGGTGGGCGAGGGGCGGGCGATCTGCGCGTTGAGCGGAGGAGTGGACTCGGCGGTGGCGGCAGTGCTGGTACACAAAGCGATTGGCGAGCGGCTGACGAATGTGTTTGTAGAGACCGGGCTGCTGAGAAAGAACGAGTACGAGGAGACGCTCGAGCTGCTGCGCGAGCGGATGGGGCTGAACGTGGTGGGGGTGAATGCAGCGGGGAGGTTTCTCGAGCGGTTGAAGGGCGTGAGCGACCCGGAGGAGAAGCGGAAACGGATCGGGGCGGAGTTTATCGGTGTGTTTGCCGACCAGGCGCAGGCGATGAAGGATGTGCGGTTTCTGGTGCAGGGGACGCTGTACCCGGACGTGATCGAGTCGGTGTCTGTGCGGGGGTCTTCGGCGGTGATCAAGACGCACCACAACGTGGGCGGGCTGCCGGCGGAGATGCCGTTTGAGTTGGTGGAGCCGCTGCGGGAGTTGTTTAAGGATGAGGTGCGGAGGATCGGGAGGGAGCTGGGTCTGCCGGAGGAAATGCTGAGGAAACACCCATTCCCGGGGCCGGGGCTGGCGGTGCGGCTGCTGGGGGAGGTGACGTCGGAGAGGCTGGCGACACTGCGAGAGGCGGACGCGATTGTGGTGGAGGAGATTCGGCGGGCAGGGCTGTACGAAAAGGTGTGGCAGGCGTTTGCGGTGCTGCTGCCGGTGCGGACGGTGGGCGTGCAGGGAGATTCGAGGAGCTACGGGTGGACGGTGGCGGTGCGCGTGGTGGAGTCCGAGGATGCGATGACGGCGGACTGGGCGCGGCTGCCGGGCGAAGTGCTGGAGAGGATTTCCACACGGATTGCGAATGAGGTGGCGGGGGTGAACCGTGTGGTGTACGACGTGAGTTCGAAGCCGCCGAGTACGATTGAATGGGAGTGAAGGGAATTACCACAATAGTTGATAACTGATTTGGTTAATTGTGACGCGGTGATTGCGGGTGGTGTTTCAGAGCGGTACACCCCAATAAAGAAAAGCCATCACCCTGGGCTGGGGACAGCCGGGTGACGGCGAGGATTGCGTACGGCGGGCGCCGAGCTAGCGGAGAGACATTTTCTGAGCCATGTGCAGCACCAGCTTGCGGTCGCCTTCATCGAGGCGGCCGAGCAGGCGGCGCAGCTTGGTCAGAAAACGCGCTTCCTTGCCGGAACTTCCCCAGGCGATTTCTGCCGCAGAGCGGCGCTTGGGGAGGTTGGGCAGCTCGGGGGGTTCTTCCCCGTCGTAGAAGAGTTGATAGAGTGGAACCTCGAGGGCGCGGGCCATTTTCTCGAGGGTTTCGATGGCCGGAACCGTGTGGCCATTTTCAACCCGCGAGATGTAACAGCGAAGAAGACCGGTGCGCTTCTCGATGTCCCCTTGAGACAGTTTTTTTTCCTCGCGCAAATTGCGGAGGCGGTCGCCGATAATCATGGGCGTATTCTTGCATAAGGTAATGATGGACGCAAGAAGAATTTAAGGGGCAACAGGGCGGCAGAAGGGTGTAACCAGTCAGGCATGGGAAACGTCCCAAAGATGGTGAGCAAAGGACAGGGCCGGGGGGAGACGCCGGCGCGCCGTGCAAGCCCTGAGGAAGAACGCGAGGTGGTGCGGCGGGCGCAGCGAGGGGACCAGAGGGCGTACGAGGAGTTGGTGCGGACGCACCAGCAACGGGTACTAGCCGTTGTAGGAGGGATCCTCAGGCAGCGGGAGGATGTGGAAGACGTTGCGCAGCAGGTGCTGGTGAAGGCGTACTTTTCGCTGAAGAGGTTCGACCAGCGGTCGGCGTTCGGGACGTGGCTGTACAAGATAGCGGTGAACGAGTGCTGGGATTACCTGAGGAGGAAGCGGGTCCGGCCGCTGGTGTATGAGTCGGACCTGAGCGAAGAGCAGGCGCGGCACATGGACCGGTGGGAGCCGGCGGCGGAGTTTCCGTCGAGCCCGATTGAGAATGCGTTGAAACGGGCGGAGCTGAGGCAACTGCTGGACCGGCTGCTGAGTCATCTGGAAGAGAAGGATCGGCTGATGCTGGTGCTGAAGGAGGCCGAGGGCTTTTCGGTGGAAGAGATCGGCGAGATTTTGGGAATGAACGTGAATACGGTGAAGGTGAGGCTGTTCCGGGCGCGCGGGAAGCTGGTGGAGATTTACCGGAGGCGGATGAAGAGAAGTGAGTAGGGGCGAGTGGCGAGTGAAGAGAGGCAAGGGGCGAGTGGATCGCCAAGGGCCACGTAGAGAGTTGAGAAAGAGGTGAGGAACGTGGAAGAGGCAAGACAACACGGGGCATGCAAAGAATACGAAGCGCGGCTGGAAGATGCGCTGACCCGGGGCCTGGAGCTGCGCGCGGAAGCGGACAGGCAGGAAGGCGCGTCCGGGTCGGAGATCGCGGCGCACCTGGCGAGGTGTGCAGGATGCAGGGAGGCGCTGCGGGCGGCTCAGGAAGCGCAGGCGCTGCTGCGGGACGGGCTTGAGCCGACGGCAGAGGCGCACCCGGCTCTGGTGACACGGGTGATGGCCGGGATCCGGGAGCGGGAAGCGGAAAGGCGGCAGGAGGCGACGGAGTTCTGGGGACCGATCGAGCAGCTCGCTCGGCGGCTGGCGTGGGTGGCAACGCTGGCACTGCTGATGCTGGGGGCGTACGAGTTGGGCGTACAGAGTGGGCGCAGCGGGCCGGAGATGATTTCGACCAACGAGCTGCGGGAAATCTTCCCGGACCCAAACCGGCTGCCGATGGACAAGGATGAAGTGGTGGAAAGACTGGCGGGGAATACCAATGGACGCTAAACGAACGAACCGCAAGGCCGTGGTGCTGGTGCTGGCGGTGTTTGTGCTGGGGATTCTGCTGGGCGCGCTGGCGACGTATATGGCCGGCGGACGGGTGTGGGCGGGGCGGGAGGGACACGGGCCGCGCGGCCGGGCACGTCTGATGGAGCAGCTGACGCAGGACCTGGGGCTGACCGCCGAACAGCAAAAACAACTGGACGCGATCCTGGCCGAGACACGGCAGAAGTATGAGGTGCTTTATGAGCCGGTGCGCGCGCAGGCCGACCTGGTGCGGCAACAGGGCCGGGAGAATATCCGGACGATTCTGACGCCGGAGCAGAGACCGAAGTTTGAAGAGGTGCTGCGGCGGATTGACGAGGAACGGAAGAAGAGGGGCGGGCGGTAAGGGAAGAGAGTCGGCAGTTTGCAGAAACTGAAACCCGTGAACCCGGAACTCGTGATACGCAACCCGCGCGCCATGAGCGAACAGGAATTGGTTTTCAATGAAGCGGAGGAGAAGACAAGGATGAGCGGAATCAAAGGGTGGGTGAAGGGAACGTGGGGGAGGTCGCTGATGGGGCGGACGCTGCTGGTGGCGCCGCCGGTGGCGCTGATTGTGTTGGGGGCCTACTGGGCGTACGGGAGCCGGCAGCCGGTGCAGTACTACACGGCGAGAGTGGAGAAGGGAAACATCGCGCAGGTGGTGCAGGCGACCGGCACGATCAACGCGGTGACGACGGTGCAGGTGGGGTCGCAAGTATCGGGCAACATCGCCAAGCTCTTTGCCGATTTCAACTCGCAGGTGAAGAGAGACCAGATCATCGCGCAGATCGACCCGGCCACACTGCAGGCGCGGCTGATGCAGGCCGAAGCGGACATGGATAACGCGCGGGCCAACGTGAAGGCGCTCGAGGCGCAGATCGACATCCAGAAGGCCGACGTGCTGGCGGTGAAGGCCGGGGTGGACCGGGCGCGGGCGCAGGCCAAAGAGGCCGAGCAGAATCTAGGGCGAACGAAGGAGCTTTTTGCGCAGGGAATCATGTCGGCGGCGCAGTTGGACACGGCGCAGTCGAATGCGGACGCGGTGGTGGCCAGTCTGCGAGTGGCCGAGGCGCAGGTGGCGCAGTCGAATGCGCGGCTGAAGTCCACGATTGCGCAGCTCGACCAGGCCAAGGCGCAGGTGGCGCAGCGGAAGGCGTCGGCGGAACTGGCGCGGGTGGACCTGGCGCACACGACGATCCGGGCGCCGATTGACGGAACGGTGATCGCGCGGAACGTGGACGTGGGGCAGACGGTGGCGGCGAGTTTGCAGGCACCGACGCTTTTCGTGCTGGCGCAGGACCTGACCAAGATGCTGGTGTATGCGAAGACGGACGAAGCCGACGTGGGGAAGATCAAGGTGGGGGCGACGGCGACGTTCCGCGTGGACTCGTTCCCGCGAGAGATGTTCCGCGGGACGGTGAAACAGGTGCGGATGAACGCCACGATGGTGCAGAACGTGGTGACCTACGACACGATCATCGAGTTCGATAATGCGGACCAGAAGCTATTTCCGGGGATGACCGCATATGTGTCCATCCCGGTGGCGTGGGCGAACGACACAGTGAAGATCCCCAACGGGGCGATGCGGTTTAAGCCGGAGATGACTGAGGAAGAGCGCAAGGAGCTGCTGGCGAAGTACAACATCTCAGAAGAGGGCCCGGGAGCGGGGCAACGTCGAGCCGGAGCAGGTGGGGCAGGCGGCGCGGGCGGGCGTGCAGCAAGCGGCAATGGAGGTGGCGAGGCGGGCGGCGGCGCACCGTCGCGGATGGGAGGCGGCAGTCAGCGGGATGACTGGGCGACTGTATGGAAGCTGCTGCCAAACAAGTCGCTCGAGCCGATGCGCGTGAAGCTGGGCGTGACCGACTTCACGTTTACGCAGATGGTCGAGGGCAGCCTGAAGGCGGGCGAAGAGCTGGTAATCGGGCAGAGCAGCAAGAACAGTACGGCACAGCAGCAGGGCGGGTCACGGCCGCCGGGGATGGGCGGGCCGGCTGGGCCGGGAGGGATGCCGCGGCGGATGTGAAGAAGTTAGCCACAGAGGCACAGAGACAAGGAAGTTGAAAACCGTGGGAGAAAGAGTAGCAGCGACGATGGAACCGGGAAGCGCGGCAGAGATTCTGGCGGAGGGGCGGGGTGGCAGGAGCGCGGGCGCTGCGGATGGGGCGGTGATTCGTGTGGAGAACGTGCACAAGACGTACGATTTGGGCGAGCAGAAAGTGCACGCACTGCGCGGGGTGTCGCTGGAAATTCGCAGGGGAGAGTTTGTGGCGGTGATGGGGGCGTCAGGGTCGGGCAAATCGACGTTGATGAACATCCTGGGGTGTCTGGACCGGCCGACGCGCGGGCACTACTTTCTGGACGGCACGGACGTTTCGGAGCTTTCCAAGGTGGAGCTGGCGCGGATACGGAACCAGAAGCTGGGGTTTGTGTTTCAGCAGTTTAATTTACTGTCGCGGACGTCGGCGCTGGAGAATGTGGAGCTGCCGACGGTGTATGCGGGGATCGCGCCGGAGGAGCGCGAGCGGCGGGCGCGAGAGGCGCTCGAGCGGGTGGGGCTGACCGACCGCGCGGAGCACTACCCGAGCCAGCTTTCGGGCGGGCAGCAGCAACGCGTGGCGATAGCGCGGGCGCTAGTGAACCAGCCGGCGATTTTGCTGGCGGATGAGCCGACGGGGAACCTGGACTCGCGCACGTCGGTCGAAATCATGGACATCCTGCAGCGGCTGAACGAAGAGCAGGGACTGACGGTGATCCTGGTGACGCACGAGCACGACATCTCGCAGTATGCAAAGCGGGCGCTGGTGTTTCGCGACGGGAAGCTGCGCGGGGATGACTGGATTAGCGACCGGTGGGCGGCCCGGGAGGTGCTGAAGACGCTGCCCACACTTGAGGAAGAGGACGAGGAAGAATCGACTGAGGCGACGTGAGAACAAGAGGGAGTAGGGAGGAGGAGAGAAAATGGATTTTTGGAATACGTTGAGGCTGGCGCTGCGGGCGCTGGCGCGGAACAAGATGCGGTCGTCGCTGACGATGCTGGGGATCATTATCGGCGTCGGGGCGGTGATTGCGACGGTGAGCATCGGGCAGGGAGCGGAGTTTCTGGTCCAGCAGGGCATCCAGAGCATGGGAACGAATGCGGTGTTCATCGGGTCGGGGTCGCACCGACCGGGCGCGGCGCGGATGGGGTTCGGGTCGGTGAAGACGCTGACGCTTGATGACATGGACGCGATCCTGCGGGAAGTGCCGCTGATCCGCGAGGCGGCGCCGGTGGTGGCGAACCGCGCGCAGGTGGTGTACGGGAACCAGAACTGGAGCACGGGGATCACGGGGACAACACCGAACTACTTTGCGATCCGGAACTGGCCGGTGCAGGCGGGGTCGGTGTTCAGCCAGGATGAGGTGGACTCAGCGGCGAACGTGGCCATTCTGGGGACGACGGTGGCGCGGTACTTGTTCGGGACGGAGGACCCGGTGGGGAAGCAGATAAGGGTGAAAGACCTGCCGTTCCGGGTGATTGGCGTGCTGGAGTCGAAAGGGCAGTCGGTGATGGGCGATGACCAGGACGACCGAATCTTTGCGCCGTTTTCAACTGTGCAGAGGAAACTTTCGGGGATAACGTGGCTGCAGTTTATCAATGCGTCGGCGGTGTCGCCGGAGGCGTCGCTGGCGGCGGTGCCGCAGATTACGTCGCTGCTCCGAGAGCGTCACCGGATCCGGCCAGGTGACGAGGAAGACTTCTTCGTGCGGACGCAGTCGGAAGTGGCGGAACTGGCGAACCAGACGCAGCGGGTGATGACGCTGCTGCTGGGGTCGATTGCGTCGGTATCGTTGATCGTGGGCGGGATCGGGATTATGAACATCATGCTCGTGTCTGTGACCGAACGGACCCGCGAGATCGGCGTGCGCATGGCGGTGGGCGCGACGGAGCAGGACGTGCAGAGCCAGTTCCTGGTGGAAGCGGTGACGCTGAGCATGGTGGGCGGCGTGGCGGGAATTTTTGCGGGGCTGGTGCTGTCCGCGCTAGTCAGCAATTTCCTGCAGTGGCCGACGTTGATTTCACCAAAAGCGATTGTGATTGCCGCGGTGTTTTCGATTGCGGTGGGAGTGTTTTTCGGGTTTTATCCGGCGAGGAAGGCGGCGCAGATGGATCCGATCGAGGCGCTGAGGTATGAGTGAGAAGACGGTAGTCGTGATTCGTAACTCGTGATTCGTATTCCGTCTACCGTAAGAGTCTTCAGCTATCAGCTTTCCACAAAAACTTCAGAAAACATGTCGCAGAGAACGCTGAGGCAGCAGAGGGCGCAGAGAAGCCCGTGCGAAAGGATGGGTGTGTGTGAAGACGTTGATGTTGGTGCAGGGACGGTCAATGGACGGAGCAGCGGTTGCAAGGACGAGACGTTGAGATCCTTCGCGCTCCGGCATCGCCCGCCGTAGGCGGGCCGGAGCGCTCAGGAGGAGAGAAGAACTGCGGGCAAGGATGCCCGCGCCACCGGAAAGCGGCGGCATCCCTCGACTGCGCTCGGGACGAGAGCTGCCGCACTCCAAATCAGAAGGGGATGTCTTCGTCGGAGATTTCGGAGCCGGGGGAGGGGGCGACGTCGTCGGAGTGAGCGGGAGGCTCGGCGTCTTGGCTGGCGGCGGAAGCGCCTGCCGCGGCTGAAGAGCCGGCGGCAGCGGCATCGGCGCGGCTGCCCAACATGCGGAAGTTATTGGCGACGATTTCGAAGCTGGTGCGCTTCTGGCCTTCCTTGTCGTCCCACTGACGGGATTGGATGCGGCCTTCGAGGTAGACGAGCGAACCTTTCTTGAGGTACTGCTGGGCGATTTCGGCCTGGCGTCCCCAGACGACAATCTTGTGCCATTCGGTGCGCTTCTGGCGCTCGCCGTTGCGGTCTTTATAGGTTTCGTCGGTGGCAACGGAGAAATTGCAGACAGCCTGGCCGGCGGAGGTGAAGCGGGTTTCGGGGTCGCGGCCAAGACGGCCAACGAGGATGACTTTGTTGACGGACATGGGAGATGCCTCCGGGAAAAGCGAGGGTAGCACAGAGAAAGTCGACAGTCGACAGATTACAGTTGACAGTCAAAGCAGGTGTTGTCCGTCTTCCGTTGTTCGCAGAGGCAAGGAGGAAGACGGACACGCGGTGGCGTGCGCCTACGCAGGGGGCAGGCTAAAGCTGACGACGAGAGGACAGGCTGAAGCCTGTCCTACTTAGCGGGGAGGGGTGGGAGGGGCGACGCCGAGTTCGCGGAGTTTGGCGGAGGCACGGCGGGACTCCTCGATGCCGGGAAAGCGGCGGACGACTTCGCGGAATTCGCGGATGGCAGCGGAGCGCTCGCCGAGCTCGAGCAAGGCCATGCCCTTCTTGAGGCGGGCGGGAGCGAGCTTGAAGCTGCGGGGGTAGTTGTCGAGGACCTTGTCGTACTCGACGACGGCCTCGCGAAATTTCTTTTCGGCGTAATTGATTTCGCCGAGGTAGAACTGGGCGTTGGAGGCGAGGTCGGTGTCCGGGTAATACTTGAGATAGTCCTCGAACCCCTGGCGGGCGAGATCGTATTTGCCGCCCTGGATGTCGCGCAGGCCGTTGGAGTAGAGAACATCGGCGGAAGGAGGAGGAGTGGAGGGCGGCGTGGTGGAGCCGGGAGCGCCGGCGGGAGGAGCAGCAGTGGCGAGTTTGGCGTCGAGGGACTGGAGGGTGTTCTGAACCTCGGCGAGCTGCTGATTGAGGCGGCCGAGACGGACTTTGACTTCTTCGAGGTTGTCGGCCAGGGCCTGGACCTGAGTGGACATGGAGTCCAGACGAGCGCCGGAATTGGCCTGAACGTCCTGCATGGTCTTCTGGAGCGAGCCGATGGAGATGTTGAGCTTGCCGATGGCGTCGAGGGCCTGCTCGAGGAGGGTTTTCTGGACGGCGAATTTTTCGTCCACGGCGCGCTGGAGGTCGCGGACGGTGTCAATGAGGCGGCTCATGTCGGACTGGAGCTGGATGATTTCTTTTTTCTGGGCGAGAAGAGCAGAGGGGAAGAGCAATGCCAGCGCAAGAAATACAACGGCGGTGAAGAGAATCCATCGGGAACGCACAACACCCTCCCAAGAAACAAGCATTAGAAAAGCCGGACAAGATGCTGGGCTAAAGCCCAGCGCTACATGGAAACAGCACTAAAACTAGAAGCAGATTCCTAGCTGCGCTCGAAATGACAAGCAAAACCAAAAAAGAACCCGAAGTTACGGTTACCGGGCCATGCCGCACCACGGAGGACAGGCGAAATGGGGACAGGCCAAAGCCTGTCCTACTTACCGGGCCATGACGAAGTGGCCGCGGCGGTTGAGCTGCCAGCAGTCTTCGCCGCTGGTGATACAGAACTGCTTCTCTTTGCCGAAGCTGACGGTTTCCATGCGCTCGGGAGCGACGCCGAGCGAGATCAGGAACTGACGGACGGCCTGGGCGCGTCGCTCGCCGAGGGCAAGGTTGTATTCGGTGGAGCCGCGCTCGTCACAATGGCCTTCGATGGTGACCTTGATCTGCGAATAGGAGCGGAGGAACTCGGCGGTGCGGGCCAGGGCGTCGCGAGCGTCAGGGCGGACGTCAGCGCGATCGAGATCGAAGAAGGCGTCAAAGACGCTGGCGCGGAAGAGCTCCTCAATCGTGGCCGTGGGCTGCGGCGGCGCGGGAGGCGGAGGAGCAGCAGCCACAGTGATGCGGGCGCTGGCGTCGGCAGTGCCGCCGGAGCCGGTGGCGGTGAGAGTGTAAGTGGTGGAAGAGTCCGGCGTGACGCGCGAAGAGCCTTCGGGGGAGACGCTGCCAATGCCGGGGGAAATGGTCAGGGTGGTGGCGTTGGTGGAAGACCAACTGAGCGTGACGGTCTCGCCATGCTGGATGAAGGTCGAAGAGGCCTGCAGCGTGACGGTGGGACGGGCAGGCGGAGCGGCTGGAACGGGGGGAGGTGGAGGAAGTGAGATGGCCACCGGCTTTTTGGCGCAACCCGCCAGCACGAATCCTACAACGAGGAGTCCGGCGAGCAGGGACGATTTGCTCAACGAACGAAGACGCATCGAGATGCCTCCTGAGACGGTCTGAAAGCTACGCATCAGAGAAGAAGTACGACGGAACATCCTAACGCGAAACGCGCAAGGGGAGAAGAGAAAAGCGAAGAAAAAGGGGATTTAACGCAGAGGACACAGAGGGCGCAGAGTTCGCAGAGAAGAAAAACAGATTCCTTCCGGCATGGCCGGAATCTTCGATCGCTGCGCTCGGAATGAGATCCGCTGAGGGAATGACAGAGGCAGAGGGATTCTTCGGGCCGCCAGAAAGCGCCGGCCCTGAGGATGACAGAGCGGGAGATGCCGGGCACACCATGGTGTGCCCCTACGGAGCGGAGATGGATTATTGGCGGGGAGGTTCGGGGACGGCGCGGGGGGACCAACTGGGGGATTCGTTCTGGCCCTGGGAGGAGAGCTGGTGGGGCTGGGAGCCGTCTGCGAGCATGGTCCAGATCTGGCGCGAGCCGGTGCGGGTGGACTCGAAAACGATGTGGCGACCGTCGGGGGCCCAACTGGGACGCTCGTTGCGGCCGGCGTCGCGGGTGAGCTGAAGGGTGGTGCGGGAAGCGACGTCCATGATGTAGATGTCGTAGTTGCCGTCGGGGCGACGCCAGGAAAAGGCGAGGAGCTGGCCGTTGGGGGACCAGGCGGGGTCGATGACGTAGCCGCGGTCTTCGAAATTGATTTTTTCGACGCTGGAGCCGTCGGCGTTCATCAGGTAAAGCTGCGGGATGCCGCCGCGGTCGCTGACAAAGGCGACTTGCTGGCCGGTCTTGGGGTTCCAGGCGGGCGAGGTGTCGCCACCGGCAGAGTAGGTGATGCGCTTGAGACGGCTGCCGGAGGCGTCGGAGACGAACAGCTCCGGGTCGCCATGCATGCTGGACATGAACATGAGCTGGGAGCCGTCGGGGGACCAGGACGGGGCGCTATTGGTGCCGCGCCAGCGGGGGAAGGCGACGGGGCGGCCGGTCTCGAGCGAGTAGAGACAGATCTGCGCGCTGGTGAAGCCGCCGGCCAGGGCGTAGCAGGTGAAGGCGATGCGGGAGGCGTCGGGCGAGAAGCGCGGGGTGAGGGCGATGGAACGAAGCGCAGTGAGCGGGCGCTGGTTGGCGCCGTCGTAGTCCATCAGCCAAATTTCTTTATTGCCGCTGCGGGTGCTGACGAAGACAATCTGCGTGGAGGCGACGCCGGGGAGTCCGCCGGAAAGGCGGGAGATGATTTCGTCGGCGAATTGGTGGGCGAAGCGGCGGATTTGGGCGTCGGTGACTTCGCCGCGATAGACGCGGGCGACAATCTCGGGCGAGGCGGGATTGCGGACGTCAGCGAGACGCGCCTCGATGGCTAGGTCGTTGCCGGCGGCGGAGAGATTGCCGTAGGCGAGCAGATGGGCGGAGGCGGGAGCGTCGCTCCATTCGGCGGGCTTGAGCTCGGAGGGAACCGAGGGGACAGTGTTGGGGTAAAAGCTGGGGGAGACGACTTCGAGGATGCCGCTGTATTCGAGGTCGGCGCGGAGGACGTCGGTGAAGATTTTGGAGAGAGGAGCGGCGGAGGGGCTGCGCGGAGCCCAGTCGGCCACGGCGACACGGGCCTTTTCAACGCCGAGGCCGGTGCCGGTGCGGAACCAGTCCTGGGCGAGGGCGGAGGGAGAGAAGAGGAGAAGGAAACCGCCGATGAACGCCAATAAACGCAGATATGAGAGAAGGAGAGTGAAGAGTCGAGAGTTGAGAGTTGAGAGACAAGAGATCATGGCCGGGAGCAATTGTAAGATTGAAACAGGACTAAGGCCAGAAGCAGATTCCTCGCTGCGCTCGGAATGACACCCATTTACCGACGGAAATCGAACCAGAACTCGACGGTGACATGGGAGCCGGAGTATTCGCCCGGGAGGGGGGCGAGCGGGCTGGAGCTGAGAATGGCGCGGCGCGCGGAGTTGTCCACCGAAGCGTTGCCCGAAGAGCGTAGCAGCTCGATGTTGGTGATGCTGCCGTTGCGCAAAATCTGAAAGGTGACGACGGCGCGCGGGGCCCAGGTGACTCCGGGGTCGACGGTGGACTGGAGCCAATTAGTGCTGATGCGGTTGCGCACGGCCTGTACGTACCAGGGGAAGCGGCCGCCAAAATCGCCGCCGGGGCCGGTGAAGCCGAGACCCGCCGAGGTGGCGCCACTCATGTTGAATTGCGTGTAGGGGAGATTGGGGGCGCCGCCCTTTCCATAGGGAATGGCGCCGGGCGGGGGAGGCGTGGGGTTCTCGAGAACCTTGGAGGGGCGAGTGATGTAGCGCGGAGGCTTGTTGCGTGCGAATGCAGGGAGTCTAGTTTCGGGAGTGGGAGGCTCGGGAGGGCGCGGCTCTTCTTTGTAGAGACCCTTCGTTTCGTCCACGACGCGGCTGGGAGGCTGGGCGTCGGGGCGGGGAAGCGGGACGCCGGGAAGACTGCCGACCAGTCCGACGGTGACGACTCCGCCGCCGGCGCCGCCCCAGAGCTCACCGCGATGGGAGCGAAGCGTGGAGACGATCAGCGAGCCAAAGATGAGCGCGTGAAAGGCGATCGACCAGACCACGGGGAGGCGGAGGCTGGCGGAGTCGTTGTGGATGGCGGCGGTCATGTCAACATGTGCTCAACGGGGCATGGCCAAAGTCTGCTCACGGGGTGCGCGGGCGCGAGCTGATGGGCTCGGTGACCACGCTGATATTTTGGATGCCGCTTTGGCGCAATTCGTCCACGACGGCGGCGAAGCTGCCGAAGGGAACGGTCTCGTCGCAACGGAGGAAGACGGCGTCGGAGGCGGGGCGGGCCATGCGCGCGGTGACAAGCTGGCCGAGCTGGCGGAGGTTGACCGGCTCGTTGCCGAGATAGACGCGCTGGGCGCGGTCAATGGTGATGACCAGACGCTCGTCGGAGATTTCCTTGACGGTTTTGGTCTTGGGCAGATCCACTTCGATGCCGGACTGAAGAATGGGCGCAGTGATCATGAAAATGATGAGCAGGACGAGAACGACGTCCACAAAGGGGACGATGTTGATGTCGGAGAGAGAGGATTCGGTGTGGCGTGGGAGTTGGGGCATGGGAAAGGCGAAATCCGTAACTCGTTAACGGTAATTCGTAACTCGCGAAACCGAAAAGCAGATCCCTCGCCCCGGCAAGCCGGGGCTCGGGATGACAATCCAGTCAGGGTGCAGCAACAGAGGACAGGCTAAAGCCTGTCCTACCTAGTTGTAGCGCTTTTCGACTTGGGCGGCGACCTCCAGGGTAAAATTGTCGAGGCGAGCGGCGAGCTCGCGAGTGTCGTGCAGGAAATGGTTGTAGGCGATGACGGCCGGGATGGCGGTGAAGAGGCCGGCGGCGGTGGTGACCAGCGCTTCGGCGATGCCAGGCGCGACGGCGCGGAGGCTGGCGGCGCCGGCGGTGCCGAGTCCGGCGAAGGCGTCCATCACGCCCCAGACGGTGCCGAACAGACCGATGAAAGGCGTGACCGAGCCGGTGGTGGCCAGCCAGGGCATCCACTTTTCGACTTTGCGGACTTCGTCGGAGGAGGCCTGCTGCATCGAAGAGGTGACAGCGTTGAGGCTCTTAATGCGGGCGTGCGGGTTAGCGCCGGTGAGTTGCGACTGGAGCTCGCGGAAGCCGGCGGAGTAAACCACTTCAACGGGCGAGCCGGTGGTGCCGAGCATGCGGGGCTCAGGGAGCCCTTTTGAGGCGCGGAAGGATTGCAGGGCGCGGGCGGTGCGGCGGTTGATTTGACCGAAGAGGCGAAGCTTTTGAAAGATGAGCGCCCAGGAGATGACCGAGAAGGCCAGCAGCATCAGGAGAATGACGCGCGCGACCCAGCCGGTCTGCTCGAGCAGATTGCCGAGCGGGCCGACAAGAAAGAGCGATGCGAGGACGTGAATGTGCAGCCTCCCCTCAGAGGAACTCTAATGCCCCCCGAAAAATTACCGTAGCACAGGGGGTGGGGAGGGGCAAGGGGAAGAGGGAGGCGTTGTCCGTTTTCCGTTATCCGAGGGAAGCGGCTAGTGAGGAGAGGAAGAGGGCGGTATGCTAGACTAGGGATTCACGAAAATGGGAGCGCAGATACACGTCGGGATTGAGGCGCTGACGGGCGGAGGCCCAAAGGGAGCCCAGCCAGGAATGGCAGTGCCACAGGGCCGGCTGGAAGAGAAAGAGGGCGGTCTAAAGACCGCTCCTACACGAGAACCCCACGAAACGGCGGCCGGGGCACGAGGCCGGCTGGAAGCCGGCGCTACCAGACCGGAGGCCGCCAAGGATGCCGACGGT
>CAZHLD010000006.1:0-68652 GCA_964533185.1 uncultured Acidobacteriaceae bacterium | reverse complement strand
AGGCCGGCTGGAAGCCGGCGCTACCAGACCGGAGGCCGCCAAGGATGCCGACGGTACCACGGAGCGGCAGGAGGAAAAGAGCCGGCAAGATGCCGGCGATACCGGAGGGCGGACGTTCTACCTGGAGACGTTTGGGTGTCAGATGAACGTGCACGACTCGGAGAAGGTGGCCGGGGTGCTGCTGGGTCGGGGATACCAACAGCTGGAGAGGCCGGAGGCGGCGCGGTTGGTGTTTTACAACACGTGCAGCATCCGGGAGAAGGCGGCGCAGAAGGTGTTTTCGAGGCTGGGCGGGCACAAAGAGGCGCTGAACTCGGGGCAGATTATCGGCGTGCTGGGTTGCGTGGCGCAGCAGGAGGGCGAAGAGATTTTTGAGCGAGCGCCGTGGGTGAGTCTGGTGTGCGGGTCGGCGAGTTATAGGAGGCTGCCGGAGCTGCTGTCGGAGCTGGAACGCGGCGGGCGGCGGGTGACGGGGCTGGATACGGACACGGACGAGACGTTTGAGACCGAGATGACGCGACGGGACAACCCGTTCCGCGCGTACCTGACGATTATCGAAGGGTGCGACAAGGCGTGCGCGTACTGCGTGGTGCCGTTTACGCGCGGGCCGGAACGGAGCCGGACGAGCGTGTCGATCCTGGAGGAAGTGCGGCGGCTTGCGGACACGGGGTACAGCGAGGTGCAACTGCTGGGGCAGACGGTGAATTCGTTTCGCGACCCGTCGGCGCGGCGGATGAGTTTTGCGGAATTGCTGGTGGCGGTGAGCGAGGTGCGTGGGATACGGAGGGTGCGGTTTACGACGTCGCACCCGCGAGACTTTGGGCGGGACATCGTGGAGGCCATCGAGGCAGTGCCGGCGCTCTGCGAGCACGTGCACCTGCCGGTGCAGTCGGGGTCAACGCGAGTGCTAAGGGCAATGCAGCGGACGTACACGCGCGAAGAGTACCTCGAGAAAATTGCGATGCTGCGCGGGGCGCGGCGGGCGATCAGCGTGACGTCGGACGTGATTGTGGGGTTCCCAGGAGAGACGGAAGCGGACTTCCAGGAGACACTGAGCCTGCTGGACGAGGCGCAGTACGACGGGATATTTTCGTTTACGTATTCGCCGCGGCCGAATACGCCGGCGCTTTCGATGGGGGATCAGATTCCAGAGGCGGAGAAGGGAAGAAGGCTGGCGGTGCTGATGGAAAAGCAGCGAGGAATACAGATGGCGCGGAACGAAAGGCTGGTGGGACGGACGTTTGAGGTGCTGGTGGATGGGGCGTCGAGGCGAGAAGGGCAGTGGGCGGGTCGCACTTCTGGCAACCGGGTGGTGAATTTTACTTCGGAGCGGGAGAGGCTTTTGGGAGAATATATGCAAGTGTGCATCACGCGTGGTGGTCCGAACAGTCTGGTCGGCGAGCTGGTGAGCTAATGTCCCGGGAGGCATCCATGGAAGTGGAGATGAAAATCCGCGGCCTGATGATGGACCCGGTGACCAACATGCCGATTGTGGTGTTGAAGGACGCGCACGGACAGGCGATCCTGCCGATCTGGGTGGGCGTGTATGAGGCCAACGCGATTGCGCTGGAGATTGAAAAGGTGCAAACACCGCGGCCGATGACGCACGACCTGCTGAAGAATGTCCTGCTGGGACTGAACGTCAACGTGAAAAAAGTGGTGGTGAACGAATTGCGAGACGACACGTTCTATGCGCTGATCTGGGTGGAGCGTGACGGGCAGATGATGTCGATTGACTCGCGTCCGTCGGACGCGCTGGCGCTGGCGCTGCGGGTAGATTGCCCGATTTTTGTGGAAGAGGATGTGCTGAAGAACTCGAAGGTGTCGTCGGCGATCAGCGAGAAGTCCACCAACGAGGAATTGCGGAAATGGCTCGAGGGGCTAAGCGATGAGGACCTCGGCCGGTATAAGATGTAGAACCGCGAAACAGTCAGCAAGTGTCCCTGCCGTGGTAAATCCCAGCGTCCAATAAGAGCAAAGCAGATCCCTTCCGGCAAGGCCGGAATCTTCGATCGCTGTGCTCGGGATGACGCCTTATCGTTGACGGGATACACCCGCGGCTACAAACACAAAGAGTCGGCGGGCCGCGGACGCTGCCAGAAGATGCCGGGCTGAGGGCCAGCGCTACAGGGGCGGGGCGAGCCCCGCCCCTACCAAAGCGGCGGCATCCCTCGACTGCGCTCGGGACAAGAGCCGCCGCAGTCCAAAGTGAATTTTTTGCTTGCAACGGGGGAGGGGGGCGAGTAGATTGAAGCGACGGTTGTGTATGGGTCGGCAACCCCCCAAGATGTAGCGGTAGGGTTACCGGCCGGGAGGAGCAGGGTGCCCGGACCCGTAAGGGCGGGGCGGGCGCGGATATGACTGCCATCCTGACGATTGCCAACCAGAAGGGCGGGGTGGGGAAGACCACCACAGCCATCAACCTCGCTGCCGCTCTCGCCCAACGAAGAAAGAAAACGCTGCTCATCGACCTGGACGCGCAGTCCAACACGACAATTGCGTTTTTTGATTCGAAAGACATTCCGGCGTCGATGTACGACGTGCTGAGCGACCACCGCGCGGAGCTGGCGGCGGTGATCCGGCCGACGCGGGACCCGCTGCTCTGGGTGGCGCCAGCGAAACTGGCGCTGGCGAAGCTGGAACAACAACTGGCCGGGCAGTTTGACGCGCCGTTCAAGTTGAAAGATGCGCTGGCGCCGGTGGCGAAGGAGTACGACTACATCGTGCTGGATACGCCGCCGTCGCTGGGGATTCTGACGGTGAACGCGATGGTAGCGTCCACGCACCTGCTGGTGCCGATCCAGGCGGCGTACTTCGCGATTGAAGGGACAGACGACCTGCTGGAGACGTACGAGCGGATCCGGGCACGTCCGAACCCGGACCTGAAAGTGCTGGGCGTGTTGATCACGCTCTTTGACAAGCGGACGAATATTTCACGGGACACGCACGAGCAGATTCGCAGCGTGTTTGGCTCCGTGCTGTTCAAGACGCGGATCGGGAAGAACGTGCGGTTGGAGGAAAGTCCGGCGTACAAGGAGACGATTCTGACGTTTGCGCCGAAGTCGCCGGGTGCGCTGGAGTACCGGAAGCTAGCCCTGGAGGTTATCCAACGTGTCGAGGAAGATCGGATTGCCCGTCACACTGAAGATGCGGCATGACGCCCACTACGTCGAGACGCTGACCAGTTACAGCGGCGCGGCGATCGGACGCATGATCCCGGTGGAGAAAATCCGCCCGAACCCGGACCAGCCGCGGAAGGCGCTGGGCGACCTGCGCGAACTGACCGACTCAATCAAAGAGAAGGGCGTGCTGGAGCCGCTGCTGGTGCGGTTTGTGCCGCGGGATGAGTGCTACTACATCATCTCGGGCGAGCGGAGGTACCATGCGTCACGGGCGGCGGGTCTGCGCGAGCTGCCGTGCATCGAAAAAATCGCCGACGACGCGGAGACGCTCGAGCTGGCGCTGATCGAAAACCTGCAACGGAAAGACCTGACGCCGTTTGAAGAGGCGGAGGGGCTCTACCGGCTGGCGGCGCACTTTGACTACACGCACGAGGACATCGCGAAAAAGATTGGCAAGGCGCGGTCGTCGGTGACGGAGACGCTTTCGCTGCGGAATATCCCGGACGCGCTGCGTCGGAAGTGCGCCGACAAAGGCATCGCGACCAAGTCGCTGCTGCTGCAGGTGGCGCGTCAGCCGAATGAGAAGAAAATGGCCGAGGCGGTGCAGAGAATCGGGCAGGCGGGGCTGACGCGGGATGAGGCGCGACGGGAGCGTCGAGAGGAAGCCACGGGCGGGCCGAGGCCGCAGCCGTTTATCTTCAATTTTCAGCCGGAGACGGAGGCGTTTCGGCTGCGCGTGCAGTTCCGCAAGAGCCACGTGAGCCGCGAGGAGTTGCTAGCGACGCTGCGGTCGGTGATTGCGGCGCTCGAACGAGAGGAAGAGCGAGCGGGGCACGCGGTAGCGTGAGGAAGTTGGCAGCTTTCAGCGGTCAGCCTTCAGCAAGACAAGAAATCTGAAATTGGAAATCTGAAATTGGAAATTTGCCCGGCAGGGCGACCTCTATCCAGCGGCTAACCCTTCCAAACATTTACAGTTGAGACGCTTCGGTCCGATCAGGCTGGAACTCAGCATGACAACGCCTGATTGTCAGTAATCATCATTCCGCGATCGGCGATCCGCCGGCCGAGTGGTGGAGACTGACAACTGGGGACTGAGAACTGTAAACTCGGATGATGGAACTGACGGCGGAGCAGATCGCGGTGCTGGAGCGGCTGGCGGCTGCGGGGTATGAGATTGTGGCGTTTCCGATGTATGCCAGCGCGGTGGGGGTGAGGCGCGGGGAGTGCGCGGCGCTGCTGGAGCGCGTCGAGGGCGGGATGCGGGCGCTGGGAAAGGCGTGCTGGCTGGTCGAGGGAAACTTGAGCGTGCGGGTGAGGCGCGATGGGCGCGAGTGGTTTGTGTGGAAGAAGAAGCAGGTGGAGGCGACGGAGGAACGAGTGGCGGAGGTGAAGCAGTTTCAGGAGGACGTGAAGAGGATGCTGGCAGGAAGGGGTTAGGGTTTAGGGTTGAGAGTGAAGAGCGCAGATGCGGAGCGGAGATGAAGCTGGAGTTTACGGGAGATGAGTTGATATTGATGCTGGTGAGCCTGGTGCGGGCGGTGGACCCGCGAATGCTGCAGCAGGGGCCGGAAGGGTTTTCCGTGGATTTTCAGGCGCTGGATGAGAAGAAGGAACTGATGGCGGATGAGAGGTTGTTGATGAAGTTGCGCGAGGCCGTTGCGCGGGCGGGGAGTGAGTCGGGGTACGCACTGGGGATTGAGCATGCGGAGGGCGAGCGGTTGGCGGGGGCGCTGGAACGAATCGAAGGGATGGGAGCATGGGCGCCGGATGTGCTGGAGATGAGCCGGGTGCTGAAAGGGAGACTCAGGGAACGGCCAGCAGGCGCGGATCAAGAGAAAGAAGCTTAGCCACAGAGGCACCGAGAGACAGAGGAAGGATTTGGGATTTATATCCGAGAATTCAAATGAAGGAGAGGCAGTGAACGCATTGCGAGAGATCGGGGCGTTTGTTAGACTGACGGTTGCGACAGGAAAGAGGGATTCTTCGGTCCGGCATCACAAGCTCTTGCCGGACCTCAGAATGACAATTTAGAGCTATGGCGAATATCGTACAGGAATTTGTGGAGACGTTTGCGACGCTGGCGAAGGGGTTTTCCGTGACGTTCCGCAACATGGTGCGGCCGACGGTGACGGAGAATTACCCGGACGAGCCGGTGCACTTCGAGCCGCGGTACCGCGGAATCCACGTGTTGCAGCGGGACGAAGAGGGGCTGGAGAAGTGCGTGGGGTGTTTCCTGTGCTCGGCGGCGTGCCCGGCGAACTGCATCTACATCGAGGCGGCGGAGAACACCGCCGAGAACCGCATTTCGGCCGGGGAGCGGTACGCGAAGGTCTATAACATTGATTATTCGCGGTGCATTTTCTGCGGGTACTGCGTGGAGGCGTGTCCGACGGACGCGATCACGCACGGGCACGGATTTGAGCTGGCGACGTACGAAATCAGCGCGCTGGTGTACCGGAAGGAGCAGTTGCTGCAGCCAATCAAGTAATCAGTTGTCGGTTTTCAGTACGAGAGAACTGCAGGCCGCAAGTCCCACCTCTCCAGTAAGCCATTCCACGTCAAAAGCAGATCCCTTCCGGCAAGGCCGGAATCTTTGATCGCTGCGCTCGGGATGACAGAGCATGGGGGTTGCGCTGTTGGTGCGGGATGACAGAGCGTGGGGGTGCGGTGTCCGTGAGGGATGACAAAGAGCGGGGGTGCGGTGTCGGTGAGGAATGACTGGAGAAGAGAAAAGGTTCAAACAACGACGTAATCGGCGGAGGAGCGAGGCTCAGGAACGGGGAGGCCGTCTTCCTGAAGGCCGGCGATAGAGAAGGCGCAGGCCAACCGAGGTCAGGAGGCGGCGGAGCGGGCTTTTTTGGGTTTTTCGCGGGAGTTGCGGGAGGCGGAGGAATTGCGGGCGGAGGAGTTGCCGGAGGAGGGTTCGCGGCAGGGATCAGGCTTGGCGGATTTGCCCACAGGCTCGCGGGCAGCGGAGTCGCGAGCGGAATCGATGGGCGGGGCGGGCTCGGTCATGCGGATGGGGTCGAGGATTTCGCGCATGGTTTTTTCGTCGAGGAGCTTCTTTTCGAGAGCGATTTCGGTGACGGTGCGGCCAGTCTTGACGCTTTCCTTGGCGATTTCGGCGGCGGCGGCGTAGCCGATGTAGGGGTTGAGGGCAGCAGCGATGGAGATGGTGGCGTTGGCGTAGAAGCGGCAGCGAGCTTCGTTGGCGGTGATGCCGTCCACGCAGCGCTCGGCGAAGACGCGCATGGTGTTCTTCAAGATTTCGGCGGAGTGGAGAACGTTCCAGGCCATGGCCGGCATCATGACGTTGAGCTCGAGCTGGCCGGCCTGGACGGCGAGCGCGGTGGTGATGTCTGCGCCAACGACTTGGAAGCCGACCATGGCGGTCAGCTCGGCCATGACCGGATTGATTTTGCCGGGCATGATGGAAGAGCCGGGCTGAAGGGCGGGAAGGTTGATTTCGGCAAGGCCAGTGTTGGGGCCGCTGGAGAGCAGGCGGAGGTCGTTGGAAATGCGAATGAGCTCGAGCGCGAGGTTACGCAGGGCCGAGGAAGCGACGGACATGGCGAGGTTGGACTGCATGGTGTAGCGGAGATCGTCAGTGGCGATGAGACGCTGTGCAGAGAGTTTAGACAAGTGGCTGACGACGAGCTTCTGATAGCGCGGATGTGTATTGACGCCGGTGCCGACGGCTGAGCCGCCGAGGCCGAGCTCGCGGAGGTAGTCCTGGGCCTGGCGGATGAGGTCGCCGGAACGCTGAAGCGCAGTGGCGTAGGCGGCGAACTCCTGGCCGAGACGGACGGGCACGGCGTCCATCATGTGGGTGCGGCCGGATTTGAGGATGCGGTCGAAGGCTTTGCCTTTGCGGGCGAAGGAGCGCTCGAGCTCGCCGAGGGACTGGAGGACGTCGTCGAAGAGCATCAGCGCGGCCAGGCGCATGGCGGTGGGGAAAACGTCGTTGGTGGACTGGCCGAAGTTGACGTGGTCGTTGGGATGGCAAAGCTCGTAGTCGCCGCGGCTGCCGCCGAGGATTTCGATGGCGCGGTTGGCGATGACTTCGTTGGTGTTCATGTGGAAGCTGACGCCGGCGCCGGCCTGGTAGACGTCGACGACAAAGTGGTCGTCGAACTTGCCGGAGATGACCTCGTCGGAGGCGTGGATGATGGCCGCGGCGCGCTTGCCGTCAATCAGACGGAGGTCGCGGTTGGCCAGGGCGGCGGCCTTCTTGATGAGGCCCATGGCGCGGATTAGGGAAGTGTGGGCGCGGTGGCCGGAGATGGGGTAGTTCTCGACGGCGCGGTGGGTCTGGATGCCGTAGTAGGCGTGGGCAGGGACTTGCTTCGAGCCGAGGGAATCTTTTTCGGTGCGCGTCTTCATGGATGATACTCCGGCGTGAGGAGTCTAAGCGGATCGTGAGGACAGGGGTAAGCTGTGCAAACGCTCACGGGAAAAGAATACCACACCCGGGAAGGAAGCCGACGAGAGGCAGAAATTGCCAGATGACGGATTGCGGTTCGTCCGCCGAAGAAAGGCGGACGAACGGCGGCTACAAAGACGCCGGCAAGGGTGCCGGCGCTACCGAAGAAAAAGAACCGGCGAGACGACAGCGTTGCACGGGAAAAGCGGGAGCAAACTCCCGCACTCCACAAGCGGGAAGGGAAGTGGCCGGCGACCGGCGGCCAGGAAGAGACCGCCGGCCCGGCAACAAGAATTCTCTTCAACTGCAGAGCGCGGACTAACGCGGGGTCAGAATGATTTCGCGAGCGAGGCGACTACCCAACACTTCACGAATCTCTAGACGGTCCTTGTAGCCCTGCATCTGTTTGGCATCGTTGCCGATCACTCTCTGGGCAACCGCGTCTCGCTTTGCCTCATTGGCCTCCATAGTGGCCAGATCCTTGTATTCGGTCATGAGCATGAGCGTGAAGTCGCCCGCGTTGTGGGGCTCGGTTTGGAGCACCTTGTAGGAGAGGATGTTTCCCTCGGCTTTCTGAGCATCCAGCTCCTTCTTCCAATCCGAGGCAAGGTAGGCCAAGTAGGCCTGGTCCATGCCCGGCTTGACGCGAATGAAGCCTACGTCCCAGACAGAGCTATAGCGGTAAGGACGAACTACTTGCGCCGTCACAACGTAGGAACCAACCAACAGAATGCAAACTACGACTGCACCGACCAATCGCTTGATCATCTGTTCTCCTTGAGGGGCCCGGTGGGAGTAAAGGGCCGAGAAGTACCCTTACGCGCCTTGGGAGGGGCTGTCAACGAAGCATTTGGCCGGGAATGCATTGTGTCCGATAAGGTATATTATGTTAACCATGAGGAATGAGTGGGGCGGAGTGGGCAGGAAAGGACTTAGGGGCGAGAGGCGATTCCAAGGGTACCACTTCCCTGCTCGAGGTGAGTTGGTGCGTAGGCGCGGGGAAGAGGTGGGATTAGACGGGAAAAGAGGGTGAAAGATAACGCTGAGACGCAGAGTTCGCAAAGGAGCACAGAGGAAGAGAAGTCCGCGGGGGGTTCGGGCCCGGGATTTTGGACGGGCCTGCGAAACAAAACCCTATTGCTGGGGGGCGGCGGTGGAAAGTTCGTACTGGATGTATTGGAGGAGGAGGTCGCGGTTGGCGCCGATGAGGCGGCGGCCGTTGATGAAGACCGTCGGCGTATTGGCGACCTTGAGGGCCTGGCCTTCGGCGAGATTGGCCTGGACGGCCTGGGCCGCGGCGGGGGTGGACATGCAGGCGCGGACGGCTTCTGGATTGACGCCGGCCTGCTGGGCGAAGTCCAACATGCGGGAGCGGGCGTTCTGGGGCGTGATGGCATCCTGATTGTCGTAGATGGCGTCGTGGACGGTCCAGAAGGCGTCGGGGTTCTGCTGGAAGACACACCGGGCGGCTAGGGCGGCGGTCATGGCCCAGGGATGGATCTGAGTGAGAGGGAAATCCTTGAAGACGAAACGGACCTGAGGGTAGTTGGGGGCGACTTCGCGGAGGAGATTGTGGAGCTGGCGGCAGGTGGGACACTGGAAGTCGGAGAACTCGACGACGGTGACGGCGGCGTTGGCGGGGCCTTTGGAGGGATTGCCGGCCGTGCGGATCTTGGCGCGGGCGGTGGCGAAGGGGTCGGCGGACATGTCGTCGAGATCGCCGCGGAAGAGGAAGCGGGAGTCGCGGGAGACGTAAACGGTGAGCGTGTTGGACTCATCGCCGAGGGCGACCTGGACGTCCACCTGATAGAAGCCGGCGACAGGAGCGGGCTGGAGAGGGCCGATGGTGAGTTTGAAGGAAGGGCCCCAGGCGTAGAGTTTGCGGAGATGGGATTCGACTTTTTTGCCGATGGCGGAGGTGTCGGTGGGGGCGGGAGACTTGGAGGGGGCCTGGGAGGGAGGAGCCTGGGCGGAGAGGGAGGCGGCGGTGAAGAGGATTGCGAGGAGCAAGTGGAGGATCATGGAGTAGTTCCCTTCCCGAGTAAGAAATTTCACA
Source organism: uncultured Acidobacteriaceae bacterium (assembly GCA_964533185.1). Classification (GTDB taxonomy): domain Bacteria; phylum Acidobacteriota; class Terriglobia; order Acidiferrales; family UBA7541; genus CAZHLD01. The sequence continues at coordinate 59,051 of CAZHLD010000006.1, read as the reverse complement.
TTGCAGATTTCAAACGCGGCGAATCGAGTGAAGCCGGCAGGGAATGATTTAACACGAGAGAGGCAGGAACACAAAGAGAAGAAAGAAAAATATAACGCAGAGGCGCCCCGACCGGGTCGGGGCAGGCGCCGTACGCAGAGGAAGCGCAGAGGGCAGAGAGAAGAAAATACACGGGCAAGGATGCCCGCGCCAATGGGAGTGGGCGTGCGCTGCGCGCCCCTACTGGGAGAAGACGGTCCAACGTCCGGGCAAGCACATGACGTTGAGATCCTTCGCGCACCCTCGTCGGGCGCGCTCAGGATGACTGGGGTGAGGGACACAGGCAGAAGTGCCTGTGGCACCGCAAACCGCGGGAAAGGGTGACGGCGCGACCAAAGCAAAGCGGCGGCAAACCGCCGCAGTCCAAGAACGGTAGCGCCATGGCGTGCCCGGACCAAGGAGGACAGGCTGAAGCCTGTCCTACAGCTACGGGGAGAACTTCTGGGCGATGGGGAAGGGGCGGCCGAGGCCGAAGGCTTTACTGGTGATTTTGAGGCCGGGAGGAGCTTGCTGGCGCTTGTACTCGTTGTGGTCGACGCGGAGGGCGATGGCGCGAACGAGGTCGAGAGGGAAGCCGTAGTGGTCGGCGATTTCCTGCGGGCTGCGGAGGTCTTCGATGTAAGCCTTGAGGATGCGGTCGAGAACGTCGTAGGCGGGAAGAGTGTCCTGGTCGGTTTGGTTGGGGCGGAGCTCGGCGGAGGGAGGTTTGCTGATGGTTTCAGCGGGGATCACTTCCCTGCCCCGGTTGATGTGGCGGGCGAGCTCGTAAACCATGGTCTTGGGGACGTCGGAGATGACGGCGAGGCCACCGGCCATGTCGCCGTAAAGAGTGCAGTAGCCAACGGCGAGTTCGGATTTATTGCCGGTGCTCAGAACCATCGAACCGAATTTATTGGAGAGGGCCATGAGGAAATTACCGCGGATGCGCGCCTGGATGTTTTCTTCAGTGACGTCTTCGGTGCGGCCTTCGAAGGCGGCGCGAAGGGTGAGGCGATAGGCGCGGAAGACTTCCTCGATGGGCAGGACCAAGAATCCGATGCGGAGGTTTTCGGAGAGGCGGCGGGCGTCGCGGAGAGCCCCGGCAGAGGAGAAGGGGCCGGGCATGGCCACGCCGAGGACATTTTCGGGGCCGAGGGCGCCGACGGCGATGGAGGCGACCACGGCGGAGTCAATGCCGCCCGAGAGACCGATGATGACCTTCTGGAAGCCGCACTTGCGGACGTAGTCGCGGGCGCCGCAGACGAGGGCGAGGTAGGCGACTTCGAGCTCGTCGGCGGGCTGGGGGCGGACGTCGCCGGTGGAAGTGGGCGTGTCAAAGACGACCAGGTCCTCGTCGAACGAGCGGGCCTGAGCGGCAACACGGCCGTCGGCGGTGAGGGCAAGGCTCGAACCATCGAAGATGAGACTGTCGTTGCCGCCGACCTGATTGACGTACACGACGGGGCGGCGGTGGGCACGGGCCATCGTCTGGAGCATTTCAAGGCGAAGGGCGCGCTTGCCGAGGGTGTAAGGTGAGGCGGAGATGTTGATGAGCAGAGTAGTTCCCTGCCCTACCAGCTCGGCGACAGGGTCGCGTTCGTAGAGGCGATTGGCCCAGTAGTTTTTGTCGTTCCAAACGTCTTCGCAGATGGTGATGCCGAGCTGCTCGCCGCCGAAGGCGAAGACGCGCTGGGATTTGGCGGGCTGAAAGTAGCGGGACTCGTCGAAGACATCGTAGGTGGGGAGAAGCATTTTGTGCTGCTCGAAGACGATGTGGCCCTGAAAGAGAAGCGCGGCGGCGTTGGAGATGGGCTTGCCGGTGGAGTCGTCGGCACGGCCGGGATAGCCGATGATGGCGGCGATGGGGAGTTTCTTGGCCAGACAAGCCAGCTCAGAGCGGCACCGCTCGAGGAAGGCGGGGCGCTCGAGGAGGTCCTGCGGGAGATAGCCGCAAAGGCAAAGTTCGCTGAATACGGCGAGCTGGGCGCCGCGGTCTTTGGCTCTGCGGGCGAAGTCGAGGATACGGGCGGAATTGCCGGCGAAGTCGCCGACCGTGGGGTTGAATTGGGCGAGAGCGAGCTTCACGGGGGAAGACTAGCACAGTTGAAAGTTGGGAGTTGAGAGTTCAGAGTCGAGGGTGAAGAGGAGGTCAAGAAGTCGCGAGATTGCGAGGTCAAGAGGTCGCCCGGTTATGAGGCCGCAAAGGCGGGGAGTATAATCGGTCGGACGAGTGGGCCATGGAAACCGAAGGAGAACGAGTGAGGCGGGAACGGGCGGAGGAGCTGTTTGCTGAGGCGCACCGCCAGCAGATGGCGGGAGACCTCGCGGAAGCGAAGCGGCTCTACCGGGAGTCGCTGGAGATGTGCCCGACGGCGGAGGGGCACACGTTTCTGGGCTGGACGTACAGTTTCGAGGGGCGGTGGGAGGATGCGATCGCCGAGTGTTTGAGGGCGATCGAAGTGGATCCGACGTTTGGCAACCCGTACAACGACATCGGCGCGTACCTGATCGAGCTGGGGCGGGAGGACGAGGCGATTGAGTGGTTCAAGAAAGCGTTCGAGGCGCCGAGGTATGAGAGCTACTGTTTCCCGCACTTTAACCTGGGAAGGGTGTACGAGAAAAAAGGGATGTTTGAGAAGGCACTTGCGGAGTACCGAGCAGCGCAGAAGGAGAACCCACAGCACCGGGGAGCGCAGTCGGCGGTGAAGAGATTGCAGGCGATGAAGAACTAGGGAGTAGGGGTTAGGAAAAAACTTTCTTCGAACGGCATCCCATAGCAAATGGACAAGTCGTTGAGGTCCTTCGGCGATCCTCATCGGATCGTCTCCGGATGATGGAGTAAGGCGATACGGGTCAGACGCCCCAAGCAGTTGGACAAGATGAGGCATGGGGCACAGGCAGGAGTGCCGGTGCCACTTTGTTAGACGCTGAAGGAGGAGCCGCAGCCGCAGGTGGACTTGACGTTGGGGTTGTTGAATTTGAAGCCGGCGCCTTCGAGGGTCTCGATGTAGTCCACTTCGATGCCGTCGAGGTACATCTCCGACATCTGATCGACGAGGACCTTGAGGCCTTCGAACTCGTAAACGTTGTCGGTGCCGTTGACCTGATTCTCAAAGGCCATGTGGTAGCTGAAGCCGGAACAGCCACCGCCGACCACGGCCACGCGCAAGGCTTCGGGCGCGGGGGTCTGCTGAGTCATGATTTCCTTGACCTTGGTGGCGGCGACGGGTGTGAGACTGATCATAGGGGTTCTCCTGGCTCCTTCTGAGAAAAAGACGGATTTAAGACAACCCTATTATAGCAGAGTCTGTCAAATCATGCACGGGCGGGGCGGGGACTGTTCCCTGCCCCACACGGATTAGATGCGGGCGTGAGGGCGGGGTAATGGCGGAATTGAAAGAGGGGGATTTCAACGCAGAGAGCACAGAGGCAGTGAAAGAAAGGGCGCAGAGACAGAGAAAACACAGGGCGAGAAGGGCGCTTCGACAAGAGAGAAGGAATCCCGTAAAATGAGGATTTGCGCGGGGTGCGGGAAAGATTGGAGAGTGAAGAGTTAAGGGTTGAGAGTTGAGAGAGAAGAGACTGAAAAGCAGATCCCTCGGCCCGACAAGAAGCGTCGAGCCTCGGGGTGACGGAACGAGGAGCGGAAGAGTTTGGAGGCGGAAGAATCGAGTGGGCGTGGGGTTCTGGGAGAGTACATGAGACGGAAAGTCACATTGTTGCCGGGGGATGGGATAGGGCCGGAGGTGGCGCTAGCGGCGAAGCGCGTGATTGACGCCGTGGGCGTGGCCATTGAGTGGGAGGAGATTTCGCCGCGACCGGTGGCGGCGGGCCAGCGGAGCGAGTACCCGTACGCCGAGGTGATTGAGTCGGTTCGTCGGAACAAAGTGGCGCTGAAGGGGCCGATGACGACTCCGGTGGCAGAGGGGCCGCCGAGCATCAACGTGGGGCTGCGACAGCAACTGGACCTCTACGCGAACCTGCGGCCAGTGCGGAACCTGCCGGGAGTGAGTTCGCGGTACGGCGACGTGAACGTGGTGATCGTGCGGGAAAACACCGAGGACCTGTACGCGGGGCTGGAACATACGGTGGTGCCGGGGGTGGTGGAGAGCCTGAAGATCATTACGGAGAAGGCGTCGACGCGGATTGCGCAGTTTGCGTTTGAGTACGCGCGGAAGCACGGGCGGAAGAAAATCCATGCCATTCACAAAGCCAACATCATGAAGCTGTCGGACGGGCTGTTTCTGCGGTCGGTGCGGCGGGTGGCGGCGGAGTACCCGGAGATTGAGTACAAAGAATTGATCGTGGATAACACCTGCCTACAAATGGTGATGAACCCGCACCAGTTTGACGTGTTGTTGCTGCCGAACCTCTACGGAGACGTGGTGAGCGACCTGGCGGCGGGGCTGGTGGGCGGGCTGGGCGTGGTGCCGAGCGGGAACCTGGGCGTGGACTGCGCGTTGTTTGAGGCGGTGCACGGGACGGCGCCGGACATCGCAGGCAAAGGCATTGCGAACCCAACGGCAATCCTTCTGAGCGGGGTTATGATGCTCGACCACCTGGGAGAGGCGGAGGCGGCGGAGCGGGTGCGGTTGGCGATTGAGCAGGTGTACCGCGAAGGGAAGATGTTGACGCGGGATTTGGGCGGACAAGCGACGACCGAGGAGTTTACCGGCGCGGTGATTGGGGCGCTGGAGCGAGTCGGGGTCAGGTAAGACGTGATTCGTTACTCGTTATGCGTTGGCCGTAGGCGCGAAGGTATTGGATGCTGCCTTGAAGGGCAGCGCTACAAAACCAAAAGCAGACCCTTCCGGGAAGGCCGGAATCTTCGATCGCTGCGTTTGGGATGACAAGTAGCGGGCTGGAAGCCGGCGCTACCAAAGCCGCTATTTGCGGCGGGAGAGGCGGAGTGGCGGGGCGTAGAGTTTGGAGTCGCGGGAGAGGCCGAGGAGGAAAAGCTGGAGGTCGTCGGTGGGCGAGGTGATGATGAGCTCATCGTCGTCGTCCCAGGCGAAGCGGAGGTCGCGGAGGCGGTCGAGCTTGGCCTCGGCTTTGAAGGCGCCATAATCGAGCTGAAGGACGGTGAGGCGGTCGCGGGCGATTTCGAGGCGAGCGACGCTGTGGGAGGGGAACATCAACAAGCCGCCAATGCCGGGAGCGGCCTCCTTGGGGCGGAAGTCGAGGAAATAGTCGGAGCCGAATTTGCCGAGCAGGCCGATGAAGACGCCGTGGCTATCGCCTTCGGAGTATTGCACCTCGTAGGTGTTCCCTTTCCCGCGGACAAAGGTCATGGCCACGTCCTTGCCGGCTGCGGAGACGCCCACCCAGCCGCCCAGCAGGTCTTCTTCGAAGAGGACGTTTTCTTTCTTGAGCCAGGGATGGACGGAGCGAACCATGCAGGAGGCGAGGAGAAGGAATACGAGAATGGTCAGTACGGAACAGAGCCGGGACGAGAATTTCATGGGCGAAGTATAATTGACAAGGTGCGAGGCGTCAGCAAGAATACAAGAGAAGCGACAGGCAGAGGGATTCCTCGTCCCGATAGAAGACATCGGGACTCAGAATGACAGCGGAACAAGAAGGGTGAACCGTGGCGGAACTGTGGACACCGACGATCGCGGAGTTTGAGGCGGGCGAAGCGGTGAAGGCTGAGCCGATGTCGGAGGGAACGTCGACGAAGCGCAAGCGGAAGCCGCACATCCTGGCGGTGATCAACGAGTGCTGCACGGGATGCGCTGGGTCGCCGGCGTGCGTGGAGTATTGTCCGGTGGAGCAGTGCATGTATTGGATGAAAGACCCCGACCAGCCGCCGTTCGGGCGGATCGTGGTGGACCCGCTGCTGTGTATCGGGTGCAAGCTGTGCACGAGCAAAGGGCCGGAAGGGGCGTTCCTGGAAGGGTGTCCGTGGGACGCGATTGATCTGGTGCCGCTGGCGGAGTGGGAGACGGGGCACGGGGTGATGCCGTACTGAAGCTCGTTTGACGTTATCCGTTCACCGTTTGAAAAGGGCCGGCTACTCGCCGGCCTGATTTGTTTTAGTGGGCGCGGGGGCGGAGGCAATGTTAAGGGGAGCGGGAGCGGAGGGAGCGGGCGGTGAGGTCGGCCTGGCGGCGGATGGTGTCGGGGAGGTTGGGGGCGCCGCGGGCGTAGCGTTCGACAACGGGAAGGTCTTCGGGCTGGCCGATGACGTAAAGGGCGCGCAGGGCCTCCCAGACAATTTCGGGGCTGGGGGAGATTTTGGCGACGTTTTGGCCGGAGGAGACGGGTGAGCCGTCGGGGACGAGCCAGCGGTCGAGCGTGCCGGGGACTTCGCAGCGGAGCTCGTGCTTCTCTTCCCCGATGACAATGCGGCCAATGAGCGTGCCGGGGTTGACGGTGTCGCCGGGCTTGAGGCGCTGGGAAAGTGTGCCGGCGAGAGGAGCGGGTTCGCGGTAAGGCTCGAGCATGGAGAGGATGATGGCGCGGCCGGAGGCATCGCGGAAATGGACAAGAGAAAGCGCGGCGTTGCGCTGGACCATGGGGTTGGGGTCGGCGAGAAGAGCGGCGAGGGCGGCGCGGAACTCGGGAAGATCGTCCGAGGATTGGCCCATGACGGATGCAGAGGTGAGGCGAAGCTCGGCGACAGGGCTCGAGGTGAGGGCGACGAGTTGCGGGTACCAGCGGCGGGCGGAGGCGCGCAGGGCGGGGTCGGGGCTGGAGAGACGCTCGGCGAGTTGAAAGAGAGCGTGCTGGACTTTGCGGGGATGGGCGAGGTCAGCGAGCTGTTTGTCGAGGTCGGAATCCGAGAGAGGGCGGCCAAACCAGGTGGATTGCCAGAACAGAAAGGGCATCAGGACGAAGAGAAAGGCCAGGGCCAGGATGAGAAATAGCCAGCGGCGACGGACGCCGGGAGTGGTAGGGGATGGTGAGGAGCTCATCGGTGGCCTAGAAAAAGAAAAGAGATTCTATCGCAGAGGGCGCGGAGAACACAGAGGACGCAGAGAAGAGAAAGAGAAAAGCGGCGGAGGGATTCTTTCCGGCAGGGCCGGAATCTTCGATCGGCCCGATAAAAACCATCGGGCCTCAGAATGACAACCGTTCGCGGTGACGAGATCATGGGAGAGGAGTGGCGTAGAGGTGGTAGAGGAGGAAGTAGATGATGACGCCGGTGACGGAGACGTAGAACCAGAGAGGAAGGGTCCAGCGGGCGATGCGGCGATGGAGCTCGAACTGACGGCGGAGGGCGCGGCGAACGGTGATGATCACCAGAGGAACGATGGCGACGGCGAGAATGGTGTGGCTGAAGAGGAGTATGAAATAGATGGGGCGGATGAGGCCCTGTCCCTGGAAGCGGACGGAGCCGACCTGGAGATGGTAAATCACATAGGACACGAGGAAAGCGGCACTGCAGACGAGGGCGGCGGTCATGCAGGCGCGATGGATGGGGATGCGTCGGCGACGGACGGCGATGTAGCCGGCGAGCAGGCAGAGGGCGCTGGCGGCGTTGAGCGAGGCGTTGAGAGCGGCGTGGGAGAACATGAGAGCCGTCCGTTATCCGTTTGGAGTTGGGGGGTGACAGTTGAAAGTTGAGAGTTGAGAGTTGAGAGTTAAGAGTTCAGAGCAGACACAGAGAGAATGAATGAAAAGCATTAATTCCCTTCCCCGGAGGGGGCCGAGGAGCCGGACGGGGGTGAATAAGAGGCCTTCGGCGAAGCCGGAGCGGCGGGAGTGCCTGCAGGCGAGGCCGCGGGCGAAGTAGCCGCAGGAGCAGCGGGAGACTTCACCGGAGCCGAGGCGGCGGCTTTTTTGGACGGGAACTTGATCCAGCCGTGCTCCTTGGCGAGCATGAGGAGCATGAGGAAGAAGACGCCGCCCATGGTCAGGCAGGTGAAGATGAGCAGGAGGCCGTCGAGGGTGAGGGCCATGCCGACGAGGATGGCCCAGACCAGTCCGGCGAGAGAGAGCAGGATGACGATGGCGCAGAGAGCGACGAGGGAGAGGGTTGAGCGGGTGAGAGACATGGTAGTTGTTGTCATCCGTTGTCCGTGATTCGTTATTCGCAAAAAGTAAAAGCTAAATTTGAAACTGGAAACTCGAAATCCGCCCTGGCGGGGCGATGGTGGCATAAAGCCGCCGCTACAAAATCCCTGGCCGAGCGCCGACGCGCCGCAGAAAGCGGGAGCATCCCTCGGCTGCGCTCGGGACAAGAGCTCCCGCACTCCAAGGCCGGCTGGAAGCCGGCGCTACAGTTTGTCCCACATGAGCAGGGCCAGGAGCAAGGGGATGTACAGCACGGTGGCGTGCATGAGCCACCGGGCGCGCGAATTGGACTTTGAGCGCGCGGCCCACAGGCAGACCTGAACCTGCAAGAGTCCTAAAACCAGAGCACCAAAAAAATAGCCGATGCCGGCGAGGCCGACGACAGCCGGCAGAAGACTGACGGGTACGAGTACGACCGCGGTGACAAGAACCTGACGGAAGGTGCGCAGGCCGGTCTTGTCCACGACGGGAAGCATCTGAATGCCGGCGCGGGCGTAGTCTTCGCGGTACATCCAAGCGATGGCCATGAAGTGCGGGAACTGCCAGAGAAACAGGATGGCGTAGAGAATCCAGGCTTCGAGCGAAAGCGAGCCACGGGCGGCGGCCCAGCCAATCAGAGGAGGGACGGCTCCGGGGAAGGCGCCGACCAGTGTGGCGAGGGTGGTGCGGGACTTGAGCGGCGTGTAAAAGCCGAGATAGGTGAGGCTGGTGAGGACGCCGAGAAATGCGGGCAGCCAGCCGGAAGCAAGTGCGAGGTAAGCAGCACCGGCGATGCAGAGGGCGACGCCGAAGAGCAACGCGGAGGCGGGCTTGAGCTGACCGCTGGGGAGGGGTCGGGAGGCGGTGCGGCGCATGCGGGCGTCGGCGGCGCGCTCGAAATACTGGTTGAGGGCGGCGGTGCCGGCGGCGATGAGCGCAGTGGCGAGTACGGCGTGGACCATGGGGGCGATGTCCAGCGGGCGGGGGGAGCCCAAATAATAGCCGGCGGCAGTGGTGAGGACGACGAGGAAAGAAACGTCGGGCTTGGTGAGGGCCCAGTAGGCCGAGGGGCGCGAGTAGGCGGGGAGAAGCGCGACGCGGCTGGTGCTCACCGCGTCACCTGCTGGGGCGCGGAAGCCGGAGCCCAGGAGCGGGCAGGAGTGAGAAGGCGATAGGTGAAGAGAGCGGTGAGGAGGGCCGTAGCGAGTACGACGGCGCCAAAGAGGGTGTGGAGGACGGTGAAGGCGACCATGACGGGGATGGGCTGGGGGAAGTCGCTGGCAATGATGCGCGACCACCAGGCAGCGCCGCCGAGTACGAGCTGGCAGATCAGCAGCGTGAGCAAGAGGATGGCCATGCGAGCCAGGGGAGCGACGCCCGGAAAGCGGCGGCGGATGGCGCCAGCGGTCCAGAAGATGTACACGGTGACGGCGGCGGCGCCGGCGAGGTGCGGGATGATGCCGATGCCTTTGTGGCGGAAGGCGGCGCCGAGAATGAGTTGGAGGAGGATGACGGCAAAGGTCCAGAGGACGAGCGAGCGGAGGGGCGGGCGGCCCGCGTCTTCGTGGCGAGCGAGGTCAGACTGCCACCAGCGGCTGGTGAAGACGGCGAGGCTGACGACGGTGCAGAGGAAGAGTTGCGCGAGGGTGGCGTGAATGGCCGAAAGCGGTTGGCGCTGGAAGAAGAGAACGGTGAGGCCGCCGAGGATGCCCTGCGCGATGACGAGTGTGAGAGCGGTCCAGCCGAGACGGCGAACCCAGGGGCGGGGGTCGCGTCGCTGCGTCCAGACGGCGAGGACGATGGTAAGCATGCCGACGAAGCTGGCGATGAGGCGATGCGTCCACTCATAGCGAATGCCGCCAACCAAGGGCGGGACGGCGCCGCCGTAGTTGAGAGGCCAGTCGGGGATGGAGAGGCCGGCGTCGTTGGAGGTAACCAGGGCGCCGGCGACAAGAAGCAAGAGAGTGCAGGCCGCGGCGAAGACGGCGAAACGGTGGAGGTAGGGATTGAAGGATTGCGTCATCGGGTCATTGCACCATTGCAAAAAGAAAGAGAGAACAGCAGATCCCTCGGCCCGACAAAAAGCGTCGAGCCTCGGGATGACACCGTTGCTGGGTCGCAGCCTTTGGCTGGCGAGCCCAGAGGGATTCTTCGGGCCGACGAAAAACGTCGGCCCTCAGAATGACAACCATAACCGCGGGCTGGACGCCCGCGCCACCAAGAAAAAGTCGCGGGGTGCTGGCCTGAAGGCCAGCGCTACCCAACCCAAAGACAAGGCCGGCTGGAAGCCCGCGCCCCCAGGGACAGGCTAAAGCCTGTCCTACCAAAACCGCCAGCAAGGGTGCCGGCGCTACAGGTCAAGAGGCCTTGAAGGTGAAGGTGACACCGGTCTTGGCCTCCCTGGCACCGATGGTGACGCTGACCGGCTCGGACGTGCCGTATTTTTCGTGCCAGGCCGTGAGCGTGTAGGTGCCGGGCGGCAGATCCTTCAGCGTAAAGGCCCCATCTTTGCCGGTGACGAAGAAATAGGGGTGCTTGAAGACGGCGACGTAGCTCTTCATCCACGGGTGGACGTTGCACTTCACCGGGATGGCGACTTCCTCGCGGCCGAAGACTTCTTCGATGGCCGGTGCGCCGGGGGGCTGAGACTTGTTCCACTCGCGGTTGTTCCTGGGGACGGGATGAATGTTGTGGGTGGTCTTGTCGCTGTTGGTGACGGAGATGGGCTGTCCCGCCATCATGCCGAGGACGTGAGGAATGTAATGGCAGCCCTTCTGATCCACAGTGACGGGAGATTTGGGCGAATCGAAGGTGCGGGAGCCCAGGCCGTCGCTGAGGTAGACGACGACGTTGGCGAGCGAATTGCCGTCGCCGACGACGACGGTTTCGTCGAGCTGGGGAGTGGTGTGCATGGCGGCACAGGAAGGCTCGGCGGCCATGTTGATGGGCCGGGCCCTGGGCGCGGCGCCGTCGAGCTTGACCGAGCCGGCGACGGAGCCGACGGTGGCCATGTCAATCGGCGTGGCGGCGGGAGTGGCTTCGGCGGCGGGGGCGGGAGCCTCGTCCTTCTTGCCGCAGCCGGCGGCGGAGAAGATTAAGGCGGCGAACAGGACAAGAAGCAAAGCGTGTCGGGATTTCATTGGATCGAACATCCTCCTGTTTGAGTGAAGACGAAAGCTGAGATTCGTAGCTCGTTATTCGTGATTCGTAAGTCGATCCGAGCTACCGTTCAGTACTACAGTTGCAGAACCCGATATCCTACCAGAAATCGAGCGTGTGCTGCGAGGGGAACAGTTCAGGGCGAAAGATGCTGGGCTCCCTCGGCTTCACTCGGGACGAGTTCAGCCCAGCGCTACACAAGCCATACACAAGCCAGGCTCAGCGACCGCCGGGGGCGGGGACGGAGGAGGGAGTGCGGCCCAGGAGAGCGGCCTGCTCCTGCGGGGTCATCTGCAACATGTAGCGGACGAGCAGGTCGGCGTGGTCGCGCGGATAGCTGGAGAGCGAAGCGGGCAGCGGGCCGTTGAAGACCCAGCGCTCTCCTACCCTGCGGAACAAGCCCGAAGGCATGGCTGTGCCGGGGGCGATTTTGGCCGGCTCGGTGATCCAGCGCTGGGTCCATCCGGGCTTGAGGCGGTCGCGGGCAAGGAGGAAATTGGGCGCGGTGGCGTCCTTGTCGTGCGCGGCATTGCCCGTAGCGTGGCATTTGAGGCAAGGCGCGGCGGGGTGCGTAAACAGGGCGCGGGCCATGGCGCGCTCGGCGTCGGTGAGCGGCGCGAGCTTGGGCGGGATGTAGGGCGTGGCCTGGACGCTCATGCCGGCGAAGAAACGGATGAGCTTCTGAATCTCATTGTCAGAGAGATAGAAGGTGGGCATGCGCACCTGGAGGTAGTTGCGGACGCCATTGCGATTGGTGTCTGTCTTACTCATGGCCGGATTTTCGAGGAAGTGGGCGAGCCAGTTGGGATCGACGCGGGCGCCTTCGCCGACGAGCGGCGGGGGGAGCTTGAATTTTTCGTCGCCCTGATACTGGGGGAGCGTTTGCAGGGCGGACTGCTGGCCGATGGCGACCTGATGGCAGCCCATGCAGTTGTACTTGGTGACCACCCACCAGCCATCCTGAACGTCGCGGCCGAAGCCGGTGGGGCGATAGAGATACTCGGGCGGGAGTTGGGCGTCCACGCTGCCGACGAGCATGGTGGTGAGGGCGTTGATCTCTTCGGGCGTGACATTGGGCTGGGGCATCTTGAGAAGGGGGGCGGACTTGCCCTGGTCGAAGATGGCCGGGTTGGCGAGCTTCTGCTCGATGAAGCCCTTAGCATCGTACCAGGGGACACCAGACTGGTCGCCGCGCTTGGCGGGCTTGCCGTCGGGCAGGTGGCCGCGCCTGGCTTTTTCGGTGAGCAGGGCGAAGTCGAGGCGATCAACGGGCTTGCTGCCCTCGGTGGTGAGCTCGGTGCCGATGCGGCCTTCGTCTTCGAGCGTGGCGATTTCGTGGCAGCCAGCACAGCCGTAATTTTTCACGAGCGCCTTGCCGATGTCTTTGAGCTGCGGGTCGTCGACGAAGGCCGCAGCAGCGTAGGAGGCGCCGCTGCGCTTCTGGGTCATCAGGAAAGAGGCGATGTCGCGCGACTCCTGGTCAGAGAGGCGGAGGCTGGGCATGACGGTCTGCTGCTGAACCTGAAGCTGGTGACCGTCGTTGGGGCACTCGGAGTGCTCGAGGTCGAAGACGAAGGGCAGACCGTGTTTGCGATAGTCATCGGGGCCGAGGTCGCGCTTCTCGTAGGGGCAATAGGGACGCGTGCGGACGCGAGGGTTGTGGACCCAGCGGACGAGATAGTCGTAGTTGGCCTTCTCGCCGACGCGAGAGAGATTCGCGGCGAAGTTGCCGCCAACGGTGGCTGAGCCTTCGCCGATTGAGTGGCATGCGAGACAGCCGCGGGTTTCAAATGAAGCCTTGCCGCGAGCGGCGTCGCCGGGTGGCTGCTTAGCAAGCGCAGGACCGGTAACGCCGGACTGCCAGATGAAGGCGGAGATGGCCTTGATCTCGTCGTCGGAGAGGCGGAACTGGGGCATCTTGGTGGTGGGCCGGAAGTCGCGGGTGTGGCCGATCCAGTAGGGGACCCACTCCTTGCGGAGCTTCATGCGAACTTCCTTAAGACTGGGGCCGACTTTTTTGTCCTCGCGGAGGAGGCTGCGGGATTTGATGTCAAGCTGCTCGAGGCGGGCGTCCATGGTGCTGATGGACTGAGTGAGATTGATGGCCCTGGCGAGGAGCTTCTGCGCGGCCTGGTTGTCGGGAGCTTCGTCGGCGGCGCGATTGACGCGAGGGATTTCAGCTTCGGTGTCCCGCCTTTCCTTCTCGAGCGAGCGGATGGACTGGGTAGCTGCGATCAGCTGTTCGCCCTGATCGTCGAAGCCCTGGAACTTGTGGCAGCCGATGCAGCCCTTGAGACGGAAAAGCTCCTTGCCCTGATTGAGGACCGGGGCCATGGCGGTCCAAGCGTCGACGACGTGGCAGGTCTGGCAGCCGGAGTTGTAGTTCTCCGGATAGTAGAGCGGCCAGAGCCAGTGCTTGTAACGGCCGTGGCCCTTTTCGACGCTGGAGACGGCACGGCCATTGCCGCCATGGCAGGGCGAGCAGCCAAACTTGTCGGTGGGATGGAGCTTGATGAGGTCGGGCTCGGGGTGGCTGGCGAAGGGGGAGTCGGTACTCCTGGCCGCGCCGAGGTCGGCCCTGGTGAGGACGAGATTGGGCGGAACGATTTTGGGGTCGGTGGAAATGTGGCAGGACTGGCAGCGGTCCACGAGGGCGCCGGAGCCGAGATTGTTGAGCGTAGGATTGGCGGGGCTGACGTTGACCTGAATGATCTCGATGGGCATTGCCTGTGCGGCGCGAAGCAGACCGCGAAGCTGGCCGGAGCCGAGGCCGATCATTTTGTCGCGGCGGAAGGTGTCGAGCTGAAGCTGGAGTTCGCTGGCCTGCCGACTGGCGGAGACACGCTCGAGGGTGAGGCGGGCCTTCTCGTTTTTGAGGCGGTTGAACTCGGCTTCAAGCTGAGTGAAGTTGAGCTTCTTTTCTTTGAACTTGCCATCGGTGGTGGGAAGCTCGACCGTCAGGGTCTCGGCGCGGGCTTCTTCGACATCTTTGAGGCGGGACTGGCGGGAGGAGGATTTTTCTTCGGCGAGCTCCATGTCGTAAATGAGGGCAGTGACCTTGCCGCGGGAGATGGTGAAGGCGTCGCTGACGGCGGCGACCTGGCGATTTACCAGGGCCATTTCGCGGTCAATCTGCTCGAGACGCGGGCGGGCCGCTTCGCGGGCGGCCTGGAGTGCGGCGGAGAGCTGTTTGTATTCGGCGGACTGCTCGACTTCCTGTTCGCGCTTCTGCTGAAGGGGAATTTGCTTGACGAGATATTTTTCGTAGGCGGCGATGAAGCGTGTCTGATACGAGCGCCAGGGGCGGAGGCCGACCATCTCGTCGTAGAGCGCCCAGGCAAGCGAGAGGACGAGAAGAAACGACGAGACCAGAATGGCCACGGCGAGGGAAGAGCTAGTGATCGGGTCGTCGTTGTGTTGCGGCTTCTCAGGCACCCGAGCCTCCGGAAGGCGAATGACGTGATTCGTTATTTGTAACTCGTAACTCGAAAACGCAGAACAAGCCCCGCTCCAGCTTGCCGGAGCGGGCTACACGTCTCAGACGTTGAACCAGGGCGTGACCCAGACATATTTGATGGTCAGGGCCAGGCGCAGGAGCATCTTTACGGGCAGGGCGATCATGCTGATCATGAGGACCTGCAGAGTAACGATCTGGAGCAGCGTCATGCGCGCGTAAATCTTGCGACTGAACTCTGTGAGCATGCAGAGTTTGTGCACGGCCCAGGCGGCGACGACGGTGTACAGGCCGACGACAAGGGCGCCGAAGATGCCTTTGCCCCAGGCCGTCTGCGGCACGATGTATTTGAACGGCCCCCAGGCGTGCAAGTCCACGTTGACGGCGAATTCGAGGCGGCTGTGGTCCCAGGTCTGCGTGGGCCAGAACCACATCCAGCCCGGGCCGCGGATGAATGTGCCGATGATGATCATGATGGTCCAGAGGCCGATGAAGCCGAAGAGGAAGGTCCAGATGGCGATGCGGCGCTGGCGATAGGTGAAGTAGCCGTTGCCGAGAGGGTTCACGTCAATGTAAGGGATGGCCATGAGGCCGACGATGATGATGGTGGGCATGACCACGCCGGCGATCCAGGGGTCGAAATAGACGAGCATTTCCTGGAGGCCGAGGAAATACCAGGGGGCCTTGGCAGGGTTCATGGTGAGGTTGGGATTGGCCGGCTCTTCGAGCGGGGCGTTGAGGGTGATGGACCAGACCATGAGAATGACGGTGACAATGATGGCGACCAAGAACTCAATGCGCATCAGGAAGGGCCAGACGTGGACTTCGCGGTCCCAGCCGGCTTTCCAGGGGAAGATTCTGCGGTGGCTGGATTTGGCAAGCTGCGGGTCGGCTTCCAGCTGAACGATGAGGCGGTCGGTGGCGAAGGCTTGCTTGAAGGCGTACCAGGTGTAGAAAGGCACGACGAAAAGCAACGCCACGATGGGGACGTTGTCGGGTACGCTAACAATTTCCCAGAGCTGGTGCCAGTCGCCCCACATGAAGGAAGCCCTCAGCTTTCAGCTATCAGTCTTCAGCAAACAGGTTATTCGAAAGTCGTGACTCGTGATTCGTTAACCGTTGTCTGTTTTTCACAAAAAAGAAGACCGAAACTCGAAATTGGAAATCGAAAACGGGACAGGCTAAAGCCTATCCTACTCTTTGCCGACGGGTTGCAAGCCGCTGGGGCGCATGATGACCGGGCGCGGCCCTTTGTCCTCCTTGATGTCGGATTCGAGCATCACCGGCGCAGGGCCGGAGATGCCGCCGTCTTTGCGGACGCGCCAGAAATGCAGGCCCATAAAAATTGCCGCGATGAGCGGAATGGCGATGCAATGCCAGATGTAAGCGCGGAGAAGCGCGTTGGCGTCCACGATGGAACCGCCGAGCAGGGCGAAGCGGACGTCATTGAACGGCGTCATGCCCAGTTGCGGACCGAAGGGTCCCTCGGTGCCTAAGAGCGGAGTGGCCTTGGCCATGCCGGTGCCGACGGTGACGGCCCAGAAGCCGAGCTGGTCGTCGGGAAGGAGATAGCCGGTGAAGGAAAGAAGCAGGGTGAGCACCATGAGGATGACGCCGACGCACCAGTTGAACTCGCGGGGCTTTTTGTAGGAGCCGGTCATGAAGACGCGGAACATGTGCAGCCAGACGGCGATGATCATCAGGTGCGCGGACCAGCGGTGCATGTTGCGGAGGAGCTTGCCGAAGGGGACGTCGTGCTCGAGATAAAGAATGTCGCGGAAGGCCTGAATTTTGGATGGGTGGTAGTAGAACATCAGGAGAACGCCGGTGAAGGTGAGGACGATGAAAAGATAAAAGGTGATGCCGCCCATGCCCCAGGTGTAGGAGTAGCGGACGGCGTCGCGATTGATTTTGGCGGGGTGGAGATGGAAGAAGACGTTGGTGAGGACGCCGAGAGCGCGGCTGCGCGGGGTGTCTTCGTGCTTGACGCGGAAGATGGAGCGGAAAAGCTGGGTTTTTTCCGGCTCTTTGAGCGAGGCGAGCTCTTCCTTGCCCTTGACCTTGAGGAAGTCTTTGAGGGCGCCGGCGTCCTGCTTAACTTTTTGGACCAGCCCGGGCTTCTTCCCTGCCCCGTTGTCGTCGGGCATCCTGTTACCCCTAAAAGAAGAAACTCGAAACGCGAAACTCAAAATTCGGAAAAACCTGCCGGGCTAAAGCCCAGCGATGCAAGTACCAAAGAGCGGGCACGCCAGGGCGTGCCTTGTAAACCCCCACTTCGGAACGGACAGGCTGAAGCCTGTCCTACGGCTACACGGGCAAGAAGGCGCCGTCGTTGTCGAATTCGTCGCGGCCGGCTTTGAGGTCGCGGACGAAGAGGCGATTGGTATCCACGACAATCTGGCCGGTCGGGTCGATAATGACAAGGGCGCGGTCCATGGGGCGCGGGGCGGGGCCTTCGTAGTTGATGCCCTCGCTATCGTAGCCGCTGCCGTGACACGGACACTTGAACTTGTCCTCGGCCTGCTTCCAATCGGGCGTGCAACCCAGATGGGTGCAGCGCGCGTAGATGACAAACAAGCTGCCGGGAATGCGGACAACCCAGATGCGGTAGTCCTTTTGGAACTTGGTTTCGACACCCAGAGCGAAGTCAGCGGGAAAGCCGACGGAGAAAATCGTTTTGGGCTCGAAGAGGGCGCGGGGGAAGAAAAAACGGAGAAACATCAGGAAATTGACGCCCAGATAGCCCCAGATGCAGGCCCAGATGATGCGGCGACGCATCTTGACGTTGGGATCGGGAGAAGCGGAATCAGCGGCGGATTTTGCCGAGGGTTTTTGCCCCGCTGCTGCTGGAGCTGCCGACGGGGCGGGAGCCTGCGAGGGCTTGGGTTCGCTTTGATCGGGCATACCGGAGCGAGTAACCCCTGAGAAAGACACATTCGTTTATGGAACAACGCCCAACTAGAGATTTATATGCTGGGGGCGAAGCAGTGTCAAGACGAATTGGGGTGAGTGCAATAGAGTGTAGCAACACAATAGGCAAGATGCTGGGCTGAAGCCCAGCGCTACATTTCTGCGAGGGCAAGCCCCGCGCAAAAAAGGCGGGAGCATCCCTCGGCTGCGCTCGGGACAAGAGCTCCCGCACTCCAAAGCCGGCTGGAAGCTGGCGCTACGTGGGGGCGGGGCGGGCGGCTTCGATGCCGAGGGAGGAGAGGACGAGGTCGGCGAGGACGGCGATGAAGCGGGGCGAATCGCCCAGGGCGGGAGTCATCTCAAACTGTTCGACGCCGAGATGGGTGACCTCTTCGCGGGCCTCGATATTGATTTCGTGCAGGGTCTCGATGTGTTCGGTGACGAAGGCGATAGGGACAACGAGGATGTGTCGCGTGCCAGCGCGGGCGAGGCGGTCGAGCGTCTCGGTGAGCGAAGGCTCGAGCCACTGCTGGCGGCCGACCTTGCTTTGATAGCAGAGAGTGTGTGGGTTGGAGGCAAAGCCCCAGGCGGAGGCGCGCTCCAGGACCAAGCGCGTGGTGGCTTCGACCTGGCGCTGGTAGGGATCGCCCTGCTCGATGAGGCTCAACGGGAGGCCGTGGGCGCTGAAGACAAGATGCACGCCGGCAGGGCGGTCGAAATGAGTGAGGCTGAGAGCGATGCGGTCGCAGACGGCGTCGATGTAGCCGGGATGATTGTAGAAATGCTCGATGACGTGCAGAGGGAGCGGAGGGCGAGCGGGCTGGTAACAGCGGGACCACTCCTTGAGGCTGCTGCCCGTTGTGGCGATGGAGTATTGCGGGTAGAGAGGGAGAAGGACGAGCGCGTCAAGCTGCGCGGAGCGGATGAGGCGCGCGGCCTCGTCGGTGAGCGGATGCCAGTAGCGCATGGCGATGGCGATGCGGGGCTCGATGTGCGGGGCGAGGGCGGCTTCGAGGGCGCGGGCCTGGCGCTCGGTGAGTGTGCGGATGGGCGAGCCGCCGCCGATTTCGGCGTAGTGATGAGCGACGTACTGCGCGCGGCGGCGGGCGATGTACCAAGCAAGCGGCTTGCGGAAGACGCCGCCGAGAGGGCCGAGAGGGATGATGTCCGGGTCGCAGAAGAGGATGTAAAGAAAAGGGCGGACGGCGTCGAGGGAGTCAGGGCCGCCGAGTTGGAAGAGGACGATGCCGATGCGTTTGGGCATGAGAGCGTTGACCGTTGTCGGTTATCCGTCGTCCGCCAGACGCAGAGGGATTCTTCGGGCCGACTAGGTCGGCCCTCAGAATGACACAGTCCTGCCTATTTTAATGTGGCCTTGAGGCGATCGAGGTCGGAGACGAGGCGCGAGAGACGGCGCGCGACGGTCCAGTGGTAGAGGAAGAAGATCGCCCATACAGCAAGATACGCGGCCATGAGGAAGTTTAGATTTTTCAAGAGAGCCTCCGAGAGAGTTGTCAGGCTTTAGTTTTCAGTTGTCAGTTATCCGTAATCCGCTGTCCATAAGAGCAAAAAGCAGATCCCTCGGTCGCTAACGCTCCCTCGGGATGACAGCCTTCAATGCGCCTACCAAACACAAACAAGAAGCCCCGTGTCTGAAGACGCGGGCTACAGCGGGCACGCAGTAGCGTGCCCCTACGATCCCACGCCGGAGCGGGCGGAAGCGGGGCTCTGCCCCGCACCCCGGCCGGCAAGATGCCGGCGCTACAAATTCAAAACCACCGGCGAGAGGCCAGCGCTCCAGAGCTACAGAGGGCCGGCTAGAGCCGGCCCCTAGATAGGCCGCTGGGAGTCGGCGGCGAGGGAGAGCTCGGCCAGTTCGTGGCGGGCGCGCTCGAGGCGATAACGCTGGCGCAAGAGCAGCACCATCAGTCCCAGCAATGCAGCCCAGCACAACAGAAAGACGCGCCACATCAGCGGGTCGAGGCCGGAGCCTTCGCCGCCGGCAATCACCGGCTGGGGATGCTGCGTGCGCCACCAGCGGATGGACATGTACACGAGCGGCACGTCGAGAAACGCAAAGATGCCGAAAACGGCGGAGACGATGGCGCGGCGGGCAGGATCGTCCACCAATGTGCGGAGGAGAAGATAGGTGAGGTAGAGGAGCCAGAGGACCAGCGTGGAGGTGAGGCGGGCGTCCCAGGTCCACCAGATGAACCAGACCGGCTTGGCCCACAGCGGGCCGGTGACGAGTACGACGGTGCAGAAGGCCAGGCCGACTTCGGCGGCGGAGACGGCGAGCCAGTCCCACTGCTGGCGGCGGCGGGTGAGATAGGCGATGTTGGCGATGAAGACGATGAAGAAGGCGATGAAAGCCGTCCAGGCGCTAGGGACGTGGAAGTAGAAGATGCGCTGGATGTCGCCCATGCTGCGCTCGGTGGGGGCGACGAAGAGCGCAGCGTAGCCGGCGACCAAAAACAAAGCGGCAACGGTGGAAGTGGCCAGAAGGTCGAAGGTCGAGCGATGCGGGGACTGGGTGTCGTGGGCCATTTATTCCTCGAATAGATATTCGCCGAAAAGCCAGGTGGCTGTCAAAAAGATGACGTCGAATGCGACGAGGAGAACGACGGCGGTGCGAGGGAGCTCGGGCGGGTCGGCCAGAAGCGAGGTGGTGGCAAGCGCGGCGGAGATGAGGACCGGAGTAAGGACGACGAGAAGCAGAACCGGCAGGAGAAGCTCGCGCATCCGGGCGTGGGCGGAAATGGCGGCGAAGACAGTGCCGGCGGTGACCAGTCCGAGTGTGCCGAGAACGAGGACGAGAAGAAGGGGGAGGAGACGCGTGGTGAGGGGGAGGAGCGGGACGTCATAAAGGACGGCGAAGACGGGGAGGAGGAGCAGCTCGGCGAGAAAGAGGAACAGAAAGTTGGCGAGGAGTTTGCCGAGCAGAATGGCGAAGGGCTCGATGGGAGCGAGGCGGAGGGCGGCGAGGGTCTCGTTGGACTGCTCGCGGGTGAAGGAGGGATGCAGCATCAGCGAGCCGGCAAAAAGAAAGGCGATCCAGAGAAGGCCGCCGCCGATGCGCCGGGATTCGGCAGCGGTGGGATCGAAGGTGAAGCTGAAAAGCACGACGACCATCAGGGAGAAGACGACGGTGGTGGTGAGGAGTTCGCGGGTGCGGAACTCGGTGCGGAGTTCTTTGGCGAGGATGGTGGAGGCGGCGGTGAGGAGAGAGGGCACGTTATTCGTCGTCCGTAATCCGTTGTGTGTTGTCGGAAAAGCAAAAGCAGATCCCTCGGTCGCTAACGCTCCCTCGGGATGACAGCCTTCAACACTCCACGAAACACTCAAGAAGCCCCGCTCCGGTATCGCAGCTATTCCCGGAGCGGTCTACAGGCCGACGCGGGACAAGACGGAAGCGACGTCGCCGCGAGGGCCGGAATCTTCGACGACAGAGCCAGACTGCAATAACACGGCGCGAGTGGCAAGGGCAACAGCATCGGTGCGCCCGTGCGTGGACATCAAAATGGTGCAGCCCGCGGCGTACAGGCGGCTGAGCGTGGCGGTAAGCCAGTCGAGGCCCTGACGGTCGAGGCCGGTGGACGGCTCGTCGAGGAGCAAGAGGCCCGGGTCGGCCAGCAGGGCGCGGGCGATGGCGAGTCGCTGGCGCATGCCGCGGGAAAAGGTACGGACCAGACTATCGGCGCGGGGGGCGAGGCCGGCGGAGTCGAGAGCGGCGGCGACGCGGGAGGGGAGGGCGTCGAGTCCATAGAGGCGGGCAAAGAAGGAGAGGTTTTCGGCGGCGGTGAGGTCGTCGTAGAGAAGCGTGCTGTGGGCGACGAGGCCGATACGGCTCTTGAGAGTGAGAGGGGCGGCGGGGGCTCCGGGGAAGCTGACCGTGCCCGAGGAGGGGCGGGCAAGAAGAGCGGCGACGCGAAGAAGCGTGGTCTTGCCGGAGCCGTTGGGGCCGAGGAGGGCGACGAATTCGCCGGCGGAGAAGGAGAGAGAGACGCGGCGGAGGGCCAAAAGAGCGCCAAAGCGTTTTTCGACAGAGGAGAAGGAGAGGGCGAGTGCGGCGGCGGAGTTCATCGGCAAGAGAAAGGGACTTTAACACAGAGATCACCCCGACAGGGTTGGGGCAGGCGCCGGCAGAGAGAAGAGAGGACGCAGAGAGGAGACATGCGGTCAGCCGTGGAGGAGGGAGCGGAGGCGGGATTCGACGCGGGCGCGTTCGCGCTGGTAGTCGGCGTCGGAGATGGTGCCGGCCTGGCGGCGAAGCTCGAGGCGGAAGAGAGTTTCTTTGAGGTCGTCGAGGCTGCCGGTGACCTGGCGGTCGAGTTGAGACATGTCGGCGGAGGTGGAGGGAGGAGCCGCTCTGGCGGGTGAAGGAGGCTGCATGGGCGAGGGAGAAGCCGCGCGTACCGAAGCAGATTTTTGCGGGGCGGGCACGGCAGGAGAAGGCTCGAAGCGCGGAGAGGGAGAGGCGGGAACGGCGATGCCAACGCCTTCTGGTGAAACAGCGGCCGTCCCCGTGCCGGCCGGTAGCGGGGCGGGACGGCGCCAGAGGAAGATGACGCCGATCAGGAAGAGCGCGGCAAAGCCGACGACGAGAATCCACTGGAGATTGCCGAGGCGGCTGGGCATGACTTCGGTGGCGGGAAGATTCCGGCTGGAGGCGCTTCCCTGCCCCGCACCGGGCTCGGCGGCGGGAGGAGGGGCGGTGCCGGAGACGGAGACGTCGAGAGCAGTGCCGGCGGCGACGGCGTCGCGCGCGTAAACGCTCCAGCCTTCTTGCGTGCCGGCGGGAGCGAAGCCCGTGCCGATGACCTGTACGGTGGGAGGAGCGATGAGAACGACGCGGGCGGCGGCGGCGCCGGATGGCAGGCGGAGGCGGGCGGAGTTGCCGGGGTAAGGAACCTGATAAGAGACGCGGACGCCGCTTTCGCCGGGGCGGAAGGGGAAAGTGATCGCGTAGCGCTGCGGGCCGCGGTCAATGGTGCCTTGCACGGTGGGCATGCCCGAGGGACCCCACGCGGAGACTTGTCCGAGGGCGGCGCCGGCGGGGAGTTCGAAGTCAAAAGTGCCGTCGGGCTTGAAGAAAGCGGCAGGGGGCTTCGCGGCGTTATTGATGGTGAACTCCTCGCCGACCAGAAGAGTTGCGCCGTTGGGCTGGAAGACAACCAGGCGCGTGGTGATTTGAAGGACGCGAGGGTCGCGAGTGGGGTCGAAGACTTCGATGTCGGCGGTGGTGCGGCCGGGAGGAAGACTGGCGTGGAAATTCACGCCGCGATAGAGAGCGCGGACCAGCATGGGCTGGGTGCCGATGCCGGGGTTGTCGAGCGTGAAACGGCCGGCGGAGTCGGTTTTAGTGCTGGCGACGGTTTCCATGCCGCCCTGAAGGGCGATCAGGACGACGTCAACGCCGGAGGCCGGCTGGCCAGTGGTGCCGTTGCGGACGGTGCCGGTGAGAGTGGCGGCTGAAACAGAAAAAATGGAACCACAGATGAACACGGATAAACACAGATGAAAGAAAAGGCCAGTTGAGAGTGGAGAGTTGAGAGTTGAGAGGAACCCAAAAAGGCGATGCGCGCTAAGGAGGCGGAGAAGGCGAGGGAGAAGAGTCGAAAGCCGAAAGCTGAAAGTTGAAAGAAGGGGGGTCATCGGGAGACACCGGGGGAGCGGGGGCGGGCGGCGGCCTGACGGACGGCGGGAGTAGGCGAGCCGCCGGTGACGCGTTCGATTTCGGTGAGCACGAGAGCGGCTTCGGTTTCGAGAGACTGTTTCATCTGCTCGAAGTCGGATTCGGAATACTTGCCGGCACGGTGCTCGAATTTGAGGTCGCGGAGGTTTTCGTAGAGCGTGTCGCGGCGCTCGAGGAGCTGGTCGAGTTGGGAGCGGTGCGGGGCGGAGTCGGAGGGGTCGGGGTCGATGAAGAAAATGAAGATGAGCGTGGCGGCGGCGAGCGCGACGCAGGCGAGGAGAATGGCGCCGTCGAGGCCGGAGAGGGATTGGAGGGTGGCTAGGAGGAGCATGGTGTGGTGTTGTTCGTTATTCGTGAATCGTTATTCGTGATTCGTAAATCGTGAATCGTTGTCTGTTGTCCGTCTTCCGCAAGCGATGAAAGGCCGATACAGCAGAATCAGCCAACCTGCGATACCCACTACGTTGAGATCCTTCGGGCGTCCTTGTCGGATGCCCTCAGGATGACATCATCCTAAGCACCGGCGCTCCACGCACAGGCAAGAGTGCCTGTGCCACCAGGGGCTGGCTGGAGGCCGGGGCTACAAATTCAAAACCGCCGGCAAGGATGCCGGCGCGACCGAGAGGACAGGCTAAAGCCTGTCCTACTCATCGGTGTCGCGGTCGGCCTGCGCGCGGGTTCGGGCGAGCAGGTCGGGCGACACGTCGGAGACGCCGGGGCCGGCCGGAATGGGCGCGGCGCGGCGGCGCCAGTGAGAAATCACGACCAGGACAAGCGCGAGGCCGATGGCGAAAGAGACGGCCGGGATGGTCCAGGCGACCAGGTTGAAACCTTTTGCGGGGGGCTCGGCCAGCACGGCTGTGCCGTACTCCTGCGTGAAGGATTGCAGGGTGAGGTCGTCGGGCTCGTTACGGGTGACTAGGACGTCCATTTTTTTGAGCATTGCGGTGGAGGTGGAGCAGCCGACGTGATTGCACTGCGTGAGGATTTGATTGCAGCCGCACATGCACATGAGTTTGCCGCCGAGACGCTTGGCGCGGTCGGTTTGCTGGGCGTGGGCGGCAGGGCCGACCACGTAGATCAGCGAGGCCCCCAGACCAAGAAGCAGCGCCATTGCGGCGAAGCGAACACTAGTCGGAGGCATCGTGTGTCCCCAAAGAAGCCGCGGTGGGCTGAGCGGACGCAGGCCCGACGGCGGGTTGGGCGGCGGTGCGGACGAGGAGGACGGGCTGGCGGCTGGGCACCAGGGCGAGGCCGGTGCCGAGAACGACGATGACGCCACCAAGCCAGATCCATTTGACGAGCGGGTTCAAGTAGGCGTGGATGACGGGCTGATTGGTGTCCGGGCTGCGGCCGGCGAAGACGACGTAGAGGTCTTCCTTGAGCGTGGAGTAGATGGCGACCATGGTGCCGGCCTGTTCGTTGGCCGCGTAGAAGCGGCGCTCGGGGGTGAGCATCATGACCTGCTTGTGGTCGCGGAGGACTTCGATCGAGGCGCGCTCGGCGGTGTAGTTACGCTGGGGGAGGGAGGTGAAGGTCTGGAGGACCATGGTGTAGGGGCCGAGGGTCATCGAGGAGCCGGGGACCATTTCCATTTCCTTATCGCGGTTGAAGGCGGCGCCGGCCATGCCGACGAAGATGAGCACCATGCCGAGGTGGACGACGTAGCCGCCGTAGCGGCGCGTATTGCGCATGGTGAGCTGAGCGACGGAGGAAAGGAGGTTGGCGCCGGTGCGGGCGCGAATGACGAAGGCGCCGCGGAGGAACTCGCTCAGGATGGTGAAGAAGACGAAGACGGAGAGCACGAGGCAGAGGGAGGCGTAGAAGTGGTTGAAGCCAAGCGGCCAGGCGATGACGCCGACAATGACTCCGCCCAGAAGCGGCCAGCCGAAATTGCGGCGGAGGCTTTCGAGTGAGGTGCGGCGCCAGGCGAGGAGCGGACCGACTCCAGTGAGGAACAGGAGAAAGAGGCCGATGGGGATGTTGACGCGATTGAAGAAGGGCGGGCCGACGCTGATTTTGTCGCCCGTTATCCACTCAGAAAAAATGGGGAAGAGCGTGCCGGAAAGGACGGCGACGCAGGCGACGAGGAGGATGAGGTTGTTGAAGAGGAAGCTCGATTCGCGGGAGACCAGGGCGTCGAGCTGATTGTCGCTGCGGAGATAGTCGCGGTTCTTGAGATAAGCCCACAGGCAGACGGCGATCGTGAGGGCGAGGAAGCCGACAAACCAGGGCCCGATGCTGGACTGGGCAAAGGCGTGGACGGAGCTGACAATGCCGCTGCGGGTGAGGAAGGTGCCAAGAATGCAGAGGAGGAAGGTGGTGAAGACCAGCCAGACGTTCCAGACCTTCATCATGCCGCGCTTCTCCTGCATCATGACGGAGTGCAGGAAGGCGGTGCCGGTGAGCCAGGGAAGCAGAGAGGCGTTTTCGACCGGGTCCCAGCCCCAGTAGCCGCCCCAGCCGAGCACAGCGTAGGCCCAGTGGGCGCCGAGCAGGACGCCCAAGGTCTGGAAGCACCAGGCGATCATGGTCCACTTGCGGGTGATGTGGATCCACTTTTCGCCCGGGTAACGGCCGATCAGGGCGGCCAGCGCAAAAGCGAAAGGAATGGTGAAGCCGGTGTAGCCCATGTAGAGAGCGGGCGGATGAATGACCATCTCGGGGTATTGGAGGAGAGGGTTCAGGCCGCGACCGTCGGCGTGGGCGACGATTTGGAGGGCGCCGTCGGTACCGAGTGCGCCAATGACTTGAAAGGGACTGGCGATGAAATTGTTGAGGATGAGGAAAAAGAGCAAGACCGAGCAGAGGACCACACCGACGTAGGGCATCAGCTCGGGGTGCTTGTGGCGATAGGTGAAGAGGACGGAAAAGACGTAGCCGGCGAGGATAAAACTCCAAAAGAGCAGCGAGCCTTCCTGGCCACTCCAGACGGCGGCGAATTTGTAAAAGGTGGGGAGATCACGGTTGGAATGGCCGACAACGTAGTTCATGGAGAAATTGTCGGTGAGAAAAAGGTAGATGAGGCTGCCGAAGCCCAGGCCGATGAGAATGCAAACAGCCAGGCCGGCGTTGCGGGCGCTTTTGAGGAGCAGTGGGCGGCGCGTGATGATGGCGGCAATGCCCGCGGCAATGGCGTAACAGCAGCAGACAAAAGCAAGAATCAGAGCAAAAGAGCCGAAGATGTCCAAACGAACTCCTGAGTGCGATGCGGCGGCTTAGCTGGTTTTCTCCGGAGCGGCACCGGAGGGTGTTTCATAATTCTTTTTGTCCTGGCCGGGTGCGGCTTCATACTTCGAGGCGCACTTGGCCTGAACTTTTTCGGCGACGAAGGTGCCGTTGGGAGCGAGGCGGCCTTCGACGAGGGCCTGGCTATTGTCCACAAAAGTGTCAGGCAGAGGCTCGCTGGCAGTGTAGCTGACGGGGAGCGACTTCCCTTCCCCTTCGAGAACGAAGTCCACGCGGCCGGTGAAACGGGCGATCGAGCCGGAACGAACCGTACCGCCGATGCGAAGGCGATGTTTGGCGGCAGAGCCCTGGAGCGTGGAGAGCTCGGCGATGGTGTGGTAGTAGGTCTTGCTCTCCTGAGCGCCGACCCAGGCGAGCCAGCCGAGCGAAGCGACGATGATGCCGGCACCGATGCCAAATTTGAGTTTGGTGTTCACGAGCGACTCCCCCTGATGAGCAATTCCCGGGGAAATCGTACCACAATTCAACGATACAGGCGGGAAAACGGAGTACAGGGACGGATGCTGTCCTGAGGGACAGTGCTGCAAAACCACCGGCCAGAGGCCGGCGCTCCAGCAAATGGCGGGCGTGCCGGGGGGACCGATGGCGGCATAAAACCGCTGCTACTTCTTGCGCGAGGAAGCGACAGCGGACTTGCTGCGAGACCTGGAACCGTTGACTGCGCGCGCCGCAGGGGTGGCCGGGGCAGATTTCCCTGGTTGCGCAGGGACGGGCGTGGCGGCGCGGAGGACGGCGCGGAGGCAGCTCCTCAGCTCGGGGCTGAGGCGGGTGACGTTCATACCCTCCATAACGAGGAACTTGCAACTGATCATTTCGCGGGATTGGTCGTCGTCGGGGAGCTGACATTCGACGCGGCAATACTGACATTCCTGGTTCCAGCAGAAACGACCGTAGGGAATGGTGTCCGGGCTGAGGTACTGGAAACAGCGCAAGAGGCTGTTTTTCTCAGGAACCTCGAAGGTCTTCCCGAGGATGGTGATGCGCACCATGCGTTCGAAGGGACGAAAGGGTTCGGACATTATGGTTTGTGCGCCTCGAAATGAACTCAGGAAGCGTGTTTTCCCCCGCCGGAGAGAGGCTAGAACAAATGAGCGGAAGGGACAATCAGAGCGAAAGGGGAGAGTGGCGAATCAGCCACTAGGCGGGTGAGGTTTTTCGTTGTCCGTGATCCGACAAGAATAAGAGTAGGGGCGTATAGCCATGCGCCCCTAGAGAAAGAGCGGCCGATGTGCGCAGTCTTCGTTAGGCGGCGCGGGCGAGACGCTGATATTCCTGCTCGGACTGTGACGGCATGAAAACCCAGAGGGTGTAAATGCCGAGCGCAGTGCCGAGCGGGAC
The DNA here is from genome assembly GCA_964533185.1 of uncultured Acidobacteriaceae bacterium. Lineage (GTDB taxonomy): Bacteria > Acidobacteriota > Terriglobia > Acidiferrales > UBA7541 > CAZHLD01. Next base: position 31,230 of record CAZHLD010000006.1, on the reverse strand, counting down.
GTTCAGCAGGCTGATGATGCCCAGGACCAGGACGAGAGGCCGGGCCCAGGATTCGCGCTGGAGGAGTCCCCAGCCGCCCGCAAGGCACAGAATCGCCTTCACTCCAACCAGAGCACCGATGACGTTCATCATGCCCTGAAGAAAGGAGCCGATCGGGAATCCTCCATCGACACGGCCGAGGCCGAGAAAGAAAGTGTTTCCGAGAATGAAGACGGCAGCGGCGGCGATCATGTTGAGCAAGCCGGCGGCCAGCCAGAGGATGGCGACGAGCTGAATGTGGCGGGCGACACGGCCGTCAGAGGCGCGTACCTGAGCGATGCCGGCGGGCTTGCCGCAGCCGGCACAGAAGCGCTGTCCTTCGGGGAGTTGATAACCGCAATTGTCGCAGAACATGAGCCACCTCCAGGGGGTGTCCTTGTCTATTGGTACGCAGGGGTGGCAAGAAAAGTTCCAGGGGAGACGTTTTCCGTTTTCCGTTGGAAGAGTAAGAGATTTCAAATTTGAGAGTTCACATTTCAAAGAAGAGAAGATTCACCGCAGAGGCGCTGAGGACGCAGAGAAAAGAAGAAGATGGCGGCGTGATGCCGCCGCTCCACCTGACGGTTTGAAACCAAAACTAAACGTTGAGATCCTTCGCCCGCCGACCTGGTCGGGCGCTCAGGATGCCAGTCCAAGTTCCGGGACCAATCAAGTCAACGACGTGGAGAAAACGGAGCAAGAGGGATTCTTCGCGCCGACAAGATATGTCGGCGCTCAGAATGACGGCAATGCTGCGCGAGTCAGGAGGTGCGGAAGAATTGGCCCATGCGGCGGAATTTTTCGTAGCGGCGGTCGAGGAGGCCGGGAACGGGGAGGCGGGAGAGTTCAGCGAGCGAGCGCTCAAGGACGGGGTCGAGGAGTTCGGCGGCGGCGGCGGGGTCGTTGTGGGCGCCGCCTTCGGGTTCGGGGACGACTTCGTCAATCAGGCCGAGGCTCAAGAGATCGCCGGCGGTGATCTTCAGGGCGTTGGCGGCGAGCTCGGCCTTGGCGGCGTCGCGCCACATGATGGAGGCGCACCCTTCGGGGGAGATGACCGAGTAGATGGCGTTTTCGAGTATGTTAACTTTGTCGCCGACGGCGATGGCCAGCGCGCCGCCGGAGCCGCCTTCGCCGGTGATGGTGACGACGATGGGGACGGGGAGGCGGGCCATCTCGCGGAGGTTGCGGGCGATGGCTTCGGCCTGGCCGCGTTCTTCGGCGTCAATGCCCGGATAGGCGCCGGGGGTATCGATAAAGGTGAAGACGGGACGCGAGAACTTGGCGGCAAGCTGCATGGCGCGGAGGGCTTTGCGGTAGCCTTCGGGCTTGGGCATGCCGAAATTGCGAATGACTTTCTGGCGGGTGTCGCGGCCCTTCTGATGGCCGATGACGACGCAGGGCCGGTCGTGGAAGCGGGCCATGCCGGCGACGATGGCGGCGTCGTCGGCAAAGGCGCGGTCGCCGTGGATTTCGCTGAAGTCGGTGAAGAGCAGGTCCACGTAGTCGAGCGTGTAGGGGCGCTGGGGATGGCGGGCAAGCTGAGTGCGCTGCCAGGCGCCCATGTGGGCGTAGAACTCACGCTTGAGCTCGCCGATTTCGTGGCGGAGACGGGTGAGTTCGGCGTCTGTGACGTCGCCGGGAGGGGCAAAGCGGCTGAGCTCAGCGAGGTCGCGTTCGAGCTCGTCGAGTTCGCGTTTGCGGGATTTGGGGTCCATGCGGGCGCTGTCCGTAGCAAGTCGAAAGTCAAAAGTTGAAAGCTGATCACTCCGGGGCCGGCTGGAAGCCGGCGATACAACCCCCAAAGCAGATCCCTCGGTGCGCTCGGGATGACAACCATCGGCCCCGCACGACAGATTCTAGACCGCCGGCAAGGGTGCCGGCGCTACCGAGAATTGGCGGCGTGAATCAACCGCTACAAGGGCGTGCGCTGCACGCCCTACAACGGGCACGCAATAGCGTGCCCCTACGACAGTATCACGATCTAACCCATCGCAAAGGCCGCGGGCATTAGTTCAAGACTTCGACGGCGTCGGGGCCGCACATATCGCGGACGGCCTCGACCAGAGCGCGGTCGGGGCGAATGCGCTGCTCGGCTTCGAGTGTGGCGACCGAGCCATCGGCGTGTTGCAACTGGAACGCGACGCGGCAGGGGCCCGGGCTGCCGGCGAAAAGATCCTGGAGACGAATGATCGTGTCCTGGTTCACAGCGCCGAGATTCACGCGGACGCGGAGGAGGCGCGGGGCAGGTTCGACGACGTCTTCAAGCGGACGGGCCTCCATGACCACGACGCGCGTGCCGGCGTCTTCGACGCTGACGCGGCCTTTGACGAGCAGCGCGGTGCCGACCTTGAGCAGCAGCTCGTGGCGCTGGAACGATTCCGGGAAGGCGAGGAGCTCGAGGACGCCGGTCATGTCCTGCAAGGTGAAGATGGCCCAGCGGGCGCCTTTGCGGGAGCGCATGGCGCGGACAGTGAAGACAATACCGGCCACTTTTAGCTCTTCGCCATTGCGGCGGCCTTCGAGGGTGGAGAGCTCGGTGACGCCGAGGTCCTTGAGGCGGCCAGCGTATTTGCCGAGGGGATGGCCGGAGATGTAGAAGCCGAGGGTGGCGTATTCGGCGGCGAGAAGCTCGTGCTCGGGCCACTCCTCAAGGTCGGGGAGATGGCCATTGTCGTGGGCTTCGTGGGCGGGACGGGCGCCGAAGAGTCCGTGCTGGCCGGAGGTGCGCTCGCGCTGGCGCTTCTGGGCGCGCTCGATGGCCGGGTCGATGACGGCAAAGAGCTGTGCGCGGCGGGCGCCGAGAGAGTCCATAGCGCCGGACTTGATGAGGCTTTCGAGGACGCGGCGGTTGAGCAGACGGGTGTCGATTGTGTCGCAGAACTCGAAGAGCGAGCTGAAGCGGCCGAGCTGCTGACGGGCCTGGAGGATGCCGCGGACGGTGTTTTCACCGACGTTCTTGATGGCGCGGAGGCCGAAGCGAATGGCCTCGCCGACGGGAGTGAAGTCGAGGTCGGATGTGTTGACGTCGGGCGGCTGGACGGTGATGCCCATGCCGCGGGCTTCGTTGATGTACTTGACGACGCGTTCAGTGTTGCCGGTTTCGGATGTGAGCAGGGCGGCCATGAACTCGACGGGATAGTGGGTCTTGAGCCAGGCGGTTTGATAAGCGAGCAGGGCGTAGGCGCAGGAGTGGGACTTGTTGAAGCCGTAGCCGGCGAACTCCTCGATAAGGTTGAAGAGGCGCTCGGCTTTTTTCGGGGGGATTTTGTTGGCGCGGCAGCCGGCGACGAACTTGTCGCGCTGAGCGGCCATTTCTTCCTTCTTTTTCTTGCCCATGTAGCGGCGGAGGGTGTCCGCTTCGCCGAGGGAGAAGCCGGCCACGCGGTGGGCGATCTGCATGGCCTGTTCCTGATAGAGGATGACGCCGTAGGTTTCGGAAAGGATTTCTTGGAGTTCGGGGAGGTCGTAGGTGAACTGCTTCTTGCCCTGCTTGCGATTGATGAAGTCGTCGATCATGCCGCCCTGAATGGGGCCGGGGCGGTAAAGGGCGTTGAGGGCGGTGAGGTCTTCGATGCGGGAGGGCTGATAGCGGCGAAGGATGTCGCGCATACCGTGAGACTCAAACTGGAAGATGGCGGTGGTCTCGCCGCGGGAGAAGAGCTTGTAGGTGTCGGGGTCGTCGAGGGGGAGATCGTCGAGGCGAAGCTCGATGCCGCGATTCTGGAGGATGAGCTTGACGGTGTCGTCGAGGACGGTGAGCGTGGTGAGGCCGAGGAAGTCCATCTTGAGGAGGCCAATACGCTCGAGGGCGTCCATGTCGTATTGCGTGGTGATTTCGTCTTTGTTGGTCTTGTAGAGAGGGACGATGTCGGTGAGGGGCTGCGGAGAAATGACCACACCGGCGGCGTGCGTGGAGGCGTGGCGGGCAAGGCCTTCGAGGCGGCGGGCGATTTCGATGAGCTCGGCGACGCGCTCGTCGGCGGCCATCTGGGAGCGAAGCTGGGAAGACTGCTTGATGGCGTCGTCGAGGGAGATGTTGAGCTGGTTGGGAATGAGCTTGGCGAGGCGGTCCACTTCGCCATAGGGCATGTCGAGGGCGCGGCCAACGTCCTTGATGGCGGCCTTGGCGGCCATCGTGCCGAAGGTGATGATCTGAGCGACGTTTTCACGGCCGTATTTTTCGGTGACGTAGCTGATGACTTCGCCGCGGCGGCGCATGCAGAAGTCGATGTCAATATCGGGCATGGAGATGCGCTCGGGGTTGAGGAAGCGCTCGAAGAGCAGGCCGTATTGAAGCGGGTCAACGTCGGTGATGCGCAGGGAGTAGCTGACGAGGCTGCCGGCGGCGGAACCGCGTCCGGGGCCGACGGGAACGCCCTGAGCGCGAGCGTAGCGGATGAAGTCCCAGACGATCAGGAAGTAACTGGCGTAGCGCATGCGGTGGATGACTTCGATCTCGTCGGAGAGGCGGCGCTCGTATTCAGCGAGCGGGCGGCGGAGAAGACCCTGGCTGGCGCGAGCCTCGAGGTGCGGGAGGCGCTCCTGGAAGCCTTCGCGGGTGACTTTTTCGAAGTAGCTATCCATGGTGTGGCCGTCGGGAACCTGGAGATCGGGGAAAGAGTTGGGGATGCGGTCGATCTTGACGTGGCAGCGGTCGGCGATGGCCAGCGTGCGGGAGAGGGCGTCGGGTAGCTCGTGGAAGACTTCGGCCATTTCGGCGGCGGTCTTGAAATAGAACTGATCGGTGGCGAACTTCATGCGGTGAGGATCGGACATGGTCTTGCCGGTCTGAATGCAGAGCAAGACTTCCTGAGCGCGGGCGTCCTGCTGGGTGAGGTAATGGCAGTCGTTGGTGGCGACAAGAGGAATGCCGGACTCTTTCGAGAGGCGGACGAGCTCGGGATTGATGCGGTGCTCGACGGGCAGGCCCTGGTCCTGAATTTCAAGGAAGAAGTTGCCCTTGCCGAAAATGTCGCGGAGGCGATAGGCGGCGTCGCGGGCTTGGTTGTAACGCTCTTCGACGACGTGCTCGGAGACGGCGCCGCGGAGGCAGGCGGAAAGTGCGATGAGACCGCGGGAGTGTTTGGCGAGGAGGTCGTAGTCAATGCGGGGCTTGTAATAGAAGCCCTCGAGGAAGCCGGCGCTAACGAGCTTGATGAGATTGCGATAGCCCTCGTCGTTTTCGCAGAGGAGGAGGAGATGATTGCTGCGGCCGGAGCCGGGAGCGTCGTCGCGGTCGGCATCGGCGCCGCGATCGTGACGGCTGCCTTTGGCGACGTAAACTTCGCAGCCGATGATGGGCTTGACGCCGCGGGTAGAGGCTTCGTGAGCGAAATTGGCGGCGGCGAAGAGATTGCCGTGGTCAGTGACCGCAACAGCGGGCATGCCGCGGCGCGCGGCTTCGTCGAGGACCTGGGTCATATCGCAGGCGCCGTCGAGGAGCGAGAAGTCCGTGTGAAGATGAAGATGAACGAAATTCGGATGGTCCATGATGGAACGACATTCTAAACCGCTGAAGAAGAAATTGCCACAGAGACACAGAGATCACAGAGAAGCAAAAGCAGATCCCTCGTCCGCCGCGGCGGACTCAGGATGACACGAATCGCGAGGGCTGCCAGAGATACCCGCGCCACCGGTTGTGCTAGCGGCGTTTCTTTGGTTTCTTCGAAACAGATTTGCGTTTGCGCCCGGGAGGGCGAGGCTTCGGCGCGGGCTTCGCAGAATGTGTGGGTGCAACGGGCATGGCGGCGGATTTCGTCGGGGACGCCGACTTGGAAGCAGGCGCGATAGAACCTATGCCTGCAGATGCAGGGGACGCGGCCGCGGCGGCCTTTTTGCCGGAAGGGGGAGGTACGGGCGGCTTCGCAGCGGGCGCGGTATGATCGGCTGCGGGGGCGGCGGCTTTGGCGGAGGAGGGAGGCTGCTTCCCTGCCCTGGTCTTGGCGAAGTGATCGGCGGCGTGCTTCTTTTTCTTCTCCTTTGACTTCGCTTCCTTTTCGGGAGCTTTCTTGGGCTCCTTGATGCCGGAAAGTTTACGCAGGAGCTTAATGCGGTCTTCGGGGAGACGGGCTTTGCCTTCGAGCTGCTTCTCGAAAAACTGCTGGATGACTTTGTCGAACTTGGGGCCGCGGGCCATGCCGATAGTTTCGAGCTCGGACATTGCGGTAGGGAGATTGTTTTTGATGGGCTTCCACTTGAAGAGGAAGTTTTTCACTTTGGAGACGGCTTTGGAGTTGGAGGACTCGGCGAGGATGTAAGCGAGCACGTCGAGGGGCGCTTTTTCGAGGAACGTGAGGGCGTCCACCGGTGCGGCGGTTTTGCGGCCGGAGAGGATCTTGACGACTTTCTGAGCGTCAACGTCGAGATGCAGGACGTGGTCAATTTCCGCGGAGCGGAAGCCCATGCGGTGGAGCGCGGCGGACTCTTCGCGTGGCTTGAGGCGTCCGAGGAAGGCGGCGGTGGCCGGAGCGAAGAGCCGCGGGCGGAGGCCGGCGGCCATCAGATTTTCGCGGACGCGCATGAGGCGAGCGAGGGCGTCGTAGTCGGGATGGCGGCGGGCGAGCTGCGGGTGGATGGCGGAGATGAGGTTGGCGTTCTCCCAGCGTTTGAGGGTGGCGGCGGGACGGTCGTCGCGGGCGAGTTGGCGGATTTCTTCGGCGACGCCCTCGGGCGGGATTTGTTCCTGGAGGGCGCGCTCCATGGCCAGGTCAAACCATTCCTGGGTGCGGGACTCGATTTTGAAGTCCATGCGGGCAGCGTAGCGGTGGACGCGGAGGAGACGGATGGGTTGGTTGGTGAAACTGTGAATGGAGAGGGCGCGGACTTCGCGCTTTTCGAGGTCGGCGAGGCCGTTGGTGGGGTCGAGAAGAAGGCCGCGGGAGGCCGGGTTGAGAGAGAGAGCGATGGCGTTGATGGAGAAGTCGCGGCGGCGGAGGTCCTCCATGATGGTGGACCAGCGGTACTCGGGACGGGTGCCGGGACGGTGATAGACGTTGTCGCGGGCGGCGGCGATGCTGCCGTCGACGTCGCCGGAGAAGATCATCTCGACGTGGCGGAGGTGATCGTCCTCAGAGACGATGCGGGCGCCGCCCTTTTCGAGTTCGCGGGCAAAGCGCGTGGGGTTGCCCTCGATGGCAAAGTCGAGATCGCGGATGGGCGAGCCGCAGATGAGGTCGCGAATGGCGCCGCCGACGAGATAGACGTTGGCGACGGCTTCGGCGGCCAGTTCCTGCATGCGCAGAACGACGGCGCGTTGCTCGGCGGAAAGGCGGGATTCGAGGAAATAAATGTAATCAGGCATTGTGTGTCCTTGGCAAGAGTCGAGAGTTGAGAGCGGGAAAAGCAGGAAAAGCAGATTCCTCGTCCCTCGCTCTCGCTCGGGGCTCGGAATGACATTCGTGGGCACAGTGACGATGCGATGGGAACCGCACAGGCGGGAGAGCCTGTGTCACGCGAAAAAAAGTTGCAGGAAGAGAAGAGGACAGGGTGAAGCCTCTCCCACCCAGATGATGGCGCCGCCGGAGGAGAAGAGAACAGGCTGAAGCCTGTCCTACGCGCGGGGGTGATGGGCCTTGTAGACATGCTTGAGGCGCTCCTCGATGACGTGAGTGTAGATCTGAGTGGTGGAAATGTCGGCGTGGCCGAGCATGAGCTGAACAGAACGGAGGTCGGCGCCGCCCTCGAGCAGATGAGTGGCGAAACTATGACGCAATTTGTGCGGCGTGAGGCGACTACGGAGGCCGGCGCGGCGACCGTAGGCGCCGAGAATTTTCCAGACGCCGACGCGGGAGAGTTTACTGCCGCTGCGGTTGAGAAAGAGAAAAGGGACAGCCGGGCTGGCGGCACGGCGGGTGCGCAGGAGGCGCGGGCGGGAGGCGGTGAGGTAGGACTCGACAGCGGCAATGGCTTTGCGACCGACAGGGATAAGCCGCTCCTTATCGCCCTTGCCGATGCAACGGACGCAGCCCATCTTGAGTTCGAGGTCGCCAACGCGGAGGCCGGTCAGCTCGGAGACGCGCAGTCCGGTGGAATAAAGCAGCTCGAGCATGGCTTTGTCGCGGAGGCCGAGAGGCGTGGCGGTGTCAGGCAGAGTCAGCAGGCGATCGACTTCCTCGAGTCGGAGAAAGCCGGGGAGCGACTTGCGGAGGCGCGGGGATTCGAGGTTGAGCGTGGGGTCGTCCTTGCGCGCGCCCTCGCGAAGGGCGAAGCGGAAGAAGTTGCGCAGGGTGACGAGATGGCGGGCGACGGAGCGGGAGTCGAGCTTCTGGCGGTAAAGCGAGCCGAGGAAGTCCACGATGTCGTCACGGGAGATGGAGACGAGCGAGCGGGCGTGTTTGGTGGCGAAGGAGGAGAACTTGGCGAGGTCGCGGCCGTAGGCCATGACGGTGTTGGGTGAGAGGCCCTTTTCGATTTTGAGGTGGCTCAAGAAGGCGCGGGCGGTGGATTCCATCAGCCACCTCCCAGATAGGTGGGCGGCTGGGGGACGCCGCGTTCGCGGCGGCGGGCGATGCCGTAAACTTCTTCGACTTCGGGGCAACGCAACAGCCAGGTGAGGCCGATGTAGGCCAGGGTGGCGGCGACAATGGTGGCGATGAAAACGCCGAGCTGCGGGAGGAAACTGACGAAGTTCGCGAAGTGGGAGTAGGTGACCATGGCCCAGCACAGGAGGCCCATCAGGGCCGAGCAGATGATGATTTTGACCATGGAGGCGAAGATCTGGAGCGTGCCGAGGTGGCCATAACGCAGACGGAAGATGACGAAGAGCATGACGAAATTGAAGTAGCCGGCGAGGGTGGTGGCCATGGCCGGGCCGCCGTTGTAGAAGGTCTGGAAGAAAGTCTTCATGAAGAGAAAGTTGAGGAGAATGTTGATGGCCATGGCGTAGGCGGCGACGCGGACCGGGGTCTTGGTGTCTTTGGTGGAGTAGAAGGCCGGGACGATGAGCTTGACGGCGGCAAAGGCAGGCAGGCCGAGGGCGTAGAAGAGGAGGGCGTGGGCGGTGAGCGCGGTGGAGGCCTGGGAAAACTCGCCGTGCTCAAAGAGGACGCGAATGATGGGCTCGCGGAGGATGATCAGGCCGACGGCAGCGGGAATGGTAATGTAAGAGACGATGCGGAGGGAGAAGGCAAACGTCTTCTTCATGGCCTCGTAATCGTGGGCGGCGGCCTGGTGAGACATCATGGGGAGGATGGCGGTGGCGACGGCAATGGCGTAGCCGCCGAGGACCAGCTCCATGACGCGGTCGGCGACGTAGAGGGCGGTTACGCTGCCCGGCGGCATTTTGGCGGCGGTGGCGAAGATGGTGTCCACAAAGAAGTTGATCTGTGCCACGCCGATGCCGAAGAAGCCCGGAATCATGAGACGCCCGACGGCGCGGACGCCCGGGTCGCGGAAGGAGATGGAGGGGGCAAAGCTCATGCCCTGCTTGACGAGCAAGGGGACCTGGATGAGAAGCTGAAGCGTGCCGCCAACGATGACACCGACGGCCAGTGCCAGGGCGGGGTTGTTGAAATAGCGCCAGACGGCGCCGATGGAGAAGGTGATCATGGTGACGTTGAGGAGGATGGGAGTGGCGGCGGGAAGGCCGAAAACGTGGAAGCAGTTGAGGATGGCCATGGCCAGGGCGGCAAGGCCAATGAAAAAGATGTAGGGGAACATGATGCGGTTGAGGTCCACGGCCTGCTGCCACTGCGCCGGGCTCTTGCCGAAAAAGGTGAACAACTGAACGGCCTGCGCCGAGAAGACCATGCCCAGAACGGTGAAGATGGCCAGGACGAAGGCCAGGGTCCAGAAGACGCGATTGGCAAAGCGCCAGAGCTCTTCGCGGGATTTCTCGGCCATGTAGCCGGTGAAGACTGGGATGAACGAGGCGGTCATGGCGCCTTCGCCGACTAGACGGCGAAGGAGGTTGGGGATGCGGTAGGCAAGGATGAAGGAATCGGCAACGGTGGAGGTACCCAGCAGGAGGGTGAGGCGCTGGTCGCGGAAATAGCCGAGGATACGGCTGACAATGGTGACCAGGGTGATGATGGAGGCCGACTTAAGGATGTGTTTTTTTTCGGTCAAGCAGGTGTGGCCCCCGGCCTAAGCCACTGATACATAAACACTTGACATCGAGGTGAAGCGTAACATAACATAGTTTTTGCGGGTTTGCAATACCGCCATGCCGGACCTTCACTTTGTGAAAATTCCACGGTGAAAAAACGCCAGCCAGCCTCGACGCACAAGAAAGTGGCGGTGCTGCTGAAGGACCGCTCCAGTTTGCTGGGGTACATGAACCCAGCCCAACTAGCCAGCCACGAAAGCTTGGACCTTCTGACACCGAATGGGGAACACCAGACGGTGGAGATGAAACAGGTGCGGGGGATTTATTTTCTGAGGGAGTTCACGATGGAGTTTGAGCCGGAGCGAAGGGCGTTTCTGAGCCGTCCGAAGCTGGATGGGCTGTGGGTACGGCTGAAGTTCCCCGATGAGGACTCGATCGAAGGCGTGGTGCCGAACGATTTGCTGGCGCTGCTCGACCACGGGGTGCAGATCACTCCGCCGGACTTGAATGGGAATACGCTGCGGATCTTTATCCCGCGAACTGCGCTGGCAGAGATGACTGTGCTGGGCGTGGTGGGAATTGCGCGGCGGAAGCCGGCAGCGGTGGTGGCGGCACAGCCGAAATTGTTTTCGGAGTAGGGGCAACGGCAGGGATTCGGAATTCGAGATTCGTAGCTCGTGACTCGGAATTGAGCGCGACGGGCACGCCATGGCGTGCCCCTACAAGATCGAAAAGCAGATTCCTTCCGGCAAGGCCGGAATCTTCGATCGCTGCGCTCGGAATTACAGCACATTTCGGGAGTGCTACCCTTTACTTCCCTTCCCTGCCCTGCCCTTCCCTTCGCTCCCCTTTTTTGCTCATCCCTCTTCTCAGGATTCCCACTTTTTTTATGGCAAGTCCTCTGTCATTCTCTGGGTGACTGCGCGGGGGCGGAGGGCCGGCTGAAGCTGGCCCCTACACAATCCGTGATGGCGGAGTGAACCTGCCGTTACGAAAGAAGAAGCAAGAGCAATCCTGGCGGCGTAAAGCCGCCGCTACGAAGGAAGTCTGAGGCCGAAGAACGAAAGCAGAAGGGCCGTTGGAAGGAGAACGAGTCATGAAACTGAGGGAGATGGCCGAGCGGCTGGGGTGCAAACTCGAAGGCTACGCGGAACTGGAAATTACCGGCGTGGCGGGGATCGAGGCGGCGGGGCCGAAGGAGCTGACGTTTCTCGCCAACCGGAGGTACCGGCGGGCGGTGGAGACGACGCGCGCGGGAGCGATCCTGGTGGACCCGCGCGAGGAGATGCCGCCGCGGACGGGCATGCCGGGGCTGGCGGTGCTGCGGTCGGAGAACCCGTACTTGGATTTTGCGCGGGCGATTGAGCTGTTCTATGAGCCGCCGAAGTACGCGCAGGGCGTACACCCGACCGCGGTGGTGGCGGCGAGCGCACGGATTGGCGCGGGGGCGCACGTCGGGCCGTACTGTTTTTTGGATGAGGGAGTGACGATCGGGCGGAATGCGGTGTTGCACAGCTTTGTAAGCATTTATCGCGACGCGCGAATTGGGGACGAGTTCTTTGCGCACTCGCATGTGGTGGTGCGGGAGCGTTGCCAAATCGGCAACCGGGTGACGCTGCAGAATGGAGCGGTGGTGGGAGGAGACGGGTTCGGGTTTGCGCGGCAGGCCGACGGGCGGTGGTTCAAGATGCGGCAGGCGGGGGTGGCGGTGGTCGAGGACGACGTAGAGATACAAGCCAACGCGTGCGTGGATCGAGCCACGATCGGGGAGACACGCGTCAGGCGCGGGGCGAAAGTGGACGATCTGGTGCTGGTGGGTCATGCGTGCCAGGTGGGAGAAGACACGCTGCTGTGCGGGCAGGTGGGGCTGGCGGGGTCAACGAAGGTGGGAAGCAAATGCATCCTGGCGGGACAAGTTGGAGCAGCCGGGCATTTAGAGATTGGCGATGGGACGGTGATTACGTCGCAGAGCGGCGTGCCAAATGATGTCCCGGCGGGGGCGGTGTATTCAGGGTACCCGGCGGTGGAAAATAAGCAGTGGTTGAAGAGTGTGGCGGTGGTGAACCGGCTGCCGGAGATGCAGAAGAAGGTGAGGGAGTTGGAAGAGGCGATGGAGAGGCTGCGAGAGAAGAGTGCAGGTGGCAGGTGACAGTGAGAAGAAAAAGATAACACAGAGACGCCCCGATGGAATCGGGGCAGGCGCCGGACGCAGAGGAAGCGCAGAGAAAAGACCAGAAGAAGAGCCGAGTAAGAGCAATGACGAGACGGTCGAAGATCGGGATTGTGGTGGGGGTGAGCGCGGCAGCGGTGGTGGGGGTGGCGCTGCTGCCGCGGACGGCGCAGAACCTGGCGTACCACCGGTTTGCCGATGTGCGGACGATGTGGGACGTGGCGAATGCGCTGAACGTGCTGTCAAACGTGCCGTTTGTGGTGGTGGGGTTGATGGGACTGGCGGCGGTGTTGCGCGGATGGGGGCGCGCGGACGAGCACTTCATCGAGGTGAGAGAGCGCTGGCCCTATGCGATCTTTTTTGCGGGAGTGACACTGACGTGCTTGGGGTCGTCGTACTACCACCTGGCGCCGGACAACGCGCGACTGGTGTGGGACCGGCTGCCGATGACGCTGGGGTTTATGTCACTGTTTGCGGCGATGATTGGAGAACGCATCAGCCTGCGGGCGGGAATGGCGCTGCTGGGGCCGTTGAACCTGGCGGGCCTCGCAAGCGTGGTGTACTGGTGGTGGACGGAGTCGCACGGAGCGGGGGATTTGCGACCGTACATTGCGGTGCAGTTTTTTCCGCTGCTGGCGATACCGCTGATGCTGGTGATGTTTGCGGGACGGTACACGCGGACGGTGGATATTTGGGTGGCGGTCGGATGGTACGGGGCGGCGAAGGTGCTGGAGTTGCTGGATGGGCAGATATACCGCGGGGCGGGTGGGGTGGTGAGTGGTCATTCGTTGAAGCATGTGGCGGCGGCAGCGGCGGCGTGGTGGGTGTTGAGAATGCTGGAGAGGAGAAAGGGAGTGACCAGGCGTCAGTAGGTGGGTGAGTAAGAGAAGAAGAGGAAAAGGAAAGAGAAAGGGCTAGTACTTCCAAGAGTCTATTCGCCAAGTCTTGTTGGAAATGGTCAAGAAAAAAGTAACCTTGGTTTTTTCGCTTTCACCGAGCTCTTCAATATTGAAGTCAGCGGTCAACTTGGCACGACTTCCGTCACGGTTCAGAATCTGAATATGGCGAAGAGCAAGCAGGGTCCATTTGGCCTCAGAACTCATGCGGAACTGGGTATAAGACTCCGCATCCCTAACCTTGTACTTCCTCTCTAGTTCCCGATGATATCTGGTAGTTAACATCCCATAGATTGCCGCGTAGTTCCGCTGCCGCTCATAAGTTGAATAGCTTTCAAAGAAATCGCGGATCTCTTTATGCTCGACATTCGAGCCCGCTTGGACCGTAGGTTCATCGGCAACCCTAAAGTTGGCATCAACGGACAGTTCAGAAAAGCCAAGGAGCCACGAGAATAAGAAAATCAGAGAAATCATCCTTCCTCCCATTCGTTCTCGGTGTGTCGCCTTTTTCGACCTTAGGCTTTCGCCACCAGGGTTTACGTGACAGCGTATCACCATTATGCCCATTCCATTCTGTCGGTCTAACGTCGATATGAGTGTGCCCTCCCTTGTTGGGATCATGCGTACTGATGCCGGTTGCCCCTGCTTCGGCTGCTTGGGCCGCGGTTTCCTCAGAGGTCTGGCTTGGGACAAAAAGGATTATCGCAGAGGTCGAAAAGGCACGGAGATCGCAGAGAAGAAAAAGCGCCGGCTGGGAGCCGGCGCTACAAAGGCTGCTGGTCGGGAGGGAGAGCCTGAGCGAGGGCGGAGTGGACGCGGGCGACGAGGGAGTCGCGCTGGTCGAGGGAATAGGCGGAGGCGTCGATGGGCGGAGCGAAATGGACGGTGATGACGCCGGGGCGAATGATGAGCGAGCGCTTGGCCATGACTCGATGCGCGTTGGCGCAAGCGACGGGGACGATGGTTGCGCCGGCTTTGATGGCGAGAACGAAGGCGCCCTTTTTGAACGGGCCGAGGCGGCCGTCGTCGCTGCGCGTGCCTTCGGGATAGATGAGGAACGAGGTGCCAGCTTTCATGTAGGCGACAGCGCGGTCGACGCTGGCGATGGCGGCGTCGCGGTCGGAACGATCGACCGGGACAAACCGGGCGAGGTGAAAGGCCCAGCCCACGAGAGGAATGCCAAAGAGAGACTCCTTGACGAGAATCGAGATGCGCCGAGGAATCGAGCCGACGACGGCCGGAGCGTCGGCGGAGCTGGTGTGGTTGGCGACGAAGAGACACACGCCCGGCGGGATATTTTCCAGTCCGGAGACCGCAATGCGGACGCCGACGGCGCGGACGCAGAACATCACTCCTGCCAGAGCCATCCGATAAAGCAAATCAACTGAGCCGGTAATCAACGTGAAGAGAATGAGCGGAGGGCCGAGGAGAAGGGTGTAGAGCGAGAGAAAGGTGATGAGAAAGGCGGAGCGGAGCATGGTGCGAGGAGAATCAGAACACAGAATAAGAAAGATGAGAAGGAGAACAAGAAAAAGTTTTAACGCAGAGGTCGCAGAGGCACAGAGAACGCAGTGAAGAAAAGAGCCGACGAGAAGCTGGCCGTACTGCTGAGCTCTGCCCCGCGCCCTGGCCGGCAGGGATGCCGGCGCTACCGGAAAGCGGTGGCAAGCCGCCGCACTCCAAAGCCGGCGCTAGCGAGGAGGGTCGGTGGTGCCGCGGAGGAGGGCGTCGCGGATGCGGCGCTGCTTGTCGGTGGGATTGGGGAGTTCTTCGATTTCGTAGAAGAGCAGGGGCGAGGCGGAGTTGGGCTGTTTGCGAGGGCGGGATTTCAGAGTCAGGCCGGCTTTGGAGAAGAAGAAGTCGTAGTCGAGTGGTAAGGTGCCGGAGACGTAGCGGGCGAAGAATTCGTCGAGAGTGTCGGGGGGATCGACGAGGGAGGTGGCAAAGGACAGTTGCGAGATTGGGTATGCAGGGAGGGAGGAAGAAGCAAAGGAGACGTTGGAGGTGACAGTAGACGTTGAGATCCTTCGGCCATCCTCGTCGGATGGCCTCAGGATGACGGAACCAATGGGCGTAATGCCATACGCACCTACAGCGGAAGCGGAGGAAGCGAGGGATGCTGGGCTGAAGCCCAGCGCTACAAAACCAACCTCAGTACTCCGAGAAGGAGAACAGCAGATTCCTCGCCCCGCCGAGCCGGGGCTCGGAATGACAACCATTGAAATTGGTGGCGAGGAGAGGGGGATCGCGGAGGCGGCGGGGGGAGGGGCGAAAGAGGCGGATGCTGGGCTGAAGCCCAGCGCGACATGCGGAGAAGAAGAGGAAGAAAGAACGGGCCCGCCATAGCGTGCCCCTGCAACAGAAAAGGCAGCGGCAGAAGCGGATGCGGCGGCGAACGAGGGATGTGCGCGAAGCGAGGCGGCGGGGCGGGAGGTGAGCAGGTGGTCGCGGTCCAAGGCCGCGGCGGGGCGGAGGGAAAGAGAAAAGAACCAGCGGGACGCCGGCGCTTGAGCGGAGGCGGGGCGGAACTGGAGGGCGCGCGGGAGGACGGCGCGGGAGGCGGCGAGGAGGTCGGAGTCGCGGTAGGGGCGGTTGTGGCGGGCGAAGTTGTCGTTGAGGTAGCGGAGGACGTCGTCGAGCGAGGCGCGGTTGTCGGTCTGATCGCGGAGGAGGATGTCGAGCAGGACGCCGACGAGCTGGCCCTTGTTGTAGTAGGAGATGCTGAATTCGGTGCGGCCGTATAGAGGATATTTCTCGAGCCAAGCGTCGAGGCTGGACTGCTCGACACTCTGCCAGGCGCGGGCAGGGCGGGACTCGAGCGTGGTGATTTGGTTGGCGAGATCGTCGTAGAACTGGCGCGGGGTCCAGAGGCCGCTGCGGACGAGCGTGTAAGAGCCGTAGGTGGAGGTGACGCCCTCGGCGAACCAGAGTGCGCGGGCGTACTGCTCGCGGGAGTAGTCCACGGGCTCGAGCGATTGGGGGCGGATACGCTTGACGTTCCAGAGATGGAAGAACTCGTGCGCACCGACGTTGATGACGCCGGGGAAGGTGGACGCGGAGATGGCGGTGGAGTTGGCGTGCTCCATGCCGCCGCCACCGACGATGGACGACGGGCCGTAGTGGTAGATGAAGAGAAATTCGTCGTAGGGCGCGCCACCCATCAGGGCGGTCTGGTAGATGACGATGCGGCGGAGAGAGTCTTCGAGCTGCGAGCGGTCGTAGTTTTCTCCGTGAATGACGACGCGGACGGGCGGAGTGATGCCTGCGAGGCGAAACTCTTCGAAGGGGCCGATTTCGACGGGGGCGTCCACGAGGGCGTCGTAGGAGGGAGCGATGAAGGGCGAGATGACCGATGCGGCGCCGGTCGCGGGCTTGAGCGCGACAGCGATGCGCCACGAGGGCTGAAGGTCTTCGAAGACGACGGCGACGTCTTCGGCGCGGCGGTCAGGAACGTAGAAGAGAACCATGGCGAGATTGAGAAAGGCGTGGGTGGGGTTGAGCTGGGAGGCGAAGGGGCCGGGCTCGTCCCAGTAGATGCTGTAGTAGAGAGTGACTGTGCCGGTGGAGGAGACGCGCCAGGTTTGCTTATCGAGCTTGGAGACAGGGAGGGGGCGGCCGTTTCCGTCGGCGGCGCGGACGTCGAGGACGCGTTGGGAGAAATCGCGGATCTGGTAGAGCGCGTTCCAGGCGGGAAGAGAAACGGTGAGGGAGTCGCGGACGTCGGGGACCACCATCGTGACGCGGAAGAGATGCTGCTCGGGCTGGGCGAGGCTGACGGTGTAGCGGATGGTGGCCTGCGTGCGGGAGGGGAAAAGCAAAATAAGAAGGAACACAGATGAACACAGATGAAGAGCGAAACGAGAGAGAAAGAAAAGACGGCTCTTTGCGAGCAGGCGGGGGCCAACCCGTGGAACAAAAGATGAACACAGATAAGAGATGCGGCGACGGGCATGGGCGGCGAATGAGTCAGTTGCTGGGCTGAAGCCCAGCGCTACATGAAGAGAAAAGCGGATTCCCCGCCCCGGCATCGCCCCGCAAGCCCGTCCGGGGCGCAGAAACCGCGCAAGCTCTTGCCGGGACTCGGAATGACAAGTCGCGAGGTTGGTCGGCATGTTGGAAGAACACAAATCCCCGAGTCCTCGGATCATCGGGCAATTCCCTTCCCTTGAGATGAACGGGCTTCGAGGGCGGTGAGGAGTTTCGAGCAGAGGGAGTCGAAGCTGCCGTTGGACATGACGAGGACGACATCGCCGGGGCGAAGTTCGGTGGCGAGGTGCGCGGCGATGGCGTCGGAGGAGGCAAAGGCTTCGGCGGGGCGGCCGAGGTGGTGAAGATTTTCGACGACGCGGTCGGGAGAGAGGCGCTGGTCGTCGGAGAGAAGGTGCGGACGATGGACCGGGCCGAGGACGATAGCATCGGCGACGGCGAGGGCTCCGGGCAAGACGTCTTCGAAGATTTTGCGGCGCATGGTGTTGGAGCGGGGTTCGACGGCGGCCCAGAGGCGTCGGCTGGGCCAGCGGGCGCGGGCGGCGTCGAGGGTTTCGCGAATGGCGGTGGGATGGTGGGCAAAGTCGTCCACGATGAGGACGCCATCAACTTCGCCTTTGACTTCCAGGCGGCGACGGACGCCGAGGAACGTTTCCAATGCCTGCTCGATGGCAGCGTATTCGATGCCGTTAGCGTGCGCGATGGCGATAGCCCCCAAAGCGTTGAGCACGTTGAAGCGGCCGGCGAGGGGCATGCGGACGCGGGCGATTTCGACGCCGCGGCGTGCGGCGCGGAAACAGGTGAAGCCTTCGGTGAACTCGAGGTCGCCCGCGAGCCAGTCGGTGTCGCCACTGAGGCCGTAGGTTTCAACAGGACAGAAGGCCCTGGCGACGGCGTCACGGACGGCGGGAGATTCACCCCAGGCGACGATGAGGCCGCGGCGCGGAACAAGGTTGACCAGGCGGCGAAACTGGAGGGCGACACTATCGAAATCGGGATAAATGTCGGCGTGGTCGAATTCGATAGAGGTGATGATGAGGTAATCGGGATGGTAGTGGAGGAATTTGGGGCCCTTGTCGAAATAGGCGGAGTCGTATTCATCGCCTTCGAGGATGAAATCGGGGCCGCCGGCGAGTTGATAGCTGCGGCCGAAATTTTCAGCGACGCCGCCGACAAGGAAACTGGGTCGGCGGCCAGCGACTTCGAAGAGCCAGGCGAGGAGCGAAGTTGTGGTGGTCTTGCCGTGCGTGCCGGAGACGACAATGGAATTGTGACCGGGGAGGAACATTTCTTCGAGGATGGCGGGAAGAGAGCGGTAAGGGATTTTGTGGTCGAGGACGTGCTCGACTTCGGGGTTGCCGCGAGGGATGGCGTTGCCGACGATGACCAGATCGGGGGCGGGGTGGAGATGGTCTGCCGAGAAGCCGTCGTGCCAGGAGATGCCCCAGGAGTCGAGAAGAGTGGAGGCGGGAGGGTAGACGCCGGAGTCGGAGCCGGTGACGCGATGGCCGCGGTCGCGCAGCATGCCGACGAGAGGAGTCATGGCGGAGCCGGCGATGCCGATGAAGTGGATGTGGGATGGGATGGTCATTTTGGAACACAAACGAACACTGATGAACACTGATAAAAGAAAAAGATAGCGCAGAGACGCCCCGACCAGGTCGGGGCAGGCGCCGGACGCGGAGGAAACGCAGAGAAGAATGTCACGGAGCCACCGCGGGTTCGAGGATGTCGAGAAGGCCGGGGCCGAAGGCGGTGAGGCGGGCGCGGACACCGAGCGGCAGAGTAAGCAGGGGACGCGCGGTGTGGCCGATTGGCGCGCCAAAGACGACGGGTACGCCGAGGTCGCCCAAGACGCGGCGCGCGACGTCGGCAACAGTCGGGCTGCCAGGGACGGGCGGAGCCGAGTCGGGGAAATCGCCGAGAATGATGCCGCGGACGTCTTTGAATTTACCAGCCTGCTTGAGGTGGAGAAGGAGACGGTCGAGCTGGTAGGGTCTGAGAGAGACGTCTTCGAGGACGAGGATGGAGTCGCGCGTGTCGAGCTCCCAGGGAGTGGCGAGCGTGGACTGAACGAGAGTGAGGCAGCCGCCGAGAAGAGTGCCTTCGGCGCTGCCGGTAACGAGCGCCTCGCCGAAGAGTTCGAGGTGCCATCCGGAGTTAGTCTCGGTGAGGGCGCGCTGGAAGGAGGCAAGATCGTAGCCGGAGGGGGCGCCGGGGCCGGCGTCGAAACCAGCAGCGACCATGGGTCCGTAAAACATAACCCAGCCGAGCTTTTGCCAGAGAAAAACCTGAAGCGCGGTGACGTCGCTATAGCCGAGAAGGATGCGCGGCGCGGCGGGCGGGTGCGCGTTCATGCGCTCGAGGAGCGTGGCGCTGCCGTAGCCGCCGCGCGTGCAGATGACGGCGCGGAGATGAGGATCGGAGAGAGCGGCGAGAAGATCATCGGCACGCTGCGAAACGGTGGCGGAGAAAAACAAGTCGGGCGTGAGCGATGCGGGCGTGCGGGGTTTGTAGCCGAGACGCTTGAGCTCGGCGAGGCCGCGGGCGATGTGGTTGGGCTCGGCGGGGCTGGAGGGAGAAACAACGGCGAGTTCCGAGCCGGGGAGGAGCGCGGGAGGTTTGAGGGGCTTTGGCATGAAGAAGTGAGAGTATAAAGCAGGGGGAAGAAGTTATCAGTTGTCAGTTTTCAGTTGTCAGTGAAGAAGCAACGGGATGTTCAGAGTTGAGAGTTGAGGGAGAGGGAGGGAGAAAAACAGATTCCTCGCCCGCCACGGCGGGCTCGCGATGACATCAGACTCTGCGCGGGACACGCAGGAGTGCCTGTCCCGCGCAGAAGAGCCGGCGGGCCGCCAGCGATACGGAGAACGCGGGCAGGGATTCCCGCGCCACCGATGAAAGAGGACAGGCTGACGCCTGTCCCACTAGAGGCGGAAGTGGGTGAGGCGGTGGAAGAGACGAGCGCGGGCGGAGATTTCGCGGCGGGTGAGGCGGCGGAGGCGGTCGAGTCCGAAGCGTTCGACGGCGAAGCTGCCCAGCACGGAGCCGTAAACCATGGCGCGGCGGAGGGTGTCGCTGTTGACGCGGCCGACGCCGGCGAGATAACCCATAAAGCCGCCGGCAAAGCTGTCGCCGGCGCCGGTGGGGTCGTGGACTTCTTCGAGCGGAAAAGCGGGGACGGAGAAAACAGAACCGCCGTGAACGAGCAGGGCACCGTGTTCGCCGCGCTTGATGACCAGGGTGCGCGGGCCGAGGCGAAAGATGTGGCGGGCGGCGCGGAGGAGATTGTATTCGCTGGAGAGCTGGCGGGTTTCGGCGTCGTTGATCATGAGGATTTGCGTGTGGCGCAACGTTTCGCGGAGCTCGGCAGGAGTGCGCTCGATCCAGTAGTTCATGGTGTCGAGTGCGACGATTTTGGGGCGGACGCGGATTTGCTGGAGGACGGAACGCTGGAGGTCGGGGTGGATATTGGCAAGGAAGATGTAGCGGGAGTTGCGGTAGGGCTCGGGGAGGCGGGGATTAAAGGAGGCGAAGACGTTGAGGTCGGTGGCCAGAGTGATGCGATCGTTGAGATTTTCGGCGTAGCGGCCGGCCCAGAAGAAAGTTTTGCCGGGGGCGTGTTCGAGGCCGCGCGTGTCAATGCGGCGGCCGCGGAAGATGGAGGCGTCGCGCGGAGTGAAGTCGTCGCCGACAACGCCGACCAGATTGACGGGAGTGAAAAAGCTGGCGGCGACGGCGAAGTAGGTGGCGGCGCCGCCGAGGGTGCGGTCCACTTTGCCCGAGGGCGTTTCAAGGGCGTCGAATGCGACGGAACCGACGACGAGGAGCGGCATTACTTCTTCCCTTTCGGGGCGAGGTATTTGCCGATGATGGCGGCGAGGCGCTTCTTTGCCGCGGCAGGGATGGCGGCGCGGTCAGTGACAATCGCGTGGGCCAGCGCCGAGCCGCACTTGCAGGTGCGCGCGTCGGGCATGGAGCGGACGACGTGGCGGAGGACGTTGTGCGCGTTGTCGGTATTGCGGGTGAGATAGCCGATGATTTGTTCGAAGGAGACGGCGTCGTGGCCGGGATGCCAGCAGTCGTAGTCGGTGACCATGGCCAGGGTGACGTAGCAGATTTCGGCTTCGCGAGCGAGTTTGGCTTCGGTGGCGTTGGTCATGCCGATGACGTCGAAGCGAAGCTGGCGGTGGACGTGGGCTTCTGCGAGCGTCGAAAACTGCGGGCCCTCCATGCAGATGTATGTGCCGCCGCGGTGAACGCGGACGCTGGCGTGGTCGCAGGCATCGCCAACAACGGCGGCGAGCTGTGGGCAGACGGGCCGATCGAAGCTGACGTGAGCGACAAGGCCATTGCCGAAAAAGGTGGCGATGCGGCGATAGGTGCGGTCGAAGAATTGGTCGGGGAGGACGAAGTCCATGGGGGCGAGGTCTTCTTTGAGCGAGCCGACGGCGCTGACGGAGATGATGCGCTCGACGCCGAGGAGCTTCATGGCGTAGATGTTGGCGCGGTAGTTGATTTCGGAGGGGAGGAGGCGATGTCCGCGGCCGTGGCGGGAGAGAAATGCGACCCGGCGGCCTTCGAGCGTGCCGACGACCAGGGCATCCGAGGGCGGGCCGAAGGGCGTTTTGACGCGGAGTTCGCGGGTGGCGGAGAGGCCGGGCATGTGGTAGAGGCCGGAGCCGCCGATGACGCCGATTTGAGGAGGAGCTGCGCGTTTGGTGGACCTAGGCATGGAGAGGTTTCCTCACTAGAGCGAAGTTGACATCTAACAGTTGACAGTCAAAAGCAAAGACACAAGAGGGCACAGGCTAGAGTGCCAGTGCCACGGGAGAAGAAGCAAAGAAGAAAAGAGGACAGGCTGAAGCCTGTCCCACTCAGTCGATGGGGATGGGGTCGGGGACATAGTGGCCATCGCGTTCGCGGAGATAGGCGGCCTTGACGACGGGGTCGTGGCCAAACAGGGCCAGCCAGCCGTGCCGGGCGACCTCGGGAATCCATTTCTTTTTGTTTTCGAGCGTGGTCATCGGAAAAAGATCATAAGCCATGATCCAGGGAAGCGGGAGATGGGCGGTGGTGGGCACGAGGTCGGCGAAGAAAAAGGCGGTCTTGCCGCCGCCGGAGAGGCGCACGCACAGCATGTCGCCGGTGTGGCCGGGGGCGCGAATCAGCTCGACGCCGGGGGCGACTTCGCGGTCGCCTTCGAGGAGCCACCACTGGCCGGATTTTTCGATAGGGAGGAAATTGTCGGAGACGTAGCTGGCGCGGTCGCGCTCGGTGGGACGCCTGGCGTGGTCGAGCTCGCCCTGCTGGACGACGTAGCGGGCATTAGGAAAAGTGGGGACGGCCCTCTCGCCCACCATTTGGGTGTTCCAGCCGCAGTGGTCGAAGTGGAGATGAGTGTTGATGACGAGATCGATCTGCTCGGGGGCGACGCCGCGGGCGCGAAGCTGGTCGGGGAGGCGAGGGTGGCCTTCGAAGCCGAAGATGTCGCGGCGCTTGGCGTCCCATTTGTCGCCAGCGCCGGTCTCGACGAGGATCCACTTCCCTGCTGAGCGGATGAGGAGAGAGTTCATCGAGAGGCGGACGCGGTTGCGGTCGTCGGGAGGCAGGACGCGCTCCCAGAGAGGACGAGGGATGACGCCGAACATGGCCCCGCCGTCGAGACGGAAGTAGCCGTCGGTGAGGATGTGGAATTCGAGATCGCCGAGGTTCAAAGAAAAACCCTTTTGGAACCGCCGATGAACGCAGATGAAGACATAGAAAGATAACAGAGAACGAAGGAAAGACAAGACGAGGAAAAAGCAGATCCCTGGCTGGCTCGGGATGATAGAAAAAGCGGCGGCCCCGCAGAACCATCCGGGGCGCAAGACCCGCGCAAGCCGCCGCACTCCAAAGTTAGAGGCCGGCGAGGGAGAGGAGTTGGGAGACGGCAGAGAAGGGGTCGAGCTGGCGGGCGGCGACACGTGCGGCGAGGTCGTCGAGAGCGCGGGAGCCGGCGGGAGAGCCGAGAACGCGGTCGAGGAGGCGGGCTTCAACGAGGTCGAGGAGGCGCTCCTTCCAGTGGGCGATTTTCTTGGCCTGGCGCTCGCGGCTGGAATCGAACTGGGCGCGGAAGTCGGCGATGGCGGCGGCGAGGTCGGCGATGCCCTTGTCTTCGGTGGCGACGGTGCGGACGACGCGGGGCTTCCAGGCGTCGCGCTCGGGGACGAGCTGAAGCATGGCGAGAATCTGCTGTTCGAGGCGGGCAGCCCCTTCGCGGTCGGATTTATTGAGGACGAAGATGTCGCCGATTTCCATGAGGCCGGCTTTCATGTTCTGAATGTCGTCGCCGAGGCCGGGGACGAGGACGACCAGGGTGCAGTCGGCCAGGCGAACAATGTCGATTTCGTCCTGGCCGACGCCGACGGTTTCGATGAGGATTTGCTGCTTGCCAGCAGCGTCGAGAAGAAGAGCAACTTCGCCGGTGGCGCGGGCGAGGCCGCCCAGGAAACCGCGCGTGGCCATGGAGCGGATGTAGATGCCGGCGTCGGTGGCGTGTCCCTGCATGCGGATGCGGTCGCCCAGGATGGCGCCGCCGGTGAAAGGGCTGGTGGGGTCAACGGCGATGATGCCGACGGTCTGCTGCTGGCGGCGATAATGCGCGGCGAGGCGGTCAACGAGAGAACTTTTGCCGGTGCCGGGAGCGCCGGTGACGCCGGTAAGATACGCCTGGCCGGTGTGAGGGAAAAGCTGGCGGAGGAGGTCTTCGGCTTCAGGGGCGTGGTTTTCGATCGCAGTAATGGCGCGGGAAATGGCGCGGACGTCGCCGGAGCGGATGTGCTGGGACCAAGTGTCGGTGGCAGTGGGCATTGGAGGAAGGAATTTAACCACAGATGAACACGGATGAACACGGATGAAAGAGAGAGGGAGCCAGAGTTAAGAGTTAAGAGTTGAGAGCGGTAAGAGAAACAGGCGGCCGCGAACCGGCGCTACAAACTAAAAGCAGATGCCTTCCGGCAAGGCCGGAATCTTCGATCGCTGCGCTCGAGATGACAAGCAAGAGGATGGCGGCCTAAAGCCCGATAAAGAGCGGGCACGCCATGGTTCGGCAGGCTCACCACAAGTGGCGTGCTCCTACGAAAGCGGCGGCAAGCCGCACCACGGTCCAATTGGACACAGCCGAGGCGAATCGAAGAGGACAGGCTGAAGCCTGTCCCACCAATGCGGCTACTTTTTGCCGAGGAGCTGGCGGGCGATGACGAGGCGCTGGATTTCGCTGGTGCCTTCGCCGATGGTGCAGAGTTTGACGTCGCGATAAAACTTTTCCGCAGGGTAGTCCTTGATGAAGCCGTAGCCGCCGAAAACCTGGACAGCTTCGCTGGCGACGCGACAGCCGACTTCGCCGGCGTAGAGCTTGGCCATCGAGGACTCGAGGGTGTAGCGCGAGTCTTTGCGGTCGGCGAGCCAGGCGGCGCGGTAGGTGAGCAGGCGGGCGGCGTCGATCTCGGTGGCCATGTCCGCCAGTTTGAACTGAATGGCCTGGAACTCGCTGATGGTCTTGCCGAACTGTTTGCGCTGTTTGGCGTAGGCGGTGGCGGCTTCGAAGGCGCCCTGAGCCATGCCCAGGCCGAGAGCGGCGATGGAGATGCGGCCGCCGTCGAGAATCTGGAGGCTGTTGACAAAGCCTTGGCCTTCCTGGCCGAGTAGATTTTCGGCGGGGACAAAGCAATCGTTGAAGACAACTTCAGAGGTGTCGCTGGCGCGGAGGCCGAGCTTGTTTTCTTTTTTGCCGGGGCGAAAGCCGGGCGTGCCCTTTTCAATGATGAAGGCGGAGATGCCGTGCCCGCCTTTGGATTTGTCGGTGACGGCCATGGCGACGCAGACGTCGGCGTAATGGCCGTTGGTGGTGAAGGTCTTGGCGCCGTTCAGCACCCAGCCGCCGTCTTTGCGCACTGCCGTGGTGCGCGTGCCGCCGGCGTCGGAGCCGGCTTCGGGCTCGGTGAGAGACCAGCAGCCGAGCTTTTTGCCCTGGGCGAGAGGGACGACGTATTTTTCGCGCTGGGCTTCGGTGCCACACTTGAAAATGTGATTGGTGCAAAGCGAATTGTGTGCGGCGACGATGATGCCGACGGAGCCGTCCACGCGGGAAAGCTCCTCAATGGCGATGGCGTATTCGACGTAGCCGAGGCCGGCGCCGCCGCATTCTTCGGGGAAGATGACGCCCAACAAGCCGAGGTCGGCGAGCTGGGGGAGGATTTCGCTGGGGAAATGAGAGGCTTCGTCCCACTCCATGACGTGAGGGCGGATTTCGGATTCGGCGAATTGGCGGATGGAGCGGCGGAGCTGCTGCTGTTCGTCGGTTAAGGAGAAGTCCAAAGAGCCCTCACGGTGTCCAGAAGAGTGGATGACTCCGAAATTCATTTATACCACAGCGAGACGACGGGCGGCACCAGGGGGACGTAAGAGAAAACGCAGGCCGCAGAGGGATTCTTCGGGCCGACAGAATCGGCCCTCAGAATGACATGTGGCAAGTGGTGGGGCTACCAGCCGGGACGGGCGGAGAGGCGGGCGTTTTCGGCCTCGAGCCAGGCCTTGAGCGGGGCAAAGTAGTCGAGGATGGCGGTGGCGTCGAGCTGCGCTTCGCCGCTGAGGGCGGCGAGGGCTTCGGGCCAGGGACGAGACTGACCCATTGCAAGCATTTTTTTGAGGCGCTCGCCGGCGACTTTGTTGCCGTAGATGGAGCAGCGGTGGAGCGGGCCGGTGTAGCCGGCGGCGCGGCAGAGCGCGCGATGGAATTGGAACTGGTAGATGGCGGCGAGGAAGTAGCGGGTGTAGGGGACATTGGCGGGGACATGATACTTGGCACCGGGGTCGAAGTCGGCCTCGGTGCGGGCGACGGGCGGAGCGACGCCCTGAACCTTGTGGCGCAGGTCCCACCAGGAGGAGTTGTAATTGGCCGGAGTGACTTCGCCGGAGAAGACCTTCCAGCGCCACTGGTCCACGAGCAGGCCGAAGGGGAGGAAAGCGACTTTGTCGAGGGCACGCTGCATGAGCAGGCCGATGTCGCCGGAGGGCGGGGGAACGGTGTCGATGAAGCCGAGCTCTTTCAGATACTCGGGAGTGACGCTGAGGGCGATGGTGTCGCCGACGGCTTCGTGGAAGCCGTCGTTGGCGCTGCCCTGGAAAAGATAGGGGAGGCGATTGTAGGCGCGCTGGTAGAAATTGTGGCCGAGCTCGTGGTGAATGACGGAGAAATCTTCGGCGTTGATCTCAATGCACATTTTGATGCGGAGGTCGTCTTGGAAGTCGAGGTCCCAGGCAGAGGCGTGGCAGACGACGTCGCGGTCGGCGGGCTTGGTAAAGAGAGAACGCTGCCAAAAGGTTTCGGGGAGCGGCTCGAAACCGAGCGAGGTGAAGAAGCGCTCGCCATAACGGACCATTTCCTTTGCGTCCATTTTGCGAGATTTGAGAATCTGGGTGAGGTCGAGGCCGGGGTCGGAGGTGGGCGGGGCGACGAGGGGGTAGATGTTGGACCAGTCCTGCGCCCACATGTTGCCGAGGAGATGAGCGGGGATGGGGCCGGTGGGCGGGACGACGTCTTTACCATATTGCTGGACGAGACGCGCGCGGACGTAGGCGTGGAGGGATTCGTAGAGCGGGCGGACCTGCTGCCAGAGGCGATCAACTTCGGCGGCGAAGGCGTCGGGGGGCATGTCGTAATTGGAGCGCCAGAGACCGCCGAGATCGGCGAAGCCCATCTCGCGAGCGCCGCGATTGCCGAGCTCGACCATGTGGGCGTAGGGCTTGCGCATGGGCGGAGAGATGGCATGCCAGCCGGTCCAGGCGGTGAGCAGCTCCCTGGGGTCGCGGCTGGAGGCGAGGATGCGTTCGAGTTCGCCCAGGGCGAGGCACTTCCCTGCCGGACCCTGAGGACAGTAGCGGCCTTTGCCGTATTCACTTTTGAGCCAGGCGGAGATCTCGGCGAGCTGTTTCTGAGCGACAAGATCGCGCGGGGCGGGGACACTGAGGGAGAGGCGAAGGAGCATAAGCTGGCGAGCGAGATCGTCGGGGAGCTGGAGGCCGCGGAAACGGTTGGCGCGAGCGGCGAAGTCAGTGGTGGCGGCGTTGAAGATGCGGTCGGCGTCGGCGGCGATGCGTTCGGTGTCGAAAGTGATGAAATTACTCAGGACCCACTCGGCGCGGCCCTGCTGGATGCTGAGGTCGAGAAGACGGGAACTGGCCTGGTCGAGGAAGGCGCGGGCGTCGGGGACGGTGGGGGCGGAGGATTTTTTGACGGCGGGCTTCTTGGACGGGGATTTTGTTTGTGCGGGAGCGGGGAGAGCGAAAGAACAGACGATAAGTAGAAGAACGAATCGGGCGATTGGACAAAGCATGAGGACCCCCTGAAGTTGGCGCGGCCGAAAAGGCGCCGGACGGGAGAGTATAGTGCAAATCGGAGGAGAGAAAGAAAGAGACAAGATTTAGCGCAGAGGCGCCCCGACCGGGTCGGGGCAGGCGCCGGACGCAGAGGAAGCGCAGAGAAAAAACCCGCCAGCGAGACGCCAGCGGTACACAGAAGAGGCACAGGCAAGAGTGCCTGTGCCACCTGAAGAGCTACAAAATGGAGCGGAGCGAGGAGAGGGCGGCGTCGAGGGCGGGGCGGTCGACGTCGTAGTGGGTGACCATGCGGATGGTGTAAGGGCCGAAGGGGCCGGCGAGGACGCGGCGCCTGGCGAGTTCGACGCAGATTTGAGCGGCGGTGCGGCCGGTGCGCTTCACGTCGAAGACGACGATGTTGGTGGCCACTTTCTTGGGATCAATGGAGATGCCTTTGATTTTGGCGAGGCCTTCGGCCAAGTAGCGGGCGTTTTCGTGGTCACGAGGGAGCAGGGCGGGCGATTCTTCGAGCGCGATGAGGCCCGCGGCGGCGAGGACTCCGACCTGCCTCATGCCGCCGCCGAGAAGTTTGCGGAAGTAATGGGCCTTTTCGATGAAGTCGCGCGGGCCTACGAGCATCGAGCCAACGGGAGCGCCGAGGGCTTTTGAGAGGCAGAACATTACCGAGTCGAACTTTTTGGTGAGCTGGGCGACGGTGCGCTTTTGCGCGACGGCGGCGTTGAAGATGCGGGCGCCGTCGAGATGGACGCGCAGGCCGACGGCGTGGGTGCGGTCGCAGATGTCGTCGGTGCCGTCGGGCGGATAGACGGTGCCGCCGGCGACGTTGTGCGTGTTTTCGAGGCAGATCAGGCCAGTGTCGGCTTTATGCGGGGCGCGGAGGTGAAGCAGCGGCTCGATGAGGTCCCAGGTCAGGATACCGTCGGGCGCGGTGGTGGTGCGGGGGAGACAGCCGGCGACGGCGGACATCGAAGAGAGCTCGTACTGATTGATGTGGGCGCGCTCGTCGCAGACCACTTCCTGGCCGGGCTGGGTCCAGACCTTGATGGCGATGAGATTGCCCATCGAGCCGGTAGGAACGAAGAGAGCGGCCTCCTTGTCGAAAAGTTCGGCGGCGCGGGATTGGAGGCGGTTGACGGTGGGGTCTTCGCCGTAAACGTCGTCGCCCACTTCGGCTTCGGCCATGGCGCGACGCATGGCAGGAGTGGGTTTGGTGACCGTGTCGGAGCGGAGGTCAATCGGAGAGGCGCGGGGGCTGGCGTCGGGGTCGGTGGCGGCAGAGGGGGAAGACATGAGGGGAGAGTAAGGCGAAAGAGGAGAAAGAGCAATTTCAAATTTCAGATTTCAGATTTCAGATTTCAGATTTCAGATTTCAAAGAGAAGGATTCAACACAGAGATCACGGAGCACACCGAGAACGCGGGGCAAAGAAAAGAACCAGCAGATTCCTCGCTGCGCTCGGAATGACCGCGTCGGAGGGATTCTTCGCTTCGCTCAGAATGACAGAGCGGGAAGAAGGCGGCGGCAAGTCGGGATTACAGTGGCCGCGCAAAGCCAGCGATGCAGTGTGCGCGCAAAGAGGCGCAGAAGGACGGCCACGGAGGACCGCCCCTATGTGAGGAGAGAAGAAAAGACTTCGTTAGAGATGGAGAGGCGGGAGGGGGCGAGGCGGGCGCGGGGGCCGTCGAGGAGGACGAGGCCGTCGGCGGCGAGACATTCCAAGCGCGGGCGGAGGGGGACGTTGTAGCGGTGCTCGAGGGATTGCCAGTCGATGCCCTCGAGGAGGCGAAGGCCGAGGAAGAGTTCTTCGTCGAGAGCCAACTGCGGGGTGAGCTCCTCGCGCTGTTCGATGGGGAGACGGCCGGCGGTGATCGAGGCGAGGTAGGCGGCGGGGTCGTGGGCGTTGGCCCAGCGCGCGTGGCCGTCGAAGGAATGCGCGCCCGCGCCGAGGCCGAGATAGGAATGGCGGAGCCAGTATTTGAGGTTGTGGAGGGAGCGGAGGGGGGAGTTGAGAGTTGTGGGTTGAGAGCTGAGGGCAGGAAGAGAAGAGGGCCAGCTAAAGCCGGCCCCTACAGGATCACGGCGGGCCCAGTTGGAGATTTCGTAGTGGTCGTAGCCGGAGCGGGAGAGAAGATCGCAGGCAAGCTCGTAGAAGGAGGCGATGGAGTCGTCGTCGGGGAGAGCGGAGGCGCTGTAGCGCGAGCCACCGGAAAGGACTTCGCGGCCGAGGCGACTGCCTTCGTCGATTTCCATCATGTAGATGGAGATGTGTTCGGGGGCGAGGGAGAGGAGCTGGTCGAGCGAGTCGCGCCAGGAGGCGGCGGTCTGATGGGGCAGACCGGCGATGAGGTCGAAGCTGAGATTGCGGAAACCGGCGGCACGGAGAGTTTCAGCGGTGCGGTAGATGTCGTCGCGGCGATGGAGGCGGCCGGCGGCGCGGAGTTCGGTGTCGTTGAAAGATTGAGAGCCGAGAGAAATGCGGTTAATGCCGGCGTCAAGCCAGGCGGCGGCTTTGTCGGGCGTGATGGTTTCGGGGTCGGCTTCGAGCGTGACTTCTTTGAGGGAGCAGGGGAAAGAGGAGCGGACGGCGTCGATAATGCGGGCGAGAGCGGCGGGGTCGAGAAGAGACGGAGTGCCGCCACCGATGTAGAGAGTGTCCGCAATACGCCAGGATTCCTCGGACCGATCAGGCCGGCCCTCGGAATGACAAACGCTTAGACCGGCGGCGCGGGCGAGGGAGGCGTAGTCGGAGATTTCGCGGCAGAGGGCGAGGACGTAGGGGTCGTACAGGGAGCGAGAGAAAGGGCCAGTGTAGAAGTTGCAATAGGTGCATTTGGTTTGACAGAAGGGAACCTGGATGTAGAGGCCGAGAGACATTGTGGGTAAAGAGAAATCTACCACAGAGGCACAGCGCGCACCGAGGTTTCGCGAAGATTAGGAAGGGGCGCAGCATGCTGCGGCCGTACAGGAAAGAAAAGAGCCGGCGAGACACCGGCGTTACGGGTCGGGAGTGAGTTTAACGAGAAGGTGGCGGGAGCGGGGCCCGTCGAATTCGCAGAAGAAGATGCCCTGCCAGCGGCCGAGAGCCAGGCGGCCGTTTTCGATGAGGACGGTGGCGGAAGAGCCGACGAGCGAGGCCTTGATGTGGGAGTCGGCGTTGCCTTCGGCGTGGCGGTAGGAGGCGTCGCGAGGGACGAGGCGATCGAGGGTGGCTTCGATATCGCGGGCGACGTCGGGGTCGTCGGCTTCGTTGATGGTGATGCCGGCAGTGGTGTGAGGGACGTAGAGATGGCAGACGCCGGAGGCGATGGCAGAGGAGGAGACAATCTGCTGAACTTCGGGGGTGACGTTGAGGAGCTGAGTGCGGCGGGAGGTCTTAACGTCGAGAGTGAGAGTTTTAGCCACGGATGCACACGGATGAACACGGATTGAAGAGAGAGCAAAGAATAGCACAGAGATGGAACCGCCCCTGAACGCCGATAAACGTAGATGAAGAGAAGGGGGCCGAACAGCTACGCGTCCCTGCGGAAAAAAAGAACCGGCCGGAGGCCGGCGGTCCGGAAGAAGATCGCGGGCGGGGATGCCCGCGCCACCGGATGGCGGCTAAAAGCTGCCGCTACGAAGACGGGCACATCATGGTTCGGTGTAGCTAACCACAAGTGGCGTGCCCCTACGAAGAGGACAGGCTGAAGCCTGTCCTACAACAAGGCGGAGGCGGAGGAGGCGCCGTAGAAGGCGAAC
>CAZHLD010000005.1:45256-95455 GCA_964533185.1 uncultured Acidobacteriaceae bacterium | reverse complement strand
AAAGCTCACATCCCCGCCCACTCGCTGTGTTGTCCCCGAGAGGTTCCGTCCGAACGCTTCCAGCGTGTTAAACGTAAAGCTGCCCGAAAAGTTCCCGGGGAAGAAATTCCCGATCGCGTCGTGAATGAAATCCACGCCGAACTTCCAAGAATGTCGCCCGCGAACATAGCTGAGCGTATCGCCCCACTGGAACCTCTTGATGTTCGTAAACCGCGGGCTGAAGAAGTTGCGACCAACAATCAGCGCTGTCCCCGCAGTCCCACGCACCGTCGCCTCCGGATTCTCATTGTTTGCCAGGCCGGGTTCGTTGTCCCGCAGGTAGGTGAACCGCCCCACGTTCACCATGCTGTTCGTGAACGACGAGGTCAGCGTCAGGGACACCGTGTCCGTGATCACCTTGGAAGCCCCTGTATGCTCCAGCGAGTTTTGGTTGCCACCGAACTCGAAGTTCGCACCGGTGAACCGCTGGCTGTTGATCCGTCCCGTCAACGTGTGATTCTGGAACATTCGCCAGTCCACCTTGCCCAGGTACACGTTTTGGTTCTGCGCCCGTGTCCAGGAGGTAGCCCTTGGAGTAAGATAATCGAGTGCTATCTGCTCGAACGATGCGATGGTCGGATCCGAGGAACGCGTTCCTGGTTGCAAAAACACAAAGTTCGGCAGCGTGTTCCTTTGCCCGTCATAGTCGAAGAAGAAGAAGAGTTTGTCTTTGAGCACCGGACCGCCGATGTTTCCGCCGAACTGATGGAAGTGCAGCGGCGATTTCCCCGCCCCGCGGCTCTTATTGATGATGTCGTTGGCGTTCAGTGAGGTGTCCCGGTAAAACTCAAACAACGTCCCGTGGAACTGATTGCCACCCGACTTCGTCACCACGTTAATCACTGCACCGCCGGCCTTCCCATACTCAGCCGAATACGAGCTTGTGTTCACCTGGAACTCCGCCACCGCGTCCTGGCTGAACTGGTAGGGCGCTCGCCCCGACCCGGTTCGCCCGGTCGTCTGACCGAAAAATGTGTTGTTGCTGTCAGACCCGTCCACCACCAGGGAGTTCAGCGTCCCGCGCATCCCGCCGAAGCTGATGTCGCCGTCGCGCCGGTCGCGCGTCACTCCCGGCGTCAGCAGTGCGAAGTCAATAAAGTTTCGCCCCAGCACCGGCAGGTTGGCCACCGAGTTGTCTCCGACCGTCGTCGCAAAGTCCGTCCGCGTCGTCTCCACCAGCGGCGTCTCCGCGGTCACCTCCACCGTCGTCGCCTGCCCCGCCACCGGCAGTTCCAGCGGCAGGTTCAGCTTCGCACCGATATAAACCTTCAGGTCTTTCTGCGCAAGCTTCGCGAACCCGCTTTTCTCCGCCGTCAATTCGTAAGTCCCCACCGGCAGCACCGGAAACCGGAAGAGTCCGTCATCGCCCGTCGTCGCCGTAAAGCTGGCGCCCGTAGCCGTATTCTTCAGCGTCACCGTCGCGCCCGCAATCACGCCGCCCTTCTGGTCGCTGACGGTTCCTTCCACCGACCCGGTTCCGCCAGACTGCCCCCAGGCGCCCGTTGCCAGCAGCAACATCAACAGCCAGCCACACCCCATCGACAAAATCCTCTTCGCGTTCATTTCTTTCTCCTTGTTCGCGATGGACCCCACCCCGTGCGAATCCATGCTAGGGAATTCCTCTAGATTGTACGGAAGCCTCCACCCCGCCTGCAAGCCTATCTCTGTGAATTTCTCCCCCGCCCCCTCCAGTTGACGCTTCTGCCTTCTCCGCCTCCCCTCTGGTCTGCCTCTTTCCCCCCTACACCCTTACACCCCCTCCGCCCGTTCTCCCGTACAGTTGCCACCCTGTACATGCCCTCTCCCCTCGCGTGTTCC
Source organism: uncultured Acidobacteriaceae bacterium (assembly GCA_964533185.1). Classification (GTDB taxonomy): domain Bacteria; phylum Acidobacteriota; class Terriglobia; order Acidiferrales; family UBA7541; genus CAZHLD01. The sequence goes on along the minus strand of CAZHLD010000005.1, from coordinate 93,598 downwards.
ATCCCGCCCCAGTTGAGGTACACTCTCGTTAATGGCCGAATACGTGTGCAAAGTGGCCGATGCCAGCGGTCGTGTCTTCTCGCAGGTCGAGGCCGCTCAGACCGACGTCGAAGCCCGTCAGAAGCTCGCCGACCGCGGCCTCTTCGTCTATTCCGTCCGCCCCCGCCTGGGCGCTCTCTCCCAGTTCACTTCGCCGCGATCCGACCGCGCCCTGAAAAGCGCCGACTTCCTCATCTTCAACCAGCAGTTCAACACCCTCATCAAGGCCGGCCTGCCCATTCTCAAAGCTCTCGACTTACTCACTGAGCGCGCTGCCGCCCCCAGTCTCCGCCCTTTGCTCGACGAAGTCCGCCAGCGCGTCCGCAATGGCGCCGCCCTCTCCGACGCCATGGCCCAGCAGGGCATCTTCCCCAAGGTGTACGTCACCTCCGTCCTCGCCGGTGAAAAGAGCGGCAACCTCCCCGGCGTTCTCGACTACTACATCGCCTACCAGCGCGTCACTTCCGGCTTCCGCAACAAGCTCAAAGTCGCGCTCATCTACCCGACCATTCTGGTTGTCGCAGTCGTCATCGTCCTCTCCTATTTGGTCACCTACGTCATCCCGCAGTTTGCCCGCCTCTATACCGAGCTCAACGTGCCCCTTCCGCCTCTCAGTCAGTTTATGCTCTCCGTCGCCATCCCACTGCGCAACTACATCTTCATCATCGGCCCGGTTGTGATCATTGCCGCCTTTTTTATCTACCTCTGGTCGCGCAGCGCTCCTGGCGGACTGTTCATTGACCGCCTTCGTCCCCGCGTCCCGTTTCTCGGCCAGATCTGGCTCAAAGCCCAGGTCGCTCAGTTCTTCCGCACGCTCTCGACTCTGCTGGCAGGCGGCACTCCTCTGGTTACAGCGCTCAGCACTTCCTCAGACGCCGTGGGCAGCCGCTTACTCTCCCAGGCCATTGGCCGCGCTTCCGAAAGTGTCCGTGAAGGTCAGTCCCTGCACGCCTCTCTCGACGCCACTCGCCTCTTCCCGGAGCTGGCTCTCGAGATGATCGAAGTCGGCGAAGCCTCGGGCTCCCTGGCCGCCATGCTCACCAGCGTTGCTGAGTTCTACGAGGAAGAAGTCAACCACAAGCTCGCCCGCGTCATCGCTTACGTCGAGCCGGCCATCCTCGTCGTCATGGCCGTCGTCGTTGCTTTCATTCTGATTTCGCTCTACCTGCCGATCTTCAGCCTCTCCGTTGGCTCAGCAGGGGGAGGCTAGCTTGTCCGCCATGGACCACAACCTCGAACACCAAATCATCACCGACGAGCACTCCGAGCGCGATCGCGCCCGTCGCCTGGCCGAGCGCTACCGCTGCCCCTTCATCGAAAATCTCCTCGACCAGCGCATCGACCCGGAGCTCTTCCGCAGCATCCCGGCTGACCTGATGTTCCGTTACAATTTCGTCCCCCTCGAGACCGAGAACAACTCCCTCATGATTGCCGTCGCCGAACCCAGCCAGGTCCTCCTCAGCGACGAGCTGCCTTTGCTCCTCGGCAAAAAACTCGTAATCAAGGTCGCCACCGCCACGCAGATCTCCGACCTCTTAAAGCGCACCGAGCAGTCCCAGCGCGTCCTCGAGCAGGCCACCGAGGCTTTCACGCTTCAGGTCGTCCACGAGGAAGAGGAAACCGATGAGACCATCTCCGCCGAGCGACTCACCCGCGACACCGCCGTCAGCCCCATCGTCCGCTTGGTGGACACCGTCATCTTCACCGCCCTCGAGCGCCGCGCTTCAGACATCCACATCGAAGCCCGCGACGCCGAAGTCGTCGTCAAATATCGCATTGACGGCGTCCTCCAGTACGCCATGACCCCCATTGCCAAGGACTGGCACTCCACCATCCTTTCCCGCATCAAGGTCATGAGCGAGCTCGATATCGCCGAGCGCCGCATCCCCCAGGATGGCCGCTTCCGCGTCCGCTACAAGGGCCGCTTCGTGGACTTCCGCGTCTCCATCATGCCTTCCATCCACGGCGAAGACGCCGTCCTCCGCGTCCTCGACAAGGAGACGCTCTCCGAAAAATTCCGCAACCTCTCCCTCGATGTCGTCGGCTTCTCCGACGACGACATTCGCAAGCTCCGCCGCTACATCCGCGAGCCTTACGGCATGGTTCTCGTCACCGGCCCCACCGGCTCCGGCAAGACCACCACCCTTTACGCCGCCATCAACGAGATCAAGACCGACGAAGACAAGATCATCACCATCGAAGACCCGGTCGAATACCAGGTCCGCGGCATCACTCAGATCCCCGTCAACGAAAAAAAGGGCCTCACCTTTGCCCGCGGCCTGCGTTCCATCCTTCGCCACGACCCCGACAAGATCATGGTCGGCGAAATTCGCGACCAGGAGACCGCCCAGATCGCCATCCAGTCTGCGCTCACCGGCCACCTCGTCTTCACCACCGTCCACGCCAACAACGTTACCGACGTCATCGGCCGTTTCATCAACATGGGCGTCGAGCCGTACAATTTCGTCTCCGCCCTCAACTGCATCCTGGCCCAGCGCCTGGTCCGCGTCATTTGCGAAAACTGCAAGCGCCCGGTGAAGTATCCGCCCGACGTCCTTCGCGAAGCCGGCCTCGACCCGGCCGCATGGGCCGGCGTCACCTTTGTCGAAGGCGCCGGCTGCCTGGAGTGCTCCGGCACCGGCTTCCACGGCCGCGTCGCCATCGCTGAGCTGCTTGATCTCTCCGACCGCATCCGCGAGATGATCATCAATCGCAGGCCCACGTCCGAGATTAAGCGCCTCGCCCGCGAGGAGGGCATGACCTTCCTCCGCGATTCCGGCCTCGCCAAAGTCCGCGCCGGCGCCACCACTCTGCGCGAGATCAACAAGGTGACCTTCATTGAGTAGTGCGCGCCAGGCTCGACTTCGGAGCGGCGGGGTTACCCTGCCATCTTCGCGCTATGCTTTAGCGCCGCAATGTCCGGCCGTTGTGGGGGCCGGGTTTAGCCGGCCTTCTTCCCATCTGAAATCTGAAATTTCAAATTTACAATTTCTTCTCCGTAAGATTTTTGTAGCGCCGGGCTTTGTCCCAGCGCGAATTGCCGAGCCAGTGCGTCTTTCTCCTCCGAATTTCGATTTACGAATCACGAGTTTCGAGTTTCGAGTTACGAAACTCGTTTTTCCGGGATTTTCTCCATGCCTGCCATAAGCGGCGTCGGACACGGCATCTTCCGCAGCAGCCTCGCGCGTCGCATGGCGCAATGGCTGGACGCCTTGCCGCACCCCCTGCTCGCCTGCGAAATCGCTCCCCACTACGTCGCCGCCGCCCGCTGGACGCGCCGCGGCAACAGTCTCGATGGTTTTGCCGTCGAGCCGCTTCCCGATGGGGTCATTGTTCCCTCGGCCGTGGAGACCAATCTCGTTGACGCTTCCGCCGTCCGCGCCGCCGTCTCTCAGGTCTTCGGACGCCTTCGCGCCCGCGGCCAGGAAGTCGCTCTGCTCGTCCCGGACCCGGTCATCCGCGTCTTTGTCCTGCATTTCGACAGCTTCCCCCGCTCCGCCGACGAAGCCATCCCCATGCTCCGCTGGAAGCTCAAAAAGAGCGTTCCCTTCGAGCCCGAAGAGACCCTCATCTCCTTCATGCGCCAGGCCCCCCGCGAAGACGGCGTGGACATCGTCACCGCGCTCGCCCGCCTGCGCATCATCCGCGAGTACGAGTTGCTGATGCAGGGCGCCGGCATGGTTCCCGTTGTTGTAATGAGTTCCACTCTTGCCGCCTTGCCTCTGCTGGAAGACCGCCGCCCCACCCTGCTGGCCCGCGTTTCCGGCACCACTCTCACCACCGCTATCGTGCGTGAGTCCATCCTCTGCGGTTATCGCTGCACTGATTTGCCCGTCACCGCCGCTCGCCTCACCCCGCAGGCCCTGCTCGACGAGGTCTATCCGATTTCTGCCTATTACCAGGACATCTGGAGCGAAGGCATTCAGTCTGTCCGCCTGGCCGGTCTCCTCGACCGCGCCGAAGAGTTCGGACCGGTCCTTGAAGCCGAGCTGCGTTGCCCGGTGAGCGCGCTCCTTCATGCCGCCGAAGCCGAAGGCCGCATTTCCGGCGACGCCCGCCCGCTCGCCGACCGCCAGCTCGATGCCCTGGTCGGCTGGATGCTCAAGCGGGGATAACCGATGCGTGTTCGCCTCAATCTCGCTACCTCGCCGCTCGAAAACAACCGCCGTTTCCTGCTCGGCTGGTCTGTCCTCGGCGTCGTGGCTTTCATCGCCCTGGCCGTTCTCGGCTTCCGCGCCTACCGCGACTGGAGCGCCGACCGCGCCTTGCGCCGCAACGTCGCCCGCCTCCAGAGCGAGATGAACCAGCTCACCGACCGCCGCCGCGAGCTCGAGGAGTTTTTCAACCGCCCGGACAACCTCCGCCTCCGCGACCGCGCTGCCTTTCTCAACACCCTCATCGAGCAGCGCAGCTTCCCCTGGACCAAAATCTTCATGGATCTCGAAGAGATCCTTCCCGACGGCGTTCGCGTCATCAGCATTTCGCCCAAGATGGCTGCCGGGCGCGTCGAGGTCAAGCTCACCGTCGGTGCCTCGAACGACGACGCCAAACTCAAGTTTCTTCGCGCCCTTGAGGCCTCCAAAGCCTTCTCGCGCATTCAGCTCCTGGCCGAAACCCGGCCGGTGAAGCAGGGAGAGGCGGACCAGGTGCAGCTCGAATTGCTCACGTGGTACGTCACAACGTAAATGACCGTCCGCATCCGAGGCTGGAAACACGTGGTCCGTTGGATAATCGTCGTCGTCCTCGTGCTGGACCTCGCCCTCATCTACATCAACTGGCGCTCCTCGGACTCCGTACCCGAATCGCTTAAGCAGGAGCGCTCCCGCCTCGAGCTTCAGCACCGCCTTTTCCGCGCCGACGTCGAGCGCGCCACCGCCATCCGCTCCGAACTCGCCAAAGTTCAGGGCGATTCCGCCGACTTTTTCGCCAAAGAGCTGCGCGAAACCTCCAGCGGTTATTCGTCCGTGGTCAGCGATCTCGGCGAAATCTCCAAGCGCTCCGGCCTGAGCGCCACCGCCATCACATTCCGGCAGCGCGACGTCGGCGCCCGCGGCGTCGTCGAAGTCGTCGTCGCCGCCACCGTCGAAGGCGACTACCCCAGCCTGGTCAGCTTCATTAATGGCCTCGAGCGCTCCGACAACTTTTACGTCCTCGATAGCCTCCAACTGGCTTCCAGCACCGGCGGCCGCTTAAAATTGAATTTGCAGTTGCGGACCTACTTCCGCTCCTGACCATGACCACGCGTGTCAAAATCCTTCTCGTCATCCTCGCTGCCGTTGCGGCACTCTACGGCGCCTCGCTTTATTTCAGTTGGGGCGGCGCTCCGCAGCTCCTCGGCATCCGGGCCAGCGATGCCCGCTTCACGCCCCTTGACGTTGATAGCCCCGCTCTCAAGGGCTATCTCCTCCAGCGCATCCGCGACTTCAAGTACTCCGGTCGCCACGACAACATCTTCGTCTACCGCGCCCCGCGCCAGCCCGCCATGCCCGCCATTCCCGTTCGCGACCCCAATCTCCCGCCTGACCCTCCGCCCGGCCCGCCGCCCCTCGTCCTGCCTTATCGCTTTTTCGGCTACGTCATGAACCTGCCCTCCGGCAATCGCCGCGGCTTCTTCCAGAATGGCGAGGACATCTTCATCGCCGCCGAAGGTGAAACCCTCCAGAACCGCTTCCGCGTCCTCCGCATCACCAACAACTCCGCCGAAGTCGAAGAGCTCGCCTCCGGCCGCCGCGCCACCGTCCAGATCGAGGAGGCTCCCCCGATCGCATGAGCCGCTCCACTCCAACCCGCGCTGGTGTCATCCAGAGTCTCGTCCTTGCCGGGACGAAGGATCCCTCTTCTCTTTCCTCCCGCCGCCACTCCGGCTACGTCCTGCTCACCGTTGTCTTCCTCTGTGCCCTGATGCTGATTGCCGTCGCCGTCGCCACGCCGCCCGTACTCAACCAGGGCCGCCGCGAAAAAGAAGCTGAGCTGGTATGGCGCGGCGAGCAATACGCGCGCTCCGTCCGTCTCTACTACCGCAAGAACGGCCGCTTCCCACAAAACATCGAAGACCTCGTCGAGCCGAAGAACGGCCTCCGCTATCTCCGCCAGGCCTACAAAGACCCCATGAACCGCGAAGACGGCTCTTGGCGCTTTATCTATATGGGCCCCAACGGCCAGCTCATCGGCAGCCTCAAGCGTCAGAACCTGCTTCTCCCGCAGGGCTTCGGCACTCCGCCCAGGCCCCCCGGCATGGCTGGCAACCCTCCCGCCGGTCCTCCCGGTGGTGCCCCGCCCAAGCAGCAGGAAGACGAATCCGACGATCAGCCCGACAAGGAACAGACTCCGGTCATCCCGCCCGATACACTCACCGGAAAAGTCTTCGGCGGCAGCATCATCGGCGTGGCCAGCAAGGTCAACCGCCCCTCGCTCCGCATTTATGAAAAGGGAAAGACCTACATCGAGTGGGAATTCATCTGGGACCCCACCAAAGACGCTCCCGCCACCGGCCAGCCCATCCAGCCCGGCGACCAGCCGCCCAAACCCGGCGCCCCAATCCAGCCCCTCAATCGTCCGCCCAACCCAAATCCCTAAACCCTACTCTCTCTTCTCCATGCCCTCTGCGATCCTCTGCGTCCTCTGCGTTGAAATCTTTCTTTTGTTCCTCTCCACCGCCTGAGTCACCTTTCTAACATAGCTTCTCGTCTCCCGGTACGGCGGAACTCCCTGATACTGCTCGACTCGCTCGGGCCCCGCGTTATACGCCGCCAGCGCCAGCCGCAAGTCCTGCCCGTACCGTTCGAGCAGCTCTTTCAAGTACCGCGTCCCCGCCTCGATATTCTCCGCCGGGTCAAACACGTTCGTCACCGCAAACCGCGCCGCCGTCTCCGGCGTCAACTGCATCAGCCCCTGCGCCTGTTTCCGCGACACCGCCCGCGGGTTGAAGTTCGACTCCACCGCAATCACGCTCGCAATCAACTGCGCCTCAACGCCGTGCTTCTCCGCCGCCGCTCGGATCAATTCCTCAAACGGCACGTCCAGCCGCTCCTTCACCGGGGCAGGGAAGTAGTCTTCCGGCTCGATCACCACAATCTCTTCCGTCGGCACTTCGATGCTTCCTCCCGCCACCTGCAGCCGCACCGTGGCCCCCAGTCGCTCATACCCGGTGATGTGCAGCCGCTGCCCGCTCTTCAACACGGCATACTCCGCCCTCGCCGCCCCCGCAGCCAGCAGCACCACTGTCGCCACCACAACTAGACTCGCTCTGCGCATCGCCTCAGCTTCCCGTTCCTGTCATTCTGAGACCCGGCGTTTCTTGTCGGGCCGAGGAATCCCACCGCCTCTAGCATCTCCTGACCTCTCGACCCCTGTGACTCTGCGTCTCTGTGGCTAATTCTTCAGCGCGTATTTCTCAATCGCCTCCGCCACCCCCGCGTCATCGTTCGTTCCCGTCTCTGCCCATCCCAACCCCTTCAACCCCGGCACGCTGTTCGCCATCACCACCGGCACTCCCGCAAACTCGAGCATCTCCTTATCGTTCAAGTTGTCTCCGATGGCCATCACCTCTCCCCGCGCATATCCCCGCATCCGCGCCAACTCCCGCAGCGCCGCTCCCTTCGAGCACCCCGGATGGATCACGTCTACCAACCCAAAATTCCTCTCCTCATACTCCGTTACCGCCAGTGCATACTCCCCTGTGCCATCCAACCGCCGCAGCACCGCCTCCACCTCGCGCATTCGCCCCACCGGCCCGCTGTACATCACTTGGATCGGGTCGCATGTCAGACACTCCTCGAGCGGCGCGCACTGCGCGATGTACTCCCGGTTCCGTTGGAAATAGCTCTTCCGACCGGGGTCTTCCCAGTCAATCTGCTCATAGACAATCTGGTTCTCCCTCGGCCGGTCAAACACCACCGCCGCGCCCGCGCGAAACTCCGCTGTCGCCCCCAGCACCCGCCGCGCCACCACGCGCGGCAGCAGGTGCCGCAGCACCGTCGCCCCGGCTTTGGTCTTAATCACCGCTCCGTTGTTCACCACCATCGTCAGCGCGCACGGGATCTGCCGCGCAATCGGCAACGCAAAGTCGAACCGCCTCCCCGTCACCAGCGCCACCTCGATCCCGCGCTCCACCGCCCGGACAATCGCCTCCCGGTTCGCCGCCGGCACCTCCCACTTGCTGTCCAGCAGCGTCCCGTCAATATCGATCGCTATCAGCCTCACACCCATTCCAACATTCTAGCAGGCCCCAGTGGTAGAATCAGTGCGAGGTGAACGGGTGGCTTCCTTCCAATATACGGTGATTTTTGAGCGAGAGCCTGATGGGGGATACCACGTCTTCTGCCCGGCTCTGAAGGGCTGTCATGCGCAGGGCGATACTCTTGACGAGGCCCAGCAGAACATTGAGGAAGCAATCGCCGCTTATCTCGAAAGTCTCAAGGCTCACGGGGAGCCCATCCCGCCCGAAGACATCCTCATTCGTCCCGTCAACGTCGCCGTTTAGTTCCAGTCAATGACGCCCAAGCTTCCTGTCGTCCGCGCTCGCGAGGTAATCCTCGTGGCGGAATAGCTGGGCTTTGTCTTCGACCGTCAGAAGGGCAGCCATGACGACAATTATTTCTTGACCACGCTCCCATCCTTCATCACAAAGCTCACCTTCTTTAACGCCTTGATATCCCCCAACGGATTCTCCGGCGTCGCGATGATGTCTGCCGCCTCTCCGACGGCAATCGCCCCGCGCTTGCCTTTCCACTGGAAAAGCTCCGCCGCGTTCGTCGTCATGGCCTTCAAAATATCCGGCGCCGGCACGCCCGCCGCCAACCACACGTCCAGGTAGTCCATCACCATGTCGGCCCTCGTCTTTCCCGGCAAATCGAGCACCACGTCGCTGCCAAACGCCATCTTCACGCCAATCTTGTACGCCCTCTTCAGCCGGTCCACGATCATCGCCGCGGTTTGTTCCGGCGGAGGCAGGATACCCCCTCCGGTGCCCATCGCCTTCAGGTGCTCGAGCGGAAAATCCGTCCCCACCAGCACCACGCCCTTCGCCTTCATCAGCTTCAGCACCTCATCATTCAAATCGAACCCGTGCTCGATGCTCTCCGGCCCGGCTTCGACCACCGCCCGCGCCGCGTCGCTGCGGATCACGTGCACGCCGACAATCATCCCCGCCCGGTGCGCCTCGTCCACCGCCGCCCGCACTTCCTCCGCCGTCGAGTAAAACGCGCTGTTGTCGGTCACCAGCTTGATCGTGTTCGCGCCGTAGTAGATGTTCTGCCGCACCGCCTTGCGCACTTCCTCCGGCGTATCCGCGTCAATGTACTCAAACTGCCAGAACCGCCCTTGCTCCGGCGAGATTCCGTGCGACTGCCCGCCGAACGGCGCAATGATTTTTCCCGCATTTAGGATGGTCGGCCCGGGGAACCATCCTTTCTCAATTGCGACTCGCAGGTCAGTGTCGGCGTAGTTTGCCGCGTTCCCGACGTCGCGCACCGTCGTGAACCCCGCTTCCAGCACCACCCGCGCGTTGCGCACCCCGCGCAGCAGCCGCCAGCCGGTGGACTCCTTCAGATAACCAACCTCCAGCTCCGGCGCCGCCGGGTTCATCCCCAGCGTCAGGTGCGTGTGCGCGTCCATCAACCCCGGCAGCACCCACGCCTTCGACAGGTCTATCACCGTCGCGTCCGCCGGCGTCGACACCTGCGTCCCAATCGCCGTAATCTTCCCGTCCTTGACGACAATCGTCTGGTCCTTCTTCACCGTCCCTGTCGCCGGGTCCACCAGGTTCCCAGCGCGTATCACCGTCGTCTGCGCCGCCGCACTCCCCACCAACACCAGCGCCCCTACCACCTTCACGATCGCCACCACCACCCGCTTGATCACTCCCATTGTGTTCTCCTTCCGCATCCTGTCGCCCGCGTCTTCAGACGCGGAGGTTTCTCCGAGCGCCGCGCAGCTTACCACGACCTGCCACCTGCCGCCTGTCACCCGCCACTTTCGCGTATGCTAAACTCGCGCCCTCGATGCCCAGCACCCTCACCCATCTCGAATGCTCTGCCTGCGCCAAGCAGCACTCCCACACCCGGCTCCAAAATCTTTGCTCCTGCGGCAAACCTCTTCTCGCCCGTTACGACCTCCGCGCCGCCGCCCGCACCCTCACCCACGCCGCCCTCGCCTCTCGCCCCGCCAACATGTGGCGCTACGCCGAAGTACTTCCTCCGCCGCCATACGTGTCTCTCGGCGAAGGCATGACCCCTCTTCTCCACGCCCGCCGTGCCGGCGCCAGCATCGGTCTCGATAAACTCTTTATCAAAGACGAAGGTCTCAACCCCACCGGCTCCTTCAAAGCCCGCGGCCTTTCCGCCGCGGTCACCGTTGCGCTCAACCTCGGCGCACAGACTCTCGCTATCCCCACCGCCGGCAATGCCGGCGGCGCACTCGCCGCCTATGCCGCAAGCGCTGGTCTTCGCAGCGTCATCGTCATGCCTGCCGACACGCCCGCGGCCAACGTCCTCGAGTGCCGCGCCTTCGGCGCCGACGTGCGCAAAATCCCCGGCCTCATCTCCGACTGCGGCAAATATGTCGCCGAGCACAAGTCCGCCGAAGGCTGGTTCGACGTCTCCACCCTCAAAGAGCCGTATCGCATCGAAGGCAAGAAGACCATGGCCTACGAGCTCTTCGAGCAGTTCGACGGTCGCCTCCCCGAAGTCATCATCTACCCCACCGGCGGCGGCGTCGGCCTCATCGGCATGTGGAAAGCCTTCGACGAGATGCAGGCCCTCGGCTGGATCGGCCGCGAACGCCCGCGCATGGTCGTCGTGCAGGCCTCCGGCTGCGCTCCCATCGTCAAAGCCTTCGAGCAAAACGCCAACGCCTCCGAATTCTGGGACGGCGCCGCCACCATCGCCTCCGGCCTTCGCGTCCCTAAGGCGCTGGGCGATTTCCTCGTCCTCAACGCTCTCCGCGAAAGCCGCGGCATCGCTGTCTCCGCCACTGACGACGAAATGCTCGCCGCTGCCCGCGACCTCGCCGCTCTGGAAGGTCTTTTCGTCGCCCCCGAAGGTGCCGCCACCCTCGTGGCAGCAAGGAAACTCGTTGCGCAAAATTGGATTCGCCCCGGCGACTCCGTTGTACTCTTCAACACCGGCACCGGTTACAAATACTCTGAGGCCTGGGAGCGTGCCCTCCCGTAACGCAGCGTCCATGCCGCAATCACTTACCATGACCGAGCGCCTGTATTACTCCGACTCCTTCCTGCGCGAATTCGACGCCGTCGTCGTCTCTTCCGAGCCCGCTCCTGCGCCCGGCGCCGAGCAGCGCTTTCACGTCGTGCTCGACCGCACCGCCTTCTATCCCACCTCCGGCGGCCAGCCGCACGACACCGGCAAACTCTCCCTCGCCACCGTCCTCGACGTCTTCGAGCGCGACGACGGCGCCATCGTCCACGTCACCGACATGCCTTTCACTCCCGGCCGCACCCACGCCGCCATCGACTGGCCTCGCCGCTTCGACCACATGCAGCAGCACACCGGCCAGCATCTTCTCTCTGCCGTGTTTATCGAGCTTCTGAACTGGCCCACCGTTTCCTTCCATCTCGGCCGCGACGTCTCCACGATAGACCTCGCCGCTCCGGCCATCTCTCCCGCCCAGCCTGAAAAGGTCGAGCTCCGGGCCAACGAAATCATCTCCGACGACCGCCCCGTCGCGATCCGCCTCTGCACCGCCGCCGAGCTGGCCTCCCTCGGCGTCCGCAAAGCCGTCGAACGCGATGGCCCCATCCGCGTCCTCGAAATTGAAAGCTGCGACCGCCAGCCCTGCGGCGGCACTCACGTCGCCCGCACGGGACAGATTGGCTCGTTGCTCCTCCGCAAGTGCGAAAAGGTGAAGCAGAACTGGCGCGTCGAGTTTGTCTGCGGCACGCGCGCCGTCCGGGCCGCCCGCGCCGACCAGACGCTCCTCGCCGAATCCGCGCGACTGCTTAGTTGCGGTCAGCCCGAACTCCCCGACATGCTTCGCCGTGCCCTCGAAGAGTGTCAGACCAGCCATCGAGCCCGCCAGCGCCTCGTCGAGCACCTCGCCGGCGTCGAAGCCCTTCTCCTGCTCGCTACCGAACTTTGCCCCGGCAAGCCAGGCGCGCCGCGCGTCGTCCAGCGCATCTTCGACGAAGCCGACCCCGACTACCTCCGCCTCCTCGCCTCCAAGCTCGCCGCCGAAGCAAACCTCCAGGTTCTTCTCGGTTCGCGTTCCGGCGGACACATCGTCTTTGCCCAGTCCGCCGGTCTCTCCGCAGACATGAACGCTCTTCTCAAGGAATCTCTCGCCGGCGCAGGGAAGGGAGGCGGCACCCGCGACTTCGCTCAGGGCAGCGTCGCTGACCTCTCCGCCCTCTCCTCCATCCTCTCCCGCGCCCTCGACCGCCTCCGCTCCTGACCCTATTGGAGTGCGGCGGCTTGCCGCCGCTTTCTGTTCCCTCCTGGAGCGCTGGCCTCTCGCCAGCCGGGGTGCAAGGCAGCGCCCCGCGGGAGCCCCGGCCTCTGGCCGGTTCTTTTTCTGGTCATTTCGGGCCCTGCCGTTTCTTGTCGGGGCGAGGAATCTGCTTTCCATCGCTCCTTTCCCCTTGCCGGCCTGGAAACTCTGCTTGACAAACTGCATTAATTACGCTTATCATGTCCTGTTAATCATACTTAAGATACGGAGGATGTCATGATTACCCCGCGCACAGACCGATGGACGATCCTCTCGCTGGTCCTTCTGATTGCTCTCGCGACCATCGCCGCGTGGTACGGCGCTCGCCCGGCTGCGCCCGTACGCGCCGATGCCGCACGCACGGCCCATCCCGTCAGCCACCACCGGCCCCCCACGCTCGGCAGCGACACCTTTCAGTACGTCTATCCGGAAAAGCGCCTCGCTTCCGACCAGGTTTACAACCCCGTTCCTCCACCGCCCACGAGCCAGCCGGTTCACGAGTACGAGCTCATGGTCCAGGATGTCGAGCACGAAGTCGCACCCGGCATCCGCGTCCCGTCCTGGACCTTCAACGGCTCCGTCCCCGGGCCCATCATCCGCGGCCGCGAAGGCGAGCTGATGCGCATCAAGCTCATCAACAAAGGTTCCGTGCCGCACACCATCCACTTCCACGGCATTCATCCCGCGGACATGGACGGCGTCTTCGAAATGGTTCCCCCCGGAGGCAGCTACACTTACGAGTTTATTGCCCGGCCCTACGGCGTCTTTCCGTACCACTGCCACTCGATGCCGGCGAGCCAGCACATCCACAACGGCCTCTACGGCATGATGATCATTGACCCCAAGCAGGGCCGCCCGCCGATGAAGGAGCTGGCCATGGTGATGAGCGCCTTCGACCTCGACCGCGACGGCGACGCCGATTTCTACGCCTGGAACGGCAAGGCCTTTCAGTACGCTGACCACCCCATCGAGCTTCAGAAGGGCGAGCCGGTCCGCATGTACGTCCTCAACATGTTCGAGGAGATGATGGCGCCGCACATCCACGGCAATATGTTCGATCTCATCCGTTCCGGCACCGCTCTCAAGTCGGCCGAGCTTACCGACGTAGTCAGCCTCGGCATCGCCGAGCGCGCCATCCTCGAATTCAAGTACGACCACCCTGGCCCATTCATGTTCCAGTGCCACTTCTCTGAGCACATGGAGCTCGGCCTCATGGGTTGGTTCGTTGTCAAAGGAGACGCCACTCGCAAGGCGTCCTCGTCAGCCTTACCTCCGGTTCCTAAGGGCGCGCCCCACCACCGCGGGGCAGGGAAGTAGCCCGTGAAGTCGCGCCCGCTCGTCTGGCTCAGCTTTCTTGCGCCGCTCGTCCTGCTCGCTGTTCTTCTCGTAGTCTTTTATCGCTCAAGCGGCGGCCTCCGCTTTAACTCTCCCGCGCCGGTCGAACAGCTCGCCTTCGAGCGCGTCGTCTTTCTCCCCGACGAAATTGTCGCCCACGTCCGCAACGTTGGCCCCAACGAAGTCACCCTCTCCCAAGTCCAGGTTGGCTGGCTCAACCGCGCCTCGTGGGAGTTCACTGTCGAGCCTTCGCCGACCCTCCCCCGCCTCGCCACCGCTCGCGTTCGCATCCCGTATCCCTGGACCGAAGGCGAGCCATATGAAATTGTCCTTTTCACCGCTGCTGGCCTGCCCTTCAGCCACAAGATCGAAGTCGCCACCGCCACGCCGCTCTTCACCGCACACAGCCTCTGGACCTTCTCGATGCTGGGCGTGTACGTCGGTGTGATCCCTGTTTTTCTCGGCATTCTCTGGCTGCCCTTTCTGCGCAACCTCGGCGAACGCAGCTACGGCTTCCTCATCAGCCTCACGATCGGTCTGCTAGTGTTTCTCGGCGTGGACGCTCTCCACGACGGCTTCGAGCAGGCTGGCGAACTGCCCGGCCCGTTCCAGGGTGTGGCGCTAATTCTGATCGGCCTTTCCATCAGCCTGCTGGGCCTGTTCACGCTGACGCGCTTTCTCGAACGCCGCCGCGCAGGCATTCAGCAGCAAGGCAGCTCCGCCTTGCTTCTCGCTTACTTGGTCGCCTTTGGCATTGGCGTTCACAACCTCGGCGAGGGCCTCGCCATTGGCGGCGCCTATGCTCTCGGTGAGATCGCCACTGGCGCGCTGCTTATCGTCGGCTTCATGATTCACAACCTCACCGAAGGTGTCGCCGTCGTCGCCCCGATTGTTCGCTCGCGTCTCGGTAAGGGCGAAGGTGCTGTCTCCTGGCTGCATCTCCTGTGGCTCGGCGCTCTCGCCGGCCTCCCGACCATCTTCGGCACCTCTCTTGGCGCCTTCGCTCCCTCACCCGTTCTCGCCGTGCTCTTCCTCGCCATCGGTGCCGGCGCCGTTTTTCAAGTCGTTATCGAAATCCTCTCGCAAATGAAGCGCGGCACTGCACCCGCGCTTCTCACTCCCGCCAACCTCGCCGGCTTCCTTGCCGGTTTGGCGGTCATGTATGTTACCGGCCTCTTCCTGTCGGTGTGAGGTAACCCATCATGTTTTTGAATCTACTCGGGCGGGTTGCTCTAGCGTTCGCACTGTTGGCAGCTCTGCTGTTCGGGGCCGCGGGCCGCTGGGACCTCCCCGCCTTCTGGGCCTTCCTGGCGGTGTTTTTCGGCATCGGCTTGGCCGGTGTCCTGGTGGTCCACCGCAACGACCCCACGCTCCTCCGCGAGCGCATGAAGCCCGGCCCGGGCGGCAAAGACCCGCACATGCGGAAGCTGGCCGCACTTTGCATGCTCGCCTGTTTTCTGATTTCCGGACTGGACGCCGGCCGCTTCCACTGGTCCCGCGTCCCCCCGGCCGTCCACTGGGCTGCGCTTGTGCTGGTGGCCCTGGGCCTCACGGTCTGGATGTGGGCCATGGCCACCAACCGTTTCTTCTCCTCCGACGCCCGCATCCAGCGCGACCGCGGCCATCACGTCATCACCGACGGCCCGTATCGCTTCGTCCGTCATCCCGGCTACGCCGTGGCGCTTTTGCTCTTCCCGGCAATTCCGGTTGCCCTGGGTTCCTGGTGGGCCCTGCTGCCCATTCTGTCCCTGCTGGCGATTTTACTGCGTCGCACTCGTCTCGAAGATCGCCTGCTGCAATCCGAACTCGAAGGCCATGCAGACTATGCTGCTCGCGTCCGCTTTCGCCTGCTCCCCGGTGTTTGGTGAGCGTTTCGATTCTCTGTAACGCGCCCTTAACCTTTGCGCGTCACGCTTGCTTCGGGGGAGGTTGCTTCGTGCTCAAGCTCGCGCTACTGCTCCTTGCTCTCATGCTGCCGCGCGCTGCATTCGCGCAGCAGCCTCCTTCACCGGCTCCAGCTCCGCAGATGCCCCCTTCCGCCGAGCGCATCGCCGACAACAGCTTTCTTCTCGAAGAGGCCTACAACCAGGAATTCGGCGTCGTCCAGCACATCAACGCATTTCTCCGCAACAGCGTCAGGCGCCAATGGGTTTACTCCTTCACGCAGGAGTGGCCCATCAACCCCGCCCCGCACCACCAGTTCAGCTACACCCTCACTGCCATCAACTCGCCCGATTTCCCTGGCTCGGGCACCGGCTTCGGTGACCTGCTCATCAACTGGCGCTATCAACTCATCGGCGATGGCGATGCCCGCGTCGCCTTCGCCCCGCGCGTGAGTCTGCTCGTCCCGAGCGGCAAGTCCCGCTTCGGACGCGGCGTCGGCGCAACCGGCGTTCAACTCAACCTGCCCGTCAGCGTCCTCGCCACAGAAAGACTCGCGCTCCATTTTAACGCCGGCGCCACCATCGTCCCTCACGCGAAAAACGAAGTCGGCGACCGCGCCAGCTCCCACAGCGTCAATCTCGGCCAGAGCTTCGTCTGGCTTGTCCACTCGCGCGTCAATCTGCTCCTCGAAACTCTCTATCTCAACGAAGCCGCCGTCATTGCCCCCGGTCTCATCCGTCGCGAGCAGACCGTCATCCTCAACCCCGCCATCCGCTGGGCCCATAATTTCACGAGCGGCCTTCAGATCGTTCCCGGCGTCGGCTTCCCCTTTGAAATTGCGCGCTCCGGCCGCGCGCAGTGGGGCATCTTCCTCTACCTCAGCCTCGAGCACCCCTTCAAACGCGGCCTCACCAAGTAGCGGCGGCTTTACGCCGCTGTCCGCTCGCTCGTCATCCCGAGCGTCCCGGCAATAGGTTGCGATGCCGGGACGCGAAGGATCTCAACGAATCCTCCTCGCAACTCGCTCGCGCGGAGGACCGTAGGGGCACGCTACTACGTGCCTGTGGTTTCCCTCTTTCATCTCTTCGCCATCGCGCAGTGCTGATACATTCCTCGCCCTCTTTCGTAGTATCCTTGAGTGCGCCACCTGCTGCCGTCTGTGACTTCACGGCCCGGACCCGGAGGCTTACATTTCCAAAGGAGCCCTTGATGAAGCGCATTGTAAGTACCTCTATATTTGCTCTGCTGTTGACCGCGACCGTCTCCGCTCAAGCGCCGGCCACGCCCACTCCGCCTCCCGCTTCCACGCCAGCTCCTACGGTTGACGAAATCTTCGACAAATACGTGGCGGCCCTCGGCGGCGCCGCCGCGCTCGAAAAGCTCAACTCCCGCGTCTCCAAGGGAACCTTTGAAGTCCCCGACCAGGGCGCCGCCGGCAGCATCGAGATTTATGCCAAGGCTCCCAACGCCACCCTCACCGTGATTGACATCCAAGGTTTCGGCACCATCCGCAATGCCTGGGACGGCTCCCGCGGCTGGACCGACAATCCCCAGGCCGGCCTCAACGACTACACCCCCGAGCAAGTGGCCAACGCCAAGCTCAGCAGCTTTTACCTCCCGATTAAGTTTCGCGAGTTTTACCACAAGATGTCCGTGAAAGGCTCTGACAAGGTGGCCAACCGCGATGTCTGGGTCGTCGAGGCCGCCCCCGCTGAAGGTTCGCCCCGCCTGTTCTCGTTTGACGCCGAAAACGGGCTGCTTGTCCGCGCCGTCTCCGAGCGCGATTCTCCCGCAGGCCCGATCAAGATCGAAACGTACTTCTCCAACTACAAAGACGTGGACGGCGTCAAGTTGCCCTTCACCATCCGCCAGGACAACCCGCAGTTCTCCAGCGTCATCACCCTCTCCGAGGTCAAGCACAACCTCCCCATCGACGACGCCAAATTCAAGAAGCCCATGTAGCGCCGGGTCGCAGACCCGGCATCTTCCGCCTTGCACAGCCTGCCGTCACCTGGACGCAAAGCGGGTGCTATTCGCTCTGGCCCGCCCCTTGCTTTCTCTCTATCCAGATGCGAACCCGCCTTCTCATCCCGGCGCATTTCAGCCTGCCGCCGGCGGGCACTGGATTCCTGCGCACTAAACTCCAACCTGCTCATTCTGCATGGCTTGTTCCACCCACCGGTCGCCCGGATGTCCTCGACTCGTCCGATCTGTCTTGGCCGGCCTCCGCGCCAATCCGCACACTGCCTGCGTCGCCGCCCCCAATCTCGCCCAAAGGAGCACTCCGCCATGACGCCCACCCGTGAACAACGCGGTCCCCGCCTCAGCCTCGAAGAGCTCCGCCAGGCCGCTGCCGAGATGCGCGCCATCAACCTGACCGCCATCTACGCTGCCGGCTCTGGCCATCCCGGCGGCACGCTATCCATCATGGACATTGCCGCTGCCCTCTACCTCCGTGTACTCAACCACGACCCCCACGATCCCATCTGGCCCGACCGCGACCGCGTCTTCTGGTCCGCCGGACACAAAGCTCCGGCGCTGTACGTCGCCTTGGGCCGCGCCGGTTATTTCCCGCTCGACGATGTCGTGCTCCTCCGCCAGCTCGGCTCGCCCTTCGAGGGCCACCCGAATTCCCAGAAGCTCCCCGGCGTCGAGGTCTGCAGCGGCTCGCTTGGCCAGGGACTCGGCATCGCCGTCGGCAACGCCCTGGCGGCCAAGCTTCGCGGCGCGTCCCATCGCGTGTACTGCATCATGGGGGATGGAGAGCAGCAGGAAGGAAACATCTGGGAAGCGGCCATGGCCGCCGGCCACTACAAGCTCGATAACCTCTGCGCGATCGTTGACAAGAACCAGCTCCAGATCGATGGCTGGGTCCGCGAGGTTATGAACGTGGACCCGCTCGCCCACAAGTACTCCGCTTTTGGCTGGAACGTCGTCGAAGTGGACGGTCACGATATGGAGCAGATTCTCGCCGGATTCGCCTGTGCCGAGGCCGCCCAGAATCGTCCTACTCTCATCCTCGCCCGAACGGTGAAAGGCAAGGGCGTCTCCTTCATGGAGAACGAAGCCGCCTGGCACGGCGTCGCCCCCAACAAGGAGCAGTACGAGCGTGCGATGGTAGATCTGAAAACGCCCGCCATGCCGGAGGATCGTGTTTCCGCGCTATTGGCCCGCGCCGCAGAAAACGCCAGGCGCGTTTCCCGCGAAACCCGCGACTCCATCCCGCAGTTTAGCCACGACTACTGGTGGAACGCGTGCGACATCATGAAGGTTGAAATGGACCCTACCCGCATGGGCTTCGGACGCGGCCTCGAACAGGCCGGTGAAGACCCGCGCGTCGTCACCATCCACGCCGATATCTCCGGCTCGATCCGCATCTCCGATTTCGAAGCCAAGCACCCCGAAAGGAAGCCCCGCGTCTTCAGCGTCGGCATCGCCGAACAGAACATGATGGGTGTTGCCGCCGGACTGGCTCGCGACGGCCTCATCCCCGTCACCGGCACTTACGGCGTTTTCGCCTCCGGCCGCGCCTGGGACCAGATTCGCACCACCATCTGCTACTCCAATCTCAACGTCAAAATCGCCGGCGCCCACGGCGGCATTTCCGTCGGCCCCGATGGCGCCACCCATCAATCGCTCGAAGAAATCTCCCTGATGAGCATCCTCCCCAACATGAATCTCGCCATCCCCTGCGACTCGGTGGAAACCTGCCGCGCCACTCTTCACGGCCTGCTGGACCTCGTCGGCCCCCTCTACCTCCGTTTTGCCCGCGAAGCCACCCCCGTCGTCACCTCCGACGACACGCCCTGGCAATTCGGCACCGCCAACGTCATCCGCTTCCGCCGCGAGGAACCCCGCTTCCGCGACGCCTTTCAGACCTTCCGCTCCAACAACTACGCCAATGAAAACGAGGACGCCGCCATCGTCGCCTGCGGCCCAATGGTCGCCGAGGCCATGCGTGCTGCCTGGATTTTGAAAAAAGACTTCGGCCTCGAAACACGCGTCCTCAACGTCCACACCGTTAAGCCCCTCGACGTCCGCGCACTTGTCCAGGCCGCGGCCGAAACCGGCCTCATCGTCACCGCCGAAGAACACCAGGTCGGCGGCTTCGGCAACATCGTCGCCGGAGCCGTCCTCCAGCACCGCCGCGCCTTCGATCGGCCCCTGCTCTTCGACCGCCTCGGTGTCGAAGACCGCTTCGGCCTTTCCGGCAATCCCTGGGAGCTCGTCCAGCACTTCGGCCTCACCGCCGAGCACATCGCCCAGCGCGTGGTCCATCTCGTCGAGCGCAAGCGCGACCTCGCCCGCCGCAAAGAAGGGAAGTTGGAAGAGGGAAGGGAAGTCCCCGCCGAGGCCAGTCTCCTCGCCGCCATCGAATGTGTCCGCTGCCACTCGCTCGTTCCCTTTGGCGAGTTCGTTGGCGAAGCCCCTATGCCCAGCGATGAACTCTGCGCTGATTGTGAGCGCCGCTCTCCCGAAAACTGCACCACCTGTCGCAGCCAGTGGGTGCTCTCCAACCCCGCCTTTGCCTACCTCTGCCGCGACTGCCGCGACATCCCCGTCCCCTGCTAACTCGTCTGCCCTCCGCGATGCATTTAATCTTCGTGTGGGCGCACACCACTGCACGGGCCCCCATTCTTGGGGACTACGGAAAACGGCCAACGAATTACGATTCACGAATTACGAATAACGGGAATCCGCTAACTGATGACTGTCAACTGTGGACTTGTTTCTGGTGGACGGCACGGGATTCGAACCCGCGACCTCCTCGTTGCGAACGAGGCGCTCTCCCAGCTGAGCTAGCCGCCCACGGTGCAAATTATTCTAGCAGATGCCGCCAGCCCCGGCCACCGGCTCTGCAGAGACCGGCCGGCAAGGTCCATAATGGTCCTGTTGTGAAAATTGGGGTTTTCAGAGTAGGAATAACGAAAAACAGACAGCGCTTTACGATTCACGAATTACGGAAAGCGAATCACAGGCAATACTTCTTGTCGCCCTACTGGTTCCCCTGCCCACCCGTCCTCTGCGCGATCACTTTCTTTGCGTTCTGGTAGAGGGCGCGCGCTTGCGGCAGCACTTCGATGGCTTTCTGCACCTGCAGGTCATCTTCCAGCTCCACGCGGAACCCGTCTGACACGCCGAACACCGACGTAAACGCTTCCTTCTTGATTTTTCTCTGGATCCACGCCAGGTTCTCGGCGATTTCCGGCTCGGTGTAGCGGATACCCTGCCTGTCCAGGTACTTCCGGAACTGGTTCATCACCTCGTCGTTCACCTGGAACTCCCGGTTAACCTCCGGCTTGCGTCCCATGAACCACCGCGTGAACCCGCCCACACCCTGTTCAAACGGGAAGAAGACGTCCCGCATCAGCAGTCGCGTCTGAAATTCGTTCAGTTTCGGCGACGCCACGTTCACGTCCGGCATGATCCCGCCGCCGCCGTACACTTGTCGTCCGCTGTCGGTCAGTTTGATTTCCGTCGGCTGGCCGTTCTTCCGGTTGTAGTGGTACTCGTAGAGCGACACTGCCTTGTAGTCCCGCTGGATCAGCCGCCCGCTGGGCGTGTAGTACTTCGCCGTCGTCAGCGCCAGCCCGGTGTTCTCTCCCAGTTGCGAGACCGTTTGCACCAGCCCTTTCCCGAAGCTGTTTTCTCCCACCAGCAGACCGCGGTCGTGGTCCTGGATCGCTCCGGCCACAATTTCCGCTGCCGAAGCCGAGTTCCCATTGACTAGCACCACCAGCGGCACTTCGACTCCTTGGTTCCCGCGCACCGCCCAGTACCGCCGCTCCGGCGACGACCTTCCCTTGTGCGTCACAATCAGTTGACTCTTCTCCAAAAACATGTCCGCCACGGCCACGCCTTCATTCAACAAGCCGCCCGGGTTAGCCCGCAGGTCCAGCACCAGCCCATCCAGCTTGGCCACGTTCAATTGTTTCAGCGCTTCGGTCAGGTCCCGGTCCGTCGTCTCATTAAAGCCCGATAGCCGCACGTATCCCACGCCCGGCTTCAGCAGGAAGACCATGTCCACCGCGTGCCGCGGAATCTCATCGCGCGTAATCGTAAACACCAGCGGCTCGTCGTAGCCCTCGCGGCTCACGGTGACCCGCACAATCGTGCCCTTCGCGCCCTTCAGCAGGTCGGCTACTTCCGCCGTGCTCAGTCCTTCGGCCGACTTTTCGTCCACCTTCACGATCACGTCGCCCGGCCGTATCCCCGCCTTGTACGCCGGCGAACCAACAAACGGCGCCAGCACCACCGTACGCCCGTCCCGCGGCGCCACGGACATCCCGACGCCGTAGTATTTTCCTCTCTGGTCTTCGCGCAGCAGGTTGAACTGTCGCGAATCATAAAAATTCGAGTGCGGGTCCAGCACGCGCAGCATCCCAGGAATGGCGCCCTGATAAATCGCCCGGTCGGTGTCCATCGGCACGGCGTAGTTTTGCTGCACGATCGCCAGCACGCGCGTGAAGTTCTTCACCGCGTCCTGGAGGTCGTTCGCTCCCGCTGCCGTGGCCTTCACCGACGGCCCGTAGATCCCTCCCAGCGCCGCCGAAATCAGCAGGACTCCGACCACCAGCACTACGCCGCGCTTTTCCGCCTGCATTGCTGCCTCGCTTTCTCCACTCGTTTCGTCAGTATAGCACAGCGGCCCGTTTGACAGCCCCGCAGCCCTCTTCTAT
This sequence comes from uncultured Acidobacteriaceae bacterium, assembly GCA_964533185.1. GTDB lineage: Bacteria > Acidobacteriota > Terriglobia > Acidiferrales > UBA7541 > CAZHLD01. The sequence goes on along the minus strand of CAZHLD010000005.1, from coordinate 71,216 downwards.
GATGCTCAATTGGAGGCATTTGCTGTGGGCAGTCTGGGCATTCCCGAACTTATTGTTCTCTTCGGCCTGGCCCTGCTCATCTTTGGACCGCGCAAACTCCCCGAGCTTGGCCGCACCATCGGCAAAGCCCTCTCCGAATTCCGTCGCGCCTCCAGCGAGCTCCGCAGCGCCGTCGAAGACGAAATGCGCGAGCTCGACCGCCACACTCGCGACCTCGAAAATAAAATCATCGAGCCTGCTGGCGACCCCGCGCCTCTGCCGCCCGAGGGCGAACCCATCGGCTCGGGCTCCCTCACCCCGCCGGAATCTCTTTCCGCTTCAGGCACCTCCGAGGATACTTCCTCCGCCGATGGTCATCCCAAACCAGTCTGATCGCGCCGCCGGCTCGGCCGAGCCCGACGACCGCTCCTCCCGCATGTCCTTCCTCGAGCATTTGACCGAGCTTCGCCAGCGCCTTCTCTACTCAGTCATTGCCATCGCCGTCGGCCTCGGCATCGGCCTTTATTTCTCCGACCGCGCTTTCCAACTCCTCTCCCGCCCCATGCTCAAGGCCCTGCGCGACCACAATCTTCAGGACAAGCTCATCTACACCAGCCCGCTCGGCCCCTTACAGCTCTTCATCACCGTCGGCCTCTATCTCGGCATCGTCCTCGCTCTCCCTTGGATCCTATATCAAGTCTGGCTCTTCATCGCCCCGGGCCTCTATCGCAACGAGCGCAAAGCCGTCTCCGTTTTTCTCATCTCCGCCGTCTTTCTTTTCCTTGCCGGCACCGCCTTCGGTTACTTCATCATGCTCCCCATGTCTCTCGACTTCCTCATCAAGGTCGGCTCCTCCGGCCCTTTCACTGCCATGATCAGCATGAACGACTATTTCGACCTCACCCTGGTCATTCTTCTCGGCCTCGGCCTCGTCTTCCAACTTCCCATCTTGATTTTCTTTCTCTCGCTCTTCGGCATCGTCTCGCCGCAGTTCCTCTGGAAAAACCTTCGCTACGCCGTCCTCGTCATTGCCGTCCTCGCCGCCATCGTCACGCCCACCACTGACGCCCTCACCATGATCATCTTCATGGCGCCCATGCTCGTTCTCTACCTGCTGGGCATCGGCGTCTCCGCCCTCGTCGTGCGCAGCAAACGCCGCGCCGCCGAAGCCTCCGCCGGCGCCGGAGCCCCCTGAAATGCGCTCACTCTGCTCCCGCGCAATTCAGTCTCTCTTTGTTCTAGTCCTTGTCCTCGCCGTTGCTGCCTGCGGCGCCGACACCAACAAGCCCGCGCCTGTGTCCGCGCAGTCGCCTCCGGCCACGGTTCCGCCTGACGCCGCCCCGCCAGCCTCCTCCACCGGCGGATTCGACGGCGCACGCGCCTTCGACCACGTCTCCAAACTCGTCGCTATCGGCCCTCGCCCGGCCGGCTCCGACGCCATCCGACGCGCGCAGGACTACATCCGCACCCAGCTCCAGAGCTTCGGTTGTAGCGTCGAAGAAGACAATTTCAGCGCCAACACCGCCGTCGGCCGCATCCCCATGAAAAACCTCATCGCAAAAATCCCCGGCTCGCGCCCCGGCGTACTCCTCCTCGCCACTCACTACGACACCAGGCCCATGGCCAACTTCGTCGGCGCCGACGACGGCGGGTCTTCCACCGGCATCATGCTCGAGCTCGCCCGCCATCTCTGTCCTCGCAAGGGCGCGCTCACCATCTGGATTGTTTTCTTCGACGGCGAAGAAGCCTTCGTCGAGTGGAGTCACACCGATGGCACCTACGGCAGCCGCCAGATGGCCGCGCGCCTCGCCGCCTCGGGCGAACTCAAGCGCATCCGCGCCATGCTTCTGGCCGACCTTTGCGGCGGCCGCGATGCCCGCTTCAGAAGGGAAACCTCTTCCACTCGCTGGCTCACCGACTTGGTCTGGTCCACCGCCGCGCGCCTCGGCTACTCCTCCACTTTTGTCTCAGACGAAACTGGCATTGCAGACGACCACCTGCCCTTTCTCAACCGCGGCGTCGCCGCCACCGACGTCATCGACATGGGGCGCCCCTACTGGCACACCACCGCCGACACCCTCGACAAAGTCAGCCCTCGCACCCTCGCCATCGTCGGCCACGTCTTCCTCGAATCGCTCCCCGCTTTGGAAAACAAGTTCCGCAAGTAGGTTTCTCTATCGTGTGCAAATCTCAATTGTGCGGGAATCGTGAACTGCTGTTTCCTGAGGGCTGATTGTTGAAGTCTCGCGGCTGACAACCTGAGCCTCTTGCGGACAACTGAAAACAACGAATAACGAATTGCGAATAAAGGCTGACGCTCACTCCTATGTTACATTTCCCCCTCCCATGAAACGCATTCCCATTACCACCGCCTCGGCAACCTACACGGTTCTCTGCGCCCGCGGCCTCCTCTCCCGCCTGCGCGCCGCTCTCTCCGGCCTCGACACGCCCACCGGCATCTTTGTCCTCTCCTCACCGCGCGTCTGGCGCCACTGCCGTCGCCGACTCCTCTCCGGCCTTCGACCGCACCGCTGCCGCGTTCTCCTCTTCGACGACCGCGAGCGCTCAAAAACTCTTCGCACCGTCGAATCGCTCGCCCGCCGACTCATCCGGGCCGGCGCCGACCGCCGCGCTTTGCTCATCGCCGTGGGCGGCGGAGTCGTCGGCGACGTCGCCGGCTTCGTCGCCGCCAGCTACCTGCGCGGCGTCTCGCTCGTCCATGTCCCCACGACGCTCGTCGCTCAAGTCGATAGCGCCATCGGCGGCAAGACCGGCGTCAACCTCCCCGAAGGCAAGAACCTCGTCGGCGCCTTCTACCAGCCCCGCCTCGTCGCCGTTGATCCTGACGCGCTCGGCACTCTTCCCCCGCGCCAGTACCGCTCCGGCCTCTTCGAAGTCATCAAATACGGCGTCATCGGCGATCCACCGCTCTTCCGCGATCTCGAAAATCGCCTCGACGCTCTCCTTCGCCGCGACCCTGCCGCGCTCGACTTCGTCATCCCGCGCTGCATCGCCGCCAAGGCCGCCGTCGTCCGCCGCGATGAGCGCGAATCCGGCCTTCGCGAAATCCTCAACTTCGGCCACACTTTCGCCCACGCCCTCGAGTCGCTCACGCACTACCGCCGCTTCCTCCACGGTGAAGCCGTCGCCTGGGGCATCCTCGCGGAAACCGAACTTGCCCGCCTCAACTATGGTTTAGGCGAGCCCGACGCCGATCGCATCCGTCTATTAATTTCGCGCGCCGGCCCGCTGCCCGCGCTGCCTCGCGTCTCTTCGGCCCGCCTCCTCGCCGCCATGTGTTCCGACAAAAAAACCCGCGCTGGCCGCCTCCGCTTTGCTCTCCCGCGCCGGATCAGCAAGGTCGAAGTCGTCGCCGTCGCCCCCGCCCTTATCTCCTCCGCCTGGCGCTCCCTTCCGTTTCTGCTCCCCTGATCTGCTATGCTCTGCTCTTCCGGTAGCGCCGGCATCCTTGCCGGCCGGGGCGCGGGGCAGAGCCCCGCTACTTTGTTGGCGGCGCGGGCATCCTTACCCACGGGTTTTCACTTGTTCGTCGTTCGCTGAATGCTTTATTCCGAACGGACTACAGAGAACGGACAACGGATTACGAATCACCATTTACGAGTAACGAATCACGAATCACGCCCAACATCTCATGTCTCTCCCCCCCTCAACCAAAGAAGCCTCCAGCTCCCGCACCGTCCGCGAGATGTTCTCCGCGATCGCCCCGCGCTACGATTTCCTCAACCATCTTCTTTCTCTCCGCCTCGACATCGTCTGGCGACGCCGGGTCGCCCGCCGTTTCCGCGACGTTCTCGCCCGCGCTGACGCCCGCATCCTCGACGTCTGCTGCGGCACTGGCGACCTCGCTCTCGCTCTCCAGCGCGTCGCCGACGAAGAAGGTGGCAAACGCGCCATCCGCCGCGGGGCTCGCATCATTGGCACCGACTTCGCCCATCCCATGCTCGCAATCGCCCGCCACAAATCTCTCAGCGCCTCCTCCGACTTGCTCATTCGTCCCGTCGGCTGGGCGCAGGAGCAGGGCAGGGAAGAGGCTCACGCCGCGCGTCCTCGTTTCCGCTTCCCGCTCTGGGGACGCGGCCGCCACCCCGACACGCAAAGCACTCTCCTGGCTTCATCGCTCTCTGGTGGTGCAGCTCCTTCTCTTGGCCCCATCTATCTCGAAGCTGACGCGCTCTCGCTTCCCTTCGCCGACGCCACCTTCGACCTCCTCACCGCCGCCTTCGGCTTCCGCAACCTCGCCAACTACAACCGCGGCCTCGCCGAATTCCTCCGCGTCCTCAAGCCGGGCGGCCGCCTTGCCATCCTTGAGTTCTCCGAGCCTCGCGGCGCGCTTCTCGGCCCCGCGTATCGTTTCTACTTCACGCGTATTCTGCCGCGCATCGGCGGCGCCATCTCCGGCAACCCCGCCGCTTACACCTACCTCCCCGGCTCCGTCCTCAAATTCCCCTCTCCCGAAACTCTCGCCACCATGCTCTCCCGCGCCGGCTTCATCGCCGTTCGCTTCGACCTCTTCTCCGCCGGCATCGTCGCCCTCCACTCCGCCCTCCGTCCTGTGTAGCCCTGTGTGGGGGCCGGCTTCAGCCGGCCCTGGTGGCACAGGCACTCCTGCCTGTGCTCTGTTTTAGCGCCGGCCTCTGGTTGGCGGGGCTGCGGGGCAAAGCCCCGCCCACGCGGCAGGTAACAACTTGTCCCGTGCCCGCATTGGCGAGTCGAGGGAGACGCGGCACGCTTCTTGGATGCTCTTCGGCAAATTCAAGAATGAAAGAAAAACAGGGAAGGAAATACCCTAACTCTCCAGCCCAAGCGCCCTTACTTTATTGAGAAGCGTTTTATACGACACGCCGAGCTTCTCCGCCGCGCGCGTCTTGTTCCATTTACATTCGCGCAGAGCGGTCTCGATTTTGAATCGTTCAACGTGTTCGAGCGCGCGTGACGCAACCTCATCCAGCGTCCCGTCCCAATCAAACTCGCTCGCCAGCATCCCCGACGGCATCGTGCCCGCCGCCGGACGCGCTGCCGGAAGTTGCAGCGCCTCCTCGTCAATCTCCGCGCCGTTCGACAAAATCACCGCGCGCTCGATCGTATTTTGCAGCTCGCGCACGTTTCCCGGCCATGCATAACTCGTCAGCCGCGCCTTCGCCCCGACGGTAAATTCGAGCCCCGTCTTGCGAAACTCGGTCTTGTACTTTTCCAGCAGGTGTTCCGCCAGCCGCAGCACGTCGTCCCCGCGCTCCCGCAGCGGCGGAATCGTAATCGGCACCGCCGCAATCCTGAAATACAAATCCTCGCGAAACGTTTTCTCCGCCACCGCCGCGCGCAAATCCTTGTTCGTCGCCGCGATAATTCGCACGTCCACATCAATCGTCTGCGTCCCGCCAACGCGCTCAAACTGCCTCTCCTCGATCACGCGCAGCAGCTTCGACTGAATCGCCAGCGGCAGCTCGGCAATTTCATCCAGAAAAACCGTCCCGCGGTGCGCCAGCTCCATTTTCCCCAGCTTCCGCGCGCCCGCGCCCGTGTACGCCCCGCGCTCGTGACCGAACAATTCGTTCTCCACCAGCCCTTCCGGGATCGCCGCGCAATTCAGCGCCACAAACGCCTGCTCCGACCTTGGCGACAGGTGATGAATCGCCCGCGCAAATAATTCTTTCCCCGTCCCGCTTTCGCCTAGCAGCAGCACGGTCGAATCCGTCGCCGCCACGCGTTGCACCTGCGTGGACACCTCGCGCATCGACGCGTGTTCGCCCACAATCCTCGGAAACCCGTACCGCGCCGAGTACTCCTCGCGCAGCAGCAAATTCTCCCGCAGCAATTCCTGCTGACGCGCCGCGCGTTCCACCAGCAGCTTCAGGTGGTCCAGGTCCACCGGTTTCTGGATAAAGTCAAACGCGCCTTCCTTCATCGCCGTCACGGCGTCTTCAATCGAGCCAAACGCCGTAATTAAAATCACCGGTATCGTCGGGTCGGCCTGCTTCGACTCGCGCAGCACCTCAATCCCCGAGCACCCCGGCATCTTCAGGTCGGTCAGCACCAACAGGTAGCGCTGCGCGCGGATCTTGTTCACCGCCGCCGAACCGTCCGCTGCCTCCTCGACCGTGTATCCCGCGCGCTCCAGCGCCTTGCGCAGCATCGCGCGCAGCTCGGACTTATCCTCGACCAGCAGCACCGGTTCCGACGTCGCCACCGGACTCTTCAGCGTTGCAACTGTCATATCCTTTCTTCTATCACGTTTTCGCACCCCGCTTCCGTCCCTCGCTCGACTGTGTTCGCCATTGGCAACGCCCCGCTCCGCGCTCTCCTTTCACGTGTTCGTTATCTGCAAGGGGTCATTCTTTGGAGCGCCGGCGTCTCGCCGGTTCTTTTGGTGTCATTCTGAGTCCGCCGCAGGCGGACGAAGAATCCCTCTGTCCTCTGTGTCAAATCTTTTCTGGCTTTTTCTGCAGGCTGCAAGCTGAAGGCTGATAGCTGAAGGCTCTTACGGACAACAGATAACGGACAACGATTAACGAATCACGAATAACGGAAGACTCTCACGGCTCACTGTCCACTGCTTACTGCTCTCGCGCCCACCCCGGCTCCCCTCCCGCCGCTCGCATCTCATCTTCGAGGTCGGAGATGGCCTGCTTCAGTCGGGCCACTTCGGCCTTCTTCTCATCAATCTTCTGACGCAGGTCGTTGATTTGTTTCCGGCTGTACTGTTCTTGCAGCGCCCTATTCGGATCGGAGTCGTACTGCTGATTTTGCAGGTTCAGCTCGCGTTGCAGGATGTCGGCCTCTTTCTCCGCTTCGGCCAATTGCTTTCGAGCCTCCGCAAACCGCTTCCTCCAGTACGCCTCGTCCTTCACCACCGCCTCAGTCTTCTCATCCTTCGTAACTGGCTTTGCCGCCGCGTCTGCCTTCTCGCCGTCCTCGGTCTTCGTTGCGGCATCCGCCGGCGCTGCCGGCACCGACCCCACCACGTTCACCGTCCCGCGGACATTCTCAATATTGTCGTTGGTGAACACCGGCCCTTTCGGCGCAGCTTTCTTTTGTGCTCGCGCTTTCTTTGCGGCCTCGACAATGGACTCCTGTGCTTGGCCCATCGTCATCGGACCGGCCAGGAAAAGTATGACAATCGCTCCGAATATGGCTTTGCGCATGGTGTACCGCCTTTGGTGGCTGGGGAGGTTTCCCTCCCATCAAGTTTAGACGGCCGCCGCGGCCGAATCAACCGTCCGCGTCGCCGCCCGTCGCAGCGGTAGCCAAACGATAAACTCGGCCCCGCCCTCCGGCCGGTTCCGCGCTTCGACCGCCCCACCGTGCTGCACCACAATCTTCTGCACCACCGCCAGCCCCAGCCCGGTCCCGCTGTCCTTGGTGGTGTAGAAGGGAAGGAAGATCCGCGGTAAATCCTTCGCCGCAATCCCTGGCCCGTTGTCCGTCACGGAAATCCGTTGCACCGCATGTCCCGCGCTCTGCTCCACCGAACCCGTCACCGTCACCCGCCCCGGATGTGCCTGCCCCGCTGCCGCCTCCGCCGCATTCCGCGCCAGGTTCAGCACCGCCTGCCGCAGCAGCGGCTCATCGCCGCTCACTTCGGCAAACTCGCCCTCCACACTCACCGTCACCTCCGGCGCGCTCTCCTGTACCTCGGCCACGGCCCGTTCCACCAGCGGACGCAGGGTCACCTCTTCCGCTGCCACGTCCAGCGGCCGTGCAAACTTCAGAAATTCCGTCACTACGTGCGTCAGTGCCCGCGTCTGTTGCAGAATCCTCTCGGCGTGCTCGGCCACTTCCTCCGGCGACGTCTCCCCGCGGATCATCTGCGCGTAGCCCGATATCGTCGCCAGCGCGTTCTTAAACTCGTGCGCGATCCCCGCCGATAGCTCCCCCAGCGCCGCCAAGTTTTCTTTCAGTTGGATCTGCTTCTGCAGCAGCGTCAGCTCGGTCAGATCGCTCAGCAGGCACAGCGCGCCGCTCACCTTGCCGCTTCCCGGCCCCGCAGAGATCGGCGAAATCGTCACGCCCAGTTGCCTTACCTCGCCCGTCGGCGTGATGTACTCGATCTCCTCGCGCCGATACGTCGCTCCGTGCTCGAGGCATCCCGTCAGCAGCCGCGCCAGCGCCGACTCCGTCCCCAGCGCCTCCGTAAACCGTCGGTACGCCAGACCCTTCACGCCCAGCGCCGTCTCCGCCGCCGGGTTCGCGCTGGCAATCAGCCCGGTGTTGTTCACCAGCAGCAGACCTGCCGGCATGTTCCGCGTCACCGCCTCGCTCAACCGCTCGGTGTGCAGCGCGCGTTCTTTCTCACGACGGTGCAGCGCCTCAAGCTCTTTCTCCTGCTCGCGCAGCTTCTGGATCACCGCCTGCATGGACGCCGCCATAAACGCCGTCGGATTTTCCCCCGCCGGTTTCAGCGTGCTCAACTCGTCGGTTCGCTTGGGCCCCGTCTGTCTCAGCGACCTCCTCAGCACCCACGAGAATAAAAGCACACCGCCCACCACGATCACCACCAGGATGATCGCCGTTTGCCCCAGCGCCCACGTGCTCGGCATCTGCATCGCCGTCATCATTCTCGTCGCCCGCTCCCATCGCTCCGGTCGTAGGGGCGCAGCATGCTGCGCCCCTACGACCTATGGCACCGTCAACAATTTCGTATACCACTCCAGCAGCGGCCCACCGAAATACAGCACCAGCAACGCCGCCCCACCCAAAAACGTTCCAAACGGCAGCTCGTAATCGCTGCCCTTCTTCCACAACCCGATTATCACCAGTCCCACCACACTCCCCAGCAGCGAGCCCGCCAGGATCGTCAGCAGTGTTTGCTTCGATCCCAGGAACGCCCCCGACATGGCCATCATTTTTACGTCGCCCAGCCCCATCCCTTCGCGCCCGCGCAACCGGAAATACCCTTCGGCCACCACCCACAACAGCCCGCTGCCCACCGCCGCTCCCAGCAGCGCGTCCACTAGTCCCAGTGCCGCTTCCGGCGGCGGATACGCAAAGATCTTGTTCGCCAGCCACCGCGCCGTCCCATCCGACGGCCCGCTGAACAAACTGAACGCCAGTGCCAGCCCCAATCCGGTAAAGTTCACTCCATCGGGCAGGATCCGCTCTCGCGCATCAATAATTATCAGCACCACCAGCAGGGCAGAGAACACCGCCCACTTCGCCGCCGCCACCGTAAACCCAAACGTCAGATAGCACGCTACAAAAAGCAGCCCGGTCACCAACTCCACCGCCGGGTACAACGCTGCAATCCGCGCCTTGCACTTCCGGCACTTGCCGCCCAGCACCAGCCAACTGATCAGGGGAATGTTGTCGTAAGGTTGGATCCGTGCGCCGCACGCCGGGCATTTCGACGCTGGCCGCACGACGGACTCGCCTTTCGGCAGCCGCCAAATGCAGACGTTCAGAAAACTACCCACCACCAAACCAAACGCAAACACCGCTACCGAGTCGAAGGTAGGGCTGACCAGCATCACACCCAGACTGTGCCACACGGGAACACCGCCCTCAAGCGGCCTCCCGCCCCCCGTGCCCGATTCCTAACAGCACGTCCCTGGTTCTAGCGTTTGGGTTTCGGTTCTTCAGCCTACTCCCTACTCCCTCTCCTATTGCTTCCGCGGCTTATGATTCACCGACTGCGGATGCATCACCGTTCCATTCGGCGCCTTGGCATCCATTGGCCACCACAGGTGGAAGATGATCCCGTCCGTCTGCGCCGCCGCTTCAGCGACCTTCTTCGCCTCCGCTTCCGGCATGTCCAGCACCTTCACGTTCCCGCTGGCAATCTCCACGGCGTGGTCGTGGTAGTACTTATTCCACGTCGCCAGCGACACATTGGGCCGGCTCACCGTCTTGGCGATGAAGTACTCCACCTGCACCATCAGCGCCTTCGGGTCAGTGGACTCATAGATCAGGCACTCGAATATCTCCGGCGAGACTGCCTTGCAGTAATGGTGGTAGGGACCCATCACTTTGCCTTGCACCTTGTGCGGTGCCAGCACGTGCAGGTCGTGGCCCTGCGCCGGTGTCGCCTGCGGCGCTGGGATTGCAACCGGCACCGGCGCCGCCTGCTGCACCGGCGAAGAAACAGCAATCAACAATCCGGCCATCACGCATAGCCCGGTCATGCACCAATTTTTCCGTGTCATCTCAGTTCCTCCTCTGGATGTATTCGTGTTCAACCGAAGGGCTCTGCCGTGCTTATAGGAGATTCGTCGTCCACTGTCAATCAGTTTCCACCCCGCGGTTCGCTCTTCAATTCCAGCGGTTCGCTGCCTCAGCGCCGCCGCTCGCTGTACCGCATTTGCGCGGTCCGGTCGCCTACACTATATTTGTTTGTTTAACCACTATGAGCTGGCTCGAACAAACCATCCGCCGCTACGAGCACCGTCGCTGGACGGTGGACGACAACCGCCGCGTCCTCCCCTTCTCCTGGGGCCTCGAGCACATCGGCGGCCGCGCCAATGACCCCGACCCTCGCTCCTTCCTTGACCGTTGGGTCTCTGAAACTCTCCCTCGCAGCGACGACTTCTACGCTGTCTCTCCCGCCCCCGACTATCGCCTCTCCTCCGACGGCGTCCTCACGTTCTCGACCGCCCACCCTTCGCCCTGGCCCGAGAACAATACCGTCCACGCCCGTTTCTTCCGCGCGAAACATTCCGGCCCCGCTGTCCTCATCCTCCCTCACTGGAACGCCAAGCCCCACGCCTACGTCACTCTCGCCCGCTGGCTCAACGTTCTCGGCATCTCCGCTCTGCGCCTCAGCATGCCTTACCACGACCGCCGCGCCGTCCCCGGCCACGCGCGCGCCGACCACCTCGTCGGCCCCAACATCGGCCTCACCATCGCCGCCAATCGCCAGGCCGTCGCCGACGCTCGCCGCGCCCTCCACTGGCTCGCCTCGCAGGGCTACGACCGCCTCGGCATCCTCGGCGCCTCCATCGGCTCTTCCGTCGGCTTTATCACCCTCGCCCACGAACCTCTCCTCCGCGCCGGCGCGTTTCTCCACGTCTCCACCTATTTCGCCGACGTCGTCTCCACCGGGATGACCACCATGCACGTTTGGGAAGGTCTCCGCTCCAAAGTCGGCCTCGACGAGCTGCGCCGCTGGTGGTCGCCTATCAGCCCGTTTCCCTACGTCGGTCGCTTCCGCACCAACGGCAAGCGTACCCTGCTCGTCAGCGCCCGCTACGACCCCACCTTCTGGCCCGAGTACTCTCAACAGCTCTTCGACGCCCTCCGCTCCAACGGTGTCGCCCACGAAAAGCTCCTGCTCCCCTGCGGCCACTACTCCATCGAGCTGCCTCCGTTCTCTATCGCCGCTGGCGGCCGCCTCGGCCTCTTCTTCTTCCACTCCCTCACCTAGCTGTAGCGCCGGGTCGTAGACCCGGCATCTCTTCCTCTGTGCCTCTGTGGCTAATCTTTCCGTGAGTTTACTGCAGGATTCTCCGAAACGTCGCATTCCCGATCAAAAACGCCACTGCCGCAATCTCCCCCGCCAGCGCCCGGTCCGCCTCCAACTTCGGCGACACATTCCTCACCGCTTCATACGCCTTCTGCGCCAGCGCGCCGGTCTTCAGCGGCGCCAGTAAATCGATTCCCTGACACCCCGCCAGCAGCTCGATGGCCAGGATATTGCGCAGGTTTTCGAGCATCGCGCGCAGCCGCCTCGCCGCTCCCATGCCCATGGACACATAATCTTCTTGGTTCCCCGACGTCGAAATCGAATCCACCGAATGCGGCGTCGCCTGCATCTTCAACTCGCTCGCCAGCGCCGCCGCCGTCACCTGCGCGATCATGAACCCCGAGTTCAGCCCCGCCTCCTTCGTCAAGAACGCCGGCAGCAGACTCGTTAGTGGGTTGGTCATCGTCTCCGTGCGCCGCTCGGAGATTCCTCCCAGAGTTGCCAACGCCACGGCCAGTTGGTCCGCGGCCATCGCCAGCGGCTGCCCGTGAAAATTTCCCCCGCTCAACACCTCTCCGCTCTTTCCATCCACAAACACGAGCGGATTATCCGTCGCGCTGTTTAGCTCAATCGTCACCACCGCCTTCACCTGACGTATCGCGTCCCGCACCGCTCCATGCACCTGCGGCATGCAACGCAGGCTGTACGCATCCTGCACCCGCGGGTCGCGCTCCGCCGACCGATGCGACTCGCGGATCTGGCTCCCCGCATTCAACCGCAGCAGGTTCCGTGCCACCTCCGCATGACCGGGATGCGGCCTCGCCTTCGCAATCCGCTCATCAAACGCCGTCGAACTCCCTCGCAGCGCATCCAGCGAGAGCGCCGCCGCCACATCCGCCGTATCCGCCAGCGTCTCCGCCTCGCCCAGCGCCAGACACAGCAGCGCCAGCATCCCCTGCGTCCCATTCAGCAATGAAAGGCCTTCCTTCGCCTCGAGCGCCACCGGCGCAATCCCCGCCCGCTTGATCGCCGCGCCGCCGGCCAGTTGCTCGCCGCGGTACCGCGCCTCGCCTTCACCGATCAACACCAGTGCCAGGTGCGCCAGTGGCGCCAAATCCCCGGACGCTCCCACCGACCCTTTCTCCGGGATCACCGGGTGTACGCCTGCGTTCAGCATCGCGCACAGCGTCTCCACCACCACCGGCCGCACGCCCGAAAAACCTTTCGCCAGCGCGTTCGCCCGCAGCAACATCACCGCCCGCGTCTCCGGCTCCGTCAACGCCGCGCCAACCCCGCACGCATGACTCCGCACCAGGTTCACCTGCAATTGCCGTATCTGGTCCGGCTCAATCCGCTTCTCCGCCAGCTTCCCAAACCCCGTGTTCACTCCATACACCGCCGTGCCCGACGCCAGCATCCGCTCTACCACCGCCCGCGACGCCTCCATCCGCTCGTGCGCCTCCGCTGCCAGCGACACCTCCGCCTCTCCCAGGGCCACCTCCAGCACCTGCTCCACCCTCAAATCATTCCCCGTCAGCTCAATCCTCATCCCACTCTTCTCTTTCTTGCTCTGCGCTCCTCTGCGTTCTCTGCGCCTCTGCGGCAAATCTTTTTCTTCAATCTGACACCTGCCACCTACTTCTCTCCCGCCCGAAAAAACTTCCGATACTTCTCCGGCAGCATCTTCGGTTTCCCCTTGCGGTCGCAGATCACGTGCGACGTGCTTCCCGTCGCCAGCAGCTCTCCCGTTTCGCTCTGCACCACCTCATACTCAAACTTCATCGACCGGTTCCTCACCTCCGCTACGTGCGTCCGCACGCGCAGCAAGTCGTCATACCGCGCCGGCCTCAGGTACCGGCACGCCACCTCGACCACCACAATGTGGCAGTCATCCTGCTTCTCCATGTCCTTGTACGTGAACCCGATCTGCCGCAGCAGTTCCACGCGTCCCACCTCGAACCACGCAAAAAAGTTCGAGTGGTACACCACGCCCAACTGATCCGTCTCCGCGAACCGCACCCTCACTGTCGTTTCGTGGAAGTTAGTCACCCCTCCCCCGCGGCTGTCATTCCGAGCCCCGACGCGTCTTGTCGGGGCGAGGAATCTGCTTTTTCCTTCCGGGTTTGCGCCCCACTGCTCATTCACCCTTCCACATCGGTTTCCGCTTCTCGAGAAACGAGGCAATGCCTTCCCGGAAGTCTGCCGTCGCCCGTATCTTCGCATTCTCCTCGACGGCCAACTCCAGCTCCCGATCCACTTCCGCCTCGGCACACCGCCGGATCAGCCGCTTCGTCTCCAGCAAACTCGACGGGCTATTCGCAATCAGCGCCGCCGCCAGCACCCGCGCGGTATCCATCAACCGTTCTTCCGGCACAATCTGCGTCACCAGCCCCATCTCCTTCGCCTCGCTCGCGTCCAGGATCCGACCCGTCAGCAGCAGGTCCCGCGCCCTCTTCTCTCCCACCTGCCGGATCAAAAACACCGAGACAATCGCCGGGATGAACCCGATCCTCACCTCGGTGTACCCGAACTTCGCCTCCGGCACTGCCAGCGTGAAGTCGCACAGCGTCGCAATCCCGCATCCGCCCGCGATCGCCGGACCATTCACCGCCGCAATCAGCGGCTTCGAGTAACCCCACAACCGCCTAAACATTCGCGCCATCCGCCGCGAGTCCTCCAGGTTCTGCTCAGCCGACTGCTGCGCGATCGCCTTCAGCGCGTCCAGGTCCATCCCTGAGCAGAACGCCTTCCCCTCGCCCGTAATCACAACCACGCATGCCGGCCCCTTCTCCGCTTCGTCCAGCGCCGCCAGCAGCTCCTCGATCATCTCCGTTGAGATCGCGTTCCGCTTCTCCGGCCGGCTCAACGTTATCGTCGCCAGCCCGCCGTCCACATTCATTCTTAATGTCGTGTAAGCCATGGCGGGAAGGATAGAGGTATCACGCTTCGCTGACAAGCTTTGGAGCGCGGCGGCTCTTGTCCCGAGCGCAGTCGAGGGATGCCGCCGCCTTTGTAGCGTCGGCATGCTTGCCGGCCGGGGTGCGGGGCAGAGCCCCGCCGCTCCTTTCTTTGGGATTTGAGATCTGGAATCTTTCTTCGGCAAGATAACACGAACAATTGATCATCCTGTTTATCTACACCCTGCACCCTACTTCATTGCACCGTGTCCGTTGCCGATGCATGTTCGTACATCGCACGAATCTGGCTGCTCATCTTGAGTACCTCGCCCAGCCCCGATGATTGCAGCCCCGTCCCCACTCCCTTCTTCCCCAGCGTTGCCACCACCGTCTCGGTCGCAATATTCCCCACCAGGTCATCTCCCGCAAACGGGCACCCGCCCAGCCCCGTCAGCGCGCTGTCAAACCTCCTGCATCCCGCCTCGTACGCCGCCAACACTTTCTCCGCCGCGCCCTCCGGACGGCTGTGCAGGTGTACACCCAGTTCCATCCCCCGCGCCGCTTCGCGCACCGCGCGGTAAAGTTTCCCCACCTCTTCCGGCTTCGCCGTCCCCACCGTATCCGCCAGCGACACCGTTTTCACGCCCACCTCGCGGAGCCACTCAATCGTCTCCTCGACAATCTCCGACCCCCACGGCTCCTCGTACGGGTTTCCAAACGCCATCGAGATGTACACCACCAGCCCGCGCCCCGCCGCCTTCGTCTCCTTTTGCAGCGTCTCCACCAGCGCCCGCGACTCCCCCCGCGACATATTCGCGTTCGCCCGCCGGAAGTACGCCGAGATCGAATACGGGTACCCGACCGTCGTCACCCCCGGCGTCGCCAGCGCGCGTTCCAGCCCTTTCTCATTCACCACAATTCCAATAATCTCCGGCGCCTCTACGTTCCGCTCGGTCTTCTCTGTGTCCTCTGCGTCTCTGCGACCTCTGCGATGAATCTTTGTCTCTTTCGAGGTTTCCGGCCCCTCACCCTTCGCACCCAGCAGTGCCATCAACCTCTCCATCACCGCTTCGCTATCCGCCATCTGCTTCACGTGCTTTGGCGACACAAAACTCACCGCATCAATATGCCGGAACCCCGCCTCCACCAGCCGCGCCAAGCATTCCGCCTTCAGCTCCGTCGGGATCACCTGCGGCAGCCCCTGCCACGCATCCCTCGGGCATTCGATGATCTTTAACGTCTCCATACTCTGTGTCTCTGTGGCTGTTTCAGGTTTGCAGGACGCCGGTTTTGAATTCGCGCACTTCTGGGTTGAGGGCAGCCGCCTCGAGCGCCCAAATGAGAGCGTCTCGAGTCTGTGAAGGATCAATTATGGCGTCGACCCACAAACGTGCGGCAGCGTAGCGTGGATCAGTCTGATGTTCATAGGTCTTGCGGACCGATTCGTACAATTCCTTCCGCTGCGCCTCGTTCAGCTTCTTCCCCTCACGCTCTAGTTGCTTGATCTTGATCTCCACCAGCGTCCCCGCCGCCGAGTCTCCGCTCATCACCGCGTATCGCGCCGTTGGCCACGCAAAAATAAACCGCGGGTCAAACGCTTTCCCGCACATCGCGTAGTGACCCGCTCCAAAGCTCCCTCCGCAGATCACCGCAATCTTGGGCACCACGCTGTTCGACACAGCGTTCACCATCTTCGCGCCCGCGCGGATGATCCCGCTCCACTCCGCCTCTTTGCCCACCATGAACCCGTTCACGTCGTGCAAGAACACCAGCGGCACCAAATTCTGGTTGCAGTCCAGGATGAACCGCGCCGCCTTCTCCGCCGATTCGGTATAAATCACTCCGCCAAACTCGATTCGCTTCTCGCCCGTATGAGACGCGCTCGTCTGCACGTGCTTTTTCTGGTTGGCGACGATCCCCACCGCCCATCCGCCGATCCGCGCATACCCGCACAGCAATGTCTCGCCGTACTCCGTGCGGTACTCCTCCCACCTACCGCCGTCCACGATTCGCGCAATCACCTCGCGCATGTCGTACTGCTTCAGTGAGTCCGCCGAAAACACACCGTTAATCTCCTCGCTCGAAAACGCTGGCGTTTCCGGCGTCACATGATCAAACCGCGCCGGCGCCGGGTGTCCCATTTTGTCCACCAGCGCCCGCACCCTCGTCAGACACGACTCGTCGTCCGGTTCGCGAAAGTCAATCGTTCCGCTGATCTGGGCGTGCATCTTCGCCCCGCCCAGCTCCTCGGCAGAGACCTTCTGACCAATCGCCGCCTGCACCAGCGCCGGCCCCGCCAGAAACAGTCCCGACCCATCCGTCATCAATATGTGGTCGCACATCACCGGCAGATACGCGCCCCCCGCCACGCACATCCCCATAATCGCAGTGATCTGCGGGATGCCCATTGCGCTCATCACCGCGTTGTTGCGGAACACGCGTCCAAAATCGTCCGTATCGGGGAACACATCCTCCTGCAGCGGCAGGAACACTCCGGCCGAGTCCACCAAGTAAATTGTCGGGATGTGGTTGTCGATGGCGATATTCTGCGCGCGGATCACCTTTTTCGCCGTCATCGGGAAAAACGCCCCGGCCTTCACCGTCGCGTCGTTGGCGATAATCATCACCAGCCGCCCGCACACCCGCGCCAGACCTGTAATCGTCCCCGCCGCCGGCGCCCCGCCCCACTCCTCGTACATTTCGTACGCCGCGTAGATGCTCAGCTCGAAAAACGGCGTTCCCGGGTCAATCAGCCGCGCAATTCGTTCGCGCACCGTCAGCCGGCCCTTCTTGTGCTGTGCTTCGATGGCTTTGCTGCCGCCGCCCTGCCGGATCTGCTCTTCCTCGTTCTTGATCTCGGTGAGCAGCTCCACCATCCGCCGCGTGTTCTTCTCAAATTCCGGGGAGTCTCGTTTGACGTTGGTCTTCAGTTGTGAGCTCGACAAGTAGGCGTCCTTCTCCGTAGCGATCTTCACTCTGTGGTGCTCTTCAATCTGTCGCCCTGGAAATTTTCCCCGCCGCGCGCCCCCGATTATACGGCTTTTGCTTGTTTTCGGGCCTCTGCTTGTGTAGGGGCGGCTTTAGCCGGCCTTCTTGCCGTTTTCTGTAGCGCCGAGTTGCAGACCCGGCACTCTTCTTCTTGACGCCGTGCCCCGAATCCTTATACTTGATACTGATACCGTACCTCACCGAAAGGAGAAGGCCGGACTATGAGGGTCACCTGCCATGCGAGGGACCTGCGCGTGTGCGCGTCCGCTCTTCTCCGCCGCGACTAGCGAGTCATTTTTCACCTCTCGCTTTCCCGTCTGGCCTGAGTTGACCTCCCACCGCTTCTCCTTCGCCTTCCCCATCTGTTTGTTCACGGGGACCTCTGCGCTTCGCTGCATCTGAAGCGCGACGCCGCTCCCCGTTCACCTCTTACCGAAAACGGATAACGGACAATGTAAGACGAGTTACGAATTACAAGTCACGAAAAACTCTGCTCAGGAGCATCCCGTGTTCACTCTCGATTCTCTCGGTTGGACCGATTTCTTTGAACAGCAGTACCCCCGCGCCGCCCGCGCCGATTTCATCCCTGCGCGCGTCGCCGAGGAACAGAAGAATTTCTATCGCGTCTTCACCGAAGCCGGCGACCTCCTCGCCGAGCTTGCGGGAAAACTCCGCCATTCCGCCGGTGCGCGTGAAGATCTCCCCGCCGTCGGCGATTGGGTCTTGGTGCGTCCGCGGGTCGGCGAAGTCCGCGCCACCATCCATCAACTTCTGAAGCGGCGCAGCAAGTTCTCTCGTCAGGCCGCCGGCCGCGCCACGTCCGAGCAAGTCATCGCCGCCAATGTAGACACCGCATTTCTGGTCAGCGCGCTCAACCGCGACTTCAACCCTCGCCGCATCGAGCGTTACGTCGCCCTCGCCTGGGAAAGCGGCGCGCGTCCCGTCGTCCTGCTCAACAAGGCCGATCTTGTCGACGACCCTCTCCCTCTTCTCTGGGAAGCCGAAGCCGCCGCGCCCGGCGTCGCCGTACATCTAGTCAGCGCCGCCACCGGCGCCGGCCTCGACGCGCTCGCTCGCTATCTCGCCCCCGGCCAGACCATCGTTCTCCTCGGCTCCTCCGGGGTAGGGAAGTCCACGCTCATCAACCGCCTCGCCGGCCGCGACCTCCAGCGCGTCTCCGCCATCAGCGATACGCGCGACCGCGGCCGCCACACCACCACCTCGCGCCAGATGATCCCTCTCGATGCCGGAGGCTTGCTCATCGATACGCCTGGCCTGCGCGAGCTTCAACTCTGGGAGGCCTCCTCCGGTCTCGGCCAGACCTTTGAAGACATCGCCGTCTTCGCTGCTGCCTGCCGTTTCCGCGACTGCACTCACCAGTCTGAGCCCGGCTGCGCCGTCCTCGCCGCCGTCGAAGATGGCGCGCTCGGTCCCGAGCGCTTGGAGAGCTACCGCAAACTCAAGCGCGAGCTGGCCTTCCAGCACCGCAAACAGGACGCTGCCGCCCGCGCCGCCGAACAGCGCCGCTGGCGCGCCATCCACAAAGCCCAGCGCGCCTTCTACAAACGCCCGTAGCCCGTAGGACAGGCTTTAGCCTGTCCTTTCATACAAACAATGCAACTCCCCCGCACCCCCTGCCACCTGTCCCTTACTCCTTACTCCCTATCCCCTTTCTTCTCCCCCGCGTCTAACCCATATGCCGGGCCCGCGCTTTCCGGTATCATACGGACGCGTTTGTTGTACCGCCCGGTCGGGTCTGGGGGGCGCTTGGGTCTGCGCCGTGGGCAGTCGGCGTCGGCCGCGAGTTTGTAAGCCAGCCTGCCAAAACATTCATGGAGATTTTGTAGGGGCCGGCTTTAGCCGGCACTCTCTGACGACCAATCCACAAGGAGACCTCATCCAATGAACCGCACCATCCTCACTCTTGTCGCCATCTTCCTGTTCGGCGCTGTTGCCATCTTGGGCGCCCAATCCTCCAAGCCCGCTGCTCCCGCGCAGAAGCCCGCCGCATCAGACATCCCCACTCTCACCTACGAAAAATACACGCTCCCCAACGGCCTCGAAGTCATTCTCGCCGAAGACCACCGTCTGCCTCTCGTCGCCGTCAATCTCTGGTATCACGTTGGCCCGGCCAATGAAGACCCCGGCCGCACCGGTTTCGCCCATCTCTTCGAGCACATGATGTTTCAGGGCTCCAGGCACGTTACCGGCGATTCTCACTTCAAGCTCCTCGAGGGCGCCGGCGCCTCAGACATCAACGGCACCACCGGCTTTGATCGCACCAACTACTTCCAGACGCTCCCCTCCAATCAACTCGAGCTCGCCCTCTGGCTTGAATCCGACCGCCTGGGCTACCTGCTGGACACCCTCGATCAGGCCAATCTCTCCAATCAACAGGACGTCGTTCGCAACGAGCGCCGCCAGGGCGTTGAAAATCAGCCCTACGGCATCGTCGAAGAGGGCTACTTCCACCTTCTCTTCCCGCCGAACCATCCTTACTATGCCAGCGTCATCGGTTCGCACGCCGATATTCAAGCCGCCCAGCTCGACGACGTCCGCAAATTCTTCAAGCTCTACTACTCCCCCAACAACGCCTCGCTCGCCATCGTCGGCGACTTCGATAAGGCCGCCGCCAGGGCCCTCGTCCAGAAATATTTCGGCGCCCTCAAGCGCGGCGACGCCGTCCCGAAGATTTCCGCCACCACTCCGCCCATCACCTCCGAGCGCCGTGCCGTCATCGAAGATACGGTCGAGCTTCCCCGCGTTTACATGGGCTGGATCACCTCCCCTTTCTACAAGCCTGGTGACGCCGAAGCCGATCTGGCAGCGCAGATTCTCGGTGGCGGTCGTACCAGCCGTCTCTACAAAAAGCTCGTGTACGAAAAGCAGATCGCGCAGACCGCTCAGGCCCAGCAGTTCTCCACCCTGCTTGGTTCCATCTTCAGTATTGAAGTCACCGCCCGCCCAGGCCACACTCCGGAAGAAATCGAAAAGGCCATCGACGAAGAGCTTCAGAAACTCCGCGCTGAAGGTCCCACTCAAGCGGAGCTTGACCGCGCCCGCAACACCATCGAGACCGGCATCATCCGCGGCCTCGAAACTCTGGGCGGCTTCGGTGGCGTCGCCGATCGTCTCAATCAGTACAACCATTACGTAGGCGATCCGGGCTACCTCGACGAAGACATCGCCCGCTATCGCAACGCCACCATCGTTTCCGTCCGCGCTTTTGCCGAGGCCCAGCTCAAGTCCTCGGCCCGCGCCGTTGTATACGGCGTCCCGGGCACGCAGAAGCTCGCCGCCGAGGTTCCCACTCCAAAAACCGATGCTGCTGCCACCGCCAAAAAGGGCGGGGAAGCCAGCAATCCCGACGAGCTTTGGCGCGCCCAGCCGCCGAAGGCCGCCGCTGCTCGCGCGCTTTCGCTTCCCGCGCCGAGCTCCTTCACGCTCCCCAACGGCCTCACCGTCATCTATAATCAGCGCCCGGGCCTGCCCATGGTCTCCGCCAACCTCGTGATTCGCACCGGCAGCGACTCAAATCCCGCCGATCTTCCTGGTCTTGCCAACTTTACCTCTGCCATGCTCGACGAAGGCACGGCCACCCGCAGCGCCCCTCAAATTGCCGATGAAGCCGCGCAGTTGGGCGCCGCACTGAACACCAATTCCAGCATGGACGCCAGCTTCGTCAGCGTCAGCTCGCTCAAGAAAAACTTCCCGGCCGCTTTGAGTCTCCTGGCCGACGTCGTCCTCCGTCCCTCTTTTCCGCAGGAGGAAATTGACCGGCAGAAGGCCAGCCGCTCGGCTCAGATCCTTCAGCGCCGCGAAAACCCGGCCCTCGTCTCCAGCCAGGTAATCGCTGCCGCGCTCTACGGCTGGCAGCATCCCTACGGCTATCCGGAAATCGGTACCGAAGCCGCCATCAAGGCCGCCAACCGCGATGCCATGCTCGCGTTTTGGAGACAGAACTTCGTCCCCAACAACGCCGCCCTCGTCGTCGCCGGCAATATCAGCGAGGCCGAGCTGAAATCCCTGGTCGAGAAAGGATTCGGCTCCTGGCAGAAGGGTACGCCCGCCCAACCCAATCTCGGCTCGCCCGCCACAACGAAAGCGAAGCTCGTCCTCGTTGATAAGCCCGGAGCTCAGCAGACCTATCTCCGCGTCGGTCGCGTCGGCGTCCCGCGCTCCACGCCCGAGTACGCCGCACTCGAAGTCATGAATGCCACCCTCGGCGGACTCTTCTCCAGCCGCATCAACCTCAACCTCCGCGAAGAGCACGGCTACACCTACGGCGCCGGCTCCTTCTTCGCCTACCGCAAAGGCGCCGGCCCTTTCCAGGTTGTCGCGCCCGTTCGCACGGATGTGACTGCCGACGCTCTCGGTGAAATCTTCAAGGAGCTTCGGCGCATGGCCGATACACCCATGACGCCCGACGAGCTTCGGCTCTCCATTGATGCCCAGGCCCGCTCGCTTCCCGGCCTCTTTGAAACCAGTGCCAACGCCGCCGGCAGCTACGCCAACATCTACATTTACGACCTCGGCCTCGACTACTACGCCAAGCTCCCCGCGCAGTTGAACGCCGTCACGCCTGCCGCCGCGCAGGCCGTGGCCAAGAAATATCTCGCCCCGGAGCAGATGCTCGTCGTCGCCGTCGGCGACCGCGCCAAGATCGAACCTGGCCTGTCCAAGTTGAATCTCACTCCCGTCGAGTCCCGCGACCCCGACGGCAAACCCAAACCCTAACGCCCCGTCTCGTTGTCTTTTCTGTTTGGAGTGCGGGGGCTTGTGCGGTTTTTGCACCCCGGACGTACTTGCGGGGCCGCCACTTTCCCTCTGTAGGGGCGCAGCACGCTGCGCCCCTGTGCCTTGCCGTCACATTTCTTCCGTAGGGGCGGGCGGGCCTCCGTGCCCGCTCCCGCATGTAGATGTCATTCCGAGGGCCCCGATTTTCGCGGCCCGAGGAATCTGCTTTTCTCTTTGAACTGCGGCAGCTTGCCGCCGCCTTCACCCGTGCGAGGTTTGCCTCGCACACCTCTCTTCCATTTCAAATCTCAAATCTGCAATTTGCAATTTCTTTTCAGCTGTGTTTTCCGCGGCTCTCGTCACTTGTCCTGCTTCGACTACGCCCGCCGGCCGGCTCTTTCCTGCACAAACTTCACAATCTCTTGCGTCGACGTCCCCGGCAGAAAAATCTCCGCCACTCCGGCTTTCTTGAGCGACGCAATATCCGCCTGCGGGATAATCCCGCCCACGAGCACGGTTACGTCGCTCATTCCCTTCTGCCGCAGAAGTTCCATCAGTTGCGGGCAAAGCGTGTTGTGCGCGCCCGACAAGATCGACAGCCCAATCACGTCCACATCTTCCTGTACAGCCGCCGACGCAATCATCTCCGGCGTCTGCCGCAGGCCCGTGTAGATCACTTCCATGCCCGCATCCCGCAGCGCCCGCGCGATAATCTTCGCCCCGCGGTCATGACCATCCAGCCCCGGCTTTGCGATCAGCACCCGTATCTTCCTGTCAGCCATAGGTGAGGAGAATACTGCAAACTGTCTCGCATTTGTAGGGGCCGGCTTTAGCGGCCCTCTTGAATGCGTTTGTCATCCTGAGGCCCCGTAGTTTTCACCGGGGACGAAGGATCTCTCCGTTGAATCCGTACAATATCCCAAATCTACTTTGGCAATCCCTTCACGAATTCTTCCAGCATCGCGTTGAATTTCTCCGCCTCATCCACAAACAGCGCGTGTCCCGCCCCTTCGAACCTTTCCAGCCTCGCCCCTGGAATCGCCTTCTGCATCTCGACGTACACGTTATCCCACGGCATTCCCGGCACAATCGCGATCAGCGTCGGCCGGTCAATCTTCGGCAGCACTGACCGGTTATCCGTCGTCATCATCCCGAGGATCAGCGTCATCGCCGCCGGCGTCGGAGTCTCCAGGGCCGCCTTCTTTACCCCCTCGATGTACGCCTCCGTCTGCGGCTTCTTGAACATCCCGCGTACAAACGCGTCATTCGCCTTCGCCCGGTCGCGCAGGAATCCGCCCATCCAGTCCAACCACGCCTTCATCATCTCCGGCGGCAAGTCCACCCCTGCAGTGTCGTCCACCAGCACAATCCCCGCAATCCTGTCGGTCCCGAACTGCGCCACGTACGACGTCACCTCCATCACTCCCATCGACCATCCCACCAGCACCACCGGCTCGAGCTTTAACTGCTCCACCACCGCCTTGATGTCCCGCGCCCGCGCCGCCGGATGATACCCTTCGTTCGGCTTCGACGACTTCCCCTGCCCCCGCGGGTCCATCGCCACCACGCGATGCGTCTTCGCAAAGTGCGTCATCTGCGGCTCCCATATCTCTGCCGTCATCGTCCATCCGGGCACAAACAGCAAAGATGGCTGCTTCTGGATCTGCGCCGTGGACGACGTCCCGTCCTTGCTCGGCGTCACCGTCCCCGTCATCCAGCTCTGCCCCGCCTCGACGTAGCGAATCTTCACTCCGTCCGCCGTCGTCACAAATCCGCTCTTCGGCCCTGCCGCCGCATGCGCCCCATGCTGGTGCCCCTTACTCTTCGCCACCTTCCCTGGCGTCCTTTTCTGCCCATGCTCATGCGTCTGCGCTATCGCTCCTAGCGCCGCAAACGCCCCCGCCGCAACAATCAAACAAACTCCGCGCACCCTCATCACACCCTTTCTCCTCATTTCTTTCCTCCTCGGGTTGTCCAACAGGTCTGCTCGGCAGGGAAGGGAATCATTCTCGCCCTGGCATCAATCTCTCTTTGTCTTTCCCTTTTCTTTTTCTCTTCTTCGTTCTTCCTATGCGATCTCTGTGTTAGAAATCCTCATCATCTTTCATCAGGGTTCATCTGTGTTCCATTTCTTCGCTTCCTCTGCGTTTCTCAGCGTCCTCTGCGTCTCTGCGTTATCCTTTTTCTTTCCTCATCCGTGTCCATCCGTGGACCAAATACATCTCTCACGTTATGGCCACCTCTTCATACGTCCCAAACACTTCTCTCATCGCGTCGCAAATCTCTCCCAGCGTTGCGTACGCTTTCACCGCCTCATAGATGTACGGCATCAAGTTCTCGCTTCCCTTCGCCGCCTTCCGCAGCGCCCCCAGCCTCCGCTTCACCTCGTCGTTCGACCGTTCCGCCCGCAGTTTCTTCAGCCGTTCCGACTGACGATGCGCCACCGTCTCATCAATCTGCAGGATATCGATCGGCTCGCCTTCCACCGCATACTCATTTACGCCGACGATAATCTTCTCCTTCCGGTCCACCGCCATCTGATACCGGTACGACGCCTCAGCAATTTCCCGCTGCGGGTACGCCCGTTCGATCGCCGCCACCATCCCGCCCAGCGCGTCGATCCGTTCGATGTACTCCCACGCCCCGCGCTCCACCTCATTCGTCAGCGTCTCCACAAAGTACGACCCGCCCAGCGGGTCCACGGTATTCGTCACGCCGCTCTCGTGCGCGATAATTTGCTGGGTGCGCAGCGCCAGTGTAGCCGCAAACTCGGTCGGCAGCGCCCACGCCTCATCCAGCGAGTTGGTGTGCAGCGACTGCGTTCCGCCCAGCACTGCCGCCAGCGCCTGCAGCGCCGTGCGCACCACGTTGTTGTACGGCTGCTGCGCCGTCAGTGAGCAACCCGCCGTCTGCGTGTGGAACCGCAGCGCCCACGTCCGCGCGTTCTTCGCGCCGTAGCGCTCGGTCATCGTCTTGTGCCAGATTCGCCGCGCCGCCCGGTATTTTGCAATCTCCTCGAAGAAATCGTTGTGCGCATTAAAAAAGAACGACAACTGCGGTACAAACTCATCCACCTTCATCCCGCGCCGCAGCCCCCAGTCCACGTACTCAATCCCGTCCCGCAGCGTAAAGGCCAGCTCCTGGATCGCCGTCGAGCCAGCCTCGCGGATGTGGTACCCCGAAATCGAAATTACGTTGAACTTCGGCGTATGCTTCACGCCGAACTCAAACGTATCAATCACCAGCCGCATGGACGGCTCGGGCGGATAGATGTACTCCTTCTGGGCGATGTACTCCTTCAGGATGTCGTTCTGGATCGTACCGGAGATTTTCTTCCAGTCCGCGCCCTGTTTCTCGGCCACGGCGAGGTACATCGCCCAGATCACTGCCGCGGGCGAATTGATCGTCATCGACGTCGTCACGTCGCCCAGCGGAATCTGGTCAAACAGGACTTCCATATCCGCCAGCGAGCTGATCGCCACACCGCACTTGCCCACTTCGCCTTCCGAAAGTGCATGGTCCGAGTCATAACCCATCAGCGTCGGCAAATCGAACGCCGTCGAAAGTCCCGTCTGCCCGTGCGCCAGCAGGTAGCGAAACCTCTGGTTGGTGTCCTCCGCCGTCCCGAAGCCCGCAAACTGCCGCATCGTCCACAAGCGCGCGCGGTACATCGTCGAATGAATCCCCCGCGTGTACGGCGGCTCGCCCGGGTAACCCAGGTCCCGCTCCCGGTCCCAATCCGCCAAGTCCGCCGGAGTGTACAGCCGCCGGATCGGGTGCGCGGAGATTGTGGTGAACTCGGCGGCGCGCTCCGGCGACTTCGCCAGCGTCGGCCCGAGCGTCTTCTCCTCCCACGCCAGTTCGCCCGCCGATGCCGCCCGCTTCGCCCGCGTCTCATCCGCCACCGGCACTCCCGTCTTGGATTTTTCGCTCATGGACTCGTCTC
>CAZHLD010000005.1:31000-45156 GCA_964533185.1 uncultured Acidobacteriaceae bacterium | reverse complement strand
TTCAGTAACTCCCCCTCGTCCCCACGATCTCCCCGCTCACCGTGCCTGGGATGTTCAACTCCTTCGGCACTTCGCCGGACTTCGCGTCGGCCACACTGATGCGGTTCGCCTCGAGGGTCCGCCCCAGCGCCCGCTCATACTCGACCTTCGACTTCACCAGGTCCACCAGCGCCCGCAGCTCAACGCTCTGCGCCGCGGCTAGGTCGCGTTGCGCCTGAATGACGAAGAAGATCGTTGACGCGCCCAGTTGGTACTTCTTCTGTTCCGCGTCGAGCGTCTGTTCCTGCAGCACGCGTGACGACCGCGCCGCCTGCACCCGCGCCTGGTTCTGCTCGAGCGCAATCTGCGCGTTGCGCACTTCGACGACGATGTTGTTCTCGAGCTGCCTCAGCCGCGCCTGCGTCTGCCGCTCTTCGAGCTGCGCCCGCGCGTTATCCGCCTGCGCCGGCCGGTTCCGGATTGGCACGTTCAGGCTCAACTGCACCGAGTAGGTCGGGAACCGCCCGGTGAAAATCTGGTTCAGGCTGTCGCCCAGCCCGCCCTGGACGAAAGTTGACGGGCCCAGCACCGGGCTGGAGGTGAAGATCCCCTGCAGTACGCCCGCCGCGTTGACGATCGGGTTATTCAGGTTGGCCGTGAGCGCGCCGGTCGGTTGACCGCTGCGCACCCGGTCGCCAAACAGCCCCGTCCAGCCGTACTGCCCGAAGAGGCTCAGCGTCGGCAGAAGCGCATTCCGCGTGGCCCGCACGTCAATGTTGCGGTTTTGCAGGTCCAGTTGAATCTGCTTCACGTCCGGCCGCTTCGCATACGCTTCTTTCACCGCGTCCGGCATCGGCACCGTATCAATCTGCGGCACCTGCGTCACCACCGTCGTCGGCCGAATCTCCACGTCCAAGAGCGTCGGCTCCAGCGGGTTCTTTGTAATCGCGTTCTTCAGCAGCGTTTGCTGTTGCAGCGCCAGCGTCTGCGAAACGATCAGCTCCTGCCGCGCCCGCGCCACTTCGGCCTCGGCCCGTACCACTTCGATCGGCGCCAGCGTCCCGATTTCCACCTGCCGCTTGTTGTCGTTATAAAGCTTCTGCGCCAGTTCCACCGACCGCTGCTTCACCTGTACATCCTCGCGCGCAAACACCAGCTCGTAGTAGAGGTTCTGCACCGCGGTTACCGTCGTGATCACTTGCTGCGTGAAAGCCCAGTCCGCGATCTTCTTGCTGTTTTTCGCGATCCGGATGAATCGCGTATTCGGCAGCAGGCCAAAACCGTTCAGCAGTTGCTGCGTTACCGAAACAAACAGCGTGGACTGCACCGACGGGTTGAACACTGCAAACTGGGAGTTCGTCGCGGACCGCGTGTTGTTCTGCGTCACCGCAAAACCCGTCCCGGTGTGGAACCCCTGGCTGTACGACATGTTCATCTGCGTTGTGTGGTTGGTCAGCGCCAGCAGGCCCACCCCCGCGCCCGTCGAGAGCGGGTTGTTCACGGGGATATTCCGGTGGTCCAGGTTGCCCGTAATCGTGAATGACGGGTCGAAGTTCTGCGAAGGGATCGAGCCCAGTGCAGATGCCGTCCCCGTCCCGGCCAGCCCGCGCCCCGCCCCGCCCCCCATCGTTCGCAGGATGTCCGTCGAAGCAATCCACGGGTTATAGCGCTGGACGGTGATGTCCATATTGTTTTCTAGCGCCAGCGAGATCGCATCCTCCAGGGTCAGCGACATCTTCCCATCCTGGATCAACTGCCCCACCCGCGGCGAATTGGTCAGCGCCGGCTCCGCCACGCCCATCGGAAAGTACGGCGAGAAGAAGTTGCGCTGTTGCGACGGCCCCTTCGAAAAGTCGCGGCCCGTCGTCAGCGAAATCGGCTGGCTCGTCGTTCCCTGCGACTGCGACGACGATTGGTTTTGTGCTTGCTCCTGCCCGTAGGCGGGCGCCACCGGCCCCAGGACCAGCAGCGTCCCCAGCGCCAGCGCTACAACGGAACGAAAAATCCTTGCGCTCATGTCGGTCTCTCTCCCGGCAAGTTGGATTACGTGCGGATACTTCCCGTCTTCAGCTTCACGTCATTGAAACGTCTGCGGACCCCGTTTTGTTTCAAGGATTTTTGCCCGGCCGGCCACGCACACCCTCGCACCCCGGGCCCTGGCCTGTTAGACGTGGGCGGCACCCTTTGGTCGCACGCACACTCTATCAACCTCGCCCTTCCTTGACAACGCGCCCACCCCCCGGTAGGCTCCGCCTTGCCATGCGTCCCGAAGAGGTCATCCGCCTGCTCGAGTCAGTTGACGCCATTCGCCATGGCCACTTCGAGCTTTCTTCCGGCCTGCACAGCCCCACCTACGTCCAGTGCGCCCTGGTCCTTCAGCATCCCCGCCACGCCGAGCAGCTTGGCCGCGCCCTGGCCGCCGAGTTCCTCGACATCCAGCTTGATTGCGTTGTCTCCCCGGCCCTGGGCGGCGTCATCATCGGCCACGAGGTTGCCCAAGCCCTGCCCCCTCGCCCCGGCGGCGGTCAGCCCCGCGCCCTCTTCGTCGAGCGCGATTCCAGCGGCCACCTCACCCTTCGCCGCGGCTTCCGCTTCGACCCCGGCGAGCGCGTCCTTGTCGTCGAAGACGTCTGGACCACCGGCGGCTCCACCTATGAAACCATCCGCGTGGTCGAGGAAGAGGGCGGCCGCGTCGTCGCTGCCGGCGCTCTGATTGACCGCACCAACGGCCGCCTCGAGCTCCCCGTCCGCGCCGAGGCCCTAGTCGAGCTAAAGATCGAAAGCTACCCCGCCTCCGACTGCCCCCTCTGTCGCACCGGCTCCTCCGCCATCCGCCCCGGCAGCCGCCTCCTCCGCACCACGTCCTAGCCCAGGCCGCACTCTGACTCCTTGGAGTTGTGCTTTCAAGGTAGGATAGTATTCATTCATGGCCGCACCGAGTTCCCGTCGCGCAAGCACAGCAGTCTCTCGTCAGGCTTCCTTTCACAGCCTTACTTCGCTCCTCGCCGATGCTGGGCGCGACTTCTACACCCGTGGCTGGGTGCTGGGCACGAGTGGCAATTTCAGTGCCGTGCTGAGCCGCCACCCGCTGCGACTTGTTGTCACCTCTTCCGGCGCCCACAAGGGCACGCTTGTTCCGGCTGACTTCCTGGAAACGGATGGCGACGCTCACGTCGTCCGCGGGGAAGGGAAGCCTTCGGCCGAGCTTCCGCTCCATTTGACGCTCATTCGCCGTCGCAACGCCGGCGCTGTGCTGCACACGCACTCCGTTTGGAGCACCTTGCTCTCGGAGCGTTACGCTCATCAGGGTGGAATCCCCATCGCCGGTTACGAAATGCTGAAGGGCCTATCGGGCGTGACCTCGCATGAGCATAGCGAGTGGTTGCCCATTTTCGAGAACTCGCAGGACATGTCTGCTCTGGCCCAGCGCGTCGAGGAGACGCTCGACAGTTATCCGACTTCGCACGGCTTTCTCTTGCAGCGCCACGGGCTTTATACTTGGGGAGAGGACGTGGGCGAGGCCCGCCGTCACATCGAGATCCTAGAGTTCTTGCTCGAGGTTGTCGGTCGCGCCGCCGCTCCTCGCGCTGCCGGTGCCAGTGGCTTATGAGTCTTTGTCGCCGGCCTTGCTTTGGTGAATGGTGCAGCAACTTCAGCGGCGGGTTCTTGCGGCTTCATCAGTGCTTGAGAATCTCAATTGGGTTTCGATTCTTGACTTTGCGTTTCTTGTTTCGCAGCGCGTAGAACAGGCAGGAGGCTTCCATGGCCACCCTTCGCATCCCTGATGAAAACCGCACCCTAACCGCTCCCGCCGCCGTCCGCGAATATCTCGCCGGCATCGGAATTGACTACGAGCGCTGGGAGCCCGCGCATCCAGTCTCCGCCAGTGCCCGCCCTGAGGAGATTCTCGCCGCCTACTCCGCCGAAATCGACCGTCTCAAGGCCGCCGGTGGCTACGTCACCGCTGACGTCATCGACGTCTCCTCCCAGACCCCCGGCCTCGACGCGATGCTCAACAAGTTCAATTCCGAGCACTGGCACGACGAAGATGAAGTCCGCTTCGTCATCGAAGGACGCGGCCTCTTCCACATTCACCCGCCCTCCGGCCCCGTCATCGCTATCGAGGTCGAAGCCGGCGACCTGCTCCGCGTACCGCGCGGTATCTGGCACTGGTTCGATCTGTGCCCTGAGCGCCGCATTCGTGTCATCCGCCTGTTCCAGAATCCCGCCGGCTGGGCCCCGCGCTATACCGAAAGCGGCGTGGACAAGAACTACCAACCCGTCTGCTTGGGGCCTGCCTATCTACCTCCGCAGCTTCGCCCGGCCGCCCTGAAATGAAGGTGGCGCTCGACGCTGCCGGCATCCGCGCCATTCTGCTCGATATCGAAGGAACCACCACGCCCCTGGACTTCGTCCACAAGACTCTCTTCCCATACGCCCGCGCTCGCCTCGCCGAGTTCCTCCGCGCAAATCACTCCGACGCGTCCGTCCGAGCCGATCTCGATGCTCTCCGCCGCGAACATGCCGCCGAGCCATCCGCAGCTGACCTCCCGCCTTGGCGCGACGATTCGCCCGATGCCCGGCTGCGTTCTGCTGTCGCCTATCTCAACTGGCTTATGGACCGCGACCGCAAGTCCACCGCGCTCAAGTCCCTCCAGGGCAGGATCTGGGAGGCAGGCTATCGGAGCGGGGAATTGCGCGGTGATGTCTATCCCGATGTGCCTCTGGCCTTCGACCGCTGGCACCGCCAGGGAAGGCGCCTGGCGATCTTTTCTTCCGGCAGCGTTCTGGCCCAGCAGCTTCTTTTCGCTCATTCGACTGCGGGAGACCTCGCCCTGTTCATCTCCGCCTTCTTCGACACTACCACTGGCCCAAAGCAATCTCCCGCAAGCTACGGCCGCATCGCCGCTGCGCTCTCGCTCTCGCCCGGCGAAATTCTTTTTCTCTCTGATGTGCTGGCCGAGCTCGACGCTGCTCGCTCCGCCGGCCTGGCCACCGCACTCTGCCTTCGCTCAACCGCGTCCGATGCCTCCGCGCCCACTCCGTCTGCCTCGAGTCACCCAACCCTCCACTCCTTCGTTCATCTCTTTCCCTGACCGTCCCGAGTCCCATAGTTTCAGCGCTCATGCCTTCCAGCGCGCTTCGCATTCCTGCTGTGCTACTGTTCTCAGTCTGATTACGGAAGATGGACAACGGAGAACGGACAACGGACAACGGAGGTCTGCCAACTGCCACCTTTGAACTGTCCTACAGCATCCTATTCCCAAAAAACTTGTAAAACTCCGGATCCCCCCAATACTTCAAGTGCGCCGCCAGCGGGATCCGGTACCACAGCCGGAGCTGCGTCCCCGTTCCCATCTGGTAAAAGTTCAAATACCCACTTACCGGGTCCATCGGCGAATAGACGTTCAGCCACGTGAATCCCGCAAGTTGTGGAAACGTCGACGGGCGCTCGTCCGGCCCATTACCCTGGCGGTATTTGAACTCGTCCGCGCCGTACGTCCGCCCCGAGCGCACCTTCCGGAACGAGTGCAAGAACGACAGGATTTGTGCCCGGTACGCCTGCCGGTCACTCACCTGCTCGCGAAAGAAATAGTAAATCTTGTCCAGCGGCGACCCGAAGGTAACAAGTCCTCGCAGCTTTGCCAGGTCCGCGATAGCAATCCTCTTCTCCGGGCCCTGCCCCAGCGGATCATCATTCGCCCACACCTGTGCCACCACCTCGTTGATCGTGTCATACGCGATCACGCTTCCCAGCGAATGCCCCGCCACAATCACCTGGTCATAGTTATTTCTTGTCCTTTCTCCCAGCAGTCTCTTCAGCGCCTCGGTCGAGCCATCTAGAATGTTCTTCCGTGCCTCATAGCCCTTCGACTTTCTGTCTGCGCTCACGTACACCGCCACGTCACCGATGTAGTTCACCAGGATTTTTCGCGCGACGTAAACTAAGCAGGCGGTCCCCAGCAGAATCCATGTCCTCCCTTCCGTGAGGCGCCTTTGAAGCAGATCGCGGAGTCCGTCTTGCCGCCAAAGAATCGCCACAGCTCCGAGCAAGAAAACAGTCAGGCACACGACGGCGTATTGCCTCCATTTCTGCTCCGACGCCTGCTGGATGCTCTCATCACGTGATTCGATGGGCTTTTGACGGCTGCGCAGCAGGGCGAGCAGCATGACCAGCACCATCCCGGCACACACCGTAAACGCCAGCAACCAGTACCACGCCGCCGTCCCCAGCAGCTCCCGGCCATACCTCGGAATCTCCGTCAGTTTTCCCGCTTGCGGCAACCAGAACAGCCCCGCCGCGAGCAGGATGACCAGTGGAATGAAAATCAAGGCAGCACGAAAGATTTCCTGTAGCAAGATCCAGAAGTTTTCCTTCTTGGTTCGCTTCATGTAACCGCCGAGCCGCACCTGTAGATTGGCACTCATGAACCGCAGCGGCGTCAGACCCGTCTGGATCAGCCAGCGAAGCGATCCCAAGTAGCTGATTTTGTCTTGCGTGTACGGCGCCCAGTAGTACTCATACAGGCTGAGCAACTTCAATCCCCTCGGCCCAACCGGCTGTTGGAAGTCAAAGTGAATGGCTACCTCCGTCCAGTCTTTGTGGGCAATCCGCTCCGGCCGGATCTCAAAGGTCGCGCTCCTTTCCTTTCGGAAGTACCGCGCCAGCCCCCCGGCAAAACTGTCCAGAGTTTCATAGGGGTTCTGCTGCCCGACCCCGTGAATCACCAGGATCGCCGTCCGTTCTGCCTTTGCGCCTGAGTCTCCTGTGCCCAGCATTTCTCACCTTCCTTCCGACCTTCCTGTCGCCGCGCACTCTACCATTGTCTGTCGCTTGCTACCAGAAAATGACGTCTTCTCACGATAAACAAATCCACCCCCACGGGAGGCGTCCACAGGCATCGGATGGCGGACACCGGGCAGCGTTTTGTTCGCGTCCGGTCACTCCTCTCCAGTCTGTGTGTTAGTCTCTTTTCTTGCTGATTGCTGGCGGCTGAAAGCTGACTGCTGTTACTGACAACTCTTTTCAATGCACACCCTCAAACTCACCCTCTCCTACGACGGCACCGACTTCCGTGGCTGGCAAATCCAGCCCGGCCAGCCCACCATTCAGGGCACTCTCGTTGACGTCCTCCGCAAACTCACCGCCGAGCACCTCACCGTCCACGCCGCCGGACGCACCGACTCCGGCGTCCACGCCCTCGGCCAGGTCGCTCATTTCAAGACGCACTCCGCCCTCACCGCCGCCGAGTTCCAGCGCGCCTGCAATGCCCTGCTTCCCCCCTCCATCCGCGTCGTCGAAGCCCTCGAGCTCGGCCCCGACTTCCACGCTCGCTGGAACGCTCAGGCCAAGACCTACCACTACCGCATCTTCCGCGGCCGCGTCGTCCCGCCCTTCCTGCATCGCTACGTCCTCCACTATCCCTTTCCGCTCGACCTCGAGGCCATGTCCCGCGCCGCACGCCTCTTCGAAGGCGAGCACGACTTCACCTCGTTTGCCGCTTCCTCTGGCTCCGAAGACGACGACCGCGAACGCACCACCGCCCGCCTAATCTTCTCCTCCCAACTCTTCTCCTGCGCATCCCATGTGCCGCCGGGCTTTATCCCGCCACAATTTGCCTGTCATCCCGAGTCCGCCGCGGCGCACGAGGGATCTGCTTTTCCTTCTCTCTCTCCCGTCGCCCCACCTTCTCCCACGCCCGACGCCGACCTCCTCATCTACTCCGTCCGCGGCCGCTCCTTCCTCCGCTACATGGTCCGCAAACTGGTCGGCACTCTCCTCGACGTCGGCCGCAGCCGCCTCACCCCCGACGACATTCCCGCGCTCTTCGACCTCCGCGACCGCTCCCGCTCCGGCCCCACCGTCCCTCCCCACGGCCTTTTCCTCGTCTCCGTCGAATACTCCGAACCCTGGCGCCTCTGAAAACAATTTCTAGTTTCCATTTTCTATTTTTCCTCCTGCCTCGCCGCCCCCCCTCACCTCGAATTGAGGTAGAATGGCCTTTCGGCATCTCCCTGGAGGACTCTGCCGCATGTCCGAGCCGGCTGCTCCCGTCACTGCCGCGGAAGAATCGCAGCCGTCCGCTCCCAAAATGAAAACGCGCAAACCCAAACAGCGTGCCTGCGATGAAAAAGATGCCAAAGGCAAACTCTGCAACGGCCACTTGAAGCGTTGGTACGACTATCCCAGGGATATCGAGGCTCTCATCGGCCCTAAGACGGAGATCTATCGCTGCGAGTTCTGCAAAACGCTCTATAAGCCCGATCTCTCCGAGATGCCGCACAGCTTTACCCTGCGCTACTAGGTAGGACAGGCTTCAGCCTGTCCACACTAAATTGGCATGACGATCGATCAACTCATCTTCGACTGGAACACCGTCGGCGGCTTCGACCTCTTCCTCAACCGCCGCGTCATGCTTGACGACGAAACTCTCCGCGACGGCCTTCAGAACCCCTCTGTTCACGACCCCTCCATCGGCGAAAAAATCGAAATCCTCCATTTGATGGAAGCCCTCGGCATTGACACGGTGAACATCGGGCTTCCCGGCGCCGGCCCCCGCGCCCTGGCCGACACCGAAGCCCTCGCCCGCGAAATCGTCCGCAGCAAATTGAAAATCCGCCCCAACTGTGCCGCGCGCACGGTCGAAAACGACATCCGTCCCATCGCCGAAGTCTCCCAGCGCGCCGGCATCGCCATCGAAGCCGCCACTTTCCTCGGCTCCAGCCCCATCCGCCGCCTTGTCGAAGACTGGACCGTCGACCATCTCCAGCGCACCACCGAAAAGGCCGTGAGCTTCGCCGTCGCCCAGGGCCTGCCGGTAATGTACGTCACCGAAGACACCATCCGCACCGACGCCGACACCGTCCAGAAGCTCTACTCCACCGCCATCCGTTGCGGCGCCCGCGCCATCGTCCTTTGCGACACCGTCGGCCACGCCACGCCCATGGGCGCCTACAGCCTCGTCAAATTCGCCCGCGAAAACATCGTCAAGCCCTCCGGCGAAACTATCCGCATTGATTGGCACGGCCATTGCGACCGTGGCCTCGCGATTGCCAACTCGCTCGCCGCCATCGCCGCCGGCGCCGACCAGGTCCACGCCGCTGCCAATTCGCTCGGCGAGCGCGTCGGCAACACACCCATGGAGCTGATGCTCGTCAACCTCCGCCTCCTCGGTCTCATTGACCGCGATCTCTCCCGCCTCAAGGAGTACTGCGAAGTCGTCGCCCGCGCCACCCACACCACCATCCCGCCCAACTATCCCGTCATTGGCCGCGATGCCTTCCGCACCGCCACTGGCGTCCACGCCGCCGCCATCATCAAAGCCTTTCGCAAAAACGACCGCCTCCTCGCCAACTCCGTTTACAGCGGCGTCCCCTCGCATCTCTTCGGCCTCGAGCAGATCATCGAGGTTGGCCCCATGAGCGGCAAATCCAACGTCATCTACTGGCTCGAATCCCGCGACCTCCCCGTCACCGACGACCTCGTCAACCGCATCTTCGACGCCGCCAAGCAATCCACCCGCATCCTCACCGAATCCGAAATCCTTTCCCTCTGCCGCCTCCCCTCAGGCAACTGACTTTTTTATCTTCAAACCTCCAACCTCCGACTCCTCCTTGACGCCTCCCCCTTCTTCAGGCAAACTCCTCCGCCAGTTGCTCAATACTTTTCTCTTCTCGAAGCCCGTGAAACTTTTCTTACTCTGCTGTATTCTCTTTTCGATGGCCACCGCCGCTGCTCAGACCGCACCATCTTCCCCCGGCGCCGCTCTCGCCTCCGACCCGCGTGTCCTCCGCGCCATGAACTGGCTCCAGCACAACGTTCCACTCATCAACGAAGAACAGGTCCGCATCACTGAGGTTCCGGCCCCGCCATTCAAGGAAGCCGCCCGCGGGGCGTTGCTCAAGCGCCTTCTTTCCTCCGCCGGACTTCGCGTCTCCACCGACTCTCTCGGCAACGTCATCGGCGAGCGCCCCGGCCTGGCCCGCAACGACATCGTCATGGTCGTCGCTCATCTCGACACCGTTTTCGCCGCCGGCACCGACGTCCGCGTCCGCCGCTCGGGCACGCGCCTGATTGCTCCCGGCATCTCCGACAACGGCACCGGACTCGCTGCACTGGTCGCTCTCGCCCGCGCCTTGCAAGACGCCCGCATCAAGCCCCACCACACCATTCTTTTCGTCGCCGACGTCGGCGAAGAAGGCGAAGGTAACCTTCGCGGCATGAGAAAGCTCGTCGAAACCTACCGCGACCGCCTTCGCGCCGTCATCGCCATTGACGGCGCCGGCACCGACTTCGTCACCACCTCCGCTCTCGCCTCCCGCCGCTTCGAAGTCAGCGTCACCGGCCCGGGCGGCCACAGTTGGTCCGACTTCGGCATGCCCAACCCCATCAACGCCGCCTCCCGCGCCATCGCTCGTTTCGTCACTCTGCGCGTGCCCGACGATCCGCGCACCACTTACAACGTCGGCGAAATCGAAGGCGGCACCTCGGTCAACTCCATCCCTTACCGCGCCTCCTTCAAAGTGGACATGCGCTCCGAGCAGGAATCCGAAATCGATAAAATCGAAGCCGCCCTTCGCGCCGCCGTTCAGGTCGGCCTCGAAGAAGAAAACGCCACCTCACGTCGCAACGGCGCAAACGGCCAGCTCGAAGTCAAGTTCCGCACCCTCGGCATCCGTCCCGGCGGCGAGCTGCCCGAAAATTCGCCCCTGCTCACCGGCGTCCGCGAAGCCGACCGCATATTGGGCAACCGCTCTCGCCTCGAGCGCTCTTCGACTGACGCTAACATCCCACTCTCGCTCGGCATCCCGGCCATCGCCATTGGCGCCGGCGGCCGCAGCGGTGGCGCCCATTCGCTCGACGAATGGTACGACCCCACTGGCCGCGAAATTGGCCTTCAGCGCGCTCTGCTCATCATCCTCGGAGCCGCCGGACTGGACCCCGTCCCATGAAAGGGCCATTCGCCCATCTATTGAAGGCTGTCATTCCGAGGTCGCCGCGACGACCGAGGAATCTGCTTTTCCTCCCCCTCCTCGCCCTCTTCCTTCTGGCAACCGTCTTCTCCCCGCGCCCCTACACCTCCGCCCAATCCACCCCTCCCACCCTCATCCTCACCAACGGCGTCATCTACACCGTCGACTCCGCCCGCCCTCGCGCCGAAGCCGTTGCCATCACCGGCGAACTCATCACCGCCGTCGGCACCTCGGCCGACATCCGCGCGCTCGCCGGCCCGCAAACTCAGATCATCGACCTCAACGGCGCCTTCGTCGTCCCCGGCTTCAACGACGCCCACATTCATCTCGCCGGCGGAGGACAGGCCAAGCTCGCCATCGACTTCGAAGGTGCCCGCTCGCTCGCCGAATTCCAGCAGCGCATCCGCGCGCGCCTCCCTGACTTCAAGCCCGGCGAATGGCTCACCGGCCGCGGCTGGGACCACACCCTCTGGCCCACCAAGAAATTCCCCACGCGTCAGAACCTCGACGCTGTCTCCCGCGACCGCCCCATGTTCTTCACCCGCGTGGATGGACACGTCGCCGTCGCCAACACGCTCGCCCTCGAGCTCGCCAGCATCAAGACGGACACGCGCGACCCGCCCGGCGGTTCCATCGAACGCGATAAAAACGGTGATGCCACAGGCATGTTGAAGGAGTCCGCCACCGCCCTCGTCGCCCAAAAGGTCCCGCCGCTCACTCCCGAGCAGCGCCGCCGCGGCATCGAGCTGGCTCTCGCCGAAGCCGCACGCTTCGGCCTCACCTCGATTCACGACAACTCTTCCTGGCAGGATTTCTTCGTTTTTGAGCAGTTGAAAAAGGAAGGCAAGCTCACTCTGCGCATCACCGAGTGGCTCCCGTTCACTGCGCCCGTCGCGCAGCTTGAAGACATGCGTCGCCGCGGCGGCACCGCCGACCCCTGGCTCCGCACCGGCGCTCTCAAAGGCGTCGCCGACGGCACACTCGGCTCGCGCACCGCCGCCATGCTCGCTCCCTTCGCTGACGATCCCTCAACCACGGGCATCTTCCGCATCGAGCCCGACCGCTTGAAGCAGCTCGTCATCGAGCGCGACAAAGCCGGCTTCCAGATCGCCATCCACGCCATCGGCGACGCCGCCAACCGCGCCGCGCTCGACGCCTTCGCCGCCGGCCAGGCCGCCAACGGCACGCGCGACTCCCGCCACCGCATCGAGCACGCTCAGGTCGTCGCCCCCGACGACTTCGCTCGCTTCGCCGCGCTCGGCGTCATCGCTTCGATGCAGCCCGTTCACGAATCTTCGGACATGCGCTGGGCCGAGCAGCGCCTCGGCCCGGAACGCTCCAAGGGCGCCTACGCATGGCGCACTTTCCTCAACCACGAAGTCCGCCTCGCCTTCGGCACCGACTTCGCCGTCGAGCCGCTCAACCCCATGCGCGGCCTCTACGCCTGCGTCACCCGCGAGCTCCCCGAGGGCGGCCCGCTCGGTGGCTGGCAGCCCCAGGAAAAAATCTCCATTGACGAATGTATCTCCGCCTATACGACAGGTTCCGCCTACGCCGAATTCATGGAAGGGAAGAAGGGTCAGATTATGCCCGGCCAATTCGCCGATTTGGTCGTTCTCTCCGCCGACGTCACCAAGATCCCCCCGCCGGCCATCCTCAAAACCGAAGTCCTCCGCACCATCCTCGCCGGCCGCACTATCTACACGAAGCCCTGACGCTCTTCCGCGATGTCATTTCGCAGGAAGGCACAAAGTCGATGGTTGTCTATCTCTTCGAGTGCTGGACCTGTAGTTACATCTCGGGTGTTGGCACGAACATTAGCATCGAGATTCTTGGACCGGAACGGCGACGGCGACTATTGCCTGCTGCTTGACCCGACTGATAAAAAATTCCTAGCTAGCCCTGGTCCGCTCAAGCGCGCCACGGCGTCCCGCGCGCGGGCGGCGTCGCGGCCGTTGGGGTCTTCTTCGAGATAGGTCTTGTACTCCGCCAGCGCCTCGGCCGGCTGCTGCGTCGCTTCCAGTGCGCGGGCGGCGACAATGTGAACGCTGGCAAGGCCCTGGTGCGGCACGCCGTGAGCTTTCCGGGCGTTCGCGATGGCCTCGGTGAACTTGCGGGTCAGCAGCTCCGAGTAAGCGGCATAGGTGAGGGCCCACGCATTCAGCGGATCGGATTCCAACGACTTGGACAGGAGTGTGTCTGCTTCTCCGTATTTTTGTTCACTGAGGCAGACCCTAGCCAGATTGCGATACGCTTCGGCAAAATGATCGTTCAGGTGGATGGCCTTTCCAAAAGCCTCCCGCGCGGCCTGTGTGTCTCCCACGGACATGGTCGCCACCCCCAATCCGTTGTAAGCCACATCGTAATCCGGATAGATCGCGATAGCCGCCTGAAAGCGTTTTTTTGCCTCGGCCCAGTCTTTTTTCTCGAGTGCGCCTGTACCGCTGTTAAATTCGCTCTTGGCTTTTTTCGGAATCTTCAAGCGCGAGACGGGGACCGCTGCTGAAGCCGGCCCTGAAGAAATGGAAGGTGCTGAGTTTCGATCTGGCTGGACTTGAACGACTTCGGTGTGGCGGATTTCCACTTTCTCGAGTTCCACCCTTCCGTTGTACTCCTGAATACCAGGACCGTAGATCCGCAGATGGTGGAGTCCAGTCATGGTGTGGAACTGGACCACGCCGCTGCCGTCGGTCCTCTGTTCCTGTTGGATCGTTCCGAAGCCGTCCAGAAGTTGGACGGTCAGACCAGCCGGAGCATGGTTCTGGATGTTCACGATGTTCACCCTGACGACAAGCTCGCAGGGGGTGGGATTGAAGAGTTGAGCGGCAGAATCAGTGGCCCAGCCAGCCGCCAATAACAACACACAGATCCGGGAGGCCAAGGAAAAGACCGTGCGACCCGCTAATGTTGTGGGAGGGAGCGTGGGACACCTCCAAGTTCTGGCTAAGTCGTACCCGCTGGGTTAGAGTGTGTCCCCAACAAGTCAGCCGGGATCGCGGTTGATTGTAGCGCAAAGTGGCACCGAATCCCAGTGCATCGCCGTCGGAGGACTCCATCCGGCGAGCGAGGAGGCGTACTTCGCTGGAAGAGGGTGAGACGCTGAAGCGACGCTGACAACCAGAAAGAGCCCGCGGATGGGGCTTGACTCGCAAGCAAAGCTCCGCTCCCCGGCGGGGGCATCCCTCTCCAAATCCCGTAATCCT